>JBARZG010000051.1:0-14419 GCA_049649785.1 Ornithinimicrobium sp. | reverse complement strand
GTTTGAGGGTGTCGTCATTCGCACTCGAGCAGTGCTGGCGCCGTCCGTCACGTTGACGGCGACCACCACGATCTACGACCTGGTGCAGGGCCGGACCGTGACCGGTGAGGTACCGGCGGGGGCCGTGCTGGTGCCGGGTTCTCGTCCGGGCGGCGGCGACTTCGCCCGCGAGCACGGACTCTCCCTCTACGCACCGTGCATCGTGAAATACCGCGACGAGCGCACCGCGGCTGCGGTCGCGCTCGAAGATGCCCTCCGGTGAGTGTCCCTTCACTAACCAGCGCGCCGCGGACCGCTGGCTTGTCGACCTCGATGATCCGCAGCTTCGCGGCCGCCGCTCCGCCGGGCAACGTCTCGTTGGCTCTCGGCGAGCCGGGGTGGCCGCTGCCGCAGGTCGCTCGGGAAGCGTTGACTACCTGGGCACGGGAGGTGGGCCGATGTGCCTACGGACCCAATCAGGGCAGGGGCGAGCTACGGGAGGTGCTGCGGCAACGGCTCGGAGTCGCCGACGAGCGTCTGATGATCAGCGCCGGGAGCCAGGCCGCCCTGTATGCGCTGTTCACTGCCCATGTCGGCGAAGCAGATGTGGTGTGGGTGCCCAATCCTGGTTTTCCCGCCTATCGCACCTTGGCGCATCTGTGCGGCGCGACCACGGCGGACTATCCGTTGGCCGCCGACGGGTCACTCGATGCGCCGGCCCTGATCGAAGCCCTGGACCGCGGCCGCAGCGAGAACGCCGGACGCCCACGGCTCGTGGTGCTGAATCACCCCAGCAACCCCACCGGGGGCGGGGCCAACCCGGCGGCCCTGGAGCTCGTCGCGCAGGAATGCGCCCGCCGCGACATTCTCGTGCTGTCCGATGAGGTGTATCGCGAACTGCCCGCAGGCCCGGATGCGCCCAGCATGCGGATGGTGTCCGAGCGCGCCATCGTCACCGAGTCGGTGTCTAAGGCGTGGGCTGCTCCCGGATTGCGGGTGGGGTGGGCGACTGGCCCCCCGGAGGTGTTGGCCCCGGCGGTATTGGTGCACAACGCGATGAACACAGCACCGGCACAGCCCAGCCAGGTGGCGGCCACTGCCTTGCTGCACGCCAGCGAGGATGTGTTGGCCACCTCCCGCGCCGAGCTCGCCGCCCGTTGGGATCTGCTCAAACAGCATGCACCCGCCTGGCTGCCGAGCGGCCGTCCGGCCGGCGGGTTCTACCAGTGGGTGCCCACCCCATGGGGCGATGACCACGCCTGGGCTACCCGACTGCGCGACCACGGGGGCGTCAGCGTGGTGCCCGGGTCGGCCTTCGGGCCGGCCGGTCAAGGACACATCCGGATCAGCGTCGGCGGTCCGCCCGACGAACTGATCGAAGGCCTGCGCCGCATCACCGATTTCGCCGACCGCGCTGACCACGCCGACCGCGCCGACTTTGCCACTCAGGCTGGGGCGGATGGCTGAGTCACTCTTCACCTTCGACCGTGAGCGTCTGCATACCCTGTTGGCCGGACCCCAACCGGCGATCGGCACGCCGTGCTTCATCTACAACCTGGATCACGCCGCGCAACGCTTCGCCGCTCTGCGTCGCGTGCTGCCGCCCCGGGTGCGACTGGCGTATGCCGTGAAGTCCAACCCCGGCGGCCCCTTGCTATCGACCTTCGCGCAGCTGGGCGCCTGGTTCGACTGCGCCTCAGCCGGGGAGGTCGACCGGGTGGTGGCGGCATCGCCGTACGGCGGGCTAGTCTTCGCCGGGCCGGCCAAGAGCGATCGTGACCTGTCCGCGGCGCTGTCCGCGGGGGCTCGTATCCAGGTCGATGGCATCGAGGATGTCGCCCGGATCAGCGCCGAACATCGCCGGGTGGGCGGCCTAGACGCCGCGCCGCTGCCGATAAACGTTCGGGTCAACCCGGCCTCCGGGGTCAGCGAACGGGCCAGCATCATCGGCGGTGGCGGCCCCTCGGCGTTCGGCGTGGACGAGGAGGATCTCGGTGAGTTCATCGCCGAGGCCCGCACTTATCGCGCGGTGGCGATCGCCGGCCTGCAGGTGTTCGCCGCCAGCAACGAACTAGATGCGGACGTGCTGCTGGCCAATCACCGCACGGCGCTGCGGATCGCGCGAACGCTGCGCGATGAACACGGCGTGGACGTGGACCTGATCGACATCGGTGGTGGGCTGGGGATCAGGTATGCCGACACGGCCGCCGACCATGACCTGGACATTGTCGCGCTCGGCGCCGGGCTGGCTGCGTTGTTGACCGACAACCCGTGGTTCACCGGGCACCTGCTGTTGGAGCCGGGTCGGTGGCTCTCTGGGCCCTGCGGCGTCTATGCGGCACGGGTGGTGCGCACCAAGGTCAGCCGTGGGGTGCACTTCGTGATGCTCGAAGGCGGCATCAACCACCTCCTTCGCCCGTTGATGACCGGGCAGTCGTTTCCGACGACGGCGCTGCGCTGCGCCGACCTGCCCAATGCGCGCAGCAACGCACCTGATGCGCCGGGGCCACAGAGGGCTGCGGTTCCCGGCAACGCACCTGATGCGCCCGGGGCACAGAGGGCTCCGGGTCGGGGCAGCGAGCCTGCGCCAGAGGTCGAGTTCACTCTGGCTGGGCCGCTCTGCACGTCGCTGGACCGGTTGGGCACGGGCCGCCTCCCAGCCGACCTACGAGCCGGTGATGTCGTCGTCTTCGGTCAGAGCGGTGCCTACGCCTACACCCAGGCGATGACGCACTTCTTGTCTCATCCGGCACCGGCACAACACTGGTTAGAGTCATGAAACCTTCTACCTAGGGCTATTTTTCAGTCAGGCCACGGCCATAAATTGTCACGTTCGCACTCACCGCGCCTCCCGCCCACTCATGCTTTTCAAGGGGCACATAAACGGGAGATGCTGTGGGCAGTCGAATCATGTCGTCGTTAGCAGGATTAATTTTTGCTGTCGGCGGTGCAGGGTTGACGGCTATCGAGGCGCCCTCGACGCAGCCCTCCAGCGTGCTGGCAGCGGTGCCGACCGGACAGGCACCATCCCAGAACTCTTCGGACGCACAGCCTGTGCGTATATCCGGGGCCGATCGCTACGCCACGTCCGCGACAATGGCGAGCTCGTGGACTGCTGGCGTGCCGACCGTTTTCGTCGTCGGTGGCACGGGTTTCGCCGATGCCTTGTCAGCCGCAGCCCGCGCCGGCGCCGAAGAATCCCCATTGTTGTTGACGAGAAGCGGCAGCCTGCCACCGGAGACCGTGGTGGAGTTGGAGCGTTTACGTCCGGACCGAATTGTCGTGGTGGGCGGAACGTCGGCCGTCTCCGACGAGGTCGTCGATACGTTGCGGGGTCACGCTGTCTCAGGCCAGGTCGAGCGGGTATGGGGCACCGACCGCTACACGACGTCGGTCGCGGTCTCACGCCTCTACTCCGAGGGCGCCGACGTGGCATACCTGGCCAGTGGTGAGGACTTCCCTGACGCCCTCGGCGGAGCCGCCCTGGCGGGTCACCACAAGGCCCCACTGCTCCTCACGTCACAGGGCCAACTGGCGCCGGACATACGCCTCGAGCTTGCTCGGTTAGCTCCCCAACAGATCGTGGTCCTCGGGGGACCTGCTGCGGTCTCGGACGACATTCTGGAGTCTGCCACTCGTCTCAGCCAGGCGCCGGCACGTCGGATCGCGGGGGTCAATCGCTACGCCACCGCAGCGGCAGTAGCGCAGGAGTACCCTCCCGGGCGCTCACCTGCCTACCTGGCGTCGGGCGAGGCGTTCCCCGATGCGCTGGTCGGCGCCGCTCCGGCAGCGCGCGATGGCGTGCCGCTGCTGCTCACTCCCAAAGACCGGGTTCATCCCGCCACCGCTGGCGCCTTGGCCAGGCAGCAGCCTCAGCAGATGTATGTGCTGGGAGGATCGACGGTCATGTACCCTTCCACCGTTCACTCGCTTGGCGACTACCTCACCGGGCCCTCGTCGGCCGAGACGTTCACGCCGCTCAGCGATAGCGATGAGTTCGAGTGGACCGGGGCGCTCTGGTCCGCCAAGGAGGCACCCTCGATGGGCCCCGGACCCAACCGGTGGGACCCACGCGGGGTCGAGCTCGGCGATCGTGGCTCACTGAAGCTCAAGGTTGCGCAAAACACGTCCGGCCAATGGGAAAGTGCCGAGGTGGTCCGAGCTGGACCGACCGGCTATGGCACTTACACCTTCAGCACGAGCACCTCCGTGCTGCCGCCCAACGACCGCAGCGTGTTGGGCATGTTCAGCTACCAACATCTGAGCCCGGACGAAGGCCACGAAGAGATCGACATCGAGTACTCGCAGTGGGGCAAACCCGGCACGGGGCCGGGCTCGATCTCGATGCACAAGCCCGATCCAGCCTTCATGCGAGAGTTTCAACTCGACTACACCGGGCCCCTTACCCACTCCTTCGTGTGGGCTCCGGGCTACGTCAAATGGACCATCGTGCGCGACGACACCGGTTCGGTGATGCACCAACGCGAGGTATTCGGCGGGGACGTTCCGCGATTCATCGACGCTCGAATGCGGATCAACCTTTGGCTCATCGACGGTGTGGCCGCGGATCGTCAAGAGCCCTTCGAAGTGACGTTCTCCGAGGCTCGCTGGACGCCGCTGCCCCCGGGTTTCAGCGTCCCGGCAGAGCCGCCTTCCATGGCGAAGACGGCAGCCCTGACCGATGGGTTCGATGACCGTCTGGACACCAGCCGGTGGCCGGGCACCTTGCAGTACGGGCAGCCGAGTGTGGCGCAGGGGCGGCTCAGTCTTCCGCTTGGTCCCGGCTACCACGGGGTGCAGTCGGCCATAGAGCACGAGTTGAGCGAATCCTCGATCACAGTGGAGCAGATCCGACCGCCCGCAGTGCACTCGCAGAGCGAGTCCGAGATCGCTTTCGTGCAGGACGCTGACAACAGCGTTCACGTCTTCACCCATGGTTCGCACTCCGGGCGGTTCCGGATCAAGACCGATGGCACCGATCAGGACGTCGACTTCTCCTACGACCCCGGCGATGACCGCTGGATACGGATCCGACATGACGGGTCTCGACTGCACCTTGAGACCAGTCCGGAAGGGACCACGTGGAACCAAGCAGTACCACCCCTCCCGGCGCCACCATGGGTCTCGGAGGCGGTGGGCCAGGTAAAGCTCGGTGGCGGCAATTGGCAGGTTGAGGACCCAGCCGGCAGCGTGCGGTTCGACAACCTCAATCCGGTCGACTAATCCAGCTCAGCCGGAGGTCCCTCGCTGCGCGGCACGTGACGGTCCAAGCTGGCGTAGGCAATCATCCGTTTCTCGGCGCTCAACTTGGGATGACAGGACGTCAGGACCATCCAACTGGATGTAGCGGTGGCGTCCGGATCGTCGGGAACGGGCGCGATGACCTCGATCGCCGCGGGGTCGACAACACGCTGACGCTCCATGGCGTAGACATCCCAACCTTGGCTGGTCTGCACCACGATGGCATCTCCCACCTCGATCTCGTCGATGTCGTACAGCGGGGCCCCATGGGTGGTGCGATGCCCGGCGACGGCGAAGTTGCCGACCTCCCCCGGACTTTGAGTACCTGGGTAGTGACCGAGCACCCCCTCGTCCAGGATGTCGCCGTCCATGCCTTCCAGTACGGGGATTTCCACGTCGATCGACGGGATCGTCACCACTGCGATGAGCTCGCCATTCTCGACAGCAGATTGCGTCTCGCGAACGTCGCGCCCGGTATCCCCGCCGGCGCCAGGCACCTGGTCTCCCGTGGCGGCGGGCCGGTTGGTCCCCTCCGGCGTCGGAGCGCCCGCGACCGACGACTGTCCCAACTCCTCGGAGGCAAGCTCCAAGATCTGGGCAGATGCTTGGTCTCCGGCCACGTTCGTGCCCCACAACATGAAGCCGCAGAACACTGCGAGGGCCAGCCCGAGCGAGATCAACGCGGCACCCATGCCGCGGATGAGACCTCCGCGGAGGCGCGCACCCTCACGGTGCGAGGTCATGTTGCTCCTTTCCGACATGCCGTGTCCACGCCGCCCAGTCGGATCGACTTTCCAGGCGGCGTGGATGGCACGAGTCAGCGACGGCTGTGGCGCGGCTGATAGACGGCGGACCAGTGGCCCGGACGCGAGGCGACGGCCCGTGCGGGGGTCGGCGCGATACGCATCAGGGCGGTGCCGAGCGCCAAGAAGGCGAACGCTGCCAGAATCAGCCAGACCGAGTTGAAACCGGTCATTGCCAAGGCGCCGGTGCCACCGGCGGCCAAAGGTGCAGAAGGATTGTTGTACATGGTTACCACTTTCTTTCACGATTGAGTGCCGCATCGGCGTATGCCTTCGCATGCACGACTTGCAGGAACATGTCGATGACCAGTTCGTACATCGAGGCCGACAGGATCATCTGCCGCCAGCCCCTGTATCGGACGGTGATCACGCGCTCCAGCACGAACACACCGGTTACTGCCACCCAAAATGGGTGGAGGTTAATGCCCCCTCCAACGGTTGCTGCCCATATCAAGGTCCCGAAGTACACGATGGTCACCAGCAGTCCCAGGAACGTCATGATCTGACGACCCCAATAACGCCAGGTCACCCTGGTCAAACCGTATTGCAGACAGTTCTCGACGGCACCGCGCTTCCAGCGCAGCCGTTGAGCCCACAGATCGGACCAAGACTCCATCACCTCAGTAGCCAACGTGCAGTCCGCGGGCGAGGAGATTTTGTGCCCCAAGTGCAATAAAGCGAAGCTCAGTTCATTGTCCTCGGTCAGAACCGTCGTGTCGTAGATGCCTCCGTGGCCATCGCCCGCCGGCAAATGCCCGGCCAACCGCGCCGTACTCACATCGCGCAGTGTCTGCGCGCGGAAGAGTGCGGCTGTCCCGGTGACGACGAGGCATCGACCGTCCAGACGGTGTACGTCGCGCGCATACCGGGCGTACTCGTTGCGCTGCAGGTGACCCACGAACCCGCCGCCTGGGCTGCCAGCGAACACGCCACCGATGGCTCCGATGTCGGGCCTGGCCTGAAGGTGACGCAGAGTGTTCTCGACGAAGTCCGCGGAGAGCACCGAGTCGGCGTCCTGGGCCAAAATCACGTCCTGGTCCCCCAGATGCGGTAAGACCAACGCCAAAACCTGGTTGAGGGCTCCAGCCTTCTTGTCGGTGTTGCCGGTCGTCTCGATCACGACCACTCCGGGGAACGACTGGGCCAGGGGAACCGTCCCGTCCGTGCTGTTATCCGAGACCACTATGACAAGGTCGGGCCGATGAGATTGGCCAGACAGCCCCAACAGAGTATTCGCCAAGCCATCTTCTTCGTTGTGTGCGGGGACAACAGCGATGACGAATTCAGCCGAGACTGTGGAGGGGGCAAGGGTCGATGGCGGAACAGAGCGCACAATAGTAGCCATAGGTAGTCCCCTTGGTGTGGTCGTGAGTTGTTGTCCGTGACTTGACCTTGGCCATCAAGCGATTGCCCTACGCTTGCAAACTTTGCCAAGTCTTTACTTAGCAGTGATTAAACCATATCAACCCGTAAACGTTTGCATCCGCGAGCCGCATCCTTGCTTTACGTCAACCCACGACAATAGATTTGTCCTGGCAATTCACTAGTGCCACATGCATACCAATCAATACAGCGGGAACGGCTACCTCGGCGGAGTGAGACAATGAGGCAGAACGGATCCAGGACACCCCGAGGAGTCATCATGGAACTTGGACGCCCCGTCGCCCGCCACATCGCTCGGCGGCCGCACGAGTCTGTCGAGGCCGCAGCGCCACCTAAGGCGCCCGTTGAGCACACCGAGGCGCAACCGGCCCCGGCTGCTAGCACAAGCAGGGCGCACGCTGACCGCGCTTCGGCCAGTCCTCATCCGGATTAGTTTGACGGTCGGTCCGACATGGAACTTCTCATCGCGATGCTGGTGCTGCTGCCCTGGCCAGCGGTGGTGTACACGGTGAGGCGAAGCCGCCGTCGCCGGCACCGTCTTATCCTGTGGGCCGCCACGCCGGCAGACGTGCGTGACCATTCCTACCGCGGCTACAAGGTCGCCCAGTTTGTGGTGGATACCCAGGGCGCGCACTTGATCGGTGTTTTGGACGTGCGTTACGACGTCGATGACCGGGCAGTGTGTCTTCGAAAACGCTGTGCGCCACCCGGCTTGGATTGCGTGTGCGGTTTCTACGCCTTCAAGGATCGCACCGAAGCCGTCGCGCTACTGCACGAACTCCACCAGCACCGCCCGCGAAATACGTATGTGCTCCTCAGTGCTGATTTGGACGGTGAGGTGCTCGAATACGAGCGCGGCTACCGAGCACAACGACAGCGGATCGTCCGGATCGAGATACCGAATCGATGTTCGCGCTGCCGCGCACAACCGCCGGGCCCATCCACCGTGAGCTATGTCAGCCATTCGCACTTCCGCACCGAACATCTGGGGCTCACCCGAGACGTGCAGACGCACAGCGCGCTTCCTCCCGGCTCCGCGCCATTGCGCGCCCTGTGCCCGATGCACACGCCACCGCTGAACGCTCAAGCATTCACTCTGGCGGATCTGCGGGGGCGGATAGGGACGGAGGTAACCCTTCTGCCGATCACTGAACATCCCCCTCTGCACGAAACGCCGAGCGAAGCCGCCTGAGGTAAGTGCTCTGCTCAGGTGGGCCAGATGACCGGAGTGAGAGCAACGGTGACGATGATCACCATCACAGACAGCGGCCATCCGAGGCGGGAGTAGTCACTGAACCGGTATCCGCCCGGTCCGTAGATCATCATGTTGGTCTGATAGCCGATCGGGGACAAGAAGGACGCCGAGGCGGCAACGGCGACGGCAATCGCAGCCCCGCGTGGATCGAGTCCGGCCGCGCCCGCAGCGGTCACCGCAATCGGCAACATCAACAGGGCTGCGGCGTTGTTGGTGACCATCTCGGTCAACAGCATGGTCGCCAACACGATCCCCAGCAGCACCCCGCGATGACCGAAGACGTCGAAAAGGTCGACCAGGCCGACACCGATCGTTTCAGCCAGACCCGAGGACTGCATCGCTGCGGCCAGACCGAAGGCTGAGGCGATCACGATGATGACCTCGACATCGATGGCGCGGCGAGCCTCCAACGCTGACAGCACGCCCGTCGCCACCAGGATGACGGCCGCCACCAAGGAGCCCTCCACAATGGGAACGAGACCGGTGGCAGCAAGACCGACCACGGCCACCAACAGTCCCACCGGAATCCACGCCCGAGACGTCACCGTCGGCGGCCGGCCGTCCACCCCGGCGACGAGGAGGAAATCGGCCCGGTCCCGCCAACGCTCTCTGAAGCCGGGGTCGCTGATCAGGATGAGGGTGTCCCCGAGACGGATGGTCTCGGTGCCCAACTGGCCCTCGACCAGGTGACCGGAGCGGTGGATGCCCAACACGGCCGCCTGGTATGCCGAGCGAAAGCCGATATCACGCAAAGTCCGGCCTACCAGGGGTGAGCGTGAGCCGACCACCGCCTCGAAATACCGGACGTTGGTGTTGCTGAGGTCCATGGCGTGATGCATCTCAGCCGAGCGCAGTCCCCTTCGCTCCTGCAACTCGACGATCTTTGACACGGCGCCGACGAAGTGCAATCGGTTGCCGCCTCGCAGCACCGTATCGGGACGGACCGGGGCGATCGTGGTGTCGTCCCGATCAATCGAGGTGAGAAAGAGGCCGGATAAATGCCGCAGTTTGGCCTGCTCCACCGTCTTACCGTCAAGGGCCCCGCCAGTCTCGACCAACATCTCGATCGCGAACCGTCGACTCTGTTCCTCCAACTCCACCCGAGCCGAGCGACGATTGGGCAAAACGACCGGCGCAAGGATCAAAATCAGAACGAGTCCAACGACGGCGATCGGTAGCCCCAGCAGACCAATCTCAAAGAAGCTGATCTCCTCTAGACCCAGACTGCTCATCTGTCCGGATACCACGAGATTGGTCGAGGTTCCGATCACGGTCAGCAAACCACCAAGAACTGCCGCAAACGAGATCGGCATCAGCAGTTTGGACGCCTCTACGCCGCGTCGATCCGCCCAGGAAACGACTTGGGGGATCAGCATCGCCACGATGGGGGTGTTGTTCAGGAAGCCAGAGGCACCGGCGGTGGGCAAGAGCGTGCGCAGCAAAGGCAACCGGTAGCGACCACGCTCGCCGAGCGTGCCCTGCAGGATCGGCGTCAACGCCCCGGTCTTCTCTATTCCGGCAGCGAGCACGTACAACGCTGCCACCGTGATCGGCGCAGGGTTGGAAAAGCCGCCGAAGGCTTCCTCCACCGGGATAACCCCGAGCACCAGAAGCGCAACAGCTCCGGCAAAGGTCACCACGGCCGGCGCCACCCGCCCACGCACCAAACCCACTAAGACACACGCCAGGACAACCAAGGTCAGCCACGCGTCCAAGGTCACCTCAGAGCCTTTCCTTCATCCGCAT
This sequence comes from Ornithinimicrobium sp., assembly GCA_049649785.1. Lineage (GTDB taxonomy): Bacteria > Actinomycetota > Actinomycetes > Actinomycetales > Dermatophilaceae > Ornithinicoccus. Next base: position 4,012 of record JBARZG010000051.1, on the reverse strand, counting down.
ACTGGGTCGCTATCCGCGGGCAGTGGGCTGAAAAGGTGCTCTGCAACCACACGTAAGCCGTCGCCAAAGTCGCTCGCGCACTTCATCTTGTTGCCTTCCCAAAACTCCGTGAGCATACCTGCCTCTATCGCCGTTTACCCGCGGTCGCAGGGCACCTGTGCCTAACCGGTTCCTTCGATCTCCTCGAAGATCAACCAGGTTCGCGTGGCCTTGACCGCTGGAACGGCTTGGATTTGTTCCAACACCAGATCCCTCAGCTCGTGATTGTCCCGGGCGCGAACCAACACGAGTACGTCGAAGTCTGCGCCCACCAGGGTGACCCGCTCCACGCCCGGCAGGGCTCGCAGGGCAGTGGCTACATCGCGCCATGAGTTTTGCTCGATCGTGACCGACACATGAGCCGAGGTGCCGAGACCAAGCTGCTGCGGATCGACCGTGGCGGTAAAACCAGTGACAACTCCCGCCACGCGAAGCCGCTGGACCCGGTTATAGGCGCTGGCTCGGGAGACGTGAACGCGGTCGGCGAGCGCCTTCATGGACAACCGACCATCGCTTTGTAGTTCATTGACGATCGCGCGGTCCACATCGTCCAGCGCCGTTCGTCCAGGCACGACCCCCTCCGACCTGCCACCACTGGACATTCTTGAAGGTTTCATCCTGCCATGATGCACAACGTCTATGGATGGGGCAAGGAGTCGGCAAACTGAGCATTCAAGAGCGATCATAGAAACAAAGTGCGCAACCAAGGGAGTCATATGCTCGACCAGTATCTGCCGTCGCCCGAGCCGATTCAGCTGATCGACCCGACCGGTAGCGCCGTCAGCCCCGCAGCCGACAGTCCCGCGACGAGCCGCGGGTACGCCATGCCCGCCGTGGACGATCTACGTGAGTTGTGGACTCGGATGGTGATCGCCCGCCGACTCGACCGTCAGGCCACGACCCTGACCAAGCAGGGACACCTGGCCGTCTATCCCTCTGCCATCGGGCAAGATGCCTGCCAGATCGCCCCGGTTTATGCCATGCGCAACGACGAATGGCTCTTTCCTACCTACCGCGACTCGATGGCCATGTTCTCCCGCGGTATCGACCCGGTGGAGGTCCTGACGCTCCTGCGCGGAGACTGGCACTGCGGATACGACCCCCGGGCGCGGCATACCGCCCCAGCGTGCACCCCCTTGGCCACCCAGGCCGTCCACGCGGTGGGTTCCGCGCACGCCCTCACCCTGAGGAAATCCTCCGGCGCTGACCTGCCTGACAGCGGGAAGAGCGCCGGAGCGACACTGTGTTTTGTTGGTGACGGCGCAACCAGCGAAGGAGACTTTCATGAGGCCTTGAACTTTGCTGCGGTTTTCAATGCTCCAGTAGTGTTCTTCCTGCAGAACAACGGATTTGCCATTTCGGTCCCCCTCGACAAACAGAGTCGGGCTCCCGCGCTGGCGTATAAGGGCATCGGATACGGCATCCGCTCGGACCAGGTCGACGGTAACGACGCGGCGGCCGTTTTGTCGGTGACCAGTGTGGCCCTCGATCATGCACGCTCCGGCCGTGGCCCGGTGTTGATCGAGGGCCACACGTACCGTATGCAGGCGCACACCAACGCTGACGACGACACGCGGTATCGAGACCCTTCGCAGACGAAGGCGTGGCAGTCCAAGGACCCGATCTCGCGGCTGCAGACCTATTTGGTCGATAGCGGCGCGTTGTCCGCCGAGGACATCGAAGCAACCACGGCCCAGGCGCAGGCTCAGGCCGAGGCACTTCGTGACCGGATGAGCGACGCACAGACAACCGCAACCGCGAGCGGCGACCTGTTCAGGCATGTGTATGCCGAGCCAACGCCCCACTTACGAGACCAGATGGCGATGGTCGCCAGCGAGAGTGCAGGGGTGGCGGGATGACAATGACCGAGATGACCTTTGCGGCTGCGCTCAATGCTGGGCTGCGCGACGCGATGAGCGAAGACGCCGAAGTTCTCGTCTTCGGCGAAGATGTCGGTGCCCTCGGCGGGGTGTTTCGGGTCACCGATGGCCTGACCGCGGACTTCGGTGAGGACCGTTGCTTCGACACGCCGCTGGCCGAGGCAGGAATCGTCGGCTTTGCGGTGGGCTTGGCGATGCAGGGCTTTCGGCCCGTCGTGGAATTGCAGTTCGACGCCTTCGGCTACCCGGCCTTTGAGCAGGTGGTCTCGCATGTGGCCAAGATGCGCAATCGCACCCGTGGCTCCATGCCGATGCCGCTCGTGATCCGCATCCCCTATGCCGGTGGGATCGGCGGCGTTGAACACCACAGTGACTCATCCGAGGGCTACTACGCCCACACGCCCGGACTGCACGTCTTCACTCCGGCCACCCCCGCGGATGCCTACGACCTGCTCCGGCAAGCAATCGCCAGCGACGACCCCGTCGTCTTCATGGAGCCCAAGTCGCTGTATTGGTCACGGGGTGAGGTGTCCAGGTCCGGTGCTGAGATGGCCGAACCCTCGGCTGAGCCCATGGGTCGCGCTGTTGGCACGGCTGCCGTTCGGCGGGCCGGCGCCGACGTGACCATCGTGACCTACGGCCCGCAGCTACCCACCGCGATGCAGGCCGCCGAGGTCGCTGCCGCCGAAGAAGACTGGAACATCGAGGTCATCGACCTGCGCACCGTGGTGCCGTTGGACGACGAGACGATCATGGCCTCGGTGACCAAGACGGGGCGCTGTGTCGTGCTCAGCGAGGCACAGAGTTTTGCCGGTGTCGGCGCCGAGTTGGCGGCCCGCATTTCGGAGCGTTGCTTCCATTCGTTGGCAGCGCCGGTCCTGCGGGTGGGCGGATTGGACATCCCCTACCCGCCGCCGAAGTTGGAACGGCACTACCTGCCCGGCGTGGACCGGGTGCTCGATGCTGTCGCCAGGTTGCAATGGGACGACACCCCCGATCTGCAACACGTTGGCACCGTCAACGCCTCGAACGAGTCGGCGCCGCAGCAGCCCGGGTCGCGGTCGCCGCTAACCGCCGGAGCTGGGCTCATGAACGGACTGGGCTGGTGAGCGAGGCGGTGTTTGCCCTCCCCGACCTGGGCGAAGGGCTCACCAGCGCGGAGGTGGTCACCTGGTTAGTCGACGAGGGCGATCTGATCGAGATCGACCAGGAGATCGTGACCGTTGAGACCGCCAAGGCATCGGTCGACGTGCCCAGTCCGTATGCCGGACGCGTAGTGCGGCTGCATGCTCAGGTAGGCGAAACGGTGCCGGTGGGTTCCGACTTGATCACGGTTGAGCCCCCGGCGGACTCGCCCCCGGCTGCTGGGAGTGCCGCGAGCGCGAGGATAGCTGCGAGCGCCGGAACTGCCGCGAATGCGACTGCCGCCACCGATGCGAGCGAGCTTTCGGTGAACACACCCGCGGCCGGCGCGGCGAGCGGCACCTCGGGAGCGGTCCTTATCGGCTACGGGACCACCGAGCTACCTCCTCGCGTGGCCCGCAAGCGACGTCGCCGGGGTTCCCCAGGCTTTGCTGAGGACATTCAACTGCCAGCGGAGTCATCAGTGACGGCGATCAAGGTGATCTCACCGTTGGTACGCCGTGCCGCCGCCGAACGGGGCGTGGACCTGCGACTCGTGCAGCCGAGCGGGCCCCACGGCATCATCCGGCGGGCTGATATCGGATCAGCGGCCACCGAGCATACTGCCCGCGATGCCTCCTGGACACCCGAGGCCAGCGCGCCCGCCACCGACCACACCGCCCGCCATGCCACCTCGTCACCCCAGGCCAGCACGCCCGCTTACACTCCCACTCCCGGCGCCACGTCGACGACAGGCCGCATGACGCCTCGCCAAACCGGTCACCCCTCCGCTGGCGACCCAGACCCCATCCGCATACCCCTGAAGGGTGTGCGGCGGGCCGTGGCCGAGAAGGTCAGCCGATCCCGCACCGAGATTCCCGACGCCACCGCCTGGGTCGATGTCGATGCCACCGAGTTCATGGCCGCCGCAGCCGCGATGGCGCGGCGCCGCGCCCATGGCCGGTCCGGCG
>JBARZG010000050.1:0-28147 GCA_049649785.1 Ornithinimicrobium sp. | reverse complement strand
CAGCGCAAGTTCGAAGCAAAGCTGGTCAACCCGGCCAACCGGCGCAAACTGTCGGTCATCATCGTCGGCACCGGGCTCGCCGGGGCATCAGCTGGGGCGACGATGGGCGAGGCGGGGTACCACGTCAAGAACTTCTGCTACCAGGACAGTCCGCGCCGCGCGCACTCGATTGCAGCGCAGGGTGGCATTAACGCTTCGAAGAACTACAAGGGCGACGGAGACTCCGTGTATCGCCTTTTCTACGACACGGTCAAGGGTGGTGACTACCGCTCCCGCGAAGCCAATGTCTACCGCCTTGCCGAAGTCAGCGCGGACATTATCGACCAGTGCGTGGCCCAAGGCGTGCCGTTCGCCCGCGAGTACGGCGGGATGTTGGACAACCGATCGTTCGGTGGCGTGCAGGTTTCCCGGACCTTCTACGCGCGCGGGCAAACCGGTCAGCAACTGTTGATCGGCGCATACCAAGCCTTGGAGCGGCAGATCGCGTCTGGGGCGGTCGAGATGTACACCCGGCACGAGATGCTGGAGTTGATCGTGGTCGAGGGGGTAGCCCGCGGGATCATCGCCCGCGACATGGTCACCGGCGAGATCGAAACCCACTTGGCCGACTCGGTGGTGTTGGCCACCGGCGGTTACGGCAACGTGTTCTACCTCTCGACCAACGCGATGGGCTGCAACGTCACCGCCACGTGGCGGGCGCATCGCAAGGGCGCCCACTTCGCCAACCCCTGCTACACGCAGATCCACCCGACCTGCATACCGGTGTCGGGGGAGTATCAGTCGAAGCTGACATTGATGAGTGAGTCGTTGCGCAACGACGGCCGCATTTGGGTGCCGAAAAAGGCCGAGGACTGCGACAAGCCGGCGACTGACCTGGGTGAAGACCAGCGCGACTACTACCTAGAGCGGATCTACCCAGCGTTCGGCAACCTGGTGCCACGCGATATCGCATCTCGCGCCGCGAAGAATGTGTGCGACGAGGGTCGGGGAGTCGGCCCTGGGGGGCTCGGTGTCTATCTCGACTTCGCTGACGCCATCGAGCGGCTGGGCAAGTCGGCGGTGGAAGCCAAGTACGGCAACTTGTTTGATATCTATCAGCAAATTACCGGCGACAACCCGTACAAGGGCCCGATGCGGATCTATCCGGCGGTTCATTACACGATGGGCGGGCTGTGGGTTGATTATGACCTTCAGTCCACGATTCCCGGGTTGTTTGTTACCGGGGAGGCCAACTTCTCTGATCACGGAGCGAACCGGCTCGGCGCCTCCGCGTTGATGCAAGGTTTGGCCGACGGATACTTCGTGCTGCCCAACACTATCCGGGACTACCTGGCCGATGGACCGTACAAGAAGATCGACAAGAATGACCCCGCGGTCCTGGAGGCCGAGCAGGCGGTGCGGGAGCGCATCGATCACTTCTTGTCGATCGACGGAACCCGGACGGTCGACAGCTACCACAAAGCCCTCGGCAAGATTATGTGGGACAAGTGTGGAATGGAGCGCTCAGAAGAGGGTCTCACGGAGGCGATCGTCGAGATTCGCGAGTTGCGGGCCGACTTCTGGAAGAACGTCCGAGTCCTCGGTGAAGCCGACACCATCAACCAGTCGCTGGAGAAAGCCGGTCGGGTGGCCGACTTCCTCGAACTGGGCGAGTTGATGTGCGTCGATGCGTTACACCGCAACGAGTCCTGCGGCGGTCACTTCCGCGTCGAGTCCCAGTCGCCCGAGGGCGAGGCCGTGCGCAAAGACGACGAGTACGCCTACGTCGCCGCGTGGGAATCGAATGCCGACGGTCCACCAGTGCTGCACAAAGAAGACCTCAAGTATGAGTTTGTCGAGATGAAGCAACGGAGTTACAAGTGAAGATCAGCCTCAAGATTTGGCGCCAACAGGGTCACGACACCGCCGGGAAACTTGTCGATTACGCCCTGGACGACGTGTCCGAGGATATGTCGTTCCTGGAGATGTTGGACGTTCTCAACGAGCAGCTCATCACCGACGGCGAGGAGCCGATCGCGTTCGAGCACGACTGCCGTGAGGGCATCTGCGGGTCATGTGGAGTGGTCATCAACGGGGACGCCCACGGTCCCGAACGCACCACAACGTGCCAGTTGCATATGCGCTCCTTCGCCGACGGCGACGAGATCGTGATCGAGCCGTGGCGGTCCGAAGCCTTCCCGGTCCTGAAGGACCTGATCGTGGATCGCAGTTCGTTCGACCGGATCGTGCAAGCAGGCGGCTTCATCTCCGCCAACACCGGTGCAGCCCCGGATGCTGCCGCAACGTTAGTGCCGAAGGCGGATGCCGACCGTGCCTTCATGGGCGCCGAGTGCATCGGCTGCGGCGCGTGTGTGGCCGCGTGTCCGAATGCATCGGCGATGTTGTTCATGGGCGCAAAAATCACCCACCTCGGCTCCCTGCCGCAGGGTCAGCCGGAGCGGCACGCCCGGGTAGTGGCCATGACCGAGCAGCACGATGCCGAGGGGTTCGGCGGGTGCACCAACCTCGGGGCGTGCTCAAATGCCTGCCCTAAAGGCATCCCGCTGAATGTCATCTCGCAGATGAACCGGGACCGCCAGCGCGCGGCCCTACACTCCACCGACTAAAACCCAGTTGAGCGTGAAGTTGTCGAGGTTTTCTCCGATTTGTGCGCGAAGTTGCGCCCAAATCTCCCGCTTGAGCATGAGATTGTTGAGGCTCTTCTCGACTTGAGCGCGAAGTTGTGACGAGATCGCCAGGTTGAGCGTGAAGTTGCCAGAATCTGATCATAGGAGTCCGCATGACCGGAGTGTTGGTGCTTGCCGCCACTCCGATCGGCGACGTTCGCGATGCTTCGCCGCGCTTAGTCGAGGAGCTGTCCACGGCGCCAGTGGTGGCTGCCGAAGACACCCGCCGCTTACGCGGGCTATGCGACCGCATCGGCGTGGTGATCACCGGTCGAGTCGTCAGTTATCACGAGCACAACGAAGCCACGCGCACCGCCGACCTCGTTGAACTGCTGAAGGCCGGGGAGCGTGTCCTGCTGGTGACCGACGCCGGTATGCCGTCGGTGTCGGACCCCGGATTCCGGCTCGTAACCGAGGCGGTGGGAGCTGGCATACCCGTCACGTGCGTGCCCGGGCCTAGCGCAGTCTTGATGGCGCTCGCGGTCTCCGGTCTGCCGGTGGATCGGTTCTGTTTCGAGGGCTTCCTGCCGCGCAAGACGGGGCCGCGCCGCCGGATCGTAGCTGATTTGGTGGGGGAGCGCCGCACCATGGTGTTCTTCGAGGCGCCGCACCGGCTGGACACGACGTTGACCGATCTGGCCGAAGGCTTCGGCCAGGATCGGCAGGCAGCCGTATGCCGTGAGCTCACCAAAATTTACGAGGAGGTCAAGCGGGGTGCCCTGGGCGAGCTCGCGGCGTGGGCGGCTGAGGGTGTGCGCGGCGAGATTACCGTTGTTGTCTCTGGGGCTGATGAACCTCCTGCTTCGGACATAGATGATCTCGTTTCGATCATCGCCAGCAGGATGGAGGCGGGTGAGAGGTTGAAAGATGTCTGCCGCGACGTATCCGCGAGGACAGGGATCTCGGCCAGGAGCCTGTACGACGCGGCGATCGCGGCACGATCACCCTCCACCGCGTGAGCGAGCCAGCAACTTCGTGCGCAACCAAGTTTAGAAGGCGACAATCTCGTGCTCAACCGGCCGGAGAGGCGACAATCTCGTGCTCAACGGGGTCGAAACGGCGACAATTTCGTGCTCAACTGGACGGGAGAGGCGACAATCTCGCGCTCAACTCGGGGTTAGGAGTAGTAGCCCGCCGCGGTCATGGCGGTGTCTCGGTTCTTGCTTCGACGACGCGAGCGGCGCCAAACGGCGAAGAGTATCCATACCATCAGCAGCAGGACGAAGATCACCAGGACCGGCAGGAAAATCGCGACCAAACTGAGTCCGACCGCGGCGCCGTCCTCAGCAGTCGAAGCGACCGGCGCCCCCAGACCCATCGTGCTGCCGTTGATCAACGGCCTGGTCAGCGCTTTGCCGCTGTGCATGATCCCGGCCGCTACGACACCCCCGACCACACCCACCCAGGGGTTGTCGGCAAGAAAGGTTGACTCTTGCTCAAAGTCGTCCGCTGCCTGGGTGGCCGCGAAGATCAAACCGCCTGTCGCAGGCCGAATGAACGTACCGAACGCATCGTTGATGTGGTCGACGATGGCGATCTTGTCCAACACCATCTCGCTAAGCAACAGGACGCTGGCGGCGCCGATCGCCCAATTTGACTCGATCCACGCGAACTGGGCAGGCAGACTCAGCACGTCTGTGAAGCGCGACGTCAAAGCCAAGATCAGAAACGGAATATAGGCATTCAGGCCAGCGGCTGCCGATAGTCCGGTGCCAGTCAGTGCTGCGAGCATGGCGTCAACCTCCTCAGGTCCTCAGCTCAACAGTGAATCACGTCTACGTGTGACGTTGCTGAGCACCCGGGCCTTCGATGGGAACTCGACATCAGCGGGGTATGCGGATGACCTGGCCGACGGCAATCGTGTCGGGGTCGGGGATGGTGTGCACATTTGCCGCCACGAGCACGGGGTAATCGGCGCCTGAGCTGAGGCGATCGGCTGCGATTGACCACAACGTGTCGCCGCCCTTGACGACATATTCGTCGTAAACGCTGAAGCCGGGCACGATCTGACTGCCGAGCAGCACGGGCACAATCACCTCATCCTCGCGGCCGGGGTCATCAGTCGGCGGCACGTGGAAAACGTGGACGAAGACGCGCGGCAGCGTAAAGGCAGCCCCCGAGACGTCCACCTCGATCTGAAACTGGCCGTGACCGCCGACCCCGTCACCGGCCATGAAGTAGCCGGTCACCGAGTCGTGGCCGTCGGTGACCTCGTAGTTGTAGTTGGCTTCGAACGCCTCCCCGGCCATCCCGCTGATCCGGATGGTGTCGGACACAAGGTCGAAGGGCTGTGGCTGTTGGACGCTGATGGACATGGCGAACCTTCCTGGGAGGATTGGTGTCCATGAAGAGGAGCGCCGCCGCACCTTGATACTTACATCAGAGCTATCGGTGGCGTGTCAGTCGCCTCATCGGCATCATGCTGCCGAGGCTACGCCTTTCGAGTCCAGCCCAGGAGCCGCTTCTTCTTGCGCTTCTTCAGCGACGACCAGCTTTTCGTGAATGCCCGCTCGGCAGCATGTCCGCGTGCTTGTTCCTGAGCGTCGCGGCGCCCGTAGGCGAACGCACGCTCGGGGTCACTGTCACCATCGTCGAAGGCACACTGCCGCAGCACATCCCGCATCACGACGCTGTCTTGGTGCTCACCCAAGTCTCCTTGGATCTGCTCCATGATCAGGGCGAATTCCGTCGCGGGCTGACCGCTCACCGGGGTCACGGCTTCGGCCGCATACCGCGCCCGCTTCGCGGCCTTGCGTACGTCGTGTAGGGCCTGATCGCGAGTGTTCACGGGTGAGTCCGCAGCGACCGCCACGGATCGCTGCACCGCGCGGTATGCCTTGCGTACCCGGCGCGGCAGGACCTCACCAGCGGGTTGGAGGGCTCGCTCGGTGAGCGGCGGGTCTTCGGCCAAAGCGACCAGGGAGACCATCAGCGCGTGATATCGCTCGGATTTCAGGTGCTGCACCAGCGAGCCATGCTCTGCCTCATACGTCCCTCTGAAGCCCTCCGCCGCGTGTCGGAGGACTGGCACATCGACATCGTTGACCAGGTCTTGCCCATCCGATGACATCAGCCGCTCGCGCAGCACTTCGGCGTCACGTGCCCGGCCGAGGTGCTCAGCGAGCCACTTGACCTCGGAGCGCAGTGGTTCGGTGACGCTCCGATCGAACACCGGCCGGAACGTCTTCAACGTGCTCCGCAGTCGCCGAGTGGCGACACGCATTTTGTGCACGCTGTCTGGGTGATCCAGCCGCACCAAGGGGTCGAAGAGGCGGATCTGTTCCACCTGTTGGGCCGTGTACGCCATGACGACCTCACCTGCCGAGGAGCGATCCGACAGCACGGCCGGCTCGGTCTCGGGTGGTATGTCGAGCACGCGCAGGACTTTTGCGCGGCTGGCTCCGGTGGCGAAGCGCAGACCGGACTGCTGCATCGACTCCGCGACTTCCGCCAACAACTCAGTAGTGCCCTCCTTGACCTCAACCTCGACCTCTCGCCATCGCAGAGTTTCGCCGTCTCGCTCATCCGGACCGTCGAAGAGCCGGGAGGCGGTGACGGTGTCATCGGCCACCTCAAGCAGCGGGTTTTTCTCCCGGGCAGCGACCAGGTATGCCGTTCGGTGCGTCTCGATCTTGGCCACCGCCACCAGCGGTTCACCCAAGGAGCGGGCCCACACCATCCTGCGCAGCGCTGCCGGCACAGTCTTGCGGGCTCGTGACAGCGGCAGCTGAACCTCAGTCCGGGTGTCCTCGCCGGCCGGCACCTTCAGATGCCAACCTTGGTCCTCGCCGCCTAGCCGCCGTCGCAGTGTCAGGTTGGCGCGAGCCAGTCGCAGGTCGGCGGTGTCGAAGTAGGTTGCCTCCAAAGTAAACGGTTCACCTGTGGCCAGCACCAGCACACCGGGGATATCACGTTCAACCTGTGCGAGGACTTCGGGCAGATCCCGGCCGAGGTCGGCAAGGAACGTGATCTCAACCTCGTCGTGAACGGTCATGGCCTTGAGTATGGTGCCTGCGGCCGAAGCCTCGAGTTTCGGGTGGGTAACAACTTTTTGCACAGATGGATCGTCATAGTCACTGAGGGCCTGCACAGAGGCGGCCACGTCGGCACCGGTGAGAATGTAGCGAAGGAGGTCGAGGTGAGCGCAGAGCAGGACGACGAGTTCACGGCCTTTGTTGACCGTGCCAGCCCACAGTTGCTCGCGCAAGCGTGGATGCTGACCGGTGATCCGGAAACTGCGCAAGACCTCGTCAACAAGGCTCTGGTCCGGGTGCACCACCGGTGGTCGCGGGTGCGCGGGCACGACCCGACGGCGTACACCGCTGGTCTGGTGTCCACACTGCATGCCTCGCCCCCTCGGGCACTCCGGCGACACAGAGCGGCCGCTGCTTTGCCAGCGGAGGCGCACGACGATAGGCAAGACCCGAGAAATGACGCCGCGATCGGACCGCCGCAGATGGCGGTGGCCAGTTCGGATGTGCTGGCGATCGCCTATGCGGAACGCCGGAGCAGGCGGGCGCGTGCTGGCGGTATGGCGCTCGCGGCCGTGGTGCTGGCAGCGGTGGCTTGGGTGGGCTTGGGGGGCGGGATCGATGACATACGCACCGATGATGTGCAGCGCGCTGAGAGAATCGAATGGGACGCGACGGTCGATTTCGAGACGCGGTTGACTACCGACAACGGCCTCCACACGCCTTGGTTCGGGACGAACACCGTGCAGCGGGTCGCGGGCGGGGAGAACTTTTCCGTCGAGTTGTGGCGCGATGGCGACAACCAAAGGTTGGAGTCGATCGAGGGTGACCTACCGGAAGGCGTCAGTGTGTTCACCTACGGTGGCCGCAGCCTGGTCGTCTCCGAAGAGCTCTATCAAGCGCCGGCCGTCCTGGATGTGAGCGGGCCGGACGGCCCGGCGGGAAAGCTTGGAACGAGGCTGACCGATGATGAGGCCGCGATTCACGTCTGGTCGGTCGAATCGGTGCTCAGACCATCGCAGGTGAGCGACATCTACTGGCTGTTGCCGAGCGAAGTTGTGACATCCACGGGGGACAAAGTGCTGAACGAGGTCATCGCGGCCGGTGACGCCGAGATCGAGATCTACATCGTCGAGTCGACGGGGCGATGGGCGCCGCGATCTGGAGAGTTCAGGTACTGGCTGTGGACCGCTGGCGCTCCGGAGGCCTTGACCTTGGAGGACGATCTCATCTTCACGGTCCTGCCGAGCAGCTTCAGATCACCGGAGTTCGTGGTTATGGGTGACGCCTACGATTCAGAGAACCGTTTGGAGCAAACGACTCGACGACTGCAGCCCACCGTTTTCATCCGCGGTCAGTATCAGCTGCTGTGGGCAGAGATCGATAACTCCGAGTTCATTCCAGGTGGCTTTGCCATCGCCGACTGGGACGATGCCCCGCCATCGTGGTTCAACCCAGGTGCCATTGAGGCCCAGGAGACATCGGACGGCGGTTTCGAGCTGAGTTACCCCGGGACGGCGAGCAGTCTGCGTGTGGCGAAGGGGCGAAGGGACACCCAAGCCGTGCTGGGCGAAGACGGCAGTGCGCTGGCCGTCACGGCGTGGCCGACCGACCTCGGCGGAGAGGATGACCCTCCGGGGGTACGAGGGCTCGACGCAACGTTGGTCTTCGATGACGGCGATCAGATCGTGGCCGGTAACGGTGGTCCCTCAGATGTCGTGACGGCGGATCCGCTGCTCATCAAGTCAAAGTTGGTGGCGGTCGGTGTGGTGCCGGGGACGTTCAGCAGCCCAGGTATGCAGATCCTCCCGACCGTGCTCTTCAACACCGGCGACGGGCCACGATGGGCCGGCCGGTCTGCTCCGTTGAGCTACGAACTGGACAACGGTGCGCAGATCACGGCATCGATCGACGGGGGGATCGGCGTGTGGGCTGCAGCAGGTGACTACGCCGGTCAGGGCGTAGGGCGGATCGGCACTACCCAGGTTGCCTACGTCGAGAGTGTTGATCGCACGGAAGATCCGCCGGCGCCGACCCTCTACTACGCCGTCCTGGTGCTGCCCAGCGACGTCGCGGCCACGGCTGTGCCGATCATCAACGGCCCGGGCATCGATCTGGATCGTGTCATTGTGGGTAAACCGGCCGCGGTCGAGATCGGTGATGGGCTGTCGCTCTGGGCAGTGAGCTTGAACCGTCCACCCGGCGCGGGCATCGATGCCCTCGACGAAGCATTGGTCGGTGTCGATCTCGACGCCGACGGCATCCCGGACTGAAGCCTCTCACTGCATACGGCACCTCATACCGACGCCACACGGCATACAACTCAGACGTGGACGACCCGCAACTGCGGATAAGCGGCGGCCATCCGGCTGTAATCGTCGTCCTGCGTCACCACCGGAAGTCCATGCGCGATCGCGGTGGCGGCGATCAGTGCGTCGGAGAGGCGCACCGTGCGGTGGATCCCGGCTTGGCGGCACGCGATGACCAAGGTTGCCCATGTGGACATGACGGCTTCGCTGATCGGGATGGGGTCGGACTCGCGCGCAAGGGCAAGGGTGTCTGCCCTGCGTGCTCTGTCGTCGTGGTCCGTCGCTGCGAGCACGCCGAGCTCGAGTTCACCGATCGTGACGACCGATACGGCCACCCGGGTGGGTAATGCGCCCAGCAGCCGATCGGTTTCGTGGGCGATGAAGACCGAGGTGTCGAGGAGGCCAGAACTCACAGGTCTGCCAGCGTTGAGCCTGCGAGATCCTCGAGGTCGCGCCGCAAACCGGTATCCGCAGCCCGGCTGATCAACTCGGCGTGCATCGACTCTCCCGCCAACCAACGGGTCCGGGCGCCGTGCGGGACGATGTCAGCGATGGGCTCGCCGCGAACGGTCAGCGTGACCGACTCGCCGACCCGGAGTGCTTCGATGACTCGGGAGGTGTGATTTCTGAGCTCTCGCACGCCAACCTGCATGTGCGACAGTGTAGCACCAGCTTTGATTGTCGGTCCCGTACGAGGTCGTCCACACGCATTCGAACACGGTAGGTGCGGACTCTAAGATGTGACCCCATGACCCACGTCCTGTCTGCCGTCGCCTGGCCATATGCCAATGGCCCGCGCCACCTCGGCCACGTCGCCGGGTTCGGCGTGCCCTCCGACGTGTTCAGCAGATACATGCGGATGGCCGGTCACGACGTGCTGATGGTCTCGGGCACCGACGAGCACGGCACCCCGATCCTGGTCGCGGCCGACGAGCTCGGGGTCAGCGCGCGCGAGCTCGCCGACACCAATAACCGGATGATCGTGCAGGACCTCGTTGACCTCGGGGTCTCCTACGACCTGTTCACTCGGACGACGACGGCAAATCACTACCACGTGGCCCAGCAGATGTTCCTGGCTGTGCACGCCAGCGGTTACATGATCGAGCAGACCACGTTCGCGGCGATTAGCCCGTCGACCGGCCGGACCCTGCCGGACCGGTACATCGAAGGCACCTGCCCGATCTGCGGGTATGCCGAGGCGCGCGGCGACCAATGCGACAACTGTGGCAACCAACTCGACCCGACCGACCTGTTGGACCCGCACAGCAAGATCAACGGCGAGACGCCTGACTTCAAGCAGACGCAGCACTTCTTCCTCGACCTGCCGGCGCTCGCGGACGCGCTCGGCGAGTGGTTGGACGATCGAGAGTCATCCGGTCTCTGGCGGCCCAACGTCATCAAGTTCAGCCAGAACATCTTGGAGGACATCAAGCCGCGCGCGATGAGCCGCGATATCGACTGGGGCATTCCGATTCCGCTCCAGGGCTGGCGCGAGGAGCCCACCAAGCGGCTCTACGTCTGGTTCGACGCGGTGATCGGCTACTTGTCGGCGTCGGTCGAATGGGCACGTCGCCAAGGCGACCCGGACCGTTGGCGCGCTTGGTGGAATGATCCCGAGGCGTTGTCGTACTACTTCATGGGCAAAGACAACATCACGTTTCACTCCCAAATCTGGCCGGCAGAGTTGTTGGCGCACAACGGCAGCGGAGCCATGGGCGGTGATGTGGGGCCATACGGCGAATTGCATCTGCCCACTGAAGTCGTCAGCAGCGAATTCCTCACCATGGAGGGGCGGCAATTCTCCTCCAGCCGTGGTGTCGTGATTTTCGTCAATGATGTCTTGCAGCGCTACCAAGTCGACTCGATCCGGTATTTTCTGTCCGCGGCTGCCCCGGAGAACAACGACTCCGACTTCTCCTGGCCAGAGTTCGTTAAACGCACCAACAACGAACTGGTCGCCGGCTGGGGCAACCTGGTCAATCGGACCGCATCGATGATCGCCAAGAACGTTGGCGCCATTCCACCGGCCCACGATATGAAGCCGATGGACGAAGCGCTGCTGGCGCAGATCCGACAGGGTTTCGATGTCGTCGGGGGCCACATCGCCGGCCACCGGCAACGGGCCGCGCTGTCGGAGGCGATGCGGCTGGTGGGGGAGGCCAATGCCTACGTGTCGACTACCGAACCCTTCAAACTCAAGGGCGAGGATCAGCTGCCGCGGCTGCATACCGTGCTGCACGTGCTGGCTCAAGCGGTGGTCGACCTCAACACGCTGCTCAGCCCCTTCTTGCCGCATTCGTCCAATGCCGTGCACGCGGCCATGGGCGGCCAGGGGCGGTTCATGCCGATGCCGCACGTCGAGGAAGTGCACGACCTGGACGAGCCCGAGCGGGCGACATACCCCATCATCACCGGGGACTACAGCGCGATGCCGCGCTGGGAGACCCGGCCGATCCAGGTGGGCGCGCCGGTGGCCAAGCCCACCCCGATCTTCACCAAACTCGATCCGGTGATCGCCGAGCAGGAGCGTGCCCGCCTCGGTTTAAGCGTCGAAGCAACGGCCTGACCTCGGGGTATGACGCATCACAGCAACGCGCCCAGACCGCCTGATCCGTTGCCGATCCCGGTGGCGGATAACCACTGCCACCTGGACATGGGGCGAGAGGGAGAGCCGGCAACGCCGCTGACCGAGGCGATTGCCGCGGCCAGCGCCGTGGGCGTGGACCGGTTGGTCCAGATCGGCTGCGACCTGGCCAGTGCGGCGTGGACCGTTGAGGTCATCCAGCAGCACCCGGCGCTGCTGGGAGGGGTTGCTATCCACCCCAACGGCGCGCCGGACCTGGCCGATCTGGGCCAGTTGGACGATGCGCTCAGCCAGATCGAGACCCTTGCCCAGCATCCACGCATTCGGGTGGTCGGCGAAACCGGCCTGGACTACTTCCGGACCGGGCCGCAGGGGGTAGCGGCGCAGCATGAGTCTTTCCGGGGGCACATCGAGATCGCCAAACGTACCGGCTTAGCCCTCCAGATCCACGACCGCGATGCCCACGATGACGTGCTGCGCATTTTGGCCGAAGAAGGAGCCCCGGATCGAACGGTGCTGCACTGCTTCTCCGGTGACATGGAGATGGCTCGGGAGTGTGTGCAGCGCGGCTACTACCTCTCCTTTGCTGGCACCGTGACCTTCAAGAACGCGCGTGAATTGCGCAACGCGCTGGCTGTCGTGCCGACCGGCAACCTGCTGGTCGAGACCGACGCCCCCTACCTCACGCCGACCCCGCACCGCGGCCGAACGAACGCGTCATACCTCGTGCCGTTGACGGTGCGTGCGATGGCCGAAACGCTCAATCTGGACGTGCCCACGCTGTGCCAGGCACTGTCGGATAACAGCGAAGCGGTTTACGGTCAGTGGTGAAGGGGACGCCGTTGATGCGGGTTGCACACTAAGCGAGGAGCAGGCATGAAGACATCTGTCGCCGCCGCGGCAACGGTCGCGATGCTGGCTGTGGCTGTGGCTGGTTGCGCGGGTGAGGGAACCGTCACTGAGGCGCCCGTGATCGAGGGCTCTCAAGAGAGCGATGCGGAGCCAACGGCACCGGAGACTGAGCCAGTTGAGCCGACAGCTGAGACCGAACCGGAGGAAACCGTCGACCCCGACGAGCCGGACTCGACCTTCGACACCACCGCCGTTGGCGCTTCGGCCGACTCGGCCTCGTTCGGACAGACCGTCGCCTGGGACGATGGCATCTCGCTGTCCATCTCACAGCCCGAAACATACGAGCCCTCCGAGACAGCCGTGGGCAGTGAGGGCTTCGACGAAGCGGTGAAGTTCACGGTGACCGTCATGAACGACACGGATGAGGATTTCAGCCTGCTCTTCGTGATCACTGAGGTTACCTCTGGGGGCGGCGGAGGCGAACAAATCTTCGACTACGGCGAGGGTCTGGAGTTGTCCTTCGAGGACCTTCCTGCCGGGGATGAGGTCGAACTCGATCAGGCCTTCGCAGTCGAGGACGCGAACGATGTGGTCATCACGGTGACGCCGGACCTGTTCTACGACGAAGTCGAGTTCTCCTAGTCGCTCGTGCGACGGGCTGGAACTTCCGGTGGGGGCGCTGGCGCGCCACCAGCGCCATGACCGCATCGCTTGCGATCGCCACCTGCACCCGCACCCTGCCCGTCGCCGTCGACCCGACCGTCTGTTCTCGTCCGGCCATCTGGTGAGCGCACTGTCGGTGCACTAAACGATCGTTCAGTGTGGGTCAACGAGATGTTCTGCCACGCTATGGCCATGCCACGCCAGGAACGCGCCGAGTCGCTGAGCCCGCAGCACATTCGCGACCTGGCCAGCAGGCTGGGAGTGAGCCCAACCAAGGCGTGGGGGCAGAACTTTGTCATCGACCCCAATACGGTGCGTCGGATCGTGCGCATCGCGGATCTGCAGCCCAGCGACCACGTCATAGAGGTCGGACCCGGGTTGGGCTCTTTGACCTTGGGGCTGCTGCCGAGCGCGGCAACGGTGACCGCTGTAGAGATCGACGGGCGGTTGGCCCGGGCGCTTCCAGACACGGTGGCCGCACACAGCCCGCGAGGCATTGCTCGACTCCGCGTGCTGCATACCGACGCGTTGCGGCTGGACACGATCGAGGACCCGCAGCCCACCGTGTTGGTCGCTAACTTGCCCTACAACGTTGCGGTGCCTGTGGTGCTGCACCTGCTCGCCCGGGTGCCGACGTTGCGCAGCGTGCTGGTCATGGTCCAGTTGGAGGTTGCCCAACGGCTGGCCGCGCCACCGGGGTCGAAGGTCTATGGGGTGCCGAGCGCGAAAGCTGCCTGGTATGCGCAGGTAACGCTGGCGGGCAAGGTCGGGCGCACCGTGTTTTGGCCGACGCCCAACGTCGACTCCGGTTTGGTCGCGATGGTGCGCCGCGACCCGCCCGCCACGCAGGTATCCCGCAGCGAAGTGTTCGCGGTCGTCGACGCCGCATTTGCCAAGCGTCGCAAGACCCTACGGGCCGCCCTCGCCGACTGGGCAGGCAGTCCCGCAGCAGCCGAGGTTGCGGTGCGCGCCGCCGGCGTCGACCCGACGTTGCGCGGCGAGCGGTTAGCCATCGATGACTTCGCCAAGATCGCGGCTCACCGACCCTGATCCCGGCACTGCGATGGGACGGTGCCTGCCCATAGGGTGGCGGGTATGGACCACGAACTGGAGCGATCGCAGGTGACTGTCCGGGTGCCGGGCAAGATCAACCTGCAACTCGTCGTCGGTCCACAGCGTCCCGATGGCTACCACGAACTGTTGACGATCTATCAGGCCGTCAGCGTGCACGACAGGGTGCGAGTGGAGGCTGCATCACAGTGGTCGGTCACGATGGGCGGGCTGCATTCCGGTGGGGTGCCGGCCGACGATTCCAATCTTGCTCTACGGGCCGCCAAGGCGTTGGCGGAGCAGGCTCCGGCGCTGATCGAGGGTGGCGATGCCGCACGGATTGGGCCGGTGGCGATCAGCATCGACAAGCAGATCCCGGTGGCAGCCGGGATGGCCGGCGGATCGGCTGATGCCGCTGCGGCGTTGGTGGCGTGCGCCGATTTGTGGGATCTGAGTTTGTTGCGCGACGACCTCGAAAGCGTTGCGGCGACCATCGGCGCTGACGTGCCGTTCTTGCTGCATGGCGGCACTGCTGTCGGCTCCGGCCGGGGTGATGACATTGCGCCGGTGCTGTCCCAGGGCGAGGCCCATTGGGTGCTCTGGGTCAGCACCGGGGTGGGCTTGTCGGCGGCGGCCGTTTATGCCGAGTTCGACCGGCTCGCCGGCGACCAGAGGCCACCCATGCCAGAGTTGTCGCCGTTGTTGGTCTCCGCGTTGCGGACGATGGACCCGGCGCAGATGGGGTCGGAATTGCGCAACGACCTCGCGCCCGCAGCGCTGTCGCTGCGTCCCGGATTGCAAGACGTGTTGGACGCCGGACTGGAACTCGGCGCCCTCGGCGGAATCATCTCCGGGTCCGGCCCCACCGTCGCGTTCTTGGTGGCCTCGCAAGCAGACGCTCTCGACCTGTCGATGGGTTTGGCCGCCCGGGGCCCGAGGGGAGACATCATCCGAGTGACGGGACCGGTACCGGGGGCTCATGTGATCGAGGACCGTGGGCCGCAAGGCCAGGGGTCGCGGTACGGCACGGGCACTCGATAGTGGCGCCGCTGGTTGCGCTGGACCGGGCGACTCTCCGCCTGGGCCTCCAGGTGTTGCTGGATGAAGTGTCGCTTGGCTTGTCGGCCGGTGAGCGTGTTGGCGTCGTCGGCCGCAACGGGGGAGGTAAGTCCACCCTCTTGCGGGTACTCAGCGGTGCCCAGGCCGTGGACTCCGGGCGGGTGGTCCGCACGGCCGGTGTCACCATCGCGATGCTGGACCAAAGCGATGATCTGCCCGCAGGAGCCACCGTCGCCGATGTCGTGTTGGACGGATTGGCGGTCCACGAGTGGGCCGGCGATGCCGGGACCAGGGAAGTCATCAACGGGCTGCTCGGAGACCTGGACGCCACCGCGTTTGGCGGATGGGACGGATCGGTGCAGACCATGTCCGGTGGCGAGCGGCGACGTCTCGCGCTGGCCCGGGTCCTGATCGCTGACCCCGACGTGTTGCTGCTGGATGAGCCCACGAACCATCTAGACGTTGAAGGGGTCGCCTGGCTGGCGGCATACCTCGCGGGGGGTCGAGGCGCGAGTGCGCGTGCTGACAAGTCCCTGGTCGTCGTCACGCATGACCGGTGGTTCCTCGACGAGGTGCCGACCCACACCCTGGAGGTCACCGAGGGGGCGGTGAACTCGTATGAGGGCGGGTATGCGGCATACGTGCTAGCCCGAGCAGAGCGGGACCGGATGGCCAAGGTCACCGCGGAACGGCGGGCCAACCTGATGCGCAAGGAGTTGGCGTGGCTGCGTCGAGGGCCGCCGGCTCGGACCAGCAAACCGAAGTTTCGGATCGATGCGGCCACGGCGTTGATCGCTGCCGAGCCGCCAGCTCGCGACACTGTCGAGTTGGTGCGTTTTGCGACCACCCGGCTCGGCAAGGACGTCTTCGACCTTGTCAACGCCTCGATCGAGCTCGGCGGCCGGAGCATTCTGGACGCGGTCACGTGGCGAATCGGCCCAGGGGACCGGCACGGCATCGTCGGGATCAACGGGGCGGGGAAGTCGACGCTGCTGTCGGTGTTGCGCGGGCACGTGCTGCTCCGCGAAGGGAAGCTCAAGACCGGCAAAACAGTGCAGATCGCCGCGCTCTCTCAAGACCTCAACGAACTGAACGCGCTGGCCGGGATGAGCGTGATTGATGCCATCACGCGGGTGCGGTCGTTCACCACGATCGGCGGCAAGGAGGTTTCGGCCTCGCAGTTAGCCACCCGGTTAGGCTTCAGCGGAGGGCGGCAGCAGTCCCGGGTCTCGGAGTTGTCCGGAGGGGAGCGGCGGCGATTGCAATTCGTGCGGCTGCTGATGGATGAACCGAATGTCTTGATGCTGGATGAACCCACCAATGACCTGGACATCGAGACCCTGACGTCAATGGAAGATGTGCTCGATGGGTGGGCCGGCACACTGCTGGTGGTTTCGCATGATCGCTATTTGCTGGAGCGGATGACTGATCGGCAGATGGCGATGCTGGGTGATGGTTCGCTGCGTGATCTGCCTGGTGGAGTCGAGCAATACCTCGAACTTCGCCGCGGAGCCCTGTCGGCGACCTCGAAGTCGAAGCCCGGCGCATCGATGTCAGGCAAGGGTGCGACCACTCGCGGACCCTCGGGTCGTAGTGGTGCAGGCAGGGGTGGTTCCCGCAATGCTGGGGCAGCCAAGGGCGCCGCAGGCGAGCGTGGTCCCCGCAATGCTGGGGCAGCCAAGGGCGGTGCAGGCGAGGGTGGTTCCCGCAATTCCGGGGCAGGCCATGGTGCGCGGGGCACGGGGGGTTCACCGAATGCCGGGGCAGTCACGGGCGGTACAAGCAACGTCGAGGCAGGCACGGGCTCAGGCGGACGAGCGACGCCTACGACCCCTGCGTCACCATCTCGCCTCGGCTCCTCATCTACCCCCGCTGAATCGGCATACACCTCCGCTGGATCGACGCCGAGTCCTTCCTCTGCGACGAGTCGGGGGGCACGAAAAGCAGCTGAGCGACTTGAGCGCCAATTGGCGAGCATCGATCGCCAGGAACAGGGTGTCCATGACCGAATGGTGGCCGCGGCCACCGATGCGCAGGCGATGGTGGCCCTGTCATCCGAACTGGACACGCTGCATACCCGCCGGGTCGACCTTGAGGAACAGTGGCTCGAGGCCGCCGAACTCTCCGACTCCTAGTTTTTCTGCTTCCTAGCCCCGGCCGAACCCCTAACGCGCACTAGACATACTCATGTGCTGGATGTACCCCGGTTCTGGCCTTTGGGCGACCAGGGGCTACCCGCGTCATGGGCACAGCTTCGATGGGATGCGAAGTCGCTCCGCCTCTACGCGGATTCTCTTCTGCAATCGATCGGGCGCTCCAAGATCGCGCCAAATCACGCGTTGTAGGCCCCAACCCAAGTCCCGGATTCTATCTTCGCGGACCTTCTCGGCCACCAGCGCTTGCTTGCCCTCGGCGCCCTCGTACTTCACTGCCCCGTCGAACTCCCACAGGCTTCGAGTGCCTGCGATACGCATGTCCGCAAATGCGAAGGGCTCTCGGCCGGATTCGCCGACCGGGCATTGGAGTTCGACATCGAACCCGGCTTGTTCGATAGCCAGGCGAAGCAGCGTCTCACCTGGCGACTCGGCTCCTTCGCGGCAACGCTTGCTCATCTCTCGCGCTGCTGCAATGCCAGGCATGGCTCCGGTCCGTTCAATTTCTTCGCACAGGCTTTGCGCAGTTGCCTTGTCTCGATGCAGGGCCGAGTCAGCTGCCACGAGGCCGGCGACGAAGCCAAACGCGCAGGCAACCTGCACGATCGCGACTTCAGGCTTCACGACCAATACCCCGTGCACCTCCACGGTTGGTGGCGGGCGGCGCGGCCGAGCGATCACCAGTTGCGAGCCCGACCGGGGGGCACCACCCAACCTGACCGCATGCAAGACACCCAGTGGCACGGCATGCAGAGCTATACCGTGAAAGGCCAACGCTGCGTGGTGGCTGATGGCGATATTGCCCCCGTGATGCATGGCCAGCCCCCGGCCCCGCTCGACGAGCCGCTGGTCGGCATACTCCGGTTCCTGCCCTGAGCCGAAGACACCTCGGCGCAGTCGCCGTACCGTGCGCTGCCCCACCCATCGCTGCAGTTCTTGGTCGCTGTGCCCTAGTTTCAGCGCATCGGAGCGCGTGAACACACCGGCGAGCGACGGTCGGGCGATCGGATCAGACATGGGTAGCACTCTGCCGACTCCCGCGATGAGCGGTGGTGCCCCTGTGGATAACTCTGGTGCGCCCGTGTCGATCTGGTGCTGCGCTGCATGGGAGCACCAGATCGACAACAGCGCACCAGAGGGAACTGCTCAGGTGCTTTTGGGCGTGGGTGCGAAAACTCTGGTATGCCGAGTTCCCGGCTACCGAAGTCTGGGCAGTTCAGGGCTTGGGCTGGGTCCGCAACGCGGGCTTGGGCTCCATGCCCGCCAGGCCGTTCCAGGCCAGATTCACCAGGTGAGCGGCCACGTCATCCTTCTTGAACTTCCGCGAATCCAGCCACCAACCACCAGGAATCGCGACCATCCCGACGAGCATCTGAGCGTAGAGACCGGCGGTCTTGGGGTCCAGCTCCTGCCGCTTGAACTCAGCGGCCAGGATGTGTTCGACCTGGGAAGCGACATCGCTGATCAAACTCGCGAACGATCCAGTGGCCTGTCCCGGTGGGGAGTCGCGCACCAGGATACGAAAGCCGTCGGTCGAGCTCTCGATGTAGTCGAGGAGCGCCAGGGCAGCACGCTCGAGCAGTGCCCGCGAATGCAACGGGGCACTCAACGCCTCCGTGATCGAGGACAGAAGCTTTTGAATCTCACGGTCGACAACCACCGCATAGAGGCCCTCTTTGCCGCCGAAGTGTTCGTAGATCACCGGCTTGGATACTTCAGCTGATGCTGCGATCTCCTCGACGGTTGTACCCTCGAAGCCCTTCTCCGCAAACAGCCTGCGCCCGATCGCAATCAACTGCTCGCGGCGCTGGGCACCCGTCATCCGGTGCCGAGAGCCGCTGCCAATCTTGGCTGGTGAAGAACTCACATCTGACATCATGCCAAGTCGTTGCCGGTCTGACCGAACTCAGCCTTGTGCGCTTGAGGGTGATGCTGGCGAGTTGAAGCGCTGACGAGTTGAGTCGCTGATGGGTTGCGTCGTGGTTGAGGCGCTGGCGAGTCGAGTCGCTGATGGGTTGAGTCGTGGTGAGGCGCTGGCGAGTTGAATCGTGGTTGAGGCGTTGGCGAGTTGAGTCGCTGAGGTTGAGGCCCGGCACTTGAGCCCTGGCGAGTTAGGGACGAGGAGCCGCCGATGCTGATGACCAAACTGCATGCGCACTTCACCTGCTTGGCTGACGTTCGCGGGCGACCGGGTGATCTCCCCAAGGCCAGAGAATTGCCCCGGCTGTGCCTTGGGGCTGGGCTGGCCTAGAGTTGTCTCGCTTCCCGGCTCGCCGGGAGTCTTCCCCGGTTGCTCTGCTGGTAGGGGCCGCCTGACTTTGAATCAGGACAAGCGACGTAGGTTCGATTCCTACCCGGGGAGCACATCCGCGCAGGTCAGCCCGCGACCACCCAAATCGCCGCGCATGGGAACTCGGTCCCGTGCTAACGCCTCTGCTAACACCAACCGGCATTTGGGCTCCCTCCACGCACAGCATCCGCGAATATTCCCGCCACGCCAGATGCCTGGTCGCGCATCACGTGGGCATAAACCCGCAGTGTGATCGCCGGGTCTACATGCCCCAACCGAGCGGCGACTACGTGCACGGGGACGCCGGCTTTGAGTAGCAGTGTCGCGTGAGTGTGCCGAAGATCATGCAATCGAATGCGCTGCAACGGTGCGGCGTCGTCTGGGCTCGACGCGTTGTACCGATCGATCGTGCGGTGCATCGCAGAAGCGGCACCATCGGCAGGCAGCTGCGATCCGAGTTCGGTCAAAAACACGTGGTCATCACCTTTCCAAGAACCATCGGCCACCCTGCGCTCCCTGTTCTGCCGCTCTCGCCACGACCGCAACTCCGCAACTGTCTCCGCGTCGATGCCCACCACACGAGCACGTCCGGTCTTGGTGCTGCCCTCAACGCGCTTGCCCGCCACAATCGATACAGACCCGCGCACAAAGACGTAAGCCTCTTCGTCGTCCAAATGCACGTCCTGCCACCGCAGATAAAGCAGCTCTCCCCGCCGTGCGCCGATGTAGGCCGCAAGGTGCAAAAACGTGTGCAGACGCTCGGCACGCGCGGCATCGAGGAAAGCCCGCAGTTGCTCCGCCGTCCACACGCCATCGACGACCGGCCTGACAGCATCAACCCGAGGGCGCTTCGCCCGCAGAGCAGGATTGGACGCCAGCAGTTGATCCGTCCACACCGCATCATTCAGCGCCTTGCGCAGCACCGCGTGCACATACGTCACCGTGCGAACGGATAGTGCCCCACCATCGCGACCACCGCGGGCGAGCAACAACGCATAAAGCCCGCTCAGCGTGGACGGCCGAACACTTTGCAACGGCACCGACCCAATGTGCGGACACACGTACGTACGTACCATCCGGCGGTAGTCCTCGTGAGTCTTAGGCTTGACCTCAACGGCGTGAGCGGCCAGCCATTGAGTCAAGTACGTATCCACCGTGATCTGCGAACGATCCACGAACTCTCCCCGAGCAGCAGCCACCCGGGCAGTGTCGCGAGCCGCCTTGGCCGCCGTTTCAGTCGCGAAACCACCGACCCACCGAGGTTTGCTGACCCCGCCCGCACTTGTCACGCGGATGACGTAGGACCACGTATCACCGCGACGAATAACACCATTGCGCAAGCGAGGCGGATCGCGCTGATCCTCACCCGTACTCACGCCGCGTCACCTGCGCCACAGCCCAAGCGGATGACACGCAGACCATCGACATACGCCACCACGTCAGACCCTCGAACACGACGAGCCCCATCAATCTTCACCGAAGGCAGCACCCCAGACCGGACCAATTCGTACGTCTTTGTCCGACTCAAACTCAGCACCTCGGCCACATCACGGACCCGATACAACAACCGCTCATCCATCTACCTCACCGTTTCATCAGATCTTGCTTACGCGGACAGTTCTTGGCCCTCCACTGGTCGTATTCCTTGGCGCGTGCAGCTGCTGCCAGGGCTAGGGCGGTGTCGCCGTCGTTGTCCCACCCGGACCCGGCGTAGGACCACTGGCCCACGACGAGCGTGGTTTCCTGGTCGTCGTCGGCCATCAGCCGTGCTTCGAGGTCGGCTACGTCTACCGGTGTGCCGTCACGTTCGGCTTGGGCGGTGATCCGGGCGAAACGTGCCCGAGCCCGGCGCAACTGGCCCAGGGTCACGGAGTACCGGCGCGACTTGGACGAGAAGTGCCCGCGGAAGCCGAGCATATGAACCCACTTGCCCAGCAACGCGTAGTCCCCGTTGATATCGGCGATGTCGGCCAGGTCCCGGGCAACGGAACGCAATCGGATCAGGTGAGCCGTAGATTGTGACCCGTGAATGTCGGTGGCGGCTTTGGTGGCGTACTTCGCCAGATAGCCAGCGACTTGCTCCGCCGACAACACGTCACTGTCCAGGCCGTTACGACGGCGGGCTGTGACGGGGCGGGCGTCGAGTTGGGTCCCGAAGCGCAGGACGCGGGGGGTGTCGGTGTCTGTGATCGCCGCAGCGGTGTAGGTCACGGCACTAGCCGCTGCGGCGATCAACCGGGAGAGTGTAGCGCCATCCAGACTACTTGGTGCGGGGGCGAATCCTTCGGAGCTTTTGGGTCCGTCGAGGCGGATCAGGGCGTGGAAGTGGATCACACCGCGCCGTTGCTGCTCGGCCACTTTGGCGTACTGCACCACCGCCACGGATGGCAGCCGGCTATCACTGACCCCGAGGTGGTGAGCGACCTGTCGGCGCAGGGTGATGGTGAACCGTCGCCACAACTCCGGTGCCCACCACTGCCACACCAAATGGGCGTCGTAGTCGTAACAGTCACCGCAGATCGGAGAGCCGACGACCGGGTCATCGTCAGAGTGTGCGGTGAAGCACGCAACGGACTTGCCGTGTTCACACCACCTGGCTGTATCTCGCGGCCTACATCGGCCACCGTTGGAACGTGTGCCGTGGACGTGGCCGAACGATGGGGCGGTGAGGGTGGCAAACACCAAGGGGTTGTCACCCACTGTGGCAGGGACGGTTTTTCCTCCGGTGACTCCGGCACGGATCATTTCGAACGTGTCTCGTGCGTAGATGCGTGAACAGGAGGGGCATTGTTGTTCGCGCCGGTTCCCGCACCGCACATAGGTGACCCCTAGGGCTTCGTCCGAAGAGCTGTAACTGCTGAGTACTTCACCGGTGGTGGTGTCGTAGCGGGTGGTGCACCCACGGAGCCGGATGGGTTTGGCGCAGTGCCCGACTTTGGAGGCCGCGTCAGCCCAGTCCTCGAAGTGTGGGGACAGCATGCGCCGGGTAATGTCATCGGTGACCTTTTGGGACAGGTCCACGGGCAAGACCAACGGTGACGCTTCCCCGTAACCAGGGAAGGCGACGTCGACTTCACCGTTGGTCTTGCCCGCGCTCATGCCGCGCCCGCGCCGACGGTGATGCCCAGTTGCAGCTGTTCGACCGGGACGGGGCGCACCGACCGCCTGCGACGAGACTTCGCCATCGCGGTGTGTCCCGTCGTGGCATCGAGCCAGGGCATGTCCGCTGGGCGCGGTGTTGCCCGCGGTGGGGTGCGGTCGTGCCCGGCCCAAAACCCTGCATCAGCCTTCGTTAGGTCAGCCAACGCGGCGCACTCGGCGATGACGGGGCACCCGGCGCAAACCTGCGCCATCTGGTACTGGTCGACGTCACTGGGCCGCTCACCTGCCCACGGCAACTCCGGTGTGCTCAAACAGGCGGAGTCGCGTTGCCACGCTGGTATCCAACCATTCCCGGTTCGTTGCAGGGTCATGACGGCGCCCCGCTTTTGCTCTTGCCTTTACCGCTCGGTTCGGCGGGTTGGGGCACTTCGACGGGCGGGGTCCGGAACGCCCCAGCCACCGGGACTTCTTTGAGGCCGCGGGCTACCCGTGCGGTGTACGTCTCGTAGTCGGTGCTGCTGGCTTGGAACTGTTGCAGCGGGACGTTGGGTGCCTGGTACAGCACCCGCCCCGCGGAGGCTTCCAACACGTCTTCGACTTGCTCGGTTTCGGCCTTGTCGTGCAGCATCCGCACCGCGTCCAACTTGTCCACCCGCAACGTCGCCCGGATCGGCAGGTTGGCCCGGGTGTCGGTGTCGATGGACTCACTGGACATCCGTTGGGCCAGCACCATGGTCACGACTCCGGCTTTAGCGCCTTCGGCAGCGATAATCCCTACTGCTGCTTCGACCTTGGGCGCGACCCGGTCTTTCACGGCGCGGCCTTCGGCGCTGTCTTGTTTCCTGAGTTGCTTGATCAGGCCGGGGTATTCCTCTAACACCACCAACACCACAGGGGTGGCCGCGTCAAACGTGTTCAGTTTGTCTTTGCCGCGTGCGAGGAACCCTTCGATGCGGTCGTTCGTGAAGTCCACGATCGAATCCAGCACGGCAGCGACTTTGGGTCCGTCTTTGGCTGACGTGACCGTCCACGACGCGCCCCGGCCGTTGGCGAACGGGGTCAGCAACACCCCTGTTTTGTCGATGCCGCACACGATCACGTCGGGGCGGTGCGCGACGGCGCCGAGGTAGCCGTAGCACAGCGCGGACTTCCCGGAGCGGGTCATGCCCTGGATGGCCATCGACAGACATCGCAGCGGGTCCCACGCTACCGGCAACCCCGATGCATACCGGCCCACCACCACCGCACCGTGTTTGCCGGGTACGGGCTCGGGGGAGGCGACTTCACCGGTCAAGTTGTCGACCATCACCACACTGATCACCGCCCGCGACGGCGACTGCTTGCGCCCGGTAGCGCTGACCGCGTTCGCAGCTGCGCCGATGGCTTCGGCTTGGGCGGTGATATCCCTAGACGTCTGACCACGACGAGCGTCCACAGCCAGATCCATCACATAGTCACTGGTGCTGACCTTCCGCAATCGCGGGGACTTCCACCGCGTCTGCTGACTCGTGGTGCCGTTCCACCAGTTCCGCACACTCACCTCATACGACGTGGATAGGTCGCACTGACGGGCGATGTCAGCCCAGTTGTCCCGTGCCCATTTACGCCACCCCCACCGTTGCAACGGCCCAGCGACCAGCCGGTGCCAGGAAAACGGCCAGAACCGTGCCCACACCGTGCACACCAACCCCGGGACGACCCACCACACCACCGCCACCAACACCGCCAGGTCGGGCCGTTCGAGAATGACCCACAACGCGGGCACAACCGCCAACCCGAAAGCCAACCCGAACCAGTGCCGGAACGTCCACCGGGTGAAATCCCACGACAACCCGCCAACGTGACGAGCGGTCCCGGCAGTGGTGGACATCAGGCGGCCTTCCCAGCATCACCGGGACCCGACTTCACACCAGCCGGGCCAGCACCAGCGGGGGAACGCATGCCCTCCGCCCGGAACGACCACGCAATCCGGCTGAAATTGCCGTTCGTATCCACATACGGCAACGCACTCAACCCATCGAACTCCACCGGGCGCAACGGCAAATCCGCATGTGCTTCCGGGGGGACCGGTTGCACCTTCGCCGCGAACTTCACCGTGACAGTCCTGCCCTTCTTGTTCGCCTCCGGGTCCACGTCCAACACCTCGACCTGCCACAACGGCAACCCGTTGTCCTTATCCCGCGCCTGCACCTTGTTCTCCCGAGTGCTGGCATCGAAATCCAACACCTGCGACACGTCCGACACCACAAACGCCCCGTGCGCGAACACGTCCTCGTGCCGAACCTGCAACCTCTTCGCAATAGCCATGATCCTGCCTCCTGCTAGCCGTCCGCCTCCGCGGTATCGGTCGCCGAGTGCGGCCGATACCTGTATCTAACAACTGAAAGGCTAAAACTGTCAACTGTTTGGCAATCGCGGCGCGGCGTCTGATCTAGGCTGGTGAGGACCAAACAACTCATAGGTGCACGCGCCTAGAGGCCCGGAAGGAAGCAACGGATGCCTGACACCCGCCCGTCCCGCAACGGGTCGCTGCACCAACGGATCGCGCGACACGTACGCACACAGATCGAAGCGGGCGTACTCCGAGATCGGGAGGCTTTACCCTCCACGCGCGAACTAGCGAACCAGTTCGACGTCAGCGTGTTCACCGCAAACGAGGCTATGCAGATCTTGGTCGACGAAGGGCTAGTCGTGACCAAGGCTAGATCTGGTCGTGTGGTGAACAACCCATCCGGACTCAGCTCCGCCAGCGCTCGAATTGCCACTCCGCACCTGATCATCGTGGGTGGGTACGCCGGATGCGGCAAAACCGAGTTTGGCCGCATCCTTGCAAGGGCAACAGGGTGGGCGATTCTTGACAAGGACACTGCTACAAGGCCGGTAGTTGAAATGGCTCTACAAGTTCTCGATAGGCCAACCCACGACCGCGAATCGCCCACCTACGTGGAGAGGATTCGTCCCCGCGAATACGAAGGGCTCATGGCCGCTGCCACGGAGAATATTGAGTGCGGCGTAAGCGTCATCACTACAGCGCCCTTCCTCGGGGAACTCCCGGACCCGGTATGGATGGCGCGCACGCGGGCACAGTTCGAGCGCCACGGGGCCACCGTCCGTGCAGTCTGGATCAATTGCGACTTAGAAAGCATGCACACGTACTTGAGGCAGCGCGGGGCGGCGAGGGACAGTATCAAACTCGACCATTGGCAAACGTATAGCGAATCCTTAAACCTAGACCTGCGACCCGCTGAGCCGCACAGCGTGATCGACAACTCAGCGTCAGCGGAACCGCTGCAAAATCAGGTGGCGCTCTTTGTGTCGGCCCTGGCTGAAGCGAAACTATGAAGCACGGAATCATTCTGTATGGAGCGCCAGCCTCCGGGAAGTCAAGCATCACATCCGCGTTGACAGACCTTGACTCACGAATCCGACTATTCAAACGAGTGAAACATGGCGCGGGTCGCACCAATGGGTATCGCATGACAAGTGCCCAAGAACTTGCGAATATGCGGGAGAGGGGTGAAATTGTTTGGGAAAACGAGAACTACGGCGCAACATATGCTGTGAACGACCGGGATCTATACAGGGCACTGCAATGCTCAGTACCCGTTTTACATGTCGGTCAACCTGAGGCAGTGCGGGCAACGACGAACCGTTTCCCAAACTCCTTTTTCGTTGTTTCGCTCCTATGCGGTCGGACTGAGACTCTGCGGCGACTTATAGCGCGGAAAGATGAAAACCTGGAAGCCCGGATGGCTGCATACGACACGACCCCGCTGATGGGTGTTAAGCAGTGCAACTTCGTTGTCGACACCGAACGGCACTCACCCCAGGGCAGCGCCAAAGCCATCTTGTCGCGAACCTGAACTAGCAAATCCGCACCGATGCCCGCGAGATCGTACAGAAAGGTCGGCCCTCCAGGCGTACTGTGCCGGAGAAAGTCAATCCTAGACTCCCTGTACGGCTGGCCACTGGGATCAAATCTCATCGCAGTGACTGCGGTCGGACCCCGTCGTGCGAGTCTTGATTCAGGTTCCTTCGCGTGATGACCCGACGCCTCTACAACACGGTATGCTCTCGATTTGCGACAGAAGGTCGCGGTAGGCGACGTGATCGAGGTAGACGAGTTTAGAGTGGCCGAAGCCCAGCCGGGTGGTTAAACTCCGCACTTCCGAGCAGAGGTTCTTCAATGGCTTACTACTGCGTGAACAAGAACGCCCAAGCCAACGGCGATCACGAAGTCCACGATACGTCTAGCCGGCTCGGCTGCTTGCCTGACGCGTCGAACCGTCTTGCGTTAGGTTCACATGCGTCCTGCGCCAGCGCGGTCAGGCAAGCTAAGCAGCACTACTCGAAGGCGAACGGTTGCTTCTACTGTGCTAGTGCTTGTCATACTCAGTGATAGCAGTCAACTGACCCAACATGAAGCGGATCCACTGCTTCAGTCCCCAAGCCCGCCAAGCTCCCTCGATCTCTGTTCGGCTAGGTCCGCGACATGGGCGTGTCGGCCTCCGGTGAGGGCGGTACGCAGTATGTTCGGCTTCCACGGTCAACGAGAGTAGGAATCTAGAATGGCGCCGAGAGCATTTATTAGTTTCGAGATGGAAGATAAGTGGGCGCGCAATTTCCTTGCGCAGCACGCGAAAGCGAAGAACAACACTATCGAATTTGTGGACTATTCGGTCAAGAATCCGTGGGACACCTCGTGGAAGACGTACTGCAAGGAACGAATCGGCAAGACCAGAGGCACGATTGTTCTGATTGGCAAGACCACTCATAAGTCCGAAGCCGTAAAGTGGGAAATTGCGGAGACGCTTCGCCAAGGTCATGTGATCTTCGGCATCCAGATTAACAAGGACTCAACGCACACGGTGCCCACTGGGCTTCAGGGCCGAAGTATTGTTAGATGGGACTTCTCCGCGATCGTGAAGGCTCTCGGCACGTGGGGCTAAAAACGACCTACCTCGATGACCTCGCGAAAGCAATAGAAGACGAAATTCCACCTTCGAGAATACCACAGACTGACACCACATCATTGTTTCGGATGTACGCGGTCCTCCTTCTCGGTCTGGGAGAGGAGACCACTCCTGCTGATGTCCATAATGCCTGGGTCGCGTGGATGAGTGATCGAGGAGAAATCCACGAGTCGATGGTTCCATTCAAGGAATTGAGTAGGGATGTCGCCCGAGAGGATGACCAGTATGCGACTGCTATCAGGAAAGTGGCACAAGAAACCGGAAGCCATCCCCGAGTTTGAGGAAACGCTATTCCCGTCCGGCAATATTGCTGCCGACGATCGGTCTTTCGCTTTCGACCTTTACAAGTTGATGGTCGAAAGTTCCGAATCTCTAGTAGGTCGCCGACAGGCAGTTAACACGTTTTTCTTGACGGCGAACGGTGTCCTAGTAACTGTTATCGGGTTTTTTGTAAACGGCGGCGCTGACCTGAGGG
>JBARZG010000049.1:0-36295 GCA_049649785.1 Ornithinimicrobium sp. | reverse complement strand
CCGCCGCCGCGTGCGCCTGCTCGGCTGCCTCGCGGGCCACCTGTGCCTCGGCCAAGGCGGTTGCTGCCGAAGCTTCGCGTTCCTGCAACAGCTCCAACTCCCCGCGGACCGCGTCAGCGGTTGCCTTCAGCCGTTCGGGGTCGCGACCATCGGAGGCCGTGGCGCTCGCGGCCTGGGCCTCTTGCCGCATCAAGCGCACTCGCTCAGCGGCCACTTGATGCGTGGCTTTGACGCGTTCGATCAACGCGGCAGCGGCATAGTGCGTCTCCTGTGCCGCCAAGACCGCGGGCGCAGCCTCGGCGCTGTCCCGCTCTGTGGCGGCAACCATCTCGTTGACCTGCGCCAAGGCCCGCTCACACTCGGCGCGGCGCTGCAGCAGCGCCGCCTCGGTGGCCACGTCATCGTCCAAAGCCGTCGTGGCCGCGGCGAGATCGTCGGCAAGGATGCGTAGTCGGGCGTCACGGACCTCAGCCTGGATGCCGACCGCCCGACGCGCGGTCTGCGCTTGACGTCCCAGCGGTCCTAGTTGCCGGCGGATCTCGGTCATTAGATCGGCCAACCTGGTCAGGTTGGCTTCCATCGTGTCCAGTTTGCGCAGCGCCCGTTCTTTACGTTTGCGATGCTTCAACACCCCGGCGGCCTCTTCGATGAAGCCCCGTCGCTCTTCCGGCGTCGCACGCAGCACCTGGTCGAGTTGCCCTTGCCCGACGATGACGTGCATCTCCCGGCCGATGCCGGAGTCGGAGAGCAGTTCCTGCACGTCGAGTAACCGACAAGACGTGCCGTTGATGGCGTAGTCAGACCCTCCGCTGCGGAACATCGTGCGGGTCAACGTGACCTCGCTGTAGTCGATCGGCAAGACGCCGTCGGTGTTGTCGATCGTCATGGACACCTCGGCCCGGCCCAGCGGCGGCCGGCCGTGGGTGCCGGCGAAGACGACGTCCTCCATCTTTCCGCCGCGCAGGCTCTTAGCGCCCTGCTCCCCCATCACCCACGCCAACGCGTCCACCACATTGGACTTGCCCGAGCCGTTGGGGCCGACAATGCAGGTGATGCCGGGCTCAAGACGCAGCGTCGTAGCCGAGGCGAATGACTTGAATCCGCGCAGTGTCACGCTCTTGACGTACACGGTTGAGCGGCTCCCCTCGGGGCGGGTGTGTGGGGCCTGGCACCACGTTGCGGCCTCACGATACCTAGCCGGGGCGGTGATTCCGGGTTGATCTGGTGCTCCTGGCGTCGGCGTCTGAGTTGACCGCAGGACACGACTCGGGTGAAACTACCTGCGGGGTCGACCGTGAGCGTCGCCTGGTCGTGTAAAGAATGGTCGGCGAAACGCAGTCCCGGCCGGGTGAGACGGGTGGTCTGTGAGGCGGCCTCGGCCCGTCCTGCAGGGCACCCCTGGGACGGGTCCGTGTCGATGGCGCTGCAGAACTGGACATTTCAACGAGGATCCGGATCAGGCCCTAGCCCTCATACCTGAGGGATTCTCTGGCCGCGCGGTCGCGTCAGTCAGGTGACGGGACGCCCTAGCCGAGTCAGGTTCGCCCTGACCAGCATCAGCGGCTCCCAGACAACAGTTCGCGGCATCAGCGATCCCTCTGCCAGGTGCTGATGAACAACCGTGCGGCTAATCAGCACGGTCAAGACCGCAGCCCCAGACCGCTCGCTCGCTCCCGGTAAGACTTGGATGCGGGGCTTCGACCGCCGGATGTTTCCTCCGGAGCCGCCAGCCTGTTCCCGGGCATCCGGGCAATCAGCAGGGCCGAACTCTCCCGGCAGGCGAAGGGCAGTGAATCACCTACACATGACAAGCTTGCACCGTCAGATCGCACGAAGGTCGAGGATAATTCCTGACTTCCGTGAGCATCGCGCAGAATCCGCCAGCGTCAGGTGCGCCTGATCGCAGCGGCCTGGTTGACCCTTACGGGCACTTCGCGTTGCACCAAGTGCGTCCCTTCTCGTCCGGTTGGGAATTGCGGTCCAGCCTCAGACTCGGGAGATGGTGCCTGAACGTCAGACAGACAGGCATACTGAAGGCGGCAGCAACTCGGTTCCCCCGTCACGGCATGGGAGCCGGATGTCCGCCGGGCCCCCATGCTTCTTCCAAGACTCGCCGATCAGGGGCGGGCAGGGCACCGACCCCGTGCCGTTGGCGTATCTACAGCGGACGGCTGGTAACGCAGCGGTGGTGAGGATGGTCAGTGAGGGCAGACGAAAGGCTCGGTACGTCGGACCACTGGGACAACCGCTAGATGCCGGCTCTCGCTCCAGGATGGAGGCCGGACTGGGCGAGGACCTGTCGGATGTCCGGGTGAACCTGGATAGCGGGGCGACGGCACGCGAGGGCGCCTCCGCGTTCACCGTAGGATCGCAGATCGTCATCGACCCCGCCTGTTACCGTCCCGGTACAGCCACCGGTGATGGCTTGTTGGCCCACGAAGTCGCCCATGTGGTGCAGCAGCGCGAGTCTGCAGCCGCAAACGCATCCGAGGGGGCACTTGAGGCTGAGGCGGATCGGGCAGCCGTCGCCTTCGTTGCCGGCCCGGCGAAGAGCGGCGGAATGCTCATCCAACTGCGCTCGGCGTTGTCGCTGCGGCGCTGTTCGGGCTGCAGCGATCCGGAGAGGGAGCGACTGGACGCCTTTCGGGCCGCGGGCAGCCCCGAGCGACTGGAGGCGATGCTCCGACCCGCGACTGAGGAACAGATTCGCCGGCTCGGTGAGGCCAGCTCCTCGGCAGATGCGCTGCATGCCGATGCCGTGGCCTGGGAGGCAGCGATTCGGCGCAAGGACTTCAATGCGGTTGTCGAACTCAATGGACGGAGCGATCCCGGCTTCCGGACGGCCTACAGGGACCGCGTTCTCGAACTGATCATGGGCGGCACGACTAATATCCGGGTGGACAAAGCCCAGGTCGAGTTCGTCGACTTCGTTCGATCGAGCATGGACAGTCTGTTGGGACAGCGGACCGGCTTCCGGCTGATCACCGAGTTGCTCGCCACGGGGCAAACTGTCAACCTGCGGAGCGGAACGGAGCACACCACCGAAGCCACCGATCCTGAGGCGGCGAGAGGTTCGCCCGCCGACGGACGTCGCGCGGGGTCGGGATCAACAATCACCCTCAATCCTGAACTCGCGCGAAACCAGGTCAGTTTGGGCGGCACACCCGGCAATTTACGGATCATCCGTCTCGATCCGTCGATGACGGTCGGCCACGAACTTATCCATGCGCTCAACAACGCCAGGGGCAAGAACGCGGCACCGGTCATTTCGGCGAACGTGCTGCGCGGCGTCTTTGGCGGTGCCGGGCTGGTCCGCGATCCCATCACCGGAGAACCGCAGAGCGCCGAGGAACTGCGCACGATCACCGGTCGGACCACCTACACCTCCGTGCGATCCGGGGATGACGACGGCCCACCAACGACCGTTGGAAGCGGAGCCGGTATCTCCGAGAACGACCTGCGTAGCGATGCAGGTCTTGAGCAGCGCGCCTCGCACTTCGGTGCGACTGACACGGTCACCTTGGCCTTGGGTGCAATGCGCTCAGTGGACGATGTGGTCGCACGCTACCGACTACCCGCGTCGCCGCTGCCACCGGGTGCGGCCGCGGCGATCAGATCTCTGTTAGTAGCTGCAGGACTAGGCGCCCTCAGTCGCCTACCGGCGGACACACGCCTTGACCGGATCCAAGTGCCGAGTGCCGGGCACGTAACCATGCACATCCGGTTCGTCCTCGCCAATCCGGATCTCGCCGACCAACTCGCTGGGCTGACGGTGTCATGACAACGATCTTTTCCGCCCGGGACCAAGGTGCTGGCATTCGTAGGTTGCCGGGTCCGAATCTGCGGATCGGCCCGACCTCCGTGCCGATCTTCCGGGTCCTGGCGCTCGGCGGTGTTGGTCTTGGTGTCCTGATCGGCATCGCTCAGTCAGTCCGACTGGGTGCCTCGCCCTGGACTGCGCTTGCGGTGGGGACCTTCGGTGCAGTTGGTTCACTCCTAGTGATGATCTTCCGTGCCTACCGCGGCTCGTCAGACTGGGTCTGGCACGAGCACGAGCTGGTCGTGCTGGTTGTTGCCGGAGCTGTCGGGATATGGGTAGGTCGGCCACTGGCGGTGCTCGACGTCACCGTTACTGCCTTGCTCGTCATACTGGCCGTTGGTCGAATCGGCTGTTTGCTCGCGGGCTGCTGCCACGGGCGGGAGGTGAAAAGCTCTGGCTGGGCGGTTCACTACGGTCCCACCCATGTCTGCGGTGGGCTTCCACCGCAGTTGATCGGCGTGCCCCTCGCGCCTATCCAGCTGTTCGAATCCGCCGGAGCGCTCGTGCTCGCCGTCGGCGCTCTCACTATCCCAGGTCTACCCCCAGGAGCCGTCCTCGTTGCCGGGCTCGGCGCCCGAGCAACTCTGCGGATCGTCCTCGAGTCGTACCGCGGCGATCGTCGGCGGCCAGATGGCCTTGGGCTGAGCACCCCCCAAGGATGGGCAGTGGCTATGGCCGTCTGCCTACTCCTGGCCTCCGCCGCCTCGGCAGTGCCCGTGGGTCCATGGACCGCGATTCCTCTGCTCACCGGTGTGGCGTTGGTCGGTCGCCTTCACCGGTCCTAGTTCGCCACCCCCTCTGAGCTCCCCACGCATCCGGCCCAGCACACGCCAGCCGCATCGCCGTCGAGCTCGCCGCAGTGCTCGACACCACCCACCAGACCCTCGATAAGAACGTCGAGAACATCAAAACCGAACCCCGAGGGGGTCCATATTCGACCGTCGATAGGGGTCAGTTTCCGGCCGTCGTTGACAGTGGCGAAGGGCGCGCAGCTGCCCCTGTACCGACTGCTGACGCGAAGAGTGGCTCCGCTAACTCCAGGGCCGTACTGAGGGTCGCCTTCCGGTCGCCTCTGGCGTGTCCAGGCGGTTTGGTAGTCCTCCCAGGCGTTCTCGTCCCAGACCAGCAGCACGAGATCAGTCTGTTTCGACTAGCTCGTGTTCGTGCCCGTGACCAGCTTCTGCTGCCTCTTTCCGCCGCCTACCGGCGCAACAGTGTTGACGGATTCGCCCACTGGAAACCAACTCGACGAATCGCGTCTTCACTCTGCTCCTCCCAGTCGGCTCCCTGGCATCAGGCTTTGATCTAGTTCGGCCCCGCAGACGGCGTCAGCCAGCTTTCGCCCCAGGCTCGGCGCTTGCTTGAAGAGGTTGTGCCCGACCGGAACGAGCACGCTGCCATTGCGCCATACGGCCATTCCATCCGGCCCCCAGGGCAGTTCGGTGACCCAGCAGTGCCGCACGTCGACCGGGTCTGGGTCCAGGCCCGGTAGGGCGCGAGTCACATATGCCTGTGCCCGGTCCGCCAGCCTCTTCAGGGCCCCGGGGTCAGCCACGCTGCCGTCCTCGCGTACGGCGGTCTTGTCGCTCAGCCCGAGACCGTATGCTGAGTTGCCTGGGACAGCCGCCGCGTAGACCCCCTTCTCGCCAAAGTCGCCGCTGGAGTCCTGCAGCGTCGCCAGGCGCGTTGGCGGGTCCCCTCTGACCCGGAACGTCAACCTGACGTGTGCACCGTGACTGATCGGCAGCGAAAGTCCCACTCCACGGACGAGGTGAGGCGTGCCGCGCCCCGCGGCCACCACGATCGTGTCGAATACCTCGGTGGTCCCCCCGCTGCGGAGTTCAACCCGGTCGCCGGAGTCGCCGGTCAGTCTCAGGCTGATGACCTCCTCATGCAGCAGTCGGTCGCCGAGGGCCTGCACGAGCGCGGCAATGGTGGCGCTCGTGCGGATCGAGCCTCCGTCTTCGTCCAGCATCGCCGGTCCGTCGTAGTGGGCCAGCACGGGGATCAGCTCTGTCAACGTGTCTGCTTCGATCTCGCGGGCACGGACGCCGGCCTGCTGCATACGCCTCAGCCGAGCCGGCACGTCCGGTCCCAGCGCCACCGCCCCATCTGCCGAGACCATGTCGACGCCGAGGTTTCGACCCCACTGCTCGTAGAGTGCCCGCGCCTCCATGGCCGCACCAATGAGTCGCGGATCGTCGTGGGCATGCCGAAAGATGCGCGACACCCCGCCCGATTGACTGTTGCCGGGCACACCTTGCTCGTAGACGGTGACGTCGATCCCGCGCAGCACCAAGGTGTATGCCGTGCACAGTCCCACGATGCCGGCCCCCACCACCGCGACTCTGGGACCGGAGTACTCCGGTGAGGTTCCAGCGCTCATCAGGTGATGCTTGCATAGAAGAGCCACCATCGTCTGAATCCGCTACCCACCGACACCGCAGGGGGCCTGAACCCTCGTTGGCCGTTATCGCGCGCTCCGGTCTCGGCATTTCGACGGTCAACGTGTCACACCCTCCGCCCCCACACGGATCCAGGTCTTCTCTCGTGACTGGCGCCCCTCTGATGCGCCAGTCCGGGTCACGCTACGGCGGCCGACGGTCACTCTGGTGTGGCACTGTCGATCTGGTGCGCTGTTGCAACGCAGCACCAGATCGACAACGGCGCACCAAAGTTGCGGACAGCGGTGTATCGGCACTAGTGCTCCACGAATCCGTGCAGATCCTCCCGCGGCGGGTGCCACCCGATACTGAGGCCGCTGACCACACCGGGGCGCCGCGCGCTGTCGGCGTGTGGATCCAACGCGGCGGCCAGAGCCAAGATGTCGCAGCGGGCTCCCTGAGCGCATACCTCCACGCGGCCATCGCTCAGGTTGCGCGCATACCCGACCAAGCCACGCTGCAGCGCCTGACTGCGGGTCCACCAGCGGAAACCCACCCCCTGCACAGAGCCTCGGACGAAGATCACCGCACGCTCGCTCTGGCCGTCGGACTGCATCGACCGACTGTAGCCGCCGCTGTCGCACACCGCCCGGTATCACCCGCCAGAAGACCCGCCTCTTCGCCTGTGACGCACCCTCACCCCGGGGGTGCCGCAATCAAGGAGCACGATCATGACGCACGACCCCAGCGAGACCCTTGACGAACAGGCCGACCCGCATACCGCCGTGTCCAGCGAAGACGGCAACGAGGCCGAGCAGACCGACCAGGACATGGGCACTGAAGAACCATCATTGGGCGACGGCGAGGAGACACACGCTCCTTCCGGGCTCGAGGTCGAAGCCGTAGCCGCCGTCGCTGCCGAATCCTTCGACGCCGCCGCGGTGGCGCCCGACCTGACCGGACTCCGACCCATCGGCGAAGCCTCCTACGGCCCGCTCGATGTCGGCGCCGAGACGGTGCACGGGACGGACAACCGGATCCAGATCCAGAGCACGGCGAGTTATCCGTGGCGGGCGCACGCCTCCCTGCTGATCACCGCCCGCGACGGCTCCAGATGGATCGGAACAGGCTGGTTCATCGGGCCGCACACCTTGGCCACCGCCGGCCACGTCGTCTACATCAAGAACAGTGGTGTCGCTGGCCGCGATGGCTTTGTCCGCAGTGTCCAGGTCATGCCGGGACGCAACGGCGCCAGCTTGCCCTACGGGTCAGCCACCACATCACGGGTACGCACCGTGGCCGGGTGGGCCAACAGCGGCAATCCGGACTACGACTACGGCGCCATCTTGTTGAACACCGAGCTCGGAAACAGCACCGGCACGTTCGGCTTCGGTGCCTACTCCAACTCGACGTTGAACTCCACCACGGTCAACATCTCCGGCTACCCCGGAGACAAGCCGACCGGCACCCAGTGGTACCACTGGAACCGGGTCGCCTCGACCAGCTCACGTCGCGTGTACTACGACGTTGACACCTTTGGCGGCCAGAGCGGGAGTGCGGTGTATCGCATCGTCAACGGTTCGAGGTATGGCGTGGCAATTCACGCCTATGGTGGTGCAGTGACCAACAGTGGCACCAGGATCACCAAGCCGGTCTTCGACAACCTCGTGGCCTGGAAGGCTTGAGCGTGGGAGACGGTGGCCCAGGCGGTGCGGCCAAGCGCCTGTTGGTGCTCCGTGGCATGGTCACCAAAGCCACCGGTGAGCCGGTCGCTGACGCCCGGGTGGCGTTGGCGGCCGGCCCCCGTGCCCTGCCCGATGTGGCCGCGCTGACCGGGCCCGACGGGACCTTCGCGTTTGGCGCGTTGCCTCCCGGCCGGTACCGCGTCGAAGCCTTCGGCGACGCCACTCAGGCCTTCGCCGACATCGACCTGGTGGTCGAGCCTGTCGACCCGCTCGTCTTAGTGCTCGAGTAGTCGGCGCCGCCGCCCTTGCAGGGGCCGGTATGCAACAGCCCCAGGGCCACCAAGGCCACTGCGATGCCACTGGCAACGGTGCGGATGATGTTGTAGACCTGCCATTCGGCGGAATAGTCGGTCCAGATGGCGCGGGCAGCGTCGATGTCTGTGGGCACACTCTGCAGCGCGAGCGCTTCGTTCATCGGGACGTTCAGCATCATCGTCAGGACCAGCCCGCCAGCGAGGTACACCGCGGCGGCGCTCGCCCACAAGCCAGCACTGCGTCGGAGCCCGTGGCGCCAGGCCAAGCCTGCTGCCAGCGCGATCACCAGCGGTGTGCCGAAGAACGCCGGGAAGAAGGTCGCATTGCGCACCGAGGCGTTCATCGCCTGCATCGCCTCGATGGCCACCCGGGGGTCGGCCTCGTCCAATCCCCACATGGTGGAGCACACCCATGCATAGAAGAAGCCGAAGATCGCCGCCGCAAACACCGCAGCGGTCACCCCCGCGACCCGGACGGTTGTGAGTGAGTTGATCATGATTCCTCCTGATTGGTACTGATGAGTACGGTTCGCGGTCGTGCCATATTCGTACTATTGAGTACTGTTGTCAACATGACGGTCGCATCCCCCCGCCGACGATCTGGACGGTTGCCCAGCCAGGAGCGCGAAGCCCGGTCGCAGGAAGTCCTCGATGCGGCCCTCGCCGAACTCATCGAGCGGGGGCACACTGCCGTCACCACCGCCCACATCGCGGCTCGAGCGCGCGCCTCGAAGCAGACGTTGTATGCCTGGTTCGGCAACATGTTTGGGATCTACGAAGCGCTCATCCAACGCAGCGCGGATAACTCGGTCACCGGCACGTTGGCCCTCCTTCGAGCGGGCGCAGAGCACCAAGAAGTCCTGCAGCACTACGCCGCGGCGTTGCTCACGCTGATCACCAGTCCCGGCTCGATCGCCCTCAACCGTGCCGCGATGTCCTCCCCGGAGCTGTCAGCGGTCCTGCTTACCTCAGGTCGCCACCGGATCGGACCGATCATGGAGGCCTATCTGTCCGAGCTGCATACCGCAGGGGCCCTGCATACGCCCGACCCTGCAGCAGCGTTCTGCATGTTCTACGGGCTCGTGGTTCAGGACACCCAGATCCGCACCCTGTTGGGTGAACCCGCGCCAACCGCAGAACAGATCGAGGCGCAGGCCAGCACGGGGGTCGAAGCATTCCTAACTCTTAGCGCACCCGTCACAAGGCGGGCCCGGAAACTCAGCCGGCCCGCCGGGTCGATACCCGCGGGCTCCGCGGCTGCGGCTGACAGCGCGGACAGAAATGCGACGAGCGGTTCATGAACTGCTCGCGCACGATCGGCCGGCCACATCGCCCGCACGGCTTACCGGCTTGCCCATAGGCGTCCAGCGAACGGTCGAAGTATCCGCTGGCCCCGTTGACGTTCACATAGAGACTGTCGAAGCTCGTGCCACCCACGTCGAGCGCCGCGCGCATCACATCCTGGGCGTGCCGCAGCACCCGCATGAACGCCGGTTTGGTCAGCGCGGAGCACTCCCGGCGGCCGTGAACTCCGGCCCGCCATAGCGCCTCGTCGGCATAGATGTTGCCGATCCCGCTGACCAATCCTTGATCGAGCAGCGCTCGTTTGATGGCGGTATGCCGGGTTTTGAGTCGGCGCACGACGGCAGCCTCGTCGTAGGCGCACTCCAAGGGGTCCGGGGCGATGTGACTCACGCTGGCCGGTATGCCGTGACGATGCTCACCTGCGGAACGCACCCCCTCGGCCACGGTGTGCAGCTTCACCTGAGGGTCGGGCAGCAGCGACACCAGCGACAGCCCGCCGAACGTGCGTTGATCGACGAAGCGCAAATCAGGTCCGTCATCGGCAAACGCGAACGTGGCGTGGGTGTGCTTGGTCTCCGGCGTTTGCTGGTCATGGATCAGCAGTTGACCGCTCATCCCGAGGTGAACGACCAGCGCATGCCGATCCTCGCCCTCGGCCGCCAGCACGCACCACAGGTACTTGCCGCGCCGATCGGCCGCTAGGACCGTTGCGCCAGTGATACGGACGCAGAGAT
Source organism: Ornithinimicrobium sp. (assembly GCA_049649785.1). GTDB lineage: Bacteria > Actinomycetota > Actinomycetes > Actinomycetales > Dermatophilaceae > Ornithinicoccus. The sequence continues at coordinate 26,053 of JBARZG010000049.1, read as the reverse complement.
CGGCCGCCCCCGCCTCGTGGCGGCGGGCGACCCGGTGGCCACTGAGACTGGCTGCGCTGATCTGGCGTCCGACGACGTGCTGCTCGATCCCGCGTCGAACCACCTCGACTTCGGGCAACTCGGGCATTAGTCCGGCACGACCTCGTCGGGCTCCGCGCCAACATCGACGACGTTATTGCCGATTGCGCCGTCGGGCACATCGACGCCGGTCGAGGTCTCGTCGGATGTTGCCTCGTCGGCTGCTGCCTTGCTGGCTACGGGCGAGGGCACCTCGGCAGCCGCCCGGGTGTTCAACTCCTCCCACGCCTGCTGGGCCGCGGCTTGCTCGGCCGCTTTCTTCGAGGTCCCCTCCCCCTGGCCCATCACCTCATCACCGAGGAATGCGCGCGCCGTAAAGGTCTTGTCGTGATCGGGCCCCTCACTACCGACTACATACGCGGGACCGCCCAAGTCGGCTGTCGAGGCCAACTCCTGAAGACTGGTCTTCCAGTCCAACGCGGCCCCCCAGTGGGCGCTCTCGGCCATCAACGGATCGAGCAGGTGGTGTACCAGAGCCGAGGCCGCAGGCATCCCGTGACACAAGTAGGCGCACCCGATCACCGCCTCGGTGGTGTCGGCGAGGATGCTGGCCTTTTCCCGTCCCCCGGTGGCCTCTTCACCCCGACCGAGGAAGACGTAGGCGCCCAAGCCCGCAGCGCGAGCCACGTCAGCCAAGGCGCGAGTGTTGACGACAGCAGCACGCAACTTGGCGAGTTGCCCCTCGGCGGACTCTGGGTTGCTGCGGTACAGCGAGTCGGTGACGATAACCCCCAGCACCGCATCGCCCAAGAACTCCAGGCGCTCATTGTGCGGGGCCTCATCATGCTCGTAGGCATAGGAGCGGTGAGTCATCGCCCGCCGCAGCAAATCAGGGTCGCAGACGTCGCCGATGATCTTGCTGAGGTAGGTCTGCAGGTCAGCCAGATCGCGCGGCTCGTTTTCTTTCCTGCCTGAGCCGTTCGAGGTCGTCGGCACGGGAATGAGTCGGGAACTCAGCCCTGGTGTTCGGTGCGCTCGGCCGCGTCGTAGTGCCGGCCGCCGTAGGTGCCACACGACGGGCAGGCGCGGTGCGGCTGGGTGAGCTCCTGACACTGCGGGCACGCAGTGGTGGTCACCGCGCTGGCTTTCCAGTTGGAACGCCGGTGCCGGGTGTTGGAACGGGACATCTTGCGCTTCGGAACGGCCACGTCAGGTCCTTATCTCATTCGGGGTGTTCATGATCTGCTGCTCGGCCACGTCGGCCTGCTTATCGGGGTTGCTCTGGGACAACTGGGTCAAGGCCGACCACCGCGGGTCGATGTTCTCGTGGGCATGCTTCGGGTCATCCTCGAGGCGAGCCCCGCACTGCGCACACAACCCGGGGCAGTCGATCCGACATACCGGCTGGAAAGGCAGCGAGGTCACGACAGCGTCGCGCACCATCGGCTCAATGTCCATCAGATCGTTGGTCAGGCGGTAACCGTCCTCGTCCTGCTCCCGGTCGCCCACCGCGACCCGATGATCAGCCCGGTTGGGGTAGGCAAAAAGCTCCTGGACCGTAACGATGACGGCCAATCCAAGATCGTCCAAACATCGAACGCACTGACCCCTTGCGTCGGCCCGCACATCGGCGGTCGCCAGGACGCCCTCGACGACGGACTCCATCCGCATCTCGATCACGACGGGTGCCTGCTCCGGGATGGCGATCACCTCGGTGCCGATCATGGATGGGGTGTGCACAGTGCGATTAACCGTGCGCATCGCGCCGGGACTACGGACTAACTCCCGGGTGTCGAACACCCAGATGCCATCGTCGTCTCGCTGTGCCATGAGTTCGGTGCCTTGTCGATATCGTCGTGTGGTAGGGGTCGCAGCTGTGGTCATGTGAGGGCAATGATCTAGGCCGGGTGGCCCGTCCTGGCCCCGGCAGAATCCACAGGCAACACCCCAGGCTACTCCAGTGGGGCGGCCGTTCCAATTTTGCCCAGCAACGCCTCACGGACCGGCTCGGGAACCAAGCCCCGGACGTCCGCGCCGTGCTGGGAGATCTCTCGGATCAGGGAGCTCGAGACATGCTCCAACTGCGGATCGGCCGCCAAGAAGACCGTCTCGACCCCGGACATGTGTGCATTCATCCGCGCCATCGGCGTCTCGTAGGAGTAGTCACTGGGCCCGCGCAATCCTTTGACAATGGCCTGGGCACCCACCTGCTGGCACACGTCGACCACCAGCCGATCGGCGAAGGACGCCACGGTGATCTGCCGGGCTTGCCGACTCGGCGCGAGCGCTTGCTCGAGTAGGTCGATCCTCTCCCCTACCGAGAAGTAGCCGTGTTTGCTCGGGTTGTGCAATACCGCCACAATGACCTCATCGAACAATGCTGCGGCCCGCTCGATGATGTCCAGGTGTCCGTGAGTCACGGGGTCGAAGGACCCGGGGCACACTGCGCGTGAAGTCACCCGAGCAGCCTAGCGACCGCTGCCCCGCCGCCGAGCCGTTGCGGCACTCATTCGCCGAGTTTGCCCTGACGACGGGCCTGGTTCACGATCGCCTGAACGTTCTCGATCCGCCCGGCGTTGGCGTCCAGGTGCGCGCTGCGAGCCGCGATGAAGTCCAACCCGAGACTGGCCCGAACTTTCTCCGAGACCTCGGTGCGTGCTGGGTTGAGGATGGTCTGCTCCTCTTCGCTCAGATGATGCTGCAGCACCTCGTTCATCTGCTCAACCGCATCGTCGAACTTCGCCGTGTCCGTCCCGACACATTCCAGCAACGCCAACAGCGCCTCGTTGATCTCAGCGTGCTCATGCTCACCGTGCTCGGCCTCTTCGGCATCAATCGTGTTCTTGCGTTGCAGCTGTGGATAGACCTTTTCCTCCTCGGCCTCGCCGTGGGCGATCAGCACATCGGCGAAGGCAGACCGGGCGGCACCCCGATCTGCGGTGACATCGCGCATGTCCCGCATCAACGATTCGAACAGACGGTGGTCGGTCAGGATCAGGTCCACCACGTCGCCGGAGGTAGGTCGCGGGATTACGTCATGGGTTTTGTGGGCATCGCTCATGCCGACAAGCCTGTCACGTTGACTCCGGCCCGTCCCGCTGTGGGGTCAGGCCTCCTCCAGCACCGCAATGGCTTCGTGCAGCGCCGTCTGTCCATACGTGCGGGTGCGAACACCCCGAAGTCCGGTCGGCCAGGTCGGCTCCGGACCGCGGCTGGAGCGCTCCAGCATCACCATCGCTTCGTCCGCGACCCACCCCTGGGCAATCAGGGCGTCCAGCGTGGCACTCACGTCCTGTTCGCTCATCGAGTACGGCGGATCGGCCAACACCAGGTCGTATGCCGTGTCCCCGCCAGTCGCGAGTGCTCGCTCCACGCGGTCGGCGCTGACCTGCACGACGTCCACACCCAGGTGTTTGGCATTGCGGGCGATCATCGCCGCCGTGCGGGGGTCGCGCTCGATGCACCAGACCGACCGGGCGCCGCGGGAGGCGGCCTCCAACCCCAGGGCCCCTGAGCCGGCATACAGATCCAGCACCCGGGTATCGCTCAGATCCAGCACCGACTCGACCCGCGAGAACAGCGCCTCGCGCACCCGGTCGGTGGTCGGGCGGGTCCGGGCGCCCCGGGGCGTCTCGATGATTCTGCCTCCGGCGTTGCCGGCGATGATGCGAGTCATCCTCGTTCCAGGTAAGCCGCGCGCTCGTCATCCAACGCGGCGATCGTCTGGCGCAAGGCGCGGTTATCGGTGAGATCCGGATCGGCGCTGACTACAGCCCACGCGTCGTCGTGGGCCTGCACGATCAGGTCCTCATCCCTGGTCAGCCGTAGGAAACGTAGCCCGCTACGGCCACCGCTTTGCACAGCACCGAGCACATCGCCCTCACGGCGTGACTCCAGGTCCACTCGGGCCAACTCGAATCCGTCGGTGGTGCTGGCCACGGCGTCCAACCGTTCGAGGGCTGGGGTATCGGTGTGTTGGGTCAGGAGCAGGCACAGACCGGGGTCGGTGCCTCGGCCCACCCGACCCCGGAGCTGGTGAAGTTGTGAGATGCCGAAGCGGTCTGCGTCGACGACAACCATGACGGTCGCAGCGGAGACGTCCACGCCGACCTCGATCACGGTGGTCGCGACGAGCACGTCCAGCGTGCCGTCGTTAAACGCCGCCATCGCCTCATCCTTGGCGTCGACTGCCATCCGGCCGTGCAACAGGCCGATCCGCAGATCCGCGGTGGCCGCCAAGGCGAGCAGCGCGCGGTGCACCTGCAGCACTCCATGCAACGGGCCGCCCCGCTGGATAGCAGCATCACCCGTTCCATCGTCGTGCGTCCCGTCCGCCGTCTCGATCTCCACTCCGGGCCCTGGGTAGGCGTCGGCCTTCCACGCTTCGCCTTGCCCGAGATCGGCGTCATCATCGGCTCCGATCCGGGGACACACGACATACACCTGATGCCCGGCGGCGGCCTCCTCGGCCACCCTGACCCATGTTCGCTGCACCCACCCTGATTTGTCGCCAGTCACCACGTGCGTTGTGATCGGCAGCCGCCCGTGCGGCAATTCGCGCAGCGTGGACACCTCCATGTCGCCGAAGACGGTCATCGCCACGGTGCGCGGGATCGGGGTCGCGGTCATCACCAGGACATGCGGTGCGACCCCGTCGGCAGCCTTCGTGCGCAGAGCATCTCGCTGTTGCACGCCGAATCGGTGCTGCTCGTCCACGACGACCATCGCCAACTCCGCAAACGTGACGTGCTCTTGGATCAAGGCGTGCGTGCCGATCACGATGCCTGCCTCACCGCTGGCCGCCATCAGCATGTTGCGCTGCCGCTCCCGGGCCGTCTGACTGCCGGTCAGCAACGCAACGCGGGTAGCTGATTGCTCCCCGCCGAGCATCCCGGCTTGGGCATAGGGGCCGAGCATGTCGGTGACGGAGCGATAGTGCTGCGCCGCGAGCACCTCCGTGGGCGCGAGCAACACAGCCTGCCCACCGCTGTCGATCACCGTCAGCATCCCGAGCAGCGCCAGGATGGTCTTGCCCGAGCCGACTTCGCCCTGCAGCAACCGGTGCATCGGGGTGTCCCGGGCCAGGTCGGCGCCGATCTCTGCCCGCACCTGTTGCTGTCCATCAGTGAGGTCAAACGGCAGTCGGTTGAGGAAGCCCTCACTCAGGCCCCCACCGGCACCAGGCCGCGCCACGGCGGGGACCGCATCACTGGCCCGCCGCCGCCCCGCCAGCGCGGCCTGGATCACGAACGCCTCGGCATACTTCATTCGCCACCGGGCACGCTTGACGTCGGCGATGGTGCCGGGTTGGTGCACTCCGCGGTATGCCGCCAGGGCGGTTGGCAGGCCGCGGGCCGAGCGAATGTGCTCAGGCACAGGGTCAGGCACGGTGGGTAGCGCCTGTAGCACGAGGTCCATCGCCGCGTGCATCTTGATCGGAGTCAGGCCCTTGACGGCTGGGTAGACGGGGATCAGGCCACTGCCCAGCACCGAGGTCGGCCCTGACTCTTGGTGGTTGGGGAGCACTTGATATTCCGGGTGGGTGAGCTGTCGACGATCACCGAAGCTGCTCACTGTGCCTGAGCAGACCACGACTACCCCCGGGAGGAGGGCTTGCTCGTGGCCGAAGACCCGGAAGAAGGTCAGGTCGATCTGGTTGCCGTGCTCGTCTACCACCGTGGCTACCAGCATTGAGCCCTTGCGTCTTTTCATCGGCCGGGTCTTGGCGTGCAGGACCGTGGCGACCAACACCACGTCCTCACCGTCGGTGATGGTGCTGAAGTCGCTGGGTCGCTCCGGGTCCACATACTTGGTGGGCAGGAAGTCGAGGAACTCGCCTACCGACCTGATCGAGCGCTGCTTGCCAAGCGGCGTTGCCGAACTGCCCAGCACCAGGCGCAAGTGGGTGTCTAGGCCGACCTGCACTACTCCAACCCCAGCAGCCAGGGGTAGGTGCGTTGCCCGCCCCATAGTCGTCGGATCTCCAGGTCGGCCAGCTGCGGGTCTGAATGGGTGCTGAGCCACGTCTGGAGGATGGGATCGAGGTCGCTCTCGTCGAGGCCTTCACCTGCCACCACGGTCAACACCTCGGCCGTGTCCGAAGCCACCTGAGCGAGCCTGGCCAAGACGTCAACGGCCGCGGAGGTCATCTCATCATTGACACTGACGATTCGACCCTGCGCCAAACCTAACCATTGCCCGGAACGGCACGGACCAGCGGCAGTTTCGGCCGATGCGGTGGCGACCACGAGAGCGCCGTAGGACATGCCGTAAGCAACCTCGGTCATCTCATCCAGCATCGACTCCAGGGTCTGCGAGCGCTCTGCGTCCCACAGTGAAAGGGCGGCGAGGCCTTGCACCGCCGCCACTGTCGGCACCACCCGAAGGTCCAGCCCCTGCCGGGTGCCTTCGTCAGCGGCTGCTCGGGCGGCCAGCACGGTATCCCCGTCGTTGGGCAGGACCGCGACGACCGAGGCGTTGGTCTCACGTGCAGCTTGCAGCAGCACCCCGGTGGAGGCGCGGTTGCCGACCGCCGAGTGCACCACCCGAGCCCCGGCGGCCGAAAATAGCCGGGCCAGGCCCGGGCCGGGGGCGCAGCAGACCACCGCCAAAGGCTCGGGCACCTGTGAGCGCTGCGCGTGCGACGGCGACTCCAAGGACGTGATGCTGACCTGCTGCACCGAACCGAACCGCGACCCGGCGTCCAAGGCGGCCGCGGTGTTGTCGAGGTGCACATGCACCCGCCAGACGTCCGGGCCACCGACCACCATCACCGAGGACCCCAGGACGATCAACTGGGCTCGTACCTGTTCCGCGCCCGCTTCGTCGCAGCGCAGCAGGTACATCACCTCCTGCCCAGTCTCGCCGGGCGCCCGGTCGGTCGGGTCGCACTCCAGCAACGTGACGTCCTCGAGTTCGCCCGTACTCGGCACGTTAACCCGGGTGCGCTGCGCCGATGTCTCAGCTCCGAAGTAGTCCCACTCCTGGGCGCTGCGGGGTCTCCCGTCGTGGGCGCGGTCGGCCAGCACGCTCTCCAAGGCTTCCAGGACCAGCACGAACCCGGCGCCCCCCGCGTCGACGACCCCGGCCTTGGCGAGGCTGGGCAGTTGCTCGGGGGTCCTGGCCAACGCAACCCGGGCCGCGTCGAGAGCGGCCAGCGAGACTGCATACGTATGCGCCGGATCGGCGTACTCACTCATGCCCGCCACACACGCTTCCGCGCCCTGGGCGGCTGCCCGGGCGACCGACAGGATCGTGCCCTCGATCGGCTTGGAGACCCCCGCCCAGGCCACATCGGCGGCGCGAGCGAACGCATCGGCCAACACCGAGGCCGACATAGCCTCGGCGTTCGGATCTGCGGCCTGCACGGCCTCGGACATGCCCCGCGCCAGTTGACTCAGAATCACCCCGGAGTTGCCCCGCGCCGAAAGCAACATTCCATGGGCCAGCCGGGCAAGGCCGTCACTGAGCCGCAACGGGACGCCGAGGGTCGCCGAGCCTTCCGGTGCCGGCGGCGACGCCTCACCCAACACGCGCAACTCCGCCAGGGCACCGTCGACGGTCAAGAACATGTTGGTGCCGGTGTCCCCGTCCGGGACCGGGAAGACGTTGAGCCGATCAATCTGCTCGCGGGACTCACTCAGCAACGAACGCGAAGCGACCGCCCACCGTCGGGCGGCGGTCAGGTCTAACACGGTGCTGCCCACGAGGGGCAGATTAGCCGGAGTCGGCAAGGAACGAGAGGCGCACGGTGCGTCGGTGGTTATCGACGTTGAGGTCGATGAGACAAATGCTCTGCCACGTCCCGAGGGCCAACTGGCCATCGATGACGGGAATCGTCGCGTACGGCGGGATCAGCGCCGGCATTACATGCGACCTTCCGTGCCCCGGGCTACCGTGCCGATGTCGCCACCGGTCATCGCCCGGGAGCAGGTCCTGCAGCGCCCCCAGCAGGTCCTCATCACTGCCTGCCCCGACCTCCAGCACCGCCACTCCTGCCGTTGCATGCGGAACAAACACATGCAACAACCCATCGGCGGAAATCTGCGCGAGGAAGCGGGCACACTCGGCGCTCAGATCATGCACCGCCTCGGTGTCGCCGGTCACGATGCTCACATTCGTGGTTAACATCGCTCCATCGTGCCAGCAGGTAGGGGATACCTGCGGACTTGGGCTGCTGCCTGCCCTGGAGTACGCTGGGCCGGTTACCCCTGGTGGCATCTCGACCCTCATCGCCCCAGTGGAACGCGGCGACGCCGAACTTTCTGATCAACTCATGACTTCACCTTAGGAGCAAACCGTGGCTGCCACTTGCGATGTCTGCGGCAAGGGACCGAGCTTCGGTCACGCCATCTCGCACTCCCACCGTCGCACCAAACGCCGTTGGAACCCGAACATTCAGCGCGTCCGTGCCTTGGTCGGTCCCAACAAGTCGACGCCGAAGCGGTTGAACGTGTGCACATCTTGTCTGAAGGCAGGCAAGGTCACCCGCTAAACGGTCAGGCCCTTCTGCCTGGCACCACTGCAGCCACATCGTTCAGTGGCTGGCGCCACTGCGGCGACATCGTTCAGTGGCTGGCGCCACTGAAGTGATCCCATCCCTCTGCAGGTGCGGCTTGCCCGTCTACGAGGACTCCGTTCGACTCGTGTGCTGTGAGCACCCGGCCGATCTCGGACCAGCCCGACGGGATCGTGCCCGGCTTGAAGGTTGCCAACAGCGTGTGCTCCTCGCCACCGCCGTGCACGCACGCTCTAGCCATCTCGGGCCCCAGCACCTCCGCGATCGGGTGCATCCAGACCTCGAGTCGGGCTGAGTCCACGTCCAACGTCACTGTGCTGGCTGAAGCAATGCGGCCCCCGTCGCGCAGCAAACCGTCCGAGATGTCGAGCATCGAGGTTGCCCCGGCTCGACCAGCCCGCGGGCCTTGCGCCAGGTCCGGCCACGGACGGGTGTGATACCCCACCCACGATGCGCAACGCTGGCCATACTGCTGCGGTGGGAACCAGTCCTGGGCGCTCCTACGCAAGACCTCCAAGCCTGCTGCCGACCGGCCCAGCTCATCGGAGACTGCCACCAGGTCGCCGACCGCCGCGCCGCTGCGCAACACCGGGTCGGCCACGCCCGGGCCCACATGGCCCAGCGCGGTCGCCGACACGCTGACCTCCCGCAGCGATGAGGACAGATCCCCACCGGCGATGCTGACGCCCGCGGCGCTTGCCGCCAGCACCACGCCGTCGATGAACCCCAAGGCCCACGTCGCCGGTAATGAGGGCGGCGCCACCAAGGTCAGCAACAACGCACTACCCACCCCCGCCATGGCGGCCAGATCGGCCAGATTCTGATTGACGAGTTTGACCCCGACGTCTGCCGGCGAAGACCACTCATCAAGCCAATCGCGGCCAGCCACCATCACATCTGTGGTGGCCAGGGTGGCCCGCCCCACCTGCAGGTATGCCGTGTCGTCGCCGGGTCCGACCAACAACTCCGGCGATGGGTCAGGGATCTCGGCGAGGCGGGAGAAGAGGTGCCGCAGCACTCCGTCTTCACCGAGGTCACTCAGCGTGGGCTCGGATGGATGCGACACCTAGACACGGTAGCGTCGGGGACGGAGGCGGGCCACACCGCCTGATCACCGGACAGGGAGGCCGTCGATGGTAGATGCCTACATTCTCGTGCAGACCCAGGTGGGGCAGTCCCCGGCGGTGGCGCAGGCTATCGCTGACCTCGCTGGCGTGCGAAGCGCCGAGGAGGTCACCGGCCCATACGACGTCATCGCCTATCTCCACGCTGACAGTGTCGATGACCTCGGCAGGCTGGTTATTGCCCGGATTCAGGAAATCCCACATATCACCCGGACCACGACGTGCACGGTCGTCCGCTGCTCCTGACTGCCGGTGCTGCCCTGGCTGCCGCGCTGTTAGCCGGGTGCACTAGCTCGGTCAAGGCGGCGCCCTTTGAGGGCGCCGACGCACTTCCTGAGTGCCAAGAAGTCGCGGCGCTGTGGCCTACCACGGTGGGTGGTGAAAACTCGCGGGTCACCGCAGCCAATAGTGACACCGTGGCCGCTTGGGGGGATCCGGCGATCATCGCCCGATGTGGAGCAACCCCGCCGGCGCCGACGACGAGCCAGTGCTTGGATATCGCCGATATCGACTGGGTTGCCGAACGGTTAGACGACGGGGTCCAGTTCACCACCTACGGCCGCGACCCGGCTATCCAGGTGCTCGTCCCACAGAACTACGCCACCGAAGCACTTGTCATGCCGGCCTTCGCGGCGGCGGCGACCGCCATACCGCAGACCCTGGGAAGGTGCTCCTAGCGCAAGCCAAGCGGCCGGGACGCCGCCAACTCGATCAGTTCGTGGACCAACTCCGGATAGTTCATGCCGCTGGCCTTCCAGACCTGCGGGTACATCGACCATGGGGTGAACCCCGGCATGGTGTTGATCTCGTTGATCAGCACCTCACCCTGCTCGGTGTAGAAGCAATCGACCCGAGCCAAGCCCTCGCACCCCGCCACCTCAAAAGCCTGGGAGGCTATCTCCCGGACTCGCTCCCGCACCTGCGCGGGGACATCAGCAGGGCAGCGCAGGACGACATGAGCCTCATCGAGGTACTTGGCCTCGAAGTCATAAAACGTGTGGTCTCCGCTGACGACGATCTCGCCGATTTCGCTGACCCGCGGGAAGGCAGCGCCACGTCCTTGCAACACGCCGCATTCGATCTCGCGACCCACGATGGCAGCCTCCACGATGACCTTGGGGTCGCTGTTGCGGGCACGTTCGATGGCGCCTTCCACATCCTCGACGTCATCGACCCGGCTGATCCCCACCGAAGAGCCGGCCCTGGCCGGTTTGACGAAGACGGGCAGACCCAACCGGCGAACTCGGGCCAACACGCCCTGAGGGTCGCGGCGCCAATCGAGATCTGTGATCGCCTCATACTCCCCCACGGGCAACCCGACCGAGGCAAACAACACCTTCATGACGTGCTTGTCCATCATCGCCGCCGAGGCCAAGACCCCGCAGCCGACGTATGCGATGTCAGCCATCTCGAAGAAGCCCTGAATCGTGCCATCTTCACCGAAGGGCCCATGGAGCACCGGGAAAACGACATCGACCTCCCCCAGCGAACGCGGCACCTCGCCTGGGCGTTGCACGCTCAGGGCCCGGTCCCCGCCTAGCGGAAGAACGACCTGAGCATCGGTCTCCGGCACGCTCGGGAGCCGTCCATCGGTGATCTGCAGCGCGACTGGGTCGTCGGCGACCTCCACCCATTCGCCGTCTCGGGTGATCCCGATCGGCACCACGTCATACGCGGTGCGGTCGATCGCGCTCAACACGCTGGCAGCGGTGGCACATGAAATCGCATGTTCGGCCGACCGTCCGCCAAACACCACGGCAACCCGAGGTCGTCGCTGTGCGGCCGGCCGGGATCCGTCGTCGCTCATCACCACGAGACCCTAGTGCCGCTCGTGCTTACGTGCCCGCGACATCAGCACGTCGGCGAGGCGTTGCGGCTCCATGGCCCCCTCCACAACCGCCAGCACGCCTTCACAGATGGGTACGTCGACACCACTGCTCCTGGCCAAGTCCACCACCGAACGCGCCGACTTCAACCCCTCGGCAGTCTGGTGTTTGATCGCGACGACCTGCGCCACGCTCAAGCCCTGCCCCAGGAGCACACCTACTGAGTGGTTGCGCGACAACGGGGACATGCACGTCGCGATCAGGTCGCCGACCCCGGCCAAGCCCATCAGGGTGGCCGGATCCGCGCCCAGGGCGGCACCCAGCCGCGCCGTCTCGGCCAGTCCGCGGGTGATGATGCTGGACTTGGTGTTGTCGCCGTAGCCCAACCCTTCGGCCATCCCCACGGCGAGGGCGACCACGTTCTTGACCGCGCCGCCGATCTCCGTGCCGACCACGTCGGTCTGGGTATACGGGCGAAAGTATGAGGCGGCGCTGGCCTCCGCCACGGCGGCAGCGGCGGCGTGGTCGGTGCCGGCCACAACGCTGGCTGCCGGTTGCTTGGCGGCGATCTCGGCCGACAGGTTAGGCCCCGAGACGACGACGATGCGCGCCGAGTCGATGCCGCCGACCTGTTCGATGACCTGGCTCATCCGCAGTCCAGTGCCGACCTCGATGCCCTTCATCAACGACACCACGACGGCGCCCGGCGGCACGTGTGGTGCCCAGATCGTTAAGTTGTCCCGCAGCGACTGTGACGGCACCGCGAGGATCACCAGATCGGCGCCTGCGGCTGCCCGGGCTGGGTCGTCCGTGGCAGTGATCGTGTCCGGCAGGAGCAGATCGGGCAAGTAGTCGGGATTGCGATGGCTCTCCCGGATGCTGCGCGCGACCTCCTCCCGCCGGGCATACATCGACACGCTGCCCCCTGCATCGGCCACGATCGTGGCATAGGCCGTCCCCCACGACCCCGAACCGAAGATCGCGGTATGGCTCACGGCTCTTCCTGCTCGGTGCGCTGGGCCGCAGATCGCGCAGCAACACCTCGATCGAACAAGGTCTGCGGCATCGGCTCCTGTCGCAGGTTCGCCACCAGCTCCGTAATGGCCCACATGACCCGGTTGCTGGCCTCGACCGTGGCTGACTGCTGACCTGCCCGGTCATAGAGGTCGGCCATCGGCACAGCAGACCCCGCCTTGACACTCATCGTGCTGCGGCGAAACAGCCCGGTGGGGCGGCGTGCATAAGGCGCCAAGAGCTTTTGCGGCCCCCACTGCCCGATCGGTATCACCGGGGCCTGGGTAGCCAGCGCGAGGCGTCCGACGCCGGTGTGGCCCTTCATCGGCCACAGGTCAGGATCCCGGGTCAGGGTGCCCTCGGGCATGATCACCACGCATTTGCCATCGTTCACCGCTTGTTTGGCGGCAGCAAGGGCGTCCACGGCCTTACGCGTTTTGCGGTAGACCGGCACCTGTCCGAGTTTAGGCAGCGCCCGGCCCAGCACGGGGATCTCGAAGAGAGAGGACTTGGCCAAGAACATCGGCGGGTACCCGTGATTCACCAAGAAGTGCGCCGTGGTGAACGGATCAATCTTGGAGAGGTGATTGACCGCGACGATGAAGCCGCCGCTGGTGGGCAGGTGCTCGGCCCCCTGCCAGTCCTGAGAGGTGAGCAATGCCAACGGCGGTCGCAGCACCCCGACGGCATACCTGTAGGGCCGGGGCGCTGGGGTGTGCTGGACCTGGCGTCTCACGCTGGCCATCTTGTCACTAAAGCGCGGAACATCAGCGAAGATGCAGCAGTGTCCCGCAAGCAGACTCATCCGGCAGACGCCCCTGCCGCACTGGACTGGCAGGTCATCGTGCCCGTCAAGCACCGCAGCGCGGCGAAATCTCGCCTGATCGTGCCGCGGGGAGTATCACGCTCTCAGTTGGCTCACGCGATGGCACGAGACACGGTGCACGCTGCCGCAGTCGCTGTCGGGCCGGGGGCAGTGACAGTACTGACCTCAGATGAGCTGATGTCCGCGTGGGCGCTCGAACACGACGTGACGGTGCTCGCTGACCCTGGGGGTGGCCTCAACGACGCGCTGGCTTTCGCGCTGTCCAGGCATCGCGGTGCCCGGGTCGCCGTCCTGCTCGGTGACCTGCCCGCGCTGCGCCCGGAACACCTCGAGGTGGCGCTGGCTGCTGGCGGGCGTCACCGGTTGGCCTTCGTACCGGACCGGGATGGCGCCGGAACATGTTTGCTGACGAGCACCGGCCCCGACCTGGTGCCCTGGTTCGGTCCAGACTCAGCGTGGCGACATGAGCATCTGCTGGGGGCCAGACAGCTGGACCTACCCCTGCCCGAGTTGCGGGCGGACGTGGACACCGCCACCGACTTGACCGCTGCGCTCGCACTCGGCGTGGGAGCGCATACCCGCCTCGCTCTCCTGAACAGGTAGGTCAGCGGCCACGCACCAGCGGCGACAGTTCTAGGCTGGGGGCATGCAGGCCAGCGTGCACCAGTTCGAGCAGGACGGCAGCGGCACTGTGCTGCTCGACTCCGGAGTTATCCATCCCTTCACTCCCGAGGTATTCGCTGCCAGCGGCCTCCGGTTGCTCCGGATAGGGCAACGGCTCAGCGTTGAGTTCGCGCCAACGCCGCACACGACTGCCGACCCCTTAGCGGCGACGGCGATTGTTCGACTGTGGATCGTCGGCATCGGCGACGGCGAGCGCATTGCTTAACGGCAGAAGGAAAGTTGGTCGCCAGCAGAACTTATTTGCCGAATTGTTTGGCTCGCACCCCACGGCTTGACTAAATCTTTACGTACGGCATCCTTTGCCCTGAAGATTCTAGGCCGATTTCGAGGTGCTCTCCCGGCCGAAATGTGATGTCTCATTCCTGAATTGCTCGTTGCCGTTGCCCGCTCGCACCCCAGCAAGTCCTTCTGTTGGCAACTCGGAAGCGTCGTTCACGACATTCTTGAAGTACGTGCCCGGGCGAAAGCGCGGCGCGCTGGTGGCCTCGATGGGCACCGGGGCGCCTGTGCGTGGGTTGCGCCCGGTGCGAGGAGCTCGGTCGATGCGCTCGAATGTACCGAAGCCGGTAATGCCCACGCTCCCCCCCTCGGCAACTTCACGAAGGATCGCGTCAACAATTACCTCGATTGCCTTCGTAGCGTTCGCCCGCCCGCCCAGAGAAGGTGCGACCCGCTCAATAAGATCTGCCTTGTTCATGACTGCCTTTCTACCGTTGACATGGCACACTGCTTGCCCGCAAAGCAACTAAGAATTGCCCCAGTTGCACTTTAGGCGCTTATTGCTTCAGAGTCCACTTTCAAACGGCAAGTCATTTGTCCCCTAACGCAGTACGGCCCCCGGCAAAAGCCGAGGGCCGTACTGAGCCGTAGCCCCGACGGGATTCGAACCCGCGCTACCGCCTTGAGAGGGCGGCGTGCTAGGCCGCTACACAACGGGGCCAACAGGTGTGGTCAACGCACGACCGAGCAGGAAGACATTACCTGCGCTGGGGTACCAGGACTCGAACCTAGACTAACTGAACCAGAATCAGTCGTGCTGCCAATTACACCATACCCCAAGGGGGGTCACCGGCACGTGCTCATGCCTGCTGACCGACCTGGAACGATACCGCTCCCGAAGGTGGCACCCAAATCAGCCGGCCAACTCTTGCTGCAGCCGTTCCAGGCGGGCGATCGTTGAACCCTTCCCCAGGATTTCCATCGACTCGAACAGTGGAGGTGAGATGCGCTGGCCGGACACGGCCGTGCGCAACGGTCCGAAGGCGAGGCGGGGCTTGATGTCGAGCCCGTCCACGACGGCCGCGCGCAGAGCCGCTTCGATTGCTACGGCATTCCATTCCATCGCATCGCCCGGCGGCTCTACCCTGGACTCTGCCAGCGGCTCCAGTGCTTCGATGGCGGCGGCGAGCACGCTTCCTGCGGAGTCCTTCAACTGGGCACGTGCGTCCTCGGCGATCGGCAACTCCTCATCGGCGGTGAAGAACGGAGCGACCATGGGAGCGGCTTCGCTGAGCACGTGGATGCGGGTGTGGACCAGCGGGGCGATCTGGCCAAGATGGGCTATCTGGGCAGCGGTGCTCGGGGCGGGGACAGCGTGCAAACTTTGCATCACCGGAAGCAGCCTGGCAAGGAAGTCGGTGGGCTCCAACAGCCGGATGTGGTCGGCGTTGATGGCCTCGGCTTTGCGCTGGTCCCACCGGGCAGGGTTCGGGTTGACGGTCTCCACATCGAATTCTGAGGTGAACTCCTGCGGAGTGAAAACGTCCCGGTCTGGGCCAATCGCCCATCCCAGCAGGGCGAGGTAGTTGATCATCCCCTCACGGACGAATCCACGCTCCCGGTGCAGAAAGAGGTTTGAGGCCGGGTCACGCTTGGACAGTTTGCGGTTACCTTCGCCCAGCACCAGTGGCAGATGGCCGAAAGTCGGAACTTCGCTGGCCTCGCCAATCGCGATCAGCGCCCGGTACATCGCGATCTGGCGCGGAGTGGAGGACAGCAGGTCCTCGCCGCGAATCACGTGCGTAATGCCCATCGCTGCGTCGTCGGCCGGATTGACCAGGGTATACAGCGGCTTGGCTCCGCGACGCATGATCACGAAGTCGGGCACGATGCCCGCAGGGAAGGTGACCTCACCGCGAACGAGGTCGGTGAAGGTGATGTCCGTATCCGGCATACGCAATCGCAGGACGGGCTCACGTCCTTCCTCGCGGTATGCGGCCCGTTGCGCCGTGCTCAGCGTGCGGTCGTAGTTGTCATACCCCAGCTTGGGATCGCGTCCGGCGGCGCGGAGCCGTTCTTCGACCTCCTCGGCAGTGGAGTAGGACTCGTAGGCATACCCTGCCGCCAACAGTTTTGCCGCCACCGCTCGGTGGCGGTCGGCGCGCTCACTTTGCCGGTACGGTTCGTGCGGACCCCCGACCCCTGGGCCCTCGTCGTAGTCCAGGCCGAGCCAGTCCAACGCCTCAACGAGCTGGTCGAAGGACTCCTGCGAATCTCGGCTGGCGTCGGTGTCCTCGATGCGGAAGACGAAGGCACCGCCGTGATGGCGGGCGAACGCCCAGTTGAACAGGGCAGTGCGCGCCATACCGACGTGCGGGGTGCCGGTCGGCGAGGGGCAGAACCGCACCCGTACCTGGGCACCGCGGGCGGTGCGACCTTCGGAATCGTGTGGCGGGGCGGACTGCGTGGTCAGGGGCTCGGGTGAGATATCTGGGGCCATGGTGACCTCGAGGATAGTTGCCTGGGGGCCGATCTCGGCACCAGCGGCCCGCAGCGATACAGCTAGCTTTCCAGCAACGACACAGCCAGACTCTCTTGCAGCCATGACAGGAAGTCGTAGTAGGCCATCTGCTGAAACCGGACCTGCACGGAGCTGGGGATGGTGTCGTCATCGTCGCCAGAACCAGCAGCGTCGTCGGGGCCGGATGTGGCCGCGCGTAGTTGTTCGTGCACTGCTGCCGAGTCTTCGTCAGTGCGTAGGCCCAGCCGTTCGCCAAGGACCAGACGCACGTCGGTCAGCGCGACCATCAGCCCGCCGGCCTGTTGCTGATCGAGCTCGATCTTGCCAGGACCAGCCGCGGTCAAGACTTCGATGGCGGCGTCGAGGTTTGCGGCCTTGCGTCGACGCAGGGAGTGCTCGGTCAAGGCCCGAAACTCCTCTGCTTGGGCCGCGTCGGTGCGGTGGGCCACTGGCAGCAAGCGAAGCAAGGCTGGGTCCTGCGGTTCCTCGGGGGCCGGCTCGGAACTGTCGAGCCCGGCCACCAGGTCCACCAACGGGTCGCCTGTGTCCTGTCTATCCGGTGCAACGAAGTCACGAGTGGAGCCCAAAACGTGCACCAGGATGGCGATCTCCTCGGCGTCGAGGCGCCCACTGATCCGACCGGATTTTGGCCGAAAGGCCGTTGCCATCTATTCGTCCTTCTGGAAGGTGGCCCACAGGCCGTAGCCGTGCATGGCCTCCGTGTCCGCCTCGACCTTCTCCTTGGTCCCGGTGGAGACCACGGCACGTCCCTTGTGGTGCACGTCCATCATCAGCGACTCGGCCTTGGCGCGCCGGTAACCGAAGTGAGCCTGCAGCACCCAGGTCACGTAGGACATCAGATTGACCGGGTCGTTCCACACCAGCGTGACCCACGGCACGTCGGGTTCGGGCCGGTCGAGGACGGCGACGTCGGAGCGACGATCCGGCGATGGGTTCGGCTCGCTCGCCGATCGAGTGGGAGTCAAGGAAGGCGTGGACACGGGCACCACTCTAAAGTGCCTGACATGACATTCCCCAGCACGGCGCTGCTGACCGACCACTACGAGCTCACGATGCTGCAGGCTGCCCTCGCGACCGGCCACGCTCACCGGCCGTGTGTCTTCGAAGCCTTCGCACGCCGCTTGCCCGATGGCCGCCGTTATGGAGTGGTTGCCGGCACCGGTCGGATACTCGAAGCACTGGGTGACTTTCGGTTTGGTGCAGCCGAGGTCGATTTCTTGTCCAACGCCGGTGTGGTCGACGACACGACGCTGGAGTATCTGTCCAGCTACCGCTTCACCGGCGACATGTGGGGGTATGCCGAGGGCGAGTGCTACTTCCCGGGTTCTCCGCTGCTGGTCGTTGAATCCAGCTTCGCCGAGGGCGTCATCTTGGAGACGTTGATCTTGTCGGTGCTCAACCACGACTCGGCCGTCGCCTCGGCGGCCTCGCGGATGACTGCTGCGGCTGGCGATCGGCCATGCATCGAAATGGGCTCGCGACGCACCCACGAGGAGTCCGCGGTCGCCGCGGCGCGAGCGGCCTACATTGCCGGGTTCACCGCGACCTCCAACCTGGAGGCGGGACGTCGGCACGGGGTGCCGACGATGGGCACCGCGGCTCACTCCTTCACCCTGCTGCACGACTCGGAGCGCAGTGCCTTTGAGTCACAACTCAGCAGTCTGGGCTCCTCAACCTCGTTGTTGGTCGACACCTACGACATCGCCTCCGGTGTTGGGTTGGCGGTCGAGTTGGCCGGCCACGCCCTCGGTGGTGTTCGGTTGGACTCCGGGGACTTAGTCTCGGGGGCGCATGATGTCCGCAAACAGCTCGATGATCTTGGAGCGATCAACACCCGCATCGTCGTCACCTCGGATCTGGACGAGTTTGCGATCGCCGCGCTGCAGGCCGCGCCGGTCGACTCTTACGGGGTCGGCACCAACGTGGTGACCGGATCCGGTGCACCAGCTGCCGGGATGGTCTACAAATTAGTGAGCCGGGCCGATGCGAGTGGCCACATGGAGCCGGTAGCCAAGGTCAGCCGGGACAAACGCTCGGTTGGCGGGCGAAAGTATGCACTGCGCCGACGGAACAGCACCGGGGTCGCTCAAGAAGAGATCATCGGTATTGGTGCGGCACCAACCGACGATGGCGATGACCGGGAGCTGCTGGTCGAACTGGTTCACGGTGGGAAGGTGGTCGCTGGCACCGACGCCGAGGCTGCCAGGGCTCGCCATGCGGCTTCCCGATCAGAACTGCCGACGCGTGCGATGCAACTCTCACATGGCGAACCAGCCATCGACACGACATACCTCAATGGCTAGTCCCTGATCAACTTCGGGCGGGGCGTGTGACCGTTAATGAGGTCAGCTGCAGACCGGCGCGTACTTGGACGGACCCCCTGCGCCCGGCTTGGGCCCGTTGCGACGCAGCTCGCGGCTGACCGTTGAAGGGTGTTGCAACGACCGACTGAGCCCGCCATCCCGCTACGGCGTGGCGACCGTGCAGCGAAAATCCGGCGCGCGGCCGATGCGGAGGTAGTCATCGGTCGCGGCGGGCACATGCTCTGACTCAACGCAGCGATGCGTTAGCTGCCGCGGCAAACCTCGGAGACAAGTAGTCGTCCACCTGCAACGACACCTCCGGTAAACCACCTACCGTAGGCTCGCCCGTATCTGGCGCATGCACTGGCCTCCAGAGGAGCCGTCCCGTCAGTGGAACGGCATGCCCGCGTCATCGACGTCTGCATCGCCCTAGCCAACGCCATCTCATCACCCGACGGCTGATCCGCACTGCCTGGACCACCCACCGCTGGGACATCCGACCACCGCCGACCCTGACCTATCCGCGCAGTCTCTTGGTGACGGGTGAGCTCACTGATGTAGTTGATGTTCGCTGACCTCGACGACCGCCTCGTGAAAGGTGCCAAGCACGTGATTCGAGAAGAGCTTGGCGACGAGCTCACCCCGGCTGTTGACACTGGACTTGTCGAAGATCGCCTTCATGTGGTCTCGCACCGTGTGGACCGAGATGGCACATTCGGCCGCGATCTCTTTGGTGGAGAAGCCTCGGCACAATGCGAGGACGATGTCGGTCTCTCGCGTGGTGAGGCCGTAGGAATCGAGCAGGATCGGAATCAGGTCGCCCGCACGTGCGCTCTCGATGGTGACCGACACGCTCTCCAACTCGCCCGACATCGGCGCGACGTGGATACGAACCCACCGACCGCTGCGCCCACGCAGCCGTGTCGTCAGCTTCGTCGACGTTCGGCTCGCGCGAGCCTTGCACGCGGCGACGAGGATCGTTCCTGGAATCTCATCGTCGATGTTGTCCACGCGGAGGTCTTCGAGGATGTCCTCGGCGCCTTCGGTCACCGACAGGATCCTGGAGTCGGCGCCGAGGAGCATCACGATCGGTGCCGCCTCGACATTCTCGCCGCGGTGTCGACCGAGGGCCTGACGCAGTGCGTTGCTCGCGGGGACGAGCAGATTTCTGACGTCGTTCACTTCTGTCGGTGTGTAGGTGTCGCCGTCGCAGCGAATGAAGTCGCCGATAGCCAAGCACGTTGTCCCGGAAGTGAATGCGACGCGGAGCTCGTCGGACGCGTGACTGGCCTCGTACAACTTGATGAACCGTGGACTTCGCGCGAGGTCGCCGTCGGTGGCTTCGGCAAGTGTTGCGACCGGGTCGACGCTGCGGGACAGGTCGTTGAACTTGTTGAAGTCGGGGTCGAGTAGCTCGTTGTCCCAGAACGGGACACAGGCCTCTGCTTCGAACCCATGCACGATCCCGCCGGCAGGCAGGTGCGTCTCGGGGTCGGTGGTCATGACCGCAGCGGCGTCGTAGCGGGCGATGCGCATCATGGCGGTCGCAATGGCTTCGCACACTTCGATGCCGGTCACATCTGACTGCTGGGCGGCGATGACGAGGTCGCGGGCAGCAGTGAAGTCGGCGATGCTCACGAGCCAACGGTAGATCACGCGCACGTCGCCGGCCATCCCTCGTTTGCGGGGGGATTCCCCCTCGATCGAACGAAGAGTTTCGAACAATCAGGGGATGGCTCAGCGGTGGCGGGCCACTTTACGGTTGCCGCATGACACTTCAATCACCAACGCTCGTTGCCCGCGACGAGGGCGAGCATTTTCACTTTCTCAACAATCTCTTCTCGGCGAAGTTGACCGGTGAGCATACCGATGGGCAGATGTCGGTCATGGAGTTTGTTGGACCGAAGGATTTCGGGCCTCCGCTCCACGTTCACGACATTGAGGACGAGCTGTTCTACATCGTCGAAGGCG
Source organism: Ornithinimicrobium sp. (assembly GCA_049649785.1). GTDB lineage: Bacteria > Actinomycetota > Actinomycetes > Actinomycetales > Dermatophilaceae > Ornithinicoccus. The sequence goes on along the minus strand of JBARZG010000049.1, from coordinate 5,008 downwards.
AGCTGTGGTTCCACTGCGGTGACACTGAAGCCGTTCACGGCCCAGGGGCCCTGGCGTGGCTGCCCCGAGGACGTCCGCACACGTTCCAGATCCGGTCCGAGACCGCTCGGGTACTGCAGGTGACGACACCAGCGCAGTTCGAACGCTTCGTTGCAGCGTTGGGCACACCGACTGAGGAACCGACGCTCCCCGAACCCGAGGAGATCGACCCGGCGCACGTCGCAGAGGTCTGCGCTCAGTTCAACATCCAGGTGCTCGGCCCGCCACCGGCGCCGGTCGCCGGCTGAGCTCGGCGGCGAACACGCATCGCCGTCCGACGGCGGCCACCCCGGAACATCAGTAGTACGGACGTGTGTCATCAGGCGTCCTCAGCGACGGGGACGTCGCAACTGCTAGTCGAGGCAGAATTCGTTGCCTTCTGGGTCCTGCATGACGATGAACCCGGTCTCCATCACGCCGTCGGGTTCAACCCGGCGAACGCAGGTAGCACCGAGACCGAGGAGACGGGTCGCTTCCGCGGTCAGGGTCCTCATCCGCTCCTCGCCTTCACGCCCCGGCGCCGCACTCACGTCGAGGTGCAGCCGGTTCTTGGCGCTTTTGCCCTCTGGCACGCACTGGAAGAACAGCCGCGGCCCGGATTCGCCCTCTGGTGGCAACGCAGCGGCGCGGCTCGTGCGTTCCTCAGGCGGTACTTTCCAGGCATCGAGTGCCTCATCCCAACTGTCGAAGCCGAGCGGTGGCCCCTGTGCTCGGTAGCCAAGGACCTCGCACCAGAATCCGGCCTGGGCACCCGGGTCGACGCAGTCGAACGTGACCTGGACCTCTCGCATCCGCATCAGTCGAAGTTACCAAGGATCGTGGATCAGGCCAGTTCTGTGCTGCGAAAGCGCAGCGGCGATCAGTAGATGAAATAGGGAAAGATGCTGCGGTCGTGCGCGTGCACGATCGCAAAGAAGACCACCGCATCGAAGAGCAGGTGGATGATCACCACATACGTCAACGACTTGGTCTTGGTGAAGATGTAGCCCTGCAGCAGCGCGAACGGGATCGTCAACAGTGGCCCCCATTCGCGGTAGCCCAGCTCCCAGAGGAAGGAGACGAAGATCGTGGCCTGCAGCAGGTTGGCCTGCCACAGTGGGAAGTGGCGGCGCAGCAGCGCGAAACAGATGCACATGAAGAACAGCTCATCCCACAAGCCGACCGCGTTCACCCCCACGAAGAACCGCCCGAACTCGCTAGCGGTGTGGATCGGCGGCCAGTTCTGGTAGGCGCCGGAGTTGATGAAGTAGAACGGCAGAACGAGCCACCCGAGCAGCGGTACGGCCACGACGTACCCCCACTGCATGCGTGTCCAGCGCCGCCCGGTGAGCCACGGGAAGCCGATAGCGGCTCGCCGGTACACCAGCCGATCGATCGCTACCGGGACGACGACCGCAGCCGCAAGCACGAAGCCGAGGCCGAAGAACCTCGGCCAGCTGATGTCCGCCTCGACTGAAGTGGTCGATACAATCAAAATGCCGACGCCGATAAGCAGCAGGTCCTTAAAGAGTTCCCGGTCCACCAGGTATGCCGCTAGCACGCTTGCGAGGAGGACGACCTGTCCCGGCCACCCGATCATGACGCCGAAGAGCAGGAACCCCGAAAACGCGACACCCGCGGCAGGAAGCAGCTTCAGCACATTAGCTGAGGAGTCGGTGGCCTGGGTATCAGTGCGGTCAGCTGAGTCCGTCTCAGGCGTTTCGGGCGACGGCACACGTTGAGCCTAATCGGCGCGCAGCGGGCCGTGCAGGCCGCCCCGGTCACAGCCGCCGAGGACGTGGGAGTTCCGTCGGCGCTCTGCTCAGAGAAGTGAGCACCTGCCACCCCCGCACACCGGACGCTCGCCAGGGCCACGTCGGAGGCCGCGTCCAGACACGCATCCGCCTCCTTCGGCCCCCCATCCGATCGGCCGAACGATCCCCTGCTCACCGCTCACTTCTCTGCCTACGCCGGTATGCATCGATCATCGCACCGAGGCGGCATACAGTGGGCGTATGTCGAAAGCACTGGTGATCGTGGATGTACAGTACGACTTCTGTGAGGGCGGGTCGATGCCGGTCGAAGGTGGCATCCAGGTGGCCACCAAGATCAGCGAGTACGTGCGCGATCATGGCCACGAGTACGCCGCGATCGCAGCGACCGCCGACTGGCATATCGACCCGGGTGCACACTGGTCTGCCCAGCCCGATTTTGTCGATTCCTGGCCGGTGCATTGCGAGGTGGGGACGACCGGCGCCCACTTTCGGCCCGAGCTCGAACCGGCATTGGCCTCGGTCGGCGCCGTCTTCCGCAAAGGCGAGCGGGTCGCCGCCTACAGCGGATTCGAAGGCAGCACCGAAGTCGGCGGTGAGGTTGTCATGTTGGCCGGGTGGTTGCACGACCAACACGTCAAGGAAGTCGACATCGTCGGCATCGCAACGGACCACTGTGTGCGGGCGACCGCTCTGGACGCGGCCCTCGAGGGCTTCCACACCCGGGTCCTGCTCGACCTGACCGTCGGTGTCTCGCCGGAGACCACCGAGGCCGCGCTCGAGCGGATGCATCACGACGGCGTAGTCCTCGAAAGGACCGTGTCTGGCTGAGCCCGCGTTCAGGTGGTGGTGAATACTTCGTCGCCGCCACCGTCGGAGCTCCGGTGCCAGGACTTGGCGTAGACCCCGTCGTCGACAGCCCGCCCGCCCTCGCCAAGTTCCAGCGGGCTGAACGTGTCGACCATGACCGCCAGCTCGTCGAAGTACGTCATCCCGATGGAGGCTTCGCTAGCCCCAGGCTGTGGACCGTGGGCGTGCCCGCCGGGGTGCACCGAGATCGACCCACGGCCGATGCCTGAGCCCTTGCGCGCCTCGTAGTCCCCGTCGACGTAGAACATGATCTCGTCGGAGTCGACATTGGAGTGGTAGTACGGCACGGGTATCGCCTCGGGGTGATAGTCGACCTTGCGCGGCACGAAGTTGCACACCACGAAGCCGCCGGCTTCGAAGACCTGATGCACCGGCGGCGGCTGATGAACCCGTCCGGTGATCGGCTCGAAGTCGCTCACGTTGAACGCGTACGGGTAGAGGCACCCATCCCAGCCGACGACATCGAGCGGGTGGAACGAGACTTCGTGCACGGTGCCGAGTAGTCCGCCGGTGGACGCGCTGCCGCTGCCTCGATGCTTCAGGTAGACCTCGGTCGGCTGCGCTGGGTCGGCGCCAACGTGTTCAGCCAGCAACGGCCCCTGCGGCCCACGCAGGTCGCGCTCGCAGTACGGCGCGTGCTCCAGCAACTGGCCAAACCTCGACAGATAGCGCTTCGGCGGGCCGATATGGCTCGCGGCCTCGATGCAATAGGCACGAAGCGGCTCCGAGAACCCCTCGTCCCCCACAACCAGCGGCAACCACCGGTGCGTGGTCGACCGCGGGATCACCAGATAGTCCCCCTGCGTCACATCAAAAGAGCCGAACACCGTCTCGACCCGCGCTGAGCCACGCTCGATGTAGATGCACTCATCGCCGACGCCGTTGCGGTAGAACGGGCTTACCGCATCGGCCACGACATACGACAGCCGCACATCCGAATTGCCGAGCACTAAACGGCGCCCCGTCACGACATCGACCCCGGTGGCAGCGGGGTCAAAGAGGTCATGCAGTCGCAGATGTCTCGGAGTCAGGGGGTGGTTGGGTGTCGTCGAACAATCCAGCAACGGCCACGCCCGGGCGCCCGCGATCGTCGAGGGGATGTGTCGGTGATAGAGCAGCGAGGAGTCACTGGAGAACCCCTCCTCCCCCATCAACTCCTCCGAGTACAGCTTGCCCGCCGCGTCACGGTGCTGCGTGTGCCGCTTGGCCGGCACCTTGCCCATCGCGCGATAAAAGGCCATATCTCACCGTGCAGTACGGTCGAAGTCATGTCAACGCGGACCCGAACTACCCCGCTGACCGACGACCTAGTCGATGATGCAGCCGTCTTTCCCCCCGGCCTGGCGAGCGTGGAGGCTGCGTGGGCCGATTACCTGGCCAGGAGGACCACGAGGTATGCCGTCTCGGTGGGGCCACTGTTGATTGCCACGTCGTCGGTGGCTGAGTTGGCTGACGTTGCTGGTCGCCATCGCGCCGATCAGCCGGCAGTGCCGGTGGCGTTGATCGCCCGACCAGGAACCTCGATCGATCAGACTAACCGCGCCGTTGCACAGTTCGAAGGTCTTCACAGCGACTCCCTCGATCTGTGCGGTGTCGAGGTGGCCTACCAGGACGGCTGGCAACGAATGCTGGATCTCGACTTGCCGGTCACGGTGGAGGTTCCCGCACAGGCAGGACCGCAGCAACACGCGTTGGCAGAGATCGCCGGCACCGCGGCGCGGGCGAAATTGCGGACCCAATCGACTCCAGATCAAGGCGTTCCCACCCCAACGGCTGTGGCACGCTTCATCGCCACCTGCGTCGTCAGCGGCATCGCGTTCAAGCTGACCGGGGGGCTCCATCGGGCCATCGCACACACCAGCAAACCACCGGATGTGATCGAGGAGCGGCATGGAGTCCTCAATGTCATGCTCGCCACCGCTCGGGCCGTCCGGCGTGAACCCCGCGACGTGCTGGAGTCCTCGTTGCGGCAGCGCGACCCCGCAACGCTCGTCGCGGCCGTCGTCGCCCTGCCGGAAGATGACGTGACCGCGATGCGCAACTCCTTGACATCGTTCGGTTGCTGTGGGGTCCTAGATCCACTACGCGAGCTCGAAGAGCTGGGCGTCCTGCACCTTCTCGAGCAGGAGACCACATGAGAGCGCCAACCACTTGGAAGGTAGCCCAGTGAGCCCACTCGATATCTCGCCGGAGACCACCGCGGCACAGGATGAGCACGGTGGCTTCGGGATCGATCACCTCCCCTACGGCCTCTTCAGCACACCCGGCTCGAAGGACCGCCTCCCCGGAGTTCGGTACGGCTCGTCGGTGGTGGATATCGGTGCCCTCGCTCACGGTGCCCAGATGAC
>JBARZG010000048.1:0-10458 GCA_049649785.1 Ornithinimicrobium sp. | reverse complement strand
TGACGTGGTACCCCGCCTCGCCCATCGTCGCCCCAGCTGATGCCCCGGCGAGCCCGGTGCCGACGATGATGACCGACAGTTTGCGCCGGTTGGCCGGGTTGACCAGCTTTGCTTCGAACTTGCGCTGCTCCCAGCGGCCGGCGATCGGGCCACTGGGCGAGGCGCCATCGCTGATCGGGTCACCTTCAGTGAAAATGTCAGTGTCCGCGCGTGGGGCCTCAGTCTCGGTCAAGGTCGCCGACGCACCGTCGGTGGCACCTATCGTGTCGTTCTCGACGCTCTCGATCGTGTCCGTCATCGGGTCCTCTCAGATGTGCGCTGGCAGTCGTGCTGAACGTGGGCCCGGTGGGCGATCACGGGATGATGCCGAACAGGATGGCCCACGGCGGGGCCAAGAAGCCGACGACGACGACCACGGCTAGGCCCACCGCAACAATGCGCAACCGCTCGGCCGCAGCCAGACTCGTATTCAGGCCCAACGTCATACCGGCAGCCCAGACCCCGTGCAACAAGTGCATGCCCAACGCCAAGACGGCCGCGGTATAGATCAGCACGGCCCACCACACTTCAAAACTGGACACCAAGCGAGAGGCCGGGTCGGCAAAGTCGCCGTTGATCTGGATGGTGTTGGTCGTGAAGTGCAAAATGTGAAAGACGAGGAACAACAACAAGGCAACCCCGCCCCATCGCATCGCGCGGGAGATCCACACCTGAGCCATCGCGGTCTTCACCGAATACCGCGTCTTGCGGGCACTTCCAGCGCGAGCCCACAGCGTGAACGCCGCGTAGGCGTGCCCGACTAGGCTCAGCAATAGCACAATGCGCAAGATCCACAAGACGCCCGACTCGGGGATCGTGGGGCTCCCGATTTCACGTAGGTGCTCGGCATACTCGTTGAACATCTCCTCCCCACCGAAGATCATCAAGTTGCCATACATGTGCGCGAGGATGAAGCCGACGAACACCAGCCCGGTCAGAGCCATTACAGACTTCAACAGAATGCTGCTGGTCTTCGTGGTCTTGCTCGCTGAGATCGTCGAGGTAGCCACATGCCGATGGTACAGCCCACGTCCAGACTGCCGGGAGGGTCCTTGCCTACGATGAGCGGCGTGATCGCCACCTCGTCTCCGGCTGACGTGGCGTCATCCGAGCCCGAAGCACGCAGCCTGCACACCCGACTGCTGGGCCCCGAACCCAGCCGAGCGGCCAACCGGATCACCTGGTGGGGCGTGTTGATCGTCACGATCCTCGGCGGCGCGGTCAGATTCTTCCGCCTGGGGCACCCGAGCCAGTTGGTTTTCGACGAGACCTACTACGTCAAGCAGGGCTGGTCGCTGATCCAGTTCGGAACCGAACGTGACATCAAGGAAGGGTTGGCCGAGCCGGACGAACTCTTCACCGCCGGCAACCCCGACGTCTTCGCCGACACCCCCGACCTCGTCGTGCACCCGCCGGTCGGCAAATGGATGATCGGCCTCGGCGAATGGCTTGTGGGGGTCGACTCATCCTTCGGGTGGCGCCTGGCCTCCGCGGTGGTCGGCACGCTGTCGATCCTGCTGCTCGGGCGGATCATTTGGCGGTTGTGGCGCAGCCCGTTGCTCGCCATCGTCGGGGCCACGTTGCTTGCCGCCGATGGCCATCACTTCGTCCATTCACGCACCGGTCTGCTCGACGTGTTCCTGATGTTCTGGGTGTTGGTCGCGTTTTGGTGCTTGATTCGCGACCGCGAGGACGGGAGGGCCAGGCTGGCCGAACGGGTCGCGGCCATGAGCGGTGACGCTCGATCGGGTATGCGGTGGGGCCCGGCGATCGGTATGCGCTGGTGGCGCCTTGCCGCAGGGGTCGCGCTGGGTTTGGCGATCGGCACCAAGTGGTCCGGGCTGTTCTTTCTGGCCGTGTTCGGGCTGATGACCGTGCTGTGGGACATGGGTGCGCGGCGCACGGTCGGCGCTCGGCGGTGGCGCTCAGCGGGGGCCTGGCGCGACGGCATACCCGCTTTCGCGGCGATGGTGCCCGTCGCCTTAGTGACCTATCTGGCCAGTTGGGCCGGGTGGTTCGTCACCGACGGCGGGTACAAACGCAACTGGGCGGCCGCCCACCCGGCGCAGGGCCCCGCGATCTGGGTGCCCGACCCGCTGCGCTCGCTGTGGAGCTATCACCAGGAAGTGATGAGCTTTCACACCGGCCTGGCCAACGAACACGCCTGGTCATCCAACCCTTGGTCCTGGATCGTGCAAGGGCGACCGACGCTGTTTTACTCCCAGTGGCCAAACCGCGGCGAACAAGGTTGCACCGCCGAGGAATGCGCGAGTTACATCGCTTCGCTGGGCAACCTGTTCTTGTGGTGGGGAGCGACGTTGGGGCTGCTGGTCGTTCTGTTCCTGTGGCTGTTCGGTCGTGACTGGCGAGCCGGGGCGGCTCTGTCCGGGATCGTCGCCGGGTGGCTGCCGTGGTTCCTCTACCAGTCACGCACCATCTACTCCTTCTATGCCGTGGCGTTCGTGCCGTGGCTGGTGCTGGTCGTCATCACTTGCATGGCGCTTGTCCTGGGCAGCGCGTCAGCCTCTCCCAGGCGCCGAAGGATCGGCGCGATCATCGTCATCGGCTACACCGCTGCGGCGGTGGCGTTGTTCATCTGGTTCTATCCGGTCTACACCGCCCAGGTCATTCCACGCGAGGAGTGGCAGTGGCGCATGTGGTTCGACTTCTGGACCTGAAGGTGGCCTCGTCCAGATCTTTACCTGGTAGAGGCGTGGGACCCGGCGGGTGAGTGCATGGTGGGGTGCAGTATGTGGCGGGCGTGCGCTACGTAGTGGGCGTGCGGTATGTGGCGAGCGCGCGCTACGTGACTGCGGTGAAAGCCTCCGGCGACGTCGCTGCGGCGAGCGCAATCCCCAGCTCCAACGGTATGTCGTGAATGGTGACCGATTCCGATCCGGCTGCGGTCGTCGCGACCAGGGTGGCCAGGCCCAGCCGCCGTTGGAAGTAGGACTGCCGGATCACCCAGCCGATGACACCGGCCCGCTCCAGCACCTCGCGGGTGCGGCTGAACGCGCCGTGACCACTCATGACGTGGTGCTCGGTCAGTCCGTGTCCCAGATTGCGATATTGCGCCTCGGCGAGGACGACGGCCATGACGACCAGAGCGACGAAGACTCCCACCGGGATCCACCACGACCACCCGAACCCCCAGGTCGCTGCCGCAATACCAACGGTCGGAAACAGCGTGCCAATCTGCGCCTGTAGATGACAGCGGCGCCGGGCATACCACCCGTGCTTGGTCAGCGTTTGGCTCAGCGCCCCCTCCTCGTCGAGCACCTCATGGCCGACGCGGAGAGCGACCGCACGCGGGCACGGGGGTAGGACTTTGGTGGTGCCGCCATCACCCACCCCGGTGGACAAGGCCTGCAGTTCGGCGCCCTTGACGAGGCGGAGAAGGGCTGGCTCGATGAGGACCACGCCGCGGACCTTTGCCTCCTCGATCGTGGTCGAGTTGGTGGTCAGCAGGCCGCGCACAAGACGCAGGGTGCCTTCGCTCATCCGGGTGAGCCGCAGATTCCACCAGGAGATGACGTAGGTGAGCGTTGACAACGCGAGCCAGCCGATAATGGTCACCACGGCGATGACGGCGACCAGCAGCACGACGGCTTGCTCCAACAACCAGTCCCAAACGTTCTCGGCGGAGGAAAACTGCTCCTCGTACGGGATCTCGCCGATGAACTGCCAGAAGAAGGCGCTGACTCCGGCCACGACCACCAAGCTGGCCAGGCTGAACGGGGCGTACTTCAACCAGGACCAGTCGATCCGGGCCAACTCTACCTCGGACGGCTGCTCCGGAACCGCCTCGTCAGCGCCGGAACCGGCGGCCGGCATACCTGCGCTCGGGTCCCCCTCGCGGCCTGCCGGTGGTCTAGCCGGCGAGCTCGCCAGCGAGCGTTTGCGGGCCAGCAAATACTCCTGCAGTTGCGCCGCCTGGTCGACCGATAGCGCATTCAGGTCGATCCGGGTCGAGTCGACGCCGGTGCCGATCGCGACCTTGGACAACCGCATGACGCGGTGAATGATCGTGGACTCCAGATCCACACTGCGCACCCGATCGAGGGGAGCGGTGAGCAGTTTGCGATTGAGCCAACCGCGTCGCACCTGGAGTTGGGTGTCCGTCAACCGGAATCGGGTGGTCCACCACGGCACGACGCCGATGATGACAGCGCCCAACGCGCCGACAGCAAGGAACATAGGGCCGGTGAAGAAGTTGTCACCGCCGCGTTGACTGAAGCCGAAGAAGAACGCCAGGGCGAGCGGGACAATGAGTTGTCCCGCCATCAGGAACGGGTAGAGCAGCATGACGCGCGGGCTCAGGCGCTGCCAGTCGTCGATGGCACTGACCGGCGGAGGCGGGACCTCGTATGCCGTTCCTTGCGGCGGCGGGAACGCGGGCCCAGCCGGTTGGCCATCGTCGCTCACGTCGCGTCCCCGAGAGTGCGGCTCGTGATCTCGGTCAACTCGGCGACCGTGCGCTCGGCGACGGCGGAGTTGAGGCACGCGATCGTGATCGGCCCGGCGGCCGATGCCGTTGTCACCGTGATCGAGGACAGATTGAACATGCGCATCAACGGCCCCCGAAGCGAGTCGACCGTTTGGACCCGGGATAACGGGGCAATCCGTTGCTCCCGGTTCAACCACCCTGCCCGGGTGTACACCGCGGTCGGGGTGACCTCCCAGCGATGCACCCGATAGCGCCACTGCGGGACGGCGACGACGTCGATGATGCTGATCACGACCAGCAGAATCATCAGCGGCGCCGCCCAGAGCTTCCACGAGTCAGGCACCAGGAACGTGTAGACCCCGACCAGGACGACCCATTCGATGAGGCCGCCGATCAGCGACTTGAGTGCCCAGTAGCGAACCGCATTGGGCGCTGCGAAGTAGGCAGGGTCCCGCAGGGTAGGCGGTTCATTCACTGGCGGCGCACTGATCACTTCACCATCATCTCAGGCGCTCGTGACAGTTTCGTGTGACCGGCCCACAGCGGTCGCCCGCGCACTGGTCGGCATCGCGGTATGTCCGCCTAGGCCAACGTGGCGACCATCAGGGCCTTGATCGTGTGCAACCGGTTCTCGGCTTGATCGAAGACAATGCTGGCGCTGGACTCGAAGACCTCGTCGGTGACTTCCAGCCCGCCAGCCAGATGCGGATACTGCTCGACCAGTTGGCGCCCCACGCCTGTGTCGCTGTTGTGGAATGCGGGTAGGCAGTGCATGAACTTGGCCTTGGCGTTGCCGGTGGCCGCCATCAGCTCCGCATTCACCCCGAACGGCAGCAACGCCTCGATCCGCTCCGACCATGCCTCTACCGGCTCGCCCATCGAGACCCAGATGTCGGTATGCACAAAGTCGACTCCCTCGACGGCGCTGGCCGGGTCGTCGGTGACCGTGATGCGAGCGCCGGTTTCCTTGGCGATCTGCTGGCAGTGGGCGATCAGCTCGGCCGCCGGCTGTAGTGCGGGCGTCGTCGGCGCGGCGATGCGCACGTCCATGCCCAGTTTGGCGCCGATCAGCAGCAGCGAGTTGCCGGTGTTGTTGCGAGCATCACCGAGATAGGCAAACGCGATATCGCCCAACTCCTTCTTGGTGTGCTCGGTCATCGTGAGCACGTCGGCGAGCATCTGGGTGGGGTGCCAGTCATCGGTGAGGCCGTTGTACACCGGCACTCCGGCATACCTCGACAGCGTCTCGACAAGCTCATGCGAGGAGCCGCGGTACTGGATCGCGTCATACATTCGGCCCAGCACCCGGGCGGTGTCCGCAATCGACTCCTTGTGGCCGATCTGGGTGGAAGCCGGATCGAGGTATGTGGTGTGCGCGCCCTGATCGGCGGCGGCCACTTCGAAGGCGCAGCGCGTCCGGGTGGAGGTCTTCTCGAAGATCAGCGCCACCGACTTGCCGGTCAACAACGGCTGCTCGGTGCCGGCATACTTTGCGCGTTTGAGCTCACGTGACAAGTCGACGAGATAGTGAATCTCGGCTGGGCTGTGGTGGCGCAACGACAACAGACTGCGGCCTCGTAAGTTCACCGGCATTCCAGGTCTCCTTCGGTTTTGGTTCGCGTCGACCCTATCGGCCATCCGGGCCGGGAGTTGCCGACAACGCCCCTCACTCAAACCGGCAAAGGGAACTGCGACCAGGGTGTTTGCGGCGGTCACGCATCCTTTGCCGGTTTGAATGGCGCGCCGCGGCACCATTGGGCCGAGGTGACGCAGGGTCACCACTCAACCAAGGTGGAGGTTCAGGAAGGCAATGGCGGCGGGGTAGGCGTCTAGCTTGTTGGCACGCTTGGCGAGCCCATGGCCCTCATCGTTGTAGACCCGCATCTCGCACGACACACCCTGGTCGCTCAAGGCCGCCTTGATCTGCTGGGCCTCGGTGAGCGGAACACGGGGATCGTTGGCGCCGTGGATGACGAAGAGTGGCGCCACGATCTGGTCGAGGTAGGTGATCGGCGAGGCCCGCTCGAGGAGAGCTCGATGATGCTCCAGCGACCCGTATTCTCGCTCGCGATAGGCACGCCGGTAGGCCGACGTGTTCTCCAAAAAAGTGACCAACGAACTCATCCCGACGATGTCGACCCCGGCCGCCCAGAGGTGGGGCTGCATCGAGACTCCCGCCAACACCATGTAGCCGCCGTAGGACCCTCCCCACAGTGCCGCTCGGGCAGGGTCGAGACCTTGGGTCGGCAGCCAGGTATGCAGATCGGCGAGATCGGCGACAGAGTCCAGCCGCAGTTCGACGTCGTCCAGGGTGTACCACCGCTTGCCGTAACCCGTCGAGCCGCGCACGTTCGGCACGAGCACGGTGAACCCAGACGCGGCGAGCGCCTGAATCACCGGATGCCAACTGCGCAGCGAGGCCCCCTCGGGTCCCCCATGGATATGCACCACGCTGGCGCCGCTGACACGTTCATCGGCCACATCGCCTGCGTTAGCCACCTCGCCGTCTTCGGTCGCACCGTGGCCGACGGGCGTTCCGGCATACATGAAGCACGGGATCTGCTCATCGTCGCGGGCCGGGATGCGGTGAGTGGTGGGCTCGGTCAGTCGGGCTCGCACGTCCGGCGCCAATGCATCGGCGGAGGAAGCGAGCAGGTCTGCGGCGCCGGTGGAGACGTTGACGGAGTAGATGGCGCCGGGCTCGATCGGCGTACTGCCAGAGATGGCGAGTCGTTGTGCGGACGGTGACCAGTGGGCCGTCAGCATCGCCAACGGCGGGATGTCCACCGTGCAGCGCGGTGTCCCGTCGATGCCGTGTAAGGCAAGCGTGTACGCCCCGTCGTCCAGGGTCGCCACGAGGATCGATGCGCCGTCCGGACTGACCCAGCAGGCGAGGTCGTGCGAGTCGTCGGCCAGGACGATCTCGCAGGTACGGTCGGCCAGGTTGAGTCGTTGAATGGCCGCGAAATCACGATGGTGGTTGCTGCTCAGCACCCACGTGGCGTCGTCGTCGGTCCAACTCGGCAGGTCGTGCAGGGCGTGGTCGAGCGGATCGGTCACGGCGGTGTCCTGGTCTGTGCCGCCGTGATTGATCCGGACCAGGTCGAGGACGGTCGAATGGGGTTGCTGGCTGAGCCGCAGCACCGCGAGGCGATCCTCACTGGGGTTCAAGGCAGCGCCCACGACGTATCCACCCTCGTCATAAGCCACCTGCTCAGTGCCGGTGTCGAGGTCGCGCACCACCACATCCATATCGACTCCGTTGCGCCTGTTGGTGGAGTAGACCACCGTGCCCGTGCTGAGATCGCGCAGGTCGTGCATGTATGCCGGGTCGTGCACCAGTGGCGTCAGCGCATCCAGTCCCGCTGGGTTTGCAGGGAGCGGATCGAGGTCGAGCAGCGAGAGTTGCATCCGTTCATCGCCGCCCTGGTCGTGCTGCACGATGACCTGGCGTCGACCGGGGATATACCGGCCAGAGCATCGGTTGGGAAGGTCGGTGAGGGGTGTGGTCGCCCGGTCAGGGGCAATCTCGACCAATTGCAGCGTGCCCAAGGCGTCGTGTCCGGCCAGCACCCGGCCCTCGTCGTCGATGTCGAGGGCCGTCCAGGTGGTAGCAGACAACAGTTCGTTCATCAGAGCAGTGGGGTCCATGAACCGACCGTATCGAGGCTATTGAGGGGTCGGCGGGACGGGCAGGTGGTTGCTGCGCTCTTGTGATTCCGCGCGGCTCTCCCAGGCTCGGTGATCAGCCCAGGTGTCGATGTCCCCGACGTGCGCCGCCGCTTGCGGCACATCGGTGAAGCGAACACCGCGGAGCAGCCGGCCCATCGACACCTCGTGGCCTGGTGCGAACGTTGCGCAGACCGCCTCTAGCGCGTCGCGGCGGTATGCGGCCAGCAGCCACTGGGGATGTCCATCGGTGTCATACGGGCACAGCGCCTCGATGTCATCTGACGCTTGCGCCACCGCGTGTAGCAGCGCGTCAACCGCTGACACAACGCCCGGCTGGTCGACGGCCAAGAGCGCGACCCACGGCGACGGGGCTGGTTGGTTGCGGGTAGGAGGCGACGAGCTCGCCATCTCACGGAGGGCGCCCAGGCCGGCGATCACCCCGGCCGCTGGCCCTCCGCCCGGTGGCTGCTCGCTGGTCCACGCCAAATGCCCAAAGCCCGGGCGCGGGGCGCCCACCACCACAACGTGGGCTGCCTGGGATGTGGCGGACTCGGCATACCCGAGCAGTGTTTGACCACCCACGTCAATGAGGGCTTTGTCGACGCCACCAAGGCGCTGCCCCCGTCCACCGGCCAGGATGATTGCGTCCCATCGCACTTGAGCGCTCATCCGATGTCCTTAGCCACGGTAACTGCGATGATCATGCTGCGAGTCTCGGCACAGTCTTCCATGACAGTTGACCACACGACGTCATAGTCGGTCGCCTGGTGTTCCCGGGATTCCCGGGGTGGTTCTGATCCGGCCCACTGACTTCACTCTGTGCGGCATCTCTGAGCAGCGACGAGCGAACCGATCGAAGGCCATTCGCGTCCGCGTGCTGAGGCGAGCCGTCGCCTATAGCCCAGCCACCGTCCCTAGGAAGTATCCGCAGCCCCTGCCGGTGGTGAAGGACAGGGAAGGAAGAATGGTGCCCGTGGGCACACTGACTGACGCCGTACTCCCGATGATCCGGTCCCGCGCCGACCTTTGGCGTTGGTCAACCGCCAACGCCCATGGGCGCGATATGCACAAGGCGGTCGACATCCTCGAAGCCGCGATCCCGTCAACCGACCCTGCCGAGGTGTACGCCGTCACCCACAAGGCGCTCGCGAGCGCGACCAAGGTGATCGCCCGGGCCGACGACTCCAGCGGCATCATCGGAGGCGCCTGCCGGCGATTGCTGGAACTGCACCCGAAGGCGGCGGCTTCCGCTCGCGTGCCGAGCGGCAAGTTGATCGACTGGATGATGAAGTTCCAGTTCGACGGTGACGTCGACTACTTCGAGCTCGATCCCCTCGCCTACGCCCCAGCTCTCGGCGAGACCGGCATGAAGGCGTACCGGAAACGCCTGAGGGAGGTCGAGGCGAACCTCGGTCCGCGTCCGTCCGAGAAAGACCGGTGGACCTCCGGCCACTCCCACGACTGGTTCACCCTGGACTGGAACGCCCAGCGCTTGGCCGTGCTCGATCACGACATCGACGCGATCATCCGCACGCATGCCAAGGACCGCAAGGTAGCGGCCTGGCTCGAGCACACCGCCGAGGCCTTCGAGGAGATCGGCGAGATCACTTTGGCCATCGACTGGGGCAAACAGGCCACCGACTTCGACCGCGGACACCAGTCGCTCAAGGCGGCGGACTACTGGTGCCAACTCCTCGAGGAACACCGGCCCGCCGAAGCGCTGGACGCGCGGCTGGTCGTGTTTCGGCGATGGCCGTCCTCGACCACGGCGGCCCGGCTGCACAAGGCTGCGGGCAAGTCATGGCCTGAATACCGGGACGAGGTGGTGAACACGCTTGCGGCGAGCCCCGGTGACGCGGTGCTGTTCGCGCTCCTGACCTTGAAGGAGCCCGAGTTCGCCTGGAACCTCGCTCACTCGCTCGTCCTCGACAACGACCGCACGTGGAGCGAGCTCGTGAAGGTGTACGAGAAGGTCGACCCGCTCGCCGTGCTGCCGATCCATCAGCGTCTCGTCGAGAACGAGTTGATCGAGGCCGGGGTCCAGCACTACCAACTTGCTGCCAGACGGCTCGCGAAGATGCGCAAACTCGCAGCCGGATCCGCAAACGCCGTCGAGGTCGACGAACTGATCGCCGATCTTCGGCAGGCCCACCGTCGACGTCCGCGCCTGCAGCAGGAGTTCGACCACGCCGGGCTTCCACGCAAGGCCAACAACCAATGCTAGGTCGGGGCGGCTCAGCCCTTCCGACTTTGTGCGAGGTGGTTTGCCAGACCGACTCCCTCCGCACGCCCGAGAGCAC
>JBARZG010000047.1:0-36517 GCA_049649785.1 Ornithinimicrobium sp. | reverse complement strand
AGTGGGCCCCGTGGGACTCGAACCCACAACCTACGGATTAAAAGTCCGCAGCTCTGCCAATTGAGCTAGGGGCCCCAGCACGGTCGATCCAACCATGCGCGCGACCACGCTACAGGGAATCTCTGGTGTCTAGAACCGCGAGGAGCGCGCTCGCGTAGGCGCACTCTGCATCCTCGTGCCATGTCAGCTCGTGCGTGACGCTATCGGCAAGGATAACGGCATACCCCTTGTCGGTGCGTTCCAGGCGCCTGAATGTCTCGCCGAGCACCGCGCGCATCTGGTCTTCGCGTGGCAACCACAGCGTTTCTTCGAGGTCGACCGAGTCCAGCGCCCATTCCGCGACCCCGTTGAAGCCAATCACCGACCCGCCGACGAAGCGTTGGACGTCGACCGTCATGTCGGCCAGATAGAAGACGTCGCCGAGCATGCCGTCGGTGTCGACGGCGAAGCGGTCACCCGGCAGTGGGGACCACAGCAATCCGGCCGTATGCAGCTGGCGCGCCAAATCGGTGGTGATCACGGTCCCATCATCGCAAGCGTTCCTGGGCCAGTGGTGGGGGGCTGGGCGCAGCGCGACGCCGGCTCTGGCAGGTCTGTCCCGGAAAGGTCTACCGGAGCTGCCGCACGTGAATCGGTAGTCGAGATCGGCCCAGGCCCGATCGGTAGTCATGACCTCAGCGGGCGTGATGCAGGGCGCCAGCGCCGGTTTCAAGTCGCGGCGACGGCGGGGGCGGGTGACACTCGGTTGGTGCGTCTGTCTGCGAGCCGGTATGCCGACTCCCGCGCGAAAACGACGCGCGAGGGTCCATGAGGGGTCCTGGCCTTCCCCTGCCCATGCGGTTGCTCAACACCGTCGGCCGACTGACTCCGGCTGACCGAATCGACCGGTTCCGCTTGGATGAAGCCACCGTCATGGCCGAAGCCATGGCCTCCACCGGTCTTCGCGACTTCGGGGACTTGTACTTCATCGAGGGCCTCAATGCGTTGCTCGCCTCGATCAGCGACGACATCGAGCCGCACCTGGTCGGGCAGATCGCCTTGCGGCAGGCCATCGTCGACGGCCTGGTGAATCGTCTGCTGCTGGCCCATGAGCAGCAAACGCGACCGTGGATCTTCGAGACCGCGCTGCGCCCGCCGATCATCGTGACCGGATTGCACCGGTCGGGCACCACCCATTTGCACCGATTGTTGGCTCAGGACCCCGACAGCCACGCCCCGCCATACTGGCAGCTCATCGCACCGATTGTGCGTCCCGGGGCCGATGATCGCCGCCGCGAGCAGGCTCGGCGCTCGCTGGCCGTGCGCACTCGCCTCATGCCCGACCTTAGCCGGATGCACACCATCGACGCGGACTCCCCGGAAGAGTGCTTCTATCTCACCGCCAGCTCGTTCGAGTCGGTGTTCTTCTGGTCGATGGCCCCGGTGGCCGGGTACTTACGCTGGTATCTGGGCCGCGATCGCACCCAGAAATACCGCGAGTACCGCTTGTGGCTCCAGATTCTGCAGCAGCAAACCCCCGGACGGCGTCTGGTGCTCAAAGCGCCCGAACACCTGGGCGCGCTCGATGCGTTGCTGAGCGCCGTTCCGGAGGCCCAGATTGTGCAGATCCACCGCGACCCGGTGACCTCATACGCCAGCTATCTGAGTATGGCCCGGATCACCCAGGGCCTGACTGTTCCTTATCTGGCGGAGGCTCGGACCGCGAGGGCTTCACTCGACCTCTTTGCCAGTGACATGGATCGCAACCGCCAGGCCCGTCGCCACCATCCGACCCGGATCCACGACGTGGACTACGGTGACCTCACTGACGACCCGATTGCCACGATCAAGACGCTGTACGGGGCGATCGGGATACCGGCGCCACCACGGTTCACGACCGCGCTGACCGCATACTCGCGCTCGCACCCGATGGGGCGTCACGGCCGGCATCGTTACAGCCTCGCCAACGCCCCCATCGACGCTGATCAGGTCGAACGTCGCCTCGCCGGCTGACCTTCGTTCAGGGCACCTCGCAGCCGTCCGGGCCGCACTGGGTTGCCTCGCCGGCGGCGGTTTCTGGTGGTGACATAGTCAGCAATTGTGGCGCGCGGTCGGCGATCGCGCGGTCGAGGGTGTCGACGAACACCTCAACCGGCTGCGCACCCGAGACCCCATATTGCTGATCGATCACCGTGAAGGGGACTCCCGTTGCGCCGTAGGCCTGAGCTTGGGCTTGATCCTGAGCCACCTCGCGCTGGTATGCGGTGGAGGCCAGCACCTCCTCGACTCGGGACTTGGTGAGACCCACCTCCACAGCGAGGTCGAGCAGCATCGCGTGATCGCAGACATCCAGGCCCTGGGTGAAGTAGGCCTTCAAGAGACGTTCCTTGAGGCGATCCTGCACGTTGGCGGCTGACTCGTCACCTGGCTCTCCGTCGTCCTCCTGGGCCATTTCGGCAGCCAGGTGCAGCAGTCGGTGCGCATCGACCGTGTTGCCGACGCGAGCGTCCTCCAAGTGGAAATCCAAGCCTTCGCTGGCGGCGACCTGTGTCATCTGGTCGCTCATCGTCTGACCGGCCTCGATGCCGCCGCCGTATTTCTGGCCTAGGTACTCGGCGACCGATGCCCCGTGCCCACGCTCACCGGTTCGAGGAGCTGAGGGGTCCAGCTGGAAGGAGCGCCACCGAATCACGACGTCGTCAAGGTCGGTGCCGCGGGCTCGGATCTGTGCGATCGCGGACTCTAAACGGCGCTTGCCGATGTAACACCAAGGGCAGACCACGTCCGACCACACCTCGATGGTAAGCGGGGCGGGGTGAGAAGCTGAGGAGTTCATTGACGAGGCCACGCCTACCGCAACACCTATCGCCACTGGTCCTGTTCCGGCCGTGCTTCCCTGGCCAGCTCTGACGCTGATCCCACCAATCCAGGTTGCGCACGATGTTGTTGCAGGGAACGACCCGTTGAGCGCGATGTTGCCTGAACGTGAGGCGACAACATCGCGCTCAACTGGATAAGGCTGGCGACAACACCGCGCTCAACCCAACAAAGCTGGCGACAACATCGTGCTCAACCGGGAAATACGGCGACAACATCGTGCTCAACGGGATTACATGGCTCGGGCGGTGCTGCGGCGCAGCGCCCAGGCGCCGATGACGAGCAGCACGACGGACATCGCTGCCAATACCCCCAGCTCGGGCAGGATGTCTACCAGGCTCGCGTCGCGGCGCTGCACGTCGGCCATCGCGTCGTAGGCCCAGGCATGCGGCGTGATATGCGCGACGTTGCGCATCGTGTCGCCGAAGAACTCCAACGGAAACATGCAGCCGCCGATCGCGCCGAGGATCAGCCCGAGGCCGACACCCAGCCCCGCGGCGGCGCCCTCGTTGTCGATCAAGGACCCCAGGATCATCGCCGCCCCGGCCGCCACCGTGCTGAAGACGACGAGCACCAGCAGGGCCAGCGGCCAGGATCCCCAATTGACGGCGAAGATCAAGCTGGTGGCGATCATGATGTAGATGCCTTGGAAGGCTGCGATGGTGAATCGGCCAAGAGCCTGACCCACCAAGACCTGACCTGAGGTCACCGGTGCAGCGAGCACCCGGCCCACGACGCCATACCGGCGGCCCTGAATCAGCGTGGCCGAGCCGGTAAGCGAGGCGAGGAAAACGAACAGCAGCAGTTGGGACGCCGCGCCCTGGTCGAACCGGCCGGATAGCCCCTCGAACTCGGCGCTGATCTCATCCACCCCGCGCTCAACCTGCAATGTGGCAGGGGTGAGCTGTTCTTCTGCAGCGTCCAGGGCAGCCTCGATCTCAGCCTCGCTACGCCCGTCGCCGTCCAGTGCCGCCATCTGGTCGCGTCTTGCGTTGGCGGACGCGACAGCACCCCTGAGGGTTTGCGAGGCGATCTGAGAGTTCGCGCTCGAGCCGACCAGCACCGGTAGGTCGACGTCTTGCCCTTCGTCAAAAGCAGTCGCTGCCTCGGCCGAGATGACCAGGCCGGCGTCGGTGCGGCCACGAGCCACCTGCTCACGGATGGCGTCCTCGCTGGCATAACTGACGTCCGCAGCGTCCTCCTGGGTCAACTGTTGAACGATGCCGCTGCGCAAGGGGCTATCGGCTCCGGCAATCGCGACCGACGCGCTAGGACCACTTCCGCCGAAGGATGCCCCGATGACCACGACCAACACCAACGGAAAGATGAAAACGAAGAAGATGTTGGACCGGTCGGCCAGGAACCGGCGCAACTCAACCGCGGCAATGGCCAGACTTACTCGTATGCCAGTCATGACTGGGCGCTCCGATCCGGGACGATCGCCGCCACCACGAGGGTGATCACGGCGAAGCCAAGCATGACAACCAGCGGTCCACCGATGTCGGCCACGCTGCCTCCATTGGCGCTGATGCCCAGCCCGCGAGTGAAAGCAGCGATCGGATTCAGATCCAGCAACGCCGCCAACGCACCGGTGCCGGTGATCGGGAAGAACGCCCCGCCGGCGATCCCCAGCGAGACGGCCAAGATCGACTGCGCCGCCCCGGCCTGTTCAGCCGTGCTAGCCAACTTGGCCACGATGAACATCAGCGATGTGCTCGCGGTGACCACCGCCACAATCAGCACCGCCACCACCACCGGCGAGCCGAAACTCACGTCGAAGAAGGCCGCCCCAGAGGCCAGGAGCACCGCCGTCGCCACCACGCCAAGGACAAAACTGACCAATCCTTTGGCGATCACGATCAAGGCAGGGTGCATCGGCATCGACCGGAGTCGGGCGTAGGTGCCTTGTTCCTTCTCGGAGATCAGCCCAAGCACGCCGAAGCCGACAGTGAACAACAAGAAGAGCCCGGCTTGTCCGGCGACAGTCGCCGCCGACGGGCTGAGTTGCTCCTTGGACAGGGTGCCGGGGCTCAACGTCAGCGTCGGACCAGCGGTGACTGCATCCTGCGCCACTTGCGCCAACTCAGCCGGGGGTATGCCGAGGCCGAAGCCCGCCGAAGCGGCGACCGCGCCGTCGTTGAACTGTTGCAACACGGACTGCACAATCGAGAGCACCACGGTGCCTTCGAGCCCGGAGGTGTCCGATTCGATCGCGGTGATGTCACCGCCGTTTCCGGCAGCGACCGATGCCGCGAAACCCTCCGGGACGATGATCGCCACGTCCACCGACCCGTCCTCCGCGCCGGCCCGAGCCTGCTCCTCCGAGGTATCTTGGACGGTGATCTCGGTGATGTCGACCTGCTCCAGCACCTGCGCGAAGGTCGGCGCGAGTTGGTCGCCGGCCGGCGCGGAGATGGCGACCGTGGCGGGCTGCAACCGGGAATCGGTCGCTGCACCGAAGACCAGATTGAACACAAACATCAGCGCCAGCGGCACGATGAGAGCAAAGATGATCACCGAACGGTCCCGGACGCGCTGTCTCAGGTCTGAGATGGTCATGGTCCACAAGGCACGCATGGTCAGTCCCGGAGGGCTTTGCCGGTGAGGTGCAAGAACACGGATTCCAGGTCCGGACGAGCGATCTCGACGTCACTGAGGGTCATTCCCGAGGAGGTGGCCGTGTTCACGATGGTGGCTACAGCCGTCGGCGCGTCCTCCACGGTCAACCGCAACTCTCGGCGCTCGCTGTCGACATGCTGAACGGCGGGCAGTTCGATCAGTGCTGCAGCGGCCCGCTCCAGGTCGCCGCTGCCGGACAGCCGGATGGTGTCGACGCCGCCGGTCAGCCGGATCAACTCGTCCTGGGTGCCTTCGGCCTGGATCGTGCCGGAGTCGATGATGGCGATCCGGTCGCACAGCCGCTCGGCCTCTTCCATGTAGTGCGTTGTGTAGAGGACCGCCATGCCCTCGCCGGCCAAGGCCTCGACCGACTCCAGGATGGAGTTGCGCGACTGCGGATCGACTCCGACGGTGGGCTCGTCCAGGATGAGCAAGGTGGGTCGGTGCAAGAGACCGATGCCGATGTTGAGGCGGCGTTTCATCCCGCCGGAGAACTTCTTGGTGGCTTCCTTGGCGCGGTCGGACAGCCCGATCAGTTCGAGCACTTCACCAACGCGGGTCTTCAACTCCGCGCCAGCCAACCCCTGCAGCCGGCCGAAGAACAACAGATTCTCCCGCGCCGACAACTCGGGATAGATGGCGAGGTCCTGCGGGACTAGGCCGATGTGTCGCTTGGGCTCGACCTGATCGGCAGCCATGGCATGTCCGGCGATGGTGACGGAGCCCTGCGTGGCGGGTATGAGGCCGGCGATCATGGAGATGGTGGTCGTCTTGCCGGCGCCGTTCGGTCCCAGCAGCCCGAAGGTCTCGCCGTGCTCGATCGCGAAGGACACGCCGTCCACCGCCGTGAACGAGCCAAACTTGCGTTCGATGTTCTCGGCGACCAGCACGGGGGCTTGATCGGTATCAGGTGGCGAATTCACTGCTCTCCTCGGTGGTAGGTGGAATCAGCGTATGTCGGGGCGTCGCGACCCGGCAGTGTCAGTTGTCATGTGGCTGCGATGGCGAAGTGTCATCACAGCCACCTTCTGGCGTGACGCCGTTGCTTCGCGGCTGTCGGGCTGCGCCACGCCGCGCCCCCGCTCCGCACCGGTGGCCAGGGGTCAACGAGGTGGTTTAGCCAGGGCATGAAGGGCATCCATCGCCGGCCCGCATCGATCTCGGGGGACCAAGATGTGATCGTGGTGAAATCCGGCGAGGACATTGCAGCTGATGCCGGCATCGGTCAGCGCAGTGGCGAAAGCCGCGGTCAGGCCCACCGCCTCCAGCGATGAGTGCACGGTGAGGGTGATCCACGTGAGCACGACGTCGTAGTGCAAGTCAGCAGCGTCGGCGTCTTCACGCCGCATCACCAAGGAAATGCCCTCGGGCTCCCTGATCAGCGCCTCGTGCACCGGAAGCGTGGTCAGGGCCGCGTGTCCCACGAAGACATAGACATAAGTGCCCCGGCGCAGCACCGGCCTCATACCGGACAACAGTTCATCGAGGTCAGTCAGTCCCGGCATACCGCACCCCGCTGCTCATGATTACACCCTCAGCCATGTCAACACCGCACGAACCCGACGGTTGTCATCGACGTCCACCGGGAGATCGAGCTTGGTGAAGATGCTCGCTATGTGCTTGGCCACCGCCTTGTCGCTGACGAACAGGGCCGCGGCGACGCTCGCGTTCGAGCGACCTTGCGCCATCAGGTCCAGCACGTCGCGCTCTCGGGTGGTCAGCCGGTCGATCGGAGTCTGCCCTTGACGGGCCATCAAGGTGGCGACGACCTCTGGATCGAGCACCGTCCCGCCGCCGACGACCCAACGCAAGCCGTCGATGAACTCGCGTATGTCGCCGATCCGGTCCTTCAGCAGGTACCCACGGACCCTTGCCCACTGGACAGCAACTCGCGGGCGTACAACGGCTCGTCGAACTGAGATAGCACCATCACCGGGAAACCGGGGCGGGCGCGGCGCACCTCGATGGCCACACGCAGCCCCTCGTCGGTCAAGGGTCGGTGGGACCCGCACGTCCACCACCGCGGTGTCCACCGAGTCGTCGCGCAGCAGGCGGTGCAGTTTGGGTGCGTTGTCGACCGCCTCGACGACGGTGAAGTCGTGGGCGCTCAACCGGACCAGCCCGTCCCGAAGGAGGACATGGTCTTCGGCGCGGACAAGACGCACGGCACCTCCATCGTCACGAGCGTGGGCCCACCAGGCGGACTGTGAATCCACATCGTGCCATCGAACACACTCAAGCGGCGCTGAACGCCACGCATCCCGCTGCCCCGATCAGGATTGGCACCACCGACACCGTCATCGCCGACGACGACGAGCAACACGCCGCCTCGGCGCGTCAACTGAATCCAACCCTGGTGGGCGGCAGCGTGTTTGGCCGTATTGGCCAAACTCGTCATCGTCGACTGGATCCCGCTCTTCGTCTCGGTCGTCCTGGTCGGTTTGTCGATGGACCATCACGTGTTGTGCTGAGCCGCATCCGCGAGCTTGTGGCTGACGGTATGCCGACCAGGGATGCCGTACGTGTTGGCCTGTGCGACACGGCAGGTGTGATCACCAGCGCCGCCGCGGTGATGATCTCGGTCTTCTCGGTATTCGCAATCCTGTCTCTGATGAGGATGAAGATGCTCGGAGTGGGGTTGGCTGCGGCCATCCTGATTGACGCGACGATCATCCGGCTCGTCATGTTGCCGCCAGCGATCACGCTCCTGGGTGGGCAGCCACCCCCGCCGGCGTCGGTGGTGCCCCGTTGTGATGACATAGGTCATCGCACCACCTCCACCAGGAAAGAGATACGCCATGGCTCCGCGCTGGTGGACGCTGATCGCGGTATGCACCGGCATCTTCGTGTTGCTGCTGGACATCACCATCGTCACCGTGGCGCTGCCCGACATTCAGCGCGAGCTCGACGCCTCGCTGTCCGACCTGCAATGGGTGATCGACGCATACGCCCTGGTGCTGGCCTCACTGCTGCTGACCGCCGGTTCGTTGGCCGACCTGTATGGGCGCAAATTGGTTTTCGTTATCGGCATCGCTCTGTTCGGGCTTGGATCGGCGCTGTGCGGACTCGCGCCGAACGTGCTCTCGCTGACTTTGGCCCGCGGCGCCCAAGGCATTGGCGGGGCGGCGATGTTTGCCACCGCCTTGGCGCTGTTGGCGGCGACCTTCTCCGGCCGAGAGCGAGGGGTGGCGTTCGGAGCCTTCGGCGCGGTCACCGGGGTTGCCGTCGCGGTCGGGCCGGTCGTCGGCGGAGTGTTGACCAGTGGCCTGTCCTGGCGATGGATCTTCTGGGTGAACCTGCCGATCTGCCTAGCCGCGATCATCGTGTCCCTTCGCACGGTGCAGGAGTCCAAGGATCCCGACGCCGGAGCACCCGACTGGGTTGGTTTTGTGACCTTCAGTTCGGCGCTGGGTCTGTTGGTCTTTGGCCTGATCGATGCCGGGCTGCGCGGATGGACCGATGATCTGGTCATCGGTGCGCTGAGCGGATCGGCGGTGCTGTTGGCCCTGTTCGTGGTCAGTCAGGCCAAGCAGAGCAAGCCGATGTTCGACCTTGCGTTGCTGCGCAAGCCCACGTTCGTCGGCGGACTGATCGCGGCCTTCGCCGTGTCGGGCTCGATCTTCTCGCTGCTGACCTACCTGGTGATCTACGTGCAGAACGTGCTCGGCTACTCCGCGATCGAGACCGGCGTGCGCCTGTTGTTCTTGTCGGTGATGTCACTCTTCTCGGCCACCGCCGCCGGCCGGCTCACCTCTCGGGTGCCGACGAAGTGGCTCATCGCCCCCGGCTTCGCCCTGCTCGGGGTAGGTCTGAGCTTGTTGTTGCTGATCGGGGATGACACCTCCTGGCTGATGTTGATCCCCGGTCTCATGGTGTGCGGCCTGGCCACCGGGATGATCAACGTCCCGCTCGCCTCGACGGCCGTCGGGGTGGTCGCCACGAGCCGCGCCGGGATGGCCTCCGGCGCAAACTCGACCTTCCGCCAGGTCGGTATCGCCACCGGGATCGCTGCCCTCGGCTCGATCTTCAGCCGCATCATCACCACCGACATCACCGCCGATCTGGCGGCCACCCCGGCGGCGGCCCAGGCCGACCAAATCGCTGCCGCCGTGACCGGCGGACAGATCGAGCGGGTCGTCTCGATGGCCCCGGCCAGTAGTCGAGACCTGCTGGAACAGGTGGCGACGACCGGCTTCGTGGATGCCCTGAACCAGATCACGCTGATCGCGGCGGCCACGGCGTTCGTCGCCAGCGTGTTCTGTCTAGCTCTGATCCGGCAGCGCGACTTCGTCAGCTAGTTGGCACACTGGCTGGCATGACTACCCAGGCTGATTCCATTGTCGTCATCGCAAACGCTGCCGCAGGTTCGGCTGACGACGCCGAGGTTCAACGTGTGTTGGGAGAGTTGAAGGCACGCGTGCATACCGACGTGGTTGTGCCCGACAGTGACGAGGACATGGTCAAGGCGTTGCGTGCGGCTCAGGGCCGCGACGTGGTGGTGATGGGCGGGGACGGCTCGCTGAACTGGGTCTTGGGCACCTGCCTGGCCAACGACCTGTTCGATGAGATCGGCTCGATTGGTCTGGTGCCGATGGGGACCGGCAATGACTTCGCCCGCGGAATGGGACTGCCGCTCGATCTTGACGAAGCCGTGGCGGTCGCTGTCGGGGGCTCGACGCGAGAGTGCGACGTGTTGGTGGACGACGATGGGAACATCGTGATGAATGCCGTCCACGCCGGTATCGCCGCCGCTGCAACAAGCAACGCGGAGACGTTCAAGGACGTGCTGGGCGCTGCGGGGTATGCAGCCGGCGCGATGACAGCTGGGATGAGCACCACAGGTTGGGACGTGGTTGTGCGGGTTGACGGCGAAGAGGTGTTGGACGACACGCAGAACGCCTTGATGGTCACCATCGCGGTGGGCGGTTCGGTCGGCGGCGGCACGGTCGTGGCGCCGGAGGCCGAGCACCACGACCGCAAGGCCGACGTCATGATCGCCACCGCTCTTGGAGCCTGGAATCGCGCGACGTTTGCCGCCGACTTGCGTCGCGGCCAGCATGTGCAGCGTGACGACGTCAGGGTCTTCCACGGCACCGAGATCAGCGTCGAGTCCGCCGACCCAGACAAGGACTTCTTGGTCAACGCCGACGGCGACCTGGGCCAGCGCTACCGCAACCGCACCTGGAAGTTGCTCCCACAAACCTGGGTATGCCGAGTGCCCTCGAACTGAGGCGGCTGCCCGACTCGCGCCGCGCCTCAAGGGTTTCGCCCACCGCCTCAACGGGTGCAGAGTGGTTGCATGACCCTAGCCCGCCGTCACTACGTCGGGGTCGATCTTGCGTGGGGCGAAAACAGGCCGACTGGCTTGGCCGTTCTGGACTCCCTCGGGATCTTGCGCCACGTCAGCGCGGCGACCGATGACGCCTCGATCATTGACGCCCTGAAGGACTACACCCGCGGCCCGTGCGTGGTGGCGATCGATGCGCCGTTGGTCGTGGTTAACGCCACCGGAAATCGGCCCGCCGAAGCGGCCCTCAATAAGGACTTCCGCCGGTATGAGGCGGGCGCGCATCCGTCCAACACCGCCAAGCCGGAGTTCGCCCAGACGCCGCGGGCGGCGCGGCTCGCGGCAACCCTCGACCTGGACATCGACCCCGGTTCGTCTGCGGATCGACGGGCGTTGGAGGTCTACCCACATCCAGCGACGATCGTGTTGTTCGGGTTGGATCGAACGCTGAAATACAAGGCCAAACCCGGGCGCACGGTCGACGACTTGCGGGCTGCGCTGCTGCGTCTGATGGGGCTGATTGAGTCTCTCGGGGATGCACCAAACCCGATGGTCGTCACCGACTATGACGCGTGGCTCAGCCTGCGCGCCCACGTCGAGCAAGCCCAGCGTAAATCGCAGCTACGCCGGGCCGAGGACCAGGTCGATGCTGTCGTCTGTGCGTATGTCGCGCTGCTGGCCGACCTCACCCCGCAGAACATGACAACCTACGGCGACTTGGCCACCGGATACATCGTGACCCCGTCGCTGAATGGGTCGACACCGGGGTCACCAACGTCGAGGGGACAGGCGATCGCTCAACGGGCGAGCACTGGCCAGGGGCCAACGAAAACGACAAGGGATAAGTCCCCAGCGACTCAGCAGATCGCCGGCCCCAGGGCGATCGACCCAGACGAGGCGACGCCAAGCCCGCGCGATTCGGCACGGGCCGCGGTGCGAGCGTATGAGCACCGCCGCCCCGAGGTGGTCGCCGCGACCGATGCATACGCGGATCTGGTCACCGGCATGCTGGACGATGCCGGCATCAACTACCTCAGCGTGACCGGGCGCACCAAGAGTGTGGCGTCCTTCGCCGAGAAGGCACAGCGCCGCGACGACAGCCTCGATGGCGACCTGCTTTTCCCCGACCCCGCGACCCAGATCACCGACCAGATCGGTATCCGGGTGATTACCTTCGTACACAGCGACGTGGCGGCCGTCGCCGACCTCCTCGCGGCGCAGATGACGGTGTTGGACGACCGGGACATGGGCCAGGAGACGGCGCGCGAGGGCCGGTTCGGGTATGCCAGCCGTCACGTCTTGGTCGCGGCCGACGCCGATGCGGTGAGCGTCAAGGGCCACCGGGCCTCGGTGCAAGTACGCACGGTGCTGCAGCACGCCTGGGCGGAGTTCGAACACGACATTCGCTACAAGGGCACCGTGCCCACCGAACACGTCCCCGACTTGGACCGCCGGTTCACCTTGGCCGCTGGCTTGTTGGAGTTGGCAGACCGCGAATTTTCGACCATCCGCGACCGGCTTCAAGAAACCATGTCTGGTCGGCCATCGGCACCCGATGACGATGATCCGCGGATCAGCGCCCAAGACCTGGCCTCCTTCCTGGCCGGGCGGTTCGCGGACGCGGGCTGGTCTCGCAGTGAGCACTACGCCTGGATCTCCGGACTGCTGCTGGAGTTGGACGTGACGTCGCTCGATGAGTTGGGGGCGCTGTTGGCGGCAGTCGACTTGCAGGTTGTCAACGCGGGCATGGACTACCGCTACCCACCCGGCGCGGTGCGCCGGCTCGACGATGCGCTGCTGTACATCTTCGGTCAGCGCTACATGAATTTGTCCGGCAACTCCGAGCGTCGGTCGGCGCTGGAGGTTCGCAGCAAGCGTCTGAGAGACGGGATGGGCGACCGCGGTCGGGAGTAGCCCTGGCCCGATCGGCGTTGCACGGGGTATGACGCAGCCTCAGGTCCCAGGCAAGTTCGCAGACTTTCTTTCCGAGCACCGCAAAGGCGTGCTCGTGACGCTAAAACGCGACGGGCGTCCGCAACTCTCGAACGTGCTCTACGCTTTCGACGCCGATCGCAGCCGGATCTCGATGTCAGTCACCGCCGACCGAGCGAAGACTCGCAACGCCGCCCGCGACCCGCGGGTATCGCTGCACGTCAGCAGCCCCGACTTCTGGGCGTATGCCGTAGCCGAAGGGGACGCCGTGCTCGGCGAGCCGGCACGTGATCCGGATGACGCCTCCGCCGACGCCCTGGTCGAGGTCTATCGCACGCTGGCCGGGGAACACGACAAGTGGCAAAAATTCCGCGAGGTACAGGTGTTGGAGCAACGTCTGGTGTTGAGCATCGACGTGCGGCACGCCTACGGCATGGTCCGCGGCTGACCCGCTGACCCGCTGACCCGCTGACCCGCTGACCTGCTGAGCCGCTGACCTGCTGACCTGCTGACCCGCACGCGCTGATGCCTGAGCAGGCAGGCTCAATGGTCCTACGCTGAGCTGGTGAAAGGTAGCGACGCTGCACCCGACGTGGCAGACGGGATCCGATCCGTGTTGGCGCACGTTGGTGACCCGGAGCGAGCGGCCGGTCAGCAGCGCTATATGAAGTCGACGGTGCCTTATCGCGGCATCACGTCTGCGGAGCTGAAGAAGGTGCTGCGCCCGATCCTCGCCGGTTGGGCACCTGCGTCCCGTGCCGCATGGGAGGGCAGTGTGCGGGGCCTTTGGGACGATGCGGCCTACCGGGAGGAGCGATATGCGGCACTCGCGCTCGTCAAACATCGCGTGGCCAAACAGTGGCTCGACGTCGAGGCGCTTCCCCTGCTGCGCCACCTGATCGTGACCGGCGCCTGGTGGGACCTGGTGGACGACGTCAGCACCCACCCGCTGCGTGATGCATTGCTGGCTGATCGCTCCCGGGTAGACCCGGTCATGCGGGTGTGGGCTCTCGGCGAGGACCAATGGCTGCGCCGGGCTAGCCTGCTCTGCCAGATCACTACCAAGGACCAGGTGGACACCCGTCTGCTGCGGCATGCCGTCGAGGCGAATATGGACGAGAAGTCGTTCTGGCTGCGCAAGGCAATCGGGTGGGCGCTGCGGGACTACGCACATACTGACCCGGAGTGGGTTCGCGCGGAGGTTGACCGACTCGGGGATCGGCTCTCGGGCCTATCGCGCAGGGAAGCCACCAAGCACCTGCGCTGAGTGCCTTCGCGCTGACGTGTCAGACCTGGGCTGTGACTCCCTGGCCATGATCATTGGGCTGTTGGCGGCCTTGAGGCCATCATGCGAGCGCACATGACCGTTGTGAGCGCAGATCACCCTTTCGAAGCGTGTACATGCGCGCACTTCGGTCATCCGCCGACGCTTCAGTCATCCGCGCGCACTTCGGTCACCTGCCGACTCTTCCGGGACCCGCGGGCACTTCGGTCGGCCGTGGGGCTATGTGAAGCACAAGTCCGGGTGATCGACTCGTCGGTACTTCATCGCCATGACGGCGGTCAGGTGATTCTCGCTCGTATTCCAGGGGGCTCGCGGGCCCTGAGTGGGCAACAGGGAACGGCTGCGCTGGATGTATGAAGAGCCGTAGCCCAGCAACGGACTCATCCGCCAGCAGGCCGCTTCCGCCGGGAGCCTCGGCGTGACGCTGCCATACCCGTGGCGCTGAATGTGAGCGAGCACTCGGCATACGAAGATCGCAGATAGGTCGCTGCGCAAGGTCCACGATGCGGTGACGACGCTCAAGGTGAAGGCGAAGTTGGGGACCCCCGAGAGCAGGGCACCGCGGAACAACGTGGTATCCGCCGGATCGATCGAACAACCGTCGACTCGCAGGCTGATCCCGCCCAGCATCAGCAGGTCCAGGCCGGTCGCCGTGATGATGACATCAGCTTGCACCATGCCACCGTCGATGAGTTGTAGCCCACCGGGAACCACCCGCTCAATGGCAGACGTGACGATGCGGGATCTTCCCGAGGTGATGGAATCGAACAGGTCACCGTCGGCCGCCACGCAGATCCGTTGATCCCACGGGTTGTAGTCCGGCTGAAAGGCGCTCGCGACGTCGAAACCCTCCGGCAGTAGTCGTCTCGCGCGCCGTCGCAGCACGGCTTTGACCAATCCGGGCAAGCGCTGACTGAGCAGGTAGGTCACTTGTGCATCGAGGACATACTTCATCCGCATCACGCGCTGTGTCATCCGTTGCGGGACGCGACCGGCCAGCCGGGCTGCCAGCGCGTCGATCGTCGGCCTAGCCGCTACGTAGGTGGGCGTGCGCTGGATCTGAATGACCTCGGCAGCATCGCGAGCCAGCGCGGGAACCAACGTCACCGCGGTAGCGCCACTGCCGATGACGACGATCCGCTTGCCCGTGGCGTCGAAGCCGTTGGGCCAGTGCTGGGGATGGATCAGCGTTCCGGCAAATGTATCCAGGCCGGAGATATCCGGCGCGTGGCCGTGGTCGTAGCGGTAATAGCCGGTGTTGCTCCAGAGAAAGCCGCAGGTCAGCTGGATCACGTCGGTGGCGCCTGCCGCCTCGTCATTCGCCGAAGTGACCTCCACGTCGAGCGTCCAACGCGCCTGCGCCGACGACCACTGGGCAGCCACCACGCGGTGGTGATACCTGATGCGGTCAGTCACGACATACTCCTGCGCCGTTTCGCGCAGGTACGTGCGAATGGCCTGACCGCTCGCAATGGACCGTGGGCCGCGCCACGGGCGGAAGCCGTAGCCAAAGGTGAACATGTCGGAGTCGTTGCGAACCCCGGGGTAGCGAAACAGGTCCCAGGTGCCGCCGAGGTCGGCCCGGGCCTCCAGGATCAGGTATGTCGTGTTCGGCCTTCGCCGGGTCAGCTGGCAGGCCGCGCCGATGCCCGACAGCCCGGCGCCGATGATGAGGACGTCCGCGTCGAGATCGGCGCGTTGGTTTGAGGGTACGCGCCCACGATGTCACGCACTCGTCTGCGCCTCGACGTGGCAGGCTGAGCGTCTGCGGTGAGGAGGAATCGATGGGGCATCTCACGGTGCACGCTCGGGGTCCGCTACCCGCCGAGGCAGTGTGGGAGCGCTATGCCGTGCCCGCTCGATGGCACACCTGGGCGCCGCACATCAGCAGTGTGGAGTATGCCGAGGCGCGGCTGGCCCAGGGAGCGCGAGGACGTGTGCTGGGACCGCTGGGCGCGACGGCGACGTTTGTCATCGACTCGGTCGATGAGCCAAGCCAGACCTGGGCCTGGACCGTGACCGTGCCTGTTGGCGGCACATCGTTGATGAGCGTGAAGTTGCATCACGACGTGCGGTCGCGGGGCGAGGGCAGTTGGACGTCCCTGCGCCTAGGGGGGCCAGTCATCGTTATCGCAGGGTATGCGCCCATCGCCTGGTATGCGCTCCGCCGGTTGACCCGGTAAGCGCCGCCAGTTCAGCCGGTGAGCGCCGCCAGTCGACCCCGCAAGTGCCGCCAGTTCAGCCGGTGAGCGCCGCCGGTTCAGCAGGTGAGCGCCGCCAGTTGACCCCGTAAGCGCGCCGCCGGTTGATTCGGTGAGTGTTGCGCTTGCGTTGGGCTGCGAGGAAGTGTCACGATTCATATAGTGGACAACAGTTCCACGATGTGACCCGTTTGAGAGGCAGTGCCATGAGCAATAACGTCCCATCAGTCGACCAGAGTGACCGACTGGTGCCCATCAACCTTCGTCAGTCCGGCCCCACTCCGGTGCAGATGCTGATCGACACGCGAGTGCGCAAGTCGCCCTACTGGGAGTTGGCCGTCGAGGCCGGCTGCTGGCGCGCGCAGGTCTATAACCGGATGTATCACCCGCGCGGCTATGTGCGTCCCGAGGATGGCGGGATGATGGTGGAGTATGACGCGCTGGTCAACCACGTGACGATGTGGAATGTGGCCGTCGAGCGCCAAATTCAGGTC
Source organism: Ornithinimicrobium sp. (assembly GCA_049649785.1). GTDB lineage: Bacteria > Actinomycetota > Actinomycetes > Actinomycetales > Dermatophilaceae > Ornithinicoccus. Next base: position 19,843 of record JBARZG010000047.1, on the reverse strand, counting down.
AAAGGGCCGGACGCGGAGGCGTTCACCAACTACGTGATCACCCGGGACGCGACCAAGATCGGCGTCATGAAGGCCAAGTACGTCATCTTGTGCAACGAGGCCGGGGGCATCTTGAACGACCCGGTGCTGCTGCGGATCGCCGAGGACGAGTTCTGGTTCAGCATCTCCGACAGCGACCTCTTGCTCTGGCTGCAGGGGGTAAACATCGGTATGCGCTTCGACGTCACCATCGCCGAGATCGACGTTTCTCCGGTGCAGATTCAGGGCCCGAAGTCGCAGGCCCTGATGGTGGACCTGGTGGGCGAGGCAGTCAGCGAACTCCCGTCATACGGGCTGCTTGCCGGCGTCATCAACGGGTGCGACGTCATCGTCTCGCAGACCGGATTCAGCGGCGAGAAAGGCTACGAGATCTACCTCTACGACGCCACGCTGCACGCCGAAAAGATGTGGAATGCCGTTCTGGAGGCAGGTAAAGCCCACCAGTTGATGGTCGTCGCTCCGGCGCATCATCGGCGGATTGCGGCCGGCATCCTGTCCTGGGGGCAGGACATTGATGTCGAGACCCTGCCGTTCCAGACGAACTTGGCCTATCAGGTGCCGCGTGCCAAGGAAGCGCACTACATCGGCAAGCAGGCGTTGGAGGCCGCCCGCGAGGCCATCGAGGCCGGCAACCCGCCGTTTTCCATGGTCATGGTCGGGCTCAAGCTCGGCGGGCAGCCGATCACGGATTATGCCCCCGACTTCTGGCTGATCTCGAAGACATCGGCCGGGGAGCCGGTCGGATACGTCACCTCACCGTGGTGGTCACCTGAGCTGGAGACCAACATCGCCATGGGCTGGGTGCCGGTGCAGTACAAAGAGCCGGGCGCGGAGCTGTGGGTGCATTTGCCAGCCGAGTATGCCGATATCCCCGGTAGTCCCGTGGCTGCGGTGGTGGTGGACACCCCGTTCCGCGAGTCGGTCAACCCCAACCAACGAGAGATCCTGAAGAAGAAGGGCCTGGCTGCGGCCGTTTAGGCTAAGCCTTCGGTCGTGAATGAGCCTGCCATCCGTTAGCCGGGTGGCAGGCTCATTCATGCCACCCTCCGGGTGCTATCCAGCGGTCGCCTCAGCCGGACTGGGTCAACGCGCCGGAGGTGATCAAGACGATGTTCGAGACCAAGCCAACGGCGAAGACCACCAAGGTGATGATCCATGCCAACTTCTTGTATTGGTCGTAGTCGGCCAACGGTCGCCCTTCTGTGTCCCGTCGAGCGCCGACCAGCGTCAGGATGAGATCGATCAGACTCCAGATGCCCAGGCCGCCGAGGGTAATCAACTTCAGGATGGCGGTGCCGTATTTGCCGAGGTAAAAGCGGTCGGCCCCGAGGAATCCGAGCAGCCACGCTAAGAGCCAGGTGACTAAGAATGATTTATCAGACTGTCCGCCAACGTGGTACTGGGTGTTTTGCGATGAGGGCGATGATGACGTCATTGAAGCCTTCTTTCTTCTCGGAGGGGATTCGTTGTCATGAATATCTAAGCAGTTATATCGATGTCTACCTATCCCATGGAAAGCCGAAGAGGGCTCAACCCCGGGACATTTTCCATATCCGTTGTGCACCAGTGCCTTTGGCCGCGCCCCCATCAGGACACTGCGTGCGCCCCCGCCCGGGGGAGTCACGGCATACCGGGGGTAGTTTGGGGCGATGACGAACTCACCGGGCGCCGCGCCCGACCATGGACCTGGCCCAAGCACCAACGAGGAGCACCCAGGCGGCCTCGGCGGCCGCGGGCCGAAGCCCAGTCCTGGTCCCGAGCAACACGAGGAGAAGGGTCAGAGCGAGGGCAAAGAGCCCAGCCCCGGTCCGGAGCAAAACGAGCAGAACCATGAGGCCACACAGCCCAGCCCGGGGCCTCCCGGCTGAGTCTGCGACGGGGGCAGTCCTTTGCTCTCGACCCCGAACTCTACGGCTCCAGCAGGGCCGTCCACACTGGTGTCGGCGATTCGTAGACGGCCCCTTGTGCTCCGTACACGAGGAACCGGTCAAAGCTGCGCGCGAACCACCGGTCATGTGTGACGGCGATGACGGTTCCCTCGAAAGCCCTGATCCCTGCTTCAAGAGCCTCGGCAGACTGAACATCGAGGTTGTCAGTGGGCTCATCCAACAACAGCAGATTTGCTCCCGACAGCTGGAACAACAGGATCTGAAAGCGCGCTTGCTGCCCACCTGACAGGGAATCGAACACCTGCTCAGCGGCATAGGCCAACTCATACCTGGCTAGCGAGCGAGAGGCTTCTTCTCGGCCCATACCCCGGCGGTAGCCGTCGCCTCGGTGCAGGATATCGAGCAAGCTTCGCCCGGCGAGCTCAGGATGGGCGTGTGTTTGGACGAACCACCCCGGTCGCACGCGGGCACCGAGACGGGCGAAGCCGGTATGCGGTACGTCCTGCACCTCCAGGTCACTGACCAGGTGATGCTCAGGTTCCGGGGACGTTCCGCCGCCAGCGAGCAATCGAAGGAAGTGGCTCTTTCCGGACCCATTGGAGCCGAGCACGGCCAGACGCTCACCGAACCAGACTTCCAGGTCGAATGGTCTGGTGAGACCAGAGAGTTCGAGCCCTTCACAGATGACCGCTCGCTTACCGGTCCGACCGCCGGTCAGCTTCATGACCACCTTTTGCTCACGGGGTTGCTCCGTCGGCGGTCCGATCTCGTCGAACTTACGCAGCTTGGTGGTGGCAGCTTGATATCGGCTGGCCATGTCGGCGTTGTAGGCAGCCTTCTGCTTGTACATCAACATTTGAGCCCGCAGTTTGGAGCGTTCCTCATCCCACCGTCTCCGCTGATCTTCGAACCGAGCGAATCGTGCCGTTCGCGCTTCGTGGTATGTCGTGAAGCCGCCTGGGTGAGTCCACGTGAGGTTGCCGGCGGCGCCGAGTTCGATCGTGACGATCTCGGTGGCAGAGCGGCTCAACAACTCGCGGTCATGGCTGATGAAGAGAATCGTCTTGGGGCTCCCTCGGATCTGCTCTTCTAGCCAGATTTTGCCGGGGACATCCAAGAAGTTGTCGGGCTCATCGAGGAGGAGTACTTCCGCTGGGCTGCGCAGCAGGTATTCCAGTACTAGCCTTTTTTGTTCACCGCCCGAAAGCGTGTGGATCGCTCGATACTTGGCGCGGTCGTAGGAGAGGTGCAGCGCCGCCACGGTGCATACGTCCCATTCAACCTCTATGTCGTAGCCACCTGCCTCTGCGTAGTCCACCAGCGCGGATGCATACCTCATCTGTGTGCGCTCATCATCAACATCCATGAGGGCTTCTTCACACGTGTCGACCAACCTAGTCGCGGCCTGTATCCGCGCGGGAGCTATCGACAACAACAGGTCAGCCACGGTGGCGTCCGAGCCCAAGCCTTGGTCGACCATTTGATGCATCATTGCGAGGCCACCAGTCGTCGTGACCGACCCAACTGGTGCGCGGATTTCCCCCGCCAGGATCCGCAGAAGGGTGGTCTTACCGGAGCCATTGGCGCCCACCAAGGCAGCCTTGGCTCCGTCTCCTACCCGCAATGTTGCATCTTCGAGGAGGGCGCGACCGTCGGGGAGTTCGTAACGCACACCTACCACGTCGATGTGACCCACGAGGCCACAGTCTTCCACGACCGATGCCCCAGGGCGGTCCGCTGCAGTCGCCGAGGGGCGCCGGAATGTTGGCCGTTGATGGACGGCCCCTTGGAGAGCAAGTGCGACGCCGGAATCTGAGCATCCATTCACGTGACTGCGGTCTTGATCGTGTGTCACCAGGCGGACGCTCGACTTGCCTGCGCCGACTCTTCATAGGGGTTTGGGTGCGCCGCCCCGGCTATGTCGGTGGCTCCGGGGATACTTCCACTATGGACGTGAAGAGGGCCGCAGCGCTGGGCGCGGGGCTGCTGGCTGAGCACGGGCTGGCCGAGTGGCATCTCGTGTTCGACAACGCGCGCACGCGGTTCGGGGTATGCCGTCCGCGCCGCCGCGAGATCGGGTTGAGTCGCCGGTTGACCCTATTGTCGTCGGCCGAGCAGGTTCGCAACACCGTTCTGCACGAGATAGCGCACGCGTTGGTCGGTCCGCAGCACGGGCACGATGCCGTCTGGCGAGCCAAAGCAGTCGAGATCGGCAGTGATGGGAAGCGGACCGACGCCGTGCCCGAGGGCGCCGAGGGATCGTGGGAGGGCCGATGCGCGGCAGGCCATACCGTGCGCAGGCATCGACGGCCGCGACGGGTAGGGTCCTGCCTTGTCTGTTCCAGGGACTTTGATCTCGGGGCGATCTACTCCTGGACACATCAAGGCGGCCCTGCGCCGATGTTGCCGGCCTACGAAGCGGAGTTGGCCCAGCTCCGCCGGCGCTACGGCGCGGCTGCTTCCTGAGACGCAGGCCGGTGAGCAGGCCGCGAGCGGGGTCGCTGCGAGCGAGTCGCGGGTAGGAGCCAGAGCGTCAGGATTCTTCTGCTCGCCGGGGTTGAAGGGGTCACGCTGTGAGGTGAGGAAGGTGCCGCCAGATTGCTCGGTGGTCGTCAGCCGTCGAGGCTGGCATCGATGACTATCCCCTCGTCGGGGTCCCACGCGTACGCCAGTTGGGCCGCCGTGGCCAGCGCCAGGTTGCGATCAACAAGGCGGTCGACGAGGTGTAGTGCCATGGCCAGGCCGCTCGACAGCCCTCCGGCGGTCACGATCGGGCCAGCGTCTACCCACCTCGCGGTGATGGCTCGATCGCCGAGGATTTCGGCGAGCACGGCGACGTCCTCGTGGTGCGTGGTCGCTGGTCCGGCGTCATCGAGCAGTCCAGCCCGGGCGAGCAACACGGCGCCGGTGCAAACGGAGGCCAGCAGATCGGCGGAACGGGCAAGGGTCTGAAGGGCCGCGGTGAGCGCCTCGCCGGCCGCCGCAGTCTCGATATCGATGGTCCCCGGAACGATCAGGACATCCAGCGCCCCGGCGGTGTTGAGCGTGTGGCTTGCCTGCATGACGAGCCCGCCATACGCCTGAAGGGGAGCCTCGGTTGGAGCGATGGTCAGCACGTCAAACGGCGCATCTGTGCCCTCGCGCTCGGCGAGGCGATTGGCGGTGAGGAACACCTCATACGGCCCGCCGACGTCCAGCAGGTCAACCTGGTCAAAGAGCAGCAAGCCGACGCGCATGCGAGGCCTTCCGGTCGCGGATGAAATTCTTCACACGGTACTGCTGAGAACCGGGCACTTAACGCTCCCGGTGTGGCGCGCAGGGTTGAGGTTCGTGCCTTTCTGGGCGCAGGACGGCATACAACTGCATGTCGACTCGTTGGCCACCGACCTCTTGATGACTGCGCATGAGGCCCTCGCGCGTGAACCCGGCGAGTTCGGCCGTGCGGACCGAGGCGATGTTCCACGGCTCGATGTAGGCCTCGATTCGGTGAAGTTCGGGAATGGTCCAGGCGAACTTGAGAGCGGCGACCACTCCCTGACTGGCGATGCGATGCCCGCGGGCAGCCGGCGCGACGCCCCACCCGGCACTGGCTCGACCGGCATGGATCGCGCCCAGCCACAGACCGACTCCGCCTAACGCCACGTCGTCGCGGATGTCGGCCACACAAAACGAAAACCCGTTGCCCTCGGCCAAACGTCCACGTTGCCGGGCAATGAAGGCCAACGCCTGGCTGGTCGTCGCCCGATACGGGAGCGTTCCGATCTTCGGGATGTGTGGGTCAGTCGCCATGTCCCTGACCATCGGGACGTCGCGATTCTCGAATGCACGTAGCCGAACACCCGCGTGGGTTGGCGGCTCGACGGGCCACTCGTAGGTGGGGCTGTTCATGGTGTGCGGCGGTACCGCAGGACCGTGGTGACGTGCGGCAGGTCGAGGACGTCGTCGTCGTTCAACTCCGGCCAGTCGGCAGTGATGGCCTGCCCGACTGCCCGCACCAGAGCGGCTTGCTCCGGTGCCGCAGACTCCAGGTAGTAGGAGCGGGTGGTCACCAGGTCACGCAGATCGGCTCTGGTCATCGACTGCGACCAGGAGTGGGTATGCCGCTGCCTGGGCTCGAACGGACCGGGCGGCTGTTGCTCCCACAGTTCGTCTCCCTCACCTGGGGTGCCGGGCGACTGCCCGGTGGGCTGGAGGCTGTGCATGGCCTTCTGCAGTCGGCTCACCCAGGGCGCCTCTTCGTCCAGCATCGTCCACAGCATCGAGAGATAGCCTCCAGGACGCACGATGCGCGCCACCTCCTGCGACGCGGCGGGGACGTCGACCCAATGCCACGACTGGGCGAAGGTGGCGACATCAACGGATCGGTCGGCAAGCCCCGTCGCCTCAGCCCGGGTGTCGAGGATTGTCAGGCTCGGGAGGCGAAGGGCCAGTTGCTCGCGCATTGACGCCGAGGGTTCGACAGCCACCACCCGGTGGCCGTGGGCGAGCAGGGCGGAGGTGAGTTTGCCGGTGCCTGCGCCGATGTCCACGACGTCGGCAGCTTCCAGCGGCACACAGAAGTCAACCGCTTCCGACGGTGCCTCCGGCCGCAGTCGGTCATAGCGATCGGCACCGCTCGCGAAGGAGCCAATCGGTGCTGATGTCTCGGCGTAGCTCACGATCAACATCCTCGCAAACCTCGTCTAGGTGCGCCTCATGCCTGCACATCGCGTGCGTGCACACCGCGTCCGTGCACACCGTCTCCATGCACACCGTGTCCGTGCACTTCCCGTCCGTGCACACCGTGTCCGTGCACTTCCCGTCCGTGCGAGCCACGTCCCGGCAACCGGTATCGAGATACGACCGGATGGCGACATACAGTTGCATGTCCACCCGCTGACCACCAACCTGCTGATGACTGGGCAGGGTGCCCTTGTCGGTGAAGCCTTGGTCAATCACCCGCGCTCCGGGGGTGCTTGTCGTGCTCGATCCCACTGCTGTCGAGCGAGGTATGCCAACGCGTGAACCCTGAGGTATGCAACCAGAGTTTAGGGCTCTGTGCTGCGGGCCGAGGGTTCCTCGATGCTGGAGACCACATCGACCTTCGGGTATGCCGGGACCCACATCTGCGCGTAGATGTCCCGGATCGGATGTTCCAGCGGCTGCTCGGCGACACCATCGGCCTCGGCGGCTTGCGCCACCCGCACTGCCACAGCCGCCGACACCGCGCGCAGTTGTCGCATCGAGGGCAACACCGGGGCGCCCGGTTTACCCGCACGCGTCATGTCGGCCACGGCCTCGGATGCGGCGGCGATCATGGCGTCGGTCACCCGGCTGGCACGCACCGCGACCGTCCCGAGTCCGATACCGGGGAAGACCAGCGCGTTGTTAGCTTGTGCGATCTGGTGGGTGATGCCGCCCAGGACCACCGGCGCAAACGGGGAGCCGGTGGCGATCATGGCGCTGCCATCTGTCCACTCCAGCAGGTCCTGCGGCTTGGCTTCGGACAGGCTCGTCGGGTTGGACAGCGGCATGATGACCGGGCGCTCGCAATGAGCGGCCATCTGAGTCACGATCGCTTCGTTGAACGCGTCGGGTTGGGCTGAGGTGCCGATCAGAATTGTCGGCTTCACGTTGTCCACGACGTCGGCCAGGCCGTAGTTGCCTGGCTCACGCACGACCCAATCGGTCAGCTCGTCGGCGGGCCGCGCATACGGCTGCTGGAAGGAACGCATCCTCGACCCGGTGTGCAGCAGACCTCGGCTGCCCAGACCCCAGAAGCGTGCCCGCGCCTCTTCGCTGGTGAGGCCCTCGTGGATCATGATGTCGCTCATCAGGTTGGCGATGCCGATGCCGGCAGTGCCCGACCCGTAGATCACCACCCGCTGATCCCGCAGCCGCTCACCTTTGCCTTTGACGGCGGCCAGTGCCGCTGCGGCCACCACCGCGGCGGTGCCCTGAATGTCGTCGTTGAACGTGCAGTGCTCGTCGCGGTAGGTCTCCAGAATGCGGTGCGCGTTGTCGGCGCCGAAATCCTCCCAGTGCAGGAGGGCGTGCGGGTAGTGCTTCTTCACCGATGCCACGAACTTGGCGATGAACGCGTCGTAATGCTCGCCGCGCACCCGGGGCCGGCGCACCCCCAGGTATGCCGGATCGTTCAGCAACGCGTGGTTGTCCGTGCCCACGTCGAGCACGATGGGGATGCCACGAAGCGGGTGGATGCCGGCGGCGGTGGTGTAGACGGCAAGTTTGCCGATGGCGATGCGGATGCCGCCAACGCCCTGGTCGCCGATGCCGAGGATGCCTTCGGAGTCAGTCACCACCGCGAGATCGACATCATCTGGGCCTTGCCCGTGCGAGGCCAACGCCTCGTCGATGCCGTCGGGATGGTCGATCGAGAGGTAGATGCCGCGAGCGCGGTCGAAGGTCGAGCTGAACTTTTGGATGGCCTCGCCCACCGTGGGGGTGTAGATGATCGGCAAGGTCTCATCGAGATGCTCGGCGACCAGGCGATAGAACAGGATCTCGTTGAGATCCTGGAGTTGGTTGAGGTAGACGTACTTGCTCAAATTGTCCGGCTGGATCAAGAACTGGGTGTAGACCCGCTTCAACTGTTCGTCGATGGAGTTGACGGCTGGGGGCAGGAGGCCGGTGAGGCCCAGTGCGCGGCGTTGCTCGCGGGTGTAGCCGGGGCCGAAGTTGAGCATCGGCCGAGCCAGCACCTGCCTGCCGCGGACGGCGATCTGGACGGTTTCGACGCCGCCGGTGGTGCGGAACTGATACTGACGAGGCATGCGCCTCAACATAGTGGTTATCTGGGCCGAGCGGATGACCCCGGTGCGGATGACCCCGGTGCGGATGACCGAAGTGCGCGCAGGTGACCACAAGGGGCGCGAACAACCCAAATGCGCGCAGATGCGGGTCGCGAAGCCTGCATCTGCGCTCTTACGAGTCATCTGCGCGCACTTCGGTCAGGTGAGCCGTCAGCGAATGCGCATTTCGGTCAGGTGGTCGCACTTCGGTCAGGTGAGCACTCAGCGGTAGGCCGTCGCAGCGAGCCACGCCGGGGCTCGATCAGGCCCAACAACTACCCATCGACGGATCACCGTCGGACACCACCACCGTGCACGTGACCGCCATTGGCCTGGGCTGCGGCACGTTCACCGGGTGCGAAATACTAGAGGTATGCCGTCTGCCACGCCTCGCCCGGAGGCGAAGGTGTGTGTCGCTTGCGGTCGACGGCTCGAGTGGCGCAAGAAGTGGGAACGAGACTGGGACCAGGTGCGCTATTGCTCGTCAGGGTGTCGCCGACGTGGGGTCCGCGATATCGACCGCGATCTGGAAGCAGCCATCCTGGAACTCCTCGCCGCTCGTGCCCGTGGCGCCACGATCTGCCCTTCGGAGGCCGCTCGGAGGGTGGCACCAGGACCGGGTGAAGGTTGTGCAACGGGGAGTACTTCGGGTTCGGCGGGTGCCGATAGCGGGGACGCCTGGAGGGACCTGATGGAGTCGGCCCGGCGTGCCGCTCGACGACTCGTCGCCGATGGCCGCGTCGAGATCACTCAGAATGGCAGAGTGGTCGACCCCTCGACGGCCTCCGGCCCGATCAGGATCCGGCGGACCTATTAGCTCCCGTGGCACTGCTCCCATCCCGCACCGGCTCCCCGCCGAGGCGGCATGTCACGCACGTGCTCTGAGGTGACGCGAGTGACTCGTTCTACTCGCCGACGCGATCCTGCATTTCATCCCGGAAATCAAGCGCGATCTCGTCATACTCGTCCGGCTCGAGACCCTCGCGTTCGCGGATGCGCCACCGGCCCACACACAACATGGTGAACTGATGGTCCGGCATACCCTCGAGCTCGATGAGCATGATGCCTCGCATGAACCAGCCTAGCGCTCGGGTGGTTTCGCCCTGCTCGTCCCAGAGCTCGGCGAGGTAGTGATACGTCATGGGGGCAAGCGGCCTGCTTCGACGGATCTCGTTGGAGACGTCCTGAGCCTGCACCGCGTCGTCCTGCGTGAGGAGCATATCGACAATGACCGCGCGAGGGTCCATTCCATCACGCTGCCCCTGCGCGTGAGCTTGCCAGAGCACCTCCTGCGCTCGCTGTAAGTCACCGGCAAAGCGCAATTGGCTCCCGGCTGAGACCAGAAGATCTTGGGGGCTGACTTCATCATCGGGATGGCTTTCACGAGACAACTCGATGAGGCGCTCGGCGGTGGCGCGGTGCTCTTCTTCGCTGGCGAGGGCCGCGTTTAGCTCAAAGTCCTGGTATTCGTCATACGAGATCGGATCGCGCATGAGTCCACCGTATGCCGTGCAAGGCTTGTGAGCATGAATCACGCCTCACCTCCGGAGCCGAGCACCGCATACCTCACGCATCTCAAAGCCGAGGTCGATGCATCCACGCGCGGAGCCTCGCCCGTGGTCAGCGACTTCGATGGGGCGCCGCAGGAGGATCATGAGCAGCTGACGGAGGCGGTGGAGTCAGTGCGAGACGACCTCGCCGGGATTGTGCACACTCTCCATGGCGACCCGGAGACGGCGTATCAGGAGGTGCGATCTGCGGCATTCCTGGCTGAGGTCTTGGGTGGACACGGGTATGACGTCACGACCGGAGCGCACGGCGTCGCGACTGCGCTGCGGGTTGAGGTCGCCACACCGGGCTTCGACCCGGCACGACACCGAACGGTTGCGGTGCTCAGCGAATACGACGCGCTGCCGCAGATTGGCCACGGATGCGGGCACAACGTAATCGCGGCCACCGGGGTGGGTGCCTTCCTGGCGCTCGGGTCGCTGATGCAGCAGGGCGCTGCTACGGGTGTAGAGGGGCGGGTGGTGTTCCTGGGGACGCCCGCGGAGGAGGGGCATACCGGCAAGGAGGTGATGGCGGCCGGCGGCGCGTTCCAGGGACTCGACTGCGCGATCATGGTTCACCCGTTCGGGTACGACACCGCGTCACACGTGTTCTTGGGCCGACGGCTGCTGAGTGTGACTTTCACCGGGCGTTCGGCGCATGCATCGGCACAGCCGTTCCAGGGACGCAACGCGCTGGACGCGGCGACCCTGGCCTACCAGGGAATCGGGCTGCTGCGCCAGCAGATGCCACCGTCTGACCGGGTGCACGCGATCGTGGGCGACGGTGGCCACCGCGCATCGGTGATCCCGGACCGGGCGCAACTCGACCTGTATGTGCGCTCGGCCTACCCAGACACCCTCAAGGATCTGTCGCAGCGAGTGAAAAGGATCATGCAGGGTGCCGCGCTGATGACCGACACCGGCGTCGAACTGACCTGGGATGCCTACCCGCCGTCCCTGCCGGTGCGCACCAACCAAACGTTGGCGGCTCGGTGGGCCCAGTCGCAGGCTGGCCGTGGCCGGACCGCGCTGCCGGCCGGGGTCGTGCCGGAAGTATTGGCAGGATCGACCGACTTCGGCAACGTCAGTGTGCGCATGCCGGGGATTCACCCGATGATCGCAATCAGTGATCCGGACGTGGCGCTGCATACCCGCGAGTTCGCCGCGGCTGCCGCTACGGAACGAGCTGAGGTTGCGGCGATCGACGGGGCGATCGGGCTGGCGATCACGGCCTGGGATTACCTGGCCGACGACGACTTAGCGTCTGCAGTGGAGGCGGAGTTCCACGCGGCCGGCGGGGTGGTCGACGTGGCAACCTACTTCGACTGATTCAAGCGGAAGAGCGCGCTCGTGAGCAGGTCGGCATTCGACGGCCTCGTCCGGCTGCCTCACGTGAGTTACATGTGACATACGTGCCATGAGTGACTAACCCGACTGAGATCCCGCTGTTGCGGAATCAGATCGACGATGAACGCCACACCGGATTGACCAAGCCCAGCCGCATCATGGTCGACAAGGTCACCACTGTGCCTCGCGCCACGATGGGTGAGCGGATCGGCGTCGTCTCCGACACGACCATGCTCGCCCTCTCCGGGAACCTCGTGGTCTTCCTCGGCGTCACCTGGCGTCGTCGGCTGGGAGCCAGGGACCCGTCCTGGCGGTGATGGCCCAACCGGGCACCTCGTTGGCGATGGAGTTGCCCGCGGGATCATTCCGACCCGTGTGCTGACCCGAATACTGTGGCGCCACAGGATGTTGGCAGCGTCCACCCTAGTGATCCGGGCGGCCACCGAAGGGCTCGTCGGAATAGAACGTGCCCGGCTCGTCCTGGCTGCGCAGGCCCTGCTCCGGACCGTCGGCATACAGTCCGTCTTTATCGTCGGCCAGCGTGTCGGTGCCCTGCTGTGGCCCGTCTCCGGTGAAGCCATAGTGTTTGTCCTCCGCTTCGCCGTACCGATTGTCTTCGGGACCGCTGAACGGATCTTCGGGTTGCTCGGCGCTGGCGGACTGATCGGCAGTCTCGGTCTGCTCCACAGGTGTGCTCTCGATCTCACTCATGGTGCTCTCTCCCTCGGCCTGGCCTCATGGACCAGTTCGTCGGTGATGACTTTGATGTCACCTCGGTTGTCCACGAAACGGGTCACGATCCGCAGGCCGGCCTCGAAGTCGTGCCCGGTCGTCGCTACCGCGGTCTGCAGTAGTCCGGGTCGACGCCGGCCGAATAGGACGATGCGCCGGTCGTGGCCGTGGTAGATCGCCGAGCGCCGAAAGGTGCTGCGCTGTTCCCCGCTGGTGCTGCCATCGAGGTGTGGCATCCCCCACGAGGCCCAGGTGGAGGTCTCGGGGTGCGGCGGCTCGTCGGGTTCACGATTGTCCAGTTGACGGCTCACATAACTGTCCCGGTGGAATCGGCTGCGCCACCTCGGGTCGGGCAAGCCGCCGAGTCCGCCGGCCACGCGTTCGCGCACACGGCTGGCCACAGCATCGGCCAACGCCTCGGGACGGTACTGGCCCAGGACCCCGCTTCGGGCCTTGACTCCCGCCAGGCAGATCGTCGCGATGGCAAGATCAACCGCGGCGCGGTCGGTGTCCACGTCGAGATGCGGGACCACGGTCGTCAGCAGGTTGGGCTTGATCACCGGCAGCGCCTGGTGCATCAGGTGAGCTAGCAGCACCAACTCGCAGAGCGTGACCAGCGGCGGATGCTCGATCGCCTGGGCGGCCCACGCAACGTCTTGCTGACTGGCAGCACCGGCCGAGGCGCAGGAGCCGAACGCCGACGGCAATGCCTCGACCAGAGGCGCGGGGTCGGCGGCTCCACTGCGAGCTGTTTCCTCGACGTAGGGGAACTGTACGAGCACAGGCCGGTCGTCCTCGTCCGTATGCACCGCGAAGACCCCTGGTGGCAAGGACACCACCTCCCGCGACTGCAGCTCGGTCAGCCCGACCGCTGCCCCGACGAAGTCTCGATCGTCCTGCGCCGGCGTCCGGCCCATACACTTCACGGCGGTGTTCTTGACCGCGTCCGGGGCGATCTTGCGGGGGATCTGCTCCGCAATGATCAGGGCCAACCCCCTGACTGCGGACCTCGGCCAGCAGGTCGGTAAAGCTCTCGACCGCCCGAGCCGGGGCGCCCTCCAGGCCCTCAGGGTTGCGCAGCAACCGGTGTGCCTCCTCGACGACAACGACGTTGCGCAGGCGTACCTCTTGGGGGTCCAGCCCGTGGCGGACTCGGACGGCCTGACTGAGTCGTGCCAGGAACAGACCCATGTACAGGGCCCGGTCTGCGTCGCTGCCGAGGTCTTGCAGTTCGAGCACCACGTTGCGCTGCAGCACCTTGGTGAGCGATAGCGGATAGCCCGAGGTAAACGCCGCGCGTTTGGTCCCCGTGGTCAAAGTGGCCAGGCGCATGTCGACGAATCCATGCACGTTGCCAGCTACCTCGCGGCCTTACCCCTTGGCGTCGATCACGTCGTGGCAGGCGCGCACCAGGTCCGCAACATCAGGGTATGCCGGCCGCTCGCCATCGGCATACAGCGCCTCGACAGCGCGGATCGGTCGGGTCAACGCCGGGTCCCACCCCGCGTTTCGGACCGCCGTCATGATGCCTTGAGCCAGGACCTCCGGGAAGGGCGAGTCGGCGTCGAAGGCGGCGACCATCAGGTCGACGAGCGTGTCGAGGTGCGGCTGATAGGCGAAGCCGTCCTCCGGTTGCAACGGGTTGAGGCCGACCGGTGTTGCGTGCGGATCGCCGGGGCGGATGACGTGCACGGTGCGCAGATCGGGATCGGCGATCTCCTCGCTCAGGGCCGCCAAGCGCTGCTGCATCCCGTCGGCATACTCCCGCTTGGCGGGTTCGAGGACGACCCAAGGGATGCCGAGTCGGCTGAATTCAGTCAGCAGGTGACGGGTGGCTTGGCTCTTGCCGGCCCCGGTGGCACCATGCACGAACGTGTGTTTGCCCAGGCTCGACAGCGGCACGCGCATCGGCCCGACGGCAGTCTTGGCGACATCCAACACCTGGCCAAACTCGACCTCGCCGACCCCGGACGTTGCCACATCGAAGGGATTGACGCTTCGCGCTTGGACCCCCGGAACCTCAGCCAGCGGCGGTCGGCATACCGTCGCGAGCGTGTCGCTGCCCGCCACGAACGGTGCGGTCAGCCCAAACGGGTCTTGCGCTGTGAGGGTTGCCGAGACCGCATCCTGCAAGGCGCCCGGCGTGCTGGCCGGGGCAAGCCGGTATGCCGCGGGCCCAGGTCCGCTAGCCACTGAGGCCCAGAGTGCGGCCACCTGAGCGGTGTCGGCCTCACTGTCGGCGCCACACAACAAATGGATCCGCCACAGGCCGGCGGTCAGCGATGCGGTGTGCTGCTCGGGCTGAGCCTGCCAGCGGTGCCTGGCCATGCTGCCCCATTCGGCCTCCAATCGCTCAGATTCGCCGTGCAGCATCCGGCGCAGTCGAGCCTGTTCTTGCTCGATGTGCGTCTCGGCCACCGGAACGGCGATGGCGAGCAGGCGGAATGTCGTTGCGGACAGGAACGGCGCGTGGTCCTCCAACGCCCCGATGGGCTTGGTGAATGTCATGCCCGGTTCCCGAGCGTCCCGATCCTGTTCTGCGAGACGAGGGCCTTGGCGCAGGAATGGACCTACCGCTTCCTAGCCGCATCCCTGCAGGAGGCGATCGAGGAGTCCGGCGGCCAGGACAGGGTCGCCGATCTAGCCACCGCGAAGCCTCCGAGCATGGCTGACGTGCGGGCTTGGGCGGTGGCAGCCGGGTATGCCGTCGCACCCCGAGGGCGAATCGCGGCCGAGGTCATCGCGGCCCATGAGCGGCGTAACCAGTAGTTCAGGCGTCCACCCCATTCATCACGAACCCACATCGGGCACAACACGGGTCTGTCAGCGACTGTGAACAACGAAGTTGCGCTGACGTGCGGCGTAGGCGAGAGCATCGTCGAAGGAGGCAATGTCGGCTTGTGACTCCTCGGCGGCTAGAAGCACACAGCAGTCAGGCATCTTCAAACCCGTCGAAGCCCGGACGTGGGCAAGTTTGACCGCCGTGTCGGGCGGGAAAGACAACTCTTGGATGTCCAGGTCATCGAGAGCTCGGCGGGCGGCTTCTGCTTTGCCTCCTCGGATGGGGCCGACGAGCACCTCGGCCATGGTGAGTGAGTTGGCTCCCAGAGGCTCGTCCAGCACGGTGGCGAGAATTTCGTCGGCCAGATGGTGGTGAGCGTCGTGGCTGTCGAGAAAGGCGATCAAAAAGCTCGCGTCGAGCACGATCACTTTGGCCATTCTCCGCGCAGATCTGCCACATAGTCCGAATCGTAGGCACCCGTGAGTGCGCCGCGGTGGTGGCGAATGGCCTCCCTCCTTCGGTGTCGGCGTTCGTCGGCCGTGGACTCAGCCGCCGCGTTACCCTCCAGAGCAAGACGGACAATCAGCTGGCCACGACTGATGTCTGGCCAGCGCTCGGCTGCCTTGTCGAGGGCGCGAGCCAACTCATCAGTCTCGGTGACGAAATGGCGCGGTCGGGTGGTCGGCATGCTCTCAGTGTAGCACCAAATAAACTAGGTGCTACACCATTTCGCGTCAGCCATCGCCCGCGTCACCCGAGGATCAGGTTGGTGATCACGAGCAAGGGGATCGAGCCGGCCCAGACCGCTGTCGTGATCCCGGACCAACCGCGCAGCGCGGCGGTGCCCTCCAACCCGGCGAACCGGGTGACGACCCAGAAGTAGGAGTCGTTGAAGTAGCTGAAGACCATCGACCCCGATGTGCAGGCGATGGCGGCCACCACCGGGTCGATGCCCAGGGTGGTGACCAACGGTGCGGTGACCGAGGCCGCTGTGACCATCGCAACGGTGCCCGAGCCTTGGGCTACCCGCACCAGGGTGCCGATCACGAACGGCACCAGGAAGCCAGGCAGGGCCGTGCTTGCGACCGCGTCGGCTAGTTCTTGGCCCACGCCGGAGTCCCGCAACACCTGACCGAGAGCGCCGCCTGCCCCGGTGATCAGCAGGATCAGACCGGCAGAGGCCGCCGCGTCGGCGAACCATCCTTGGACTTTGCTGCGCGGGGTCCACCGAGGAAGGAGCAGGTACACCGCTAGCAGCACCCCGATCACCAGGGCGACGACCGGGTTGCCGAGAAACTGCAACGGCACGGCCCAGGTCGATGGTTCGTACTCCTCGGCCTGTACTCCCTGGTTGCGCTGGTCGATGGCGCCGCTGACGGTGTTCATCACGATCAGCAGCAACGGCACGAGCAACGGCAGGGAGCCGACGAATGCGCCCACCGAGTGCTTGGGAGCACCCTCGGGACGAGGGCCGAGTATGTCGTCCTGTTCCGAGGCGTTGACGTCACCATCACCGCTGGGATCGTCGCGGGTGTCGTCGACGGCAACGCCACCACCAGACCCGGAACGCTCGTCCGCACCGCCCGCTGCGCCGCCATACACCGCCACTTTGACGTCGGACCGGACTTCGTCCTCCAACTTCGGACCCATCCATCGGGCATAGCCCACCACGATGGGCAGCAGGGCCACGGTGAAGACCAAACCGACCAGGATGAGCAGCCCGAGATCGGCGCCGAGGATCCCGGCCACCGCCAACGGGCCCGGGGTAGGCGGCACGAGGTGGTGGGTGAGCGTCATACCGCACCCCAACGCCAGGGCCAGCGTGACGTAACCGGCCTTCTTTACCCGGGCGATCGAGCGCGCGAGCGGGTTCATGATGACGTAGCCCGAGTCACAAAAGACGGGGATGGAGACCAGGGCGCCGACGCTGCCCATCGCCCACGGCTCACGACCCTTGCCGAACACCGACAAGAACGCATACGCGATAGCGGTCGCCGCACCGGAGACCTCGAGGATCTTGCCGATCGCTACACCGAGGCCGATCACGATGCCAATGCTGGCCAGCGTGTTGCCGAAGCCGGTGGTAATCGAGGCGACGATCTCCAGGACCGGTTGCCCCGCGATGAGGCCGGTCACGAGCGCCGCGATGAGGAGGGCAACGAACGCGTCGAGCCGGGTCTTCAGGACAAGAACGACGATGGTCGTGATGCCGATGACCAGCGCTAATAGGAGTTGAAAGTCCACGGGCACGTCCCCTTGCCGTCGATACAACCCGGGCATCGTTGTCCGGCACTCTCATCTTGGGGCAGGTCAGGGAACGCGTCAAAAGATAAGGCGGCCGCGGCAGTCGGGCTCCGGTGGACGGGAGCGCGGATCGATCCAATACTGAAGGCGCGGTCCGCTATGTCACCTGGGGAGGTGGAGATGCCGCAGGCACTGCAGGATCTACTGGCCGACTATCCAGGCGAGGTAGAGATCAGCGCCTCAGACGTGTCGGCGGCGCGCGAGTACGCGCGCAACGTGCTGGTGGTCCTGGACGACGACCCAACCGGCACCCAGTCGGTGGCAGACCTGCCAGTGCTCACCAGCTGGGAGGTCGACGACTTCGCCTGGGCATTCACGCACCGCATCGACGGCGCACCCGCTCCGGCCGTCTATGTGCTGACCAACTCCCGCAGTCTGGACCGAGACGACGCCGCGAGGCGGACCCGGGCCAGTGTGGCGAACGCCCAACGGGCCGCGGATGACATCGGGATCGACCTGGCGTTCGTGAGCCGCAGCGACTCCACCCTCCGCGGCCACTACCCCTTGGAGACCGACGTCATCGCGCAGACTCTGAGCGAGCACGGGGGACCGGCGACGGATGGGGTGGTGCTCGTCCCGGCCTTTCCAGACGCGGGGCGGGTCACAATCGGCGGGGTCCACTATGTGCAGCAGAACGACTCGTTGACGCCAGCCGCGGAAACCGAGTTCGCCGACGATGCCACCTTCGGCTACACACACTCGGCGCTGGCCGACTATGTACAGGAGAAAACTGAGGGCCGGGTCGACGCAGGTGAGGTCATCGTGCTCGATCTCGGTGTCGTCCGCGGTGGCACCGACGGCATTGCCGACGCGGTGCAGGGCGCGACGGAGTCAACGCCGATTGTGGTGGACATCGTCACCGAACATGATTTGCGAGCCCTAGCACTGGGTTTGATTGAGGCCGAGAGCCGGGGCACCCACCTGCTCTACCGGGTTGGTCCACCGTTCGTTCGGGCCATGATTGGTCAGGACGTGCGGTCGCCGCTGGCTGGTGAAGAAGTCATTGGCCCCGACGCCGACGCCCGGGGTGGGTTGGTCGTGGTCGGGTCACACGTGACGCTGACGACCCGGCAGTTGGACGCGCTGATCTCCGGCCACCCGGACGCGTGTGTCGTCGAGTTGTCGGTGGAAGCTTTGATGAACGACCGGGAGGCGCACGTCGATGACACCGTGGAGGCGGTGACCCAGGCGCTCGTGATAAGTGACGTGATCCTGCATACCAGTCGGCAGTTGAAGCGAGCCGACGATCCAGACGAGAGCCTTCGCATCGCGCGCGACGTGTCGCAGGGGGTGGTCGACGTCGTGCGCCGCACGGTTGCGCAGAGACCGCCGCGGTTTGTGGTGGCCAAGGGAGGGATCACGTCCTCCGACGTCGCCTCAGCAGGTATGCAGATCCGCCACGCGGTCGTGCGAGGTCCGATGTTGCCCGGCCTGGTGTCGTTGTGGGAAGCCGTAGACGGGCCGGCCCGCGGCATCCCGTACGTGGTGTTTGCCGGCAACGTCGGCGCCGACGAGTCGCTGCTCGACGTCGTCCGCACCCTCAGCGCATACCTATGACCCCAACGACTCGCGAAGTTCTCATTGATGGAGTGTCGATTCACGAAGTACCGAGCCAAGGAGCAACGAGATGAGCGACACCGCGGCGACGACATGGCCGACCGAACGGACTGCCGTGCTGACCGGCGCCGCCTCTGAGCGCGGCATCGGGCGGGCTGCGGCCGCGCTGCTCGCGGAGCAGGGGTGGGCGGTCGCGATCCTGGATGTCGATGAGTCAGCGGCTACGGCCGCAGCCGACGACATTGCTGAGCGATATGGCGTGCCGACTCTCGGCGTGGGGTGCGATGTGTCCGACGAGATGTCGGTGGGGTCTGCAGTCGATGCCGTCGAGTCATCCCTGCCGCCCGTGGTGGGCCTGGTGAACCTAGCCGGGATCAGCTCGCCGACCACGTTCATGGAAGAGACGCGGGAGGCGTGGGACAGAGTGTTTGCAGTCAATATGACGGGCACGTTCATGGTGACCCAGCGGCTGTTGCAGGGCATGATCGATCGCCAGCTCGGCCGGATAGTCAGCGTCTCGTCAATCTCGGCGCAACGAGGCGGCGGCACGTATTCGAAGGTGGCCTACAGCGCGTCGAAGGCGGGGATCATCGGCTTCACCAGGGCGCTGGCCCGGGAGATGGGCGAGCACAACATCACCTGCAACTGCGTCTCGCCGGGACCGGTGGACACCGACATCATGGGCGGCCCCCTGGATGAGGAGCGGAAGGCGTCGATGTCGAAAGATGTCCTGATGGGGCGGGTCGGGTCGGTCCGTGACATCGCGGCGCTGATCACGTTCTTAATGGGTGAAGACGCGGGATACATCACGGCGGCAACCTACGACATCAACGGCGGTCTGCAGATCTCCTA
>JBARZG010000046.1:0-12053 GCA_049649785.1 Ornithinimicrobium sp. | reverse complement strand
GGGTAAAGTCACGGCCCCGACCGATCGACCAGGGAGCTGCGATGAGCAACGACACGGAGCCCACGCCCTGGGAGGTCAGCGTCACCGACGGGCCGTACGTCGTCTCTGGCGGCGTGCCGCTGTCGCGACGGCGTCCGCTCCGCTCCGAGCGCGACGAGCCGCTGACTTGGAAGACCACCGCGGAGCTGGACGCTGGCGACTCCTATGCCCTGTGCCGCTGCGGTGGGTCGTCGAACAAGCCGTTCTGCGACGGCACGCACGCCAACAATCTTTTCGACGGCACTGCTCAGGCCGACACGACGCCTTACCAGGAGAAGGCGAAGACCTACGAGGGCACCGGCGTCACCGTGAGCGATGATCGGGCACTGTGCGAGCACGCTGGCTTCTGCGGCAACAGAGTCACCAACGTCTGGAAGATGACCAAGGACACCGACGACACTCGGGTGCGCTCGGAGATGATCGCGATGGTCGAGCGCTGCCCGTCCGGGGCGCTGACGTACGCCGTGGACGGCGAAGTGGTGGAGCCGGACCTCAGACCCGCGATAGGTGTCATCGACGACGGTCCTCTCGCCGTCACCGGCGGGCCCACCGGGGCGGTGACCGTGGTGCGCCAGGACGGCACCCGCGACCGACGGGCGCGGATGACACTGTGCCGCTGCGGCGCCTCGCGCAACAAGCCGTTCTGCGACGGTAGCCACACCGAGGCGGGCTTCTCCGACAACGGCGCCTAAGCAGGCCCGAAGGGCTTACCGGTGGATTTGCACCTGGCCCGGGCAGGGGCGCCCAGGACCGTGCCCGGTTTGGTGGACACCCACCCCTGTTGTCGGTATCGATATCGACTCGGCGAGCGCCGCCTGCGATGCTAGGTAGATGGTCGGGCTGAGTCGTAGAAGTCTCATGGCTGCTGCCTCCGCCATGTTGTTGCCTACACAATCGCGAGGTTTTGCGTCCACCCTGCGTGGGCGTGAGTTCCAGTTCACGGACCTTGAAAGGAACGACCGTGAGCATTTGCTGGCGGTCGTCACGAAGGAAGAGGCGCTGCGACCTCTGGACTATGCGCCACCAGACTTGGTCCCGTGGCGCGATTCGGCATATGAGATGCGCGCCGAGGTCGTCGAACAGCTCGAAAGTTTGTTTGCGGGCGCTGACCGGGACGAGGTGTACCTGCGCGTGATCAGCGGCTTCCGTTCTTACGCGACCCAGGGCGAGACCTATCGGTCGTGGGTGCGCACGCTCGGGCGATCGGCGGCGCAGGTGAGCAGCGCCCGTCCAGGCCACAGCGAGCATCAGACGGGTTTGGCCGTTGACCTGGATGGCGCCGACGGTGACTGCTATCTGGATCCCTGCTTCGGCAAGAGTGTTCCCGGAAGGTGGGTAGCCACAAATGCC
Organism: Ornithinimicrobium sp.; assembly: GCA_049649785.1. Lineage (GTDB taxonomy): Bacteria > Actinomycetota > Actinomycetes > Actinomycetales > Dermatophilaceae > Ornithinicoccus. Next base: position 10,664 of record JBARZG010000046.1, on the reverse strand, counting down.
TTCCGCTTCGGCTTTGTAGTGTCGTATCCGAAGGGCTATCAAGACCGGACCGGCTATGTCTACGAGCCGTGGCACATCCGCTACGTCGGGCCGTCAACCGCTCAGGCGATGCACCAATCGGGAGTGACCTTCCTTCAGGACTACCTGTCGCCGCAGTATGCGTTCGCCCGCATTGGCTGGCACCTGGGGCATCAGCTCGGAACAGTCACGCGTTCTCGGTAAAGCCTCCGGGATGCTTCCTAGCCCTCGACCTGCGTGCGATCTGCTGACCACACGGTGGTGAAGGAGCCGTCCCAATCGGTGTGCTTCTACGTGTGGGCGCCAAAAGAGTCTCGCTGGCCTCGGATCAACGCGGCCGGAAGGCGCTCGGAGCGCAGTCCGTCGTAGTCGCTAAGTGACGAGGCGAACACGGGCCTGGGCAGACTGAATCGGAGTCCGCCTCGGAAACCGCCGGTCTGATCGAGGCCCAACTGAGCAACGACCCGGGCGGCTAACGCTGGCTTCAACACCTGAACCGGATGACCGACCTCCAGTCGACAACGCCACGAAAGGAACATCCCGATGAATACCACAAGCACCACTGGAGTCACCCGCATCAACCGCAAGCAGGCCCGGGATCTCGTCTCGGCCGAGTTCGAACGGTTTGTAGCCCTGACCGCCTCGCTGCTCCCGCAGGAATGGACGGGCGACACCGACTGAGCCGGCTGGGACGTCCGCGCGGATGGTCCTGTACGTCCTCGGCTCCGCCGGTGCCCAGGCCTCCCCGCGGGTCTTCCTGCATCAGCTGCGCCGGGGCCTTCCACTCAACAAGGAGATCGACTCCCACCACTGGGTCGACGGCCTCAATGAGCTGCAGATCCGTGAGCGCTCGAACCTCAGCAACGACGAGGTAGTTGCGCAGCTCGCGCAGTCGGCGCGAAAGCACTCGAAGGCCGTTTAGGCACCCCACTGCCGATGCGTTACACCCCGGTCCCGATCGGCGACCCGATCGGCTGGAAGCCGGTGAACTACCTCCTCGGAGTGGGCTTCACCCGCGACACCTGGGCGCACCGCATCGACATCCACGCCGCTATCGGCCGGCCCATGGAGCTCGACCCTGCCCACGACGGACGCGTGATCGCCGACATCGTCCGGGAGTGGGCCCAGCTCCACGCAGGGCCATTCGACCTGCACCTGACCGGCACCGCCGGCGGCACGTTCAGCCAGGGCGAGGGCGGCGAGCGGGTCGAGACGGACGCACTCGACTTCATCCGCACCCAAGCCGGGCGACTTCCCGGCACCGGCGTGATGCGCCACCCGCTGCCCCATGACCAACCCGTGCACAGAGCCTTCCATCGAAAGAAACAAACCATCATGACCGCCACCACGACCAGATCTACCGTCCAGCAAGAGCCCGAGCTCTTCTGCAGCGCTTCATCGACGACGTCAACGCCCACGACCTCGACGGGGCACTGGTCGAGCTGGTCGCCGAGAACTTCGTCGAGCTCAACCCGCTCCCCGGCCAGGGCGCCGGCCGGGCCGGCCTGGCCCACGTCCTGGCCATGATGTTCGCCGGCTTCCCGGACCTGCGCTGGGCATCCCGCCCACCGGATCCACCGTAACGATCGAGGCATGGACCATAGACCGCTTCCGCAACGGCATCTTCGTCGAGAGCCGCATCATCGTAGATGTTGCCGGACTTCTTGGCCAGGTCGGCGTCCTCCCGGCCCTCGAAGCCGCCTGAGGCCCCCCATAGAGCACAGTACCTCCGGCACCGAGGAAGCTGTGGAATCGCTCGGGTCTGGCGCACATCCACTTTGAGTAGTAGATTCATTACGTAATGAATCAATCACACGACGACCTCGACGAGGTATGGCAGGCGCTCGCCAATCCATGGCGTCGCCGGATCCTCGACGAACTCCGTAAGTCTCCACGAGCGACCGGAGAGCTCACGGCTGCGCTCGGGGCCGACCGGCATCAGCTGATGGCCCACCTGAGGGTGCTGCGCGACTCCGGCCTCGTGGTTGTCGAGAAGCGGGGCCGTCGGCGGCTCAACTATCTGAACCCAGTCCCGATCGGTCAGATCTATCAACGGTGGGTTTCGGCATACGAAGCATCGTGGACCGAGGCGCTGATCGGACTCAAAGGCGCCGTCGAGACGGGGCACACAATAGAAGGAGAAAACAGTGGCTGAACTCATCCAACAGATCGACATCGAGGCGCCCATCGAGTCCGTCTGGGCCGAGATCACCAAGTTGGGAAGTCTGCAAAAACCTCTGCTCAACACGGTCCTGGAGACCACGTTTGAGCCGGGCACCCCGATCCGTTACCGGTCCGCCAACGGAAAACGCACCTTCGTCGTGGGCAGGATCGTCGATGTACGGGCCCCACGGTTGCTCTCTCACACCTACGTGATGACCATGTATGACGATCCGCCCACCCTGGTCACCTGGACGCTGGAGGAGCGTGAGTCGGGATTGGTGCGAGTCACTCTCAAGCACGAGGGCTGGCAGGAGGAAGGCAAGACGATGGACAAGCACGGCAAGACGTGGTCGGGGATCCTCGCCGACCTGAAGCACCAGGTAGAGACCGGTGACGTCGCGATCAAGACCAAGGTTTCGCACGTTTTGATGACGGCGTTCATGTTCGCGATGCCAGCCAAGACCAAAAGCGAGAATGTGAAGGTACCGGAATGAGTGACCAACTCGCGACCATGATTGCCAACCTTGAGGCAAAGACCGGCCGCAGCCTGGAGCAGTGGGTGGCGGTTGTCGAGACGTCTGGTCACCGCAAACACGGCCAGATCATGGCCCACCTCAAGGGCGAGCACGGCCTGAGCCATGGGTATGCGAACCTGATCGCGCAAACCGCGCTTTCCGGGGGCGGAGGTGCTGGCGATCCTGGCGATGTGGTTGCTGCGCAGTACGCCGGAAAGGAGCATCTGCGGCCGATCTACGATGCGATCCTCGCGGCGGTCGCCGACTTCGGAAACGACGTCGAGGTCGCTCCGAAGAAGGCAGGGGTCAGTCTTCGCCGGGCTAAGCAGTTCGCGCTGGTCACTCCAGCAACGAAGACGCGCGTCGATCTCGGACTGAACGCCACCGGCGTGCCCGCGACGGCCCGGCTGAAAGAGGCGACGGGCATGTGCACCAACAAGGTCGCCATCACGTCCAGTGCTGAGGTTGATGACGAAGTCGTCGGATGGCTAAGACAGGCATATGAGGCCGCAGCGCCCCGGACGTGACCCGTCGCGGGCGGTGAGAGCGTCGCTGCGAGCAGGAGGTCACGCCGCTGACGGTGGAACCACATCTGGTGCGCGGTTGTCTATCTTGTGCTGCCATGCAACCGAGCGCGAGATCGACAAACGCGCACCAGAGCCGGAGGGCGTCGGCGATCGGCGCAGATGACCCGCTCGGCCGCTGACGCGGTGGCGCCTGGGCATGTGATGCACTGAAGCAATGAAACCCGTGATGATGCGTCGTCGAATGCTCGCCCTTGCTGCGGCCTTGGCGTTGAGTGCCGCTGCCTGTGGGGGTCAAGACGCGGAGTCGGACGAGGCGCAGAGCAACTCTACTGAGGGCTCCTCCAATGTGACCGAGCAAGAATATCCTGACATCGTCGCGGTTGACCTCGAGCGAGAGGACGACCAAACCGCCTCGTTTTCGGTCACGGTCTCATCGCCATACGACACACCGCAGCGGTATGCCGACGGTTGGCGCGTGCTGGACCAGGACGGTGAAGTGCTGGGCGAACACAGTCTGGGTCACGACCACGCCAGTGAGCAGCCCTTCACCCGGACCCAGTCGGATGTGACGATCCCGGAGGGGACCACCGAGCTGACCGTCGAGGGCCGAGACCAGGAGAACGGGTATGGCGGTGAGACGGTCACGATCGAGTGGTGACGAGCCTTAGAACCAGGAGAACGGGTATGGCGGTGAGACCGTCACGATCGAGTGGTGACGAGCCTTAGAACCAGGTGGCCGTCATCGATATCGCACTCCCGCAGGTGCCCATCCTTGTGACTCATGTGACAGATGTGGCAACATAAGGTGAGATTGGCAGGACGCGGAGTTGTGAGCGCCACTGATGAGGTCGTTGGGGAAGACGTCCCTCGTCAATAGGAGGCTCGGATGTCCGTAGTGATGCCGCGGGTCATGACCCGCGGGGTGGTGTTCATTCACTCCACCCCAACTGCGCTATGCCCGCATATCGCCTGGGCCCTCGAAGGTGTGCTAGACACCCGGGTGGCTCTGGACTGGACCCCTCAACCAGCGCAACCGGGCACGATGCGCGCCGAGTTCTCGTGGACCGGCGAGGTAGGCACCGGTGCCTATTTGGCGAGCGCGATGCGCGGCTGGGACGGCCTGAGGTATGAGGTCGTCGAGGAAGCCAGCCGCGGATCGGACGGTGCCCGATGGACTCACACGCCTGCGTTGGGCATCCACCACGGGCGGCTGTCGGCCAACGGGGACATGGTGGTCACCGAAGACAGACTGCGGGCCATCGTGGACCAGGCGCGAGGCAGTGCTGCCGTGCTCTCGGCCGAGGTTGACCGGACCTTGGGCGTGGCATGGGACTCCGAACTTGAACACTTCCGCTACGCAGGCGACGGTGCACCCGTGAAGTGGCTTCACAAGGTGAGCTGAGCGGACGACAACTCCGCGCGCAAGTGCCCTAAAATCGCCGCAACTTCACGCTCAAAGCGCAGGGCCCGCCCACCACACCGGTTGAGCGCGGAGTTGCGGCCTATTCACCCCGGTTGAGCGCGGAGTTGCGACGATCGGCTAGAGCGGGATGTTGCCGTGATTTCCACGCAGTTGCGGCGCATCCAGGATGGCGTGCGCAATAGCCTGCCGGGTCTTCTTCGGCTCGACGACCTCGTCAATCACGCCGATCTCTACGGCGCGCGCCAACCCGCCGGTCAGTTCTGCGTGCTCAGCGGCCAGTTCCTGCTCCACACGGTCCTTGTCGTCGCTTGGAACTTCGGCCAGCTTGCGTCGATGCAGGATGCGGATGGCAGCAACGTGCCCCATCACAGCAACCTCGGCAGTGGGCCAGGCGAAGACCCGCGAGGCCCCCAAGGAGCGAGAGTTCATCGCCACATAGGCACCGCCATACGTTTTTCGGGTCACCAGGGTGACCCGTGGCACCACGGCTTCGGCGAAGGCGTGCAGCAGTTTCGCGCCGCGGCGCACAACACCATCCCATTCCTGACCGACACCAGGCAGATAGCCAGGCACATCAACCAGGACGATCAACGGAATCCCGAACGCGTCGCACATCCGCACGAAGCGGGAGGCCTTCTCGGCTGAGATCGAGTCCAGGCATCCGCCCAAGCGCATCGGATTGTTGGCAATCACGCCGACGGTCCGACCGCCGAACCGGCCCAGCGTTGTCACGATGTTCGGGGCCCAGCGCGGGAAGAGTTCGACCGACTCGCCCTTCTTGTCCAGGACATTGGCGATCAGCGGGTGCACGTCATACGCCCGCTTGGCCGACTCTGGAAAGGTCGAGGCCAGGTCGCGGTTCTTGACCTTCTTCAGACTGAGCTCACGTTGGTCCGCGAGCAGGGAGCACAGCACGCGCCCTTGCTCGTATGCCGCATCCGTGGTCTCAGCGACCACGTGCACGACGCCCGAGCGACGGCCGTGCGGCTCCGGGCCGCCCAACCGCAACGCATCGACAGCCTCCCCGGTGACCGAGCGCACCACATCTGGGCCCGTCACGAAGATGCGACCGTCGGGTCCGAGCACGACCACATCGGTTAACGCCGGACCGTATGCGGCACCACCAGCAGCCGCGCCGAGCACCACCGAGATCTGCGGGATCTTGCCCGAGGCCCGGGTCATGGCGGCAAAGACCTGACCCACTGCGTGCAGCGAGACGACGCCCTCTGCCAACCGGGCACCACCGGAGTGCCACAGACCCACGATCGGCACCTCGTCAATCATCGCCTCTTCGTAGGCCTGACAGATGACCGCGCAGCCAGCCACACCCATCGCACCGCCCTGGATCGTGGCATCAGAACAGAAAGCCACCACGGGCTTGCCGTGAATCGTTCCCTTGGCGGCCAGAAATCCGGAGTCGTCGTCTTCGGTCAACAGCATCACGCTGTCGTCGTCGAAGAAGGTGTTCAGCCGCTTGGTGGGGTGTCGCGGGTCTTCATGTCGAGGCACCTTGCTCTTGGCGGCGGCCGAGGCCTGAGCCGAGGCTTCGCTGGGGGCGCGTGCGGTCATCGGGCGCTCCGGAAAGTCAGGGCGACGTTGGCGCCGCCGAAGCCGAATGAGTTGTTCAGTGCGGCGAGGTCGCCATCGGGCAGAGCGCGCGCCTCACCGGTCACGACGGATAAGTCGATCGCGGGGTCTTGGTCGGTAAGGTTGACCGTTGGGGGGATGAGCCGGTGATGCAGGGTCAACACGGTCAAGACCGCTTCGAGGGCTCCTGCGGCACCCAACAGGTGACCGGTCATCGACTTGGTCGCGGTGACTGGAATCTCGCTGGCCCGGTCACCGAAGGCGCGGTGGATCGCCTTCGTCTCGGCGACATCGCCAACCGGCGTCGAGGTGGCGTGAGCGTTGATGTGGGCGATGTCGCCAAGTTCTAAACCGGCGTCGTCGACCGCTTCGAGCATCGCCCGGGCGGCACCTTCACCCTCGGGGTGGCCTGCGGTGATGTGGTAGGCGTCGGACGACATACCGACTCCGCTCAGCTCGGCGTAGATGGTGGCGCCACGTGCCTGCGCGTGCTCCAGTTCCTCCAGCACGATGATCCCGGCGCCCTCGCCCATCACGAAACCATCGCGATTCGTGTCGTAGGGGCGCGATGCGAGCTCCGGGTCGTCATTGCGGGTGGACAGCGCCTTCATCGCGGCGAAGGCTGCGACCGTCACCGGGTGAATCGCCGCCTCGGTGCCCCCGGCGACCATCACGTCAGCTCTGCCGTCCCGGATCATCTTCATCGCCAATCCCATGCCCTCGGCGCCGCTGGCGCAAGCACTGACTGGGCAATGAGCGCCAGCACGGGCACCCAGGTCCAGTGAGACTGCCGCGGCCGGCCCATTGGGCATCAACATCGGCACGGCCAAAGGAAAGACCCGGCGTGCGCCGCGCTCTCTCAGAGTGTCCCATTGGTCCAGCAACGTCCACACGCCGCCGATGCCGGAGCCGATGGCCACACCGAAGCGCTCGGGCTCGACGTCGCCCTCTGCCAAGCCCGAGTCGGCCCAGGCGTCCCGAGAGGCGATCAGGGCGTACTGACCCGCCGGGTCATTGCGACGGACCTCAACGCGGGCTAGAGACTCGGCGGCAGGCGTATGCAGACTGGCGGCGAAGGTAACAGGCAATTCGTGCTCGGCGACCCAGTCGGCCTCGAGAGTCCGGACGCCGGAGCGCCCCGCCACGATGGCATCCCAGGTGGAGTGCGCCGAGCCACCCACCGGGGTGGTGGCGCCCACGCCGGTGACGACGACTCTGCGCTGCGGGTTGGCGGGCATGTGCGGCTCCTTCGGTAGTGCAGCAGTCAGGGGATGTACTTCACCACGACGTGAATGCCGCGGTGAGTGGGCCTGTGAAGCAGGTATGCCGCCGGCTCACAGGCCGTGGCGGCACACCCACTTCACCACTGGGTCAGCCCTGGTTGTTGTTGATGTAGTTGACGGCGTCGCGCACGTGGGTCAAGTTCTTGACCTCGTCGTCCGGGATGCGCACACCGAACTTGTCCTCGGCGTTGACCACGATCGTCATCATCGACAACGAGTCGATGTCCAGGTCTTCGGTGAAGGACTTGTCCATCTGCACGGCGTCGGTCTCGATGCCGGTCTCTTCGTTGACGATCTCAGCCAGACCTTCGAGGATTTCCTGCTCATTCATGGCCATGGGGGTTGCTCCTTGCTATCGGGTGAGATGGGCTGACCCGGAATACCCGCCGGGCCGTTCGGGAGTTGTGTCACGGCAGAACGACGACCTGGGCCGCGTAGGCCAGGCCGGCTCCGAAGCCGATTTGTAGGGCCAAACCGCCGCTGAGTGTGGGGTCCTCGGTTAGCATCCGGGACATGGCCAGCGGCACGGAGGCCGCCGAGGTGTTCCCGGTGTCAACGATGTCGCGGGCAACCCGGACGTGCTCGGGCAACTTCAGCTCTTTGACCATGGAGTCGGTGATACGCAGGTTGGCTTGGTGGGGCACGAAGGCGGACAACTGGTCTGCGCCGATCCCGGTGCTTTCCAGCGTCGTGCGCGCCACGGGGGCCATCGAATAGACCGCCCAACGGAAGACCGCCTGGCCCTGCATACCAATGGATGGCCAGTGGATGCCTTGTGCCCGGTCGCCTTCCTCCATGGCTTCGCGCAGGTCGGTCCACGGCTCACGTTGGGAGATTTTGTCCCAGTTCTTGCCGTCGCTGCCCCAGATGGTAGGCCCGATGCCCGGCGTATCGGAAGGGCCGACGACCGCCGCGCCGGCGCCGTCGCCGAAGATGAACGCGCTGCCGCGGTCTTGCGGGTCGGTGAAATCGGAGAGCTTCTCGACGCCGACCACCAAGACGTGCTGGGCGCTGCCGGAGCGCACCATGTCGTTGGCCAGGCCAATGCCGTAGCAGTACCCGGCACACGCGGCCGAGATGTCGAAGGCGGCAGGAGCCGGTATGCCGAGTCGGTCGGCCAACATCGGCGCTGCGGCCGGAGTCTGGTACGGATGGGTCACGGTCGCCAGCAGCACCGCGTCGATCTGCGCCGGGCTGACACCAGCCATCGCCATGGCATCCACCGCCGCAGGCTCAGCGATATCGATGACTGTCTCATCGGGTCGAGCGACGTGGCGGGTAGCGATGCCGGAGCGCTGCCGGATCCATTCGTCACTGGAGTCGATGTGCTCGCAGATCTCCTCATTCGTCACGACGCGCTCGGGGCGATAACCGCCCATACCCATGACCCGCGCATACTGACTGCCCGCGGGAAGGGTGAAGTGGGCCGGCGCGGATGCTCTGCTCTCTTCGGTCATAGTGCGTCCTCGTGCGGGTGCAAGCGCATCAGCGGCTGACCCGGACTGACCGGATCGCCGGTCTCGACCAGCCACTCGATGATGTGGCCCCCATAGGGCGCTTTGACGTGGTGGGTTTCACGTAGCGTGCTGACGGTCGCGACGACTGCGCCGGGGCGCACGTCGGCATCCAGGGCGAATCCGTCGCCGGGGATGACTTTGCCCTTCACCGGGGAGACCACCAACCGCCAGGTCGGGGCGTCGGTCGGCTCCTCCGACGAACCGTGCTCGCGGATCATGCGGTGGGCGGCCTCGAGATCGTCGGGCGTCTTCAGCGCCAGGGTCTCGACACCGGGCAAACCGCGCCTCGCCAGGCCGGTCAAGGTGCCGGCCGGAGGAATCTCGATCATGCCGGTGATGCCGAGGTCGGCGAAGGTCTGCATGCACAGGTCCCAACGCACCGGGTTCTGCACCTGGTTGACCAGGCGGGACAGGAACTCTCGGCCATTGGCGACGACGCTGCCGTCGGCGTTGGAGATCAACGGCGTGCGCGGGTCGTGCACGGAGATAGCGCGGGAGAAGCCGCGAAGTTTCTTGACCGCCGGGGCCATGTGTTCGGTGTGGAAGGCGCCGGCGACCTGCAACGGGATGACGCGCGTTTTGGCCGGGGGGTCATCGCGCAGTGCCTGGATCTGCTCGGACGTGCCGGCGGCGACGACCTGGCCGGCGCCGTTCATGTTGGCGGCGGTCAGCCCATGGCGCTCTAGTGTGGCGCTGACCTCATCTGCGTCGCCGCCCATGACGGCTGCCATGCCGGTCGCGGCGGCTGCGCTGGCGGCTGCCATGCCGTTGCCCCGCTCTCGGACAAAGACCATCGCCTGCTCGGCGCTCAGCACACCGGCGGCCGAGGCTGCAGTGATCTCACCGACGGAGTGCCCGGCGCCGACGCCAACCGCGGCGAAACCGTCGGCAGGATGATCGAACAGCGCAAGCAACGAGATGAGCCCGGACCCGACGATCAGCGGCTGCGCGACCGCGGTGTCTTTGATGGTGGCGGCATCCGAGGTGGTCCCGTGTTGCACGAGGTTCAGCGAGGCAACCGCGCCCAACCAATCCATCCGGTCTCGGAAGCCCGGCAGTTCAAGCCACGGGGCGAGGAAACCAGGAGTCTGGGAGCCCTGTCCGGGGGCAACAATCGCTAGCACCCTCCCACCATCCCGCGTTCAGCCTGCGTTCAGACGTCAACGAAGCCAACGACATCTCCCGTTCACATTTGTAGGAAGCCTACAAATGACGTGTCATGTACCTCGGTCGCCAGCGCGCGCGGCTGCCGCCCCGCGCCAGCGCGGGCTACCGGGTTGACCCGCGAAACTGCCTACCGCCAAGGCGATCTGGGCTGTCCACGCCTCCCGTGGAACGGTGAGATCCAGACTGATCAGCTCCTCGATCCGGCCCAAGCGGTAGCGCACTGTGTTGGGATGAACAAACAGGATCCTGCTCGTTGCTTCGAGCGCGCCGCCTGCCTCCAGGTAGGCGTTGGCGGTGTCGAGCAGGGCCGATCCGCTGTCCCGCAACGGAACGTACACGCGGTCCACCAGCGCTCTTCGGGCAGGTGCCTCACCGAGCAACGTGCGCTCTGCCAGCAGGTCGTCGGCCAGCACCGGCCGGGGCGCTTGCGCCCACGCGGCGGCGGCGTCGGCCCCGGACAGCGC
>JBARZG010000045.1:0-31059 GCA_049649785.1 Ornithinimicrobium sp. | reverse complement strand
GTCGGCCGCGTTCGAGGGCTCGGCACACACGCCGCGCTGACCGCCCTAGAGACCCTCCCCGATTGGGAAGAGCCTCTGACTCGGTGGAGGCGATCGGACTCGAACCGACAACCCCCTGCTTGCAAAGCAGGTGCGCTACCAATTGCGCCACGCCCCCGAGGGCGACCACCCGGCATACGCCGAGCGGTGGTCTTAGTTGCTGATGATGATCAACTGGTGCTGACGTCGTCGGTGACTTCGGCCCACAACTCACGCTCAGCCTTGTCGTCCTGCTGCTTCTTGAAGAACGCCAACGCACCGACCGCCGCAGCGGCAAGCACCAAAATTCGCTTCATCTTCTCTGACTCCTTGTGACGACCACGTTCGCGCGCCGGCGGCACGCTGATCGGGGTGGGCCTAACTGGACTTGAACCAGTGACCTCTGTCTTATCAGGACAGCGCTCTAACCGACTGAGCTATAGGCCCCTCTTGCCGCGTTGACCAGAGCTCACACGGGAGCCGATCAGCGACGCATGAGGTTACCGCACGGCAGCACGCGCGACCAAACGTCCGCAGGAACACCGATCATGACGGCCTCGATACTGCTAGCAGGTGCAAGATCGTGCTCAAGCACTGCGGCGAGGCAACAACTCCGCGCTCAAGTACTGCGACGAAGCAACAACATCACGCTCAACCGGGCCAGACGGCGACAACTCCGTGCTCAAGTACTGCGACGGGGCAACAACATCACGCTCAACCGGGCCAGACGGCGACAACTCCGCGCTTAACTGGGTCGGATGTGGCGCAACATCATGCTCAACTGGGATTACTCGTCGGAAAGCGTGAGGTGTGTGCCACCTACCAAGGCCGCGCAGACGTTGTACAAGAACGCTCCTAGGGTGGCGAGCGCCGTCAAGAGCACCACGTTGATGACGGCGAACACGGTGGACAGCGCTAGCACCCGGCGCAACCCGATGTAGTCCATCAGGTCGAACGACGATGCGTTGTTTTCACCACTGGTGACCTGCACGATGAACTCATTCACGGTCGCGAAGACGTTCATCCCCGATAGCACCGTCCACAAGATACCGACCATGATGACCGTGGCGATCCCCAATGCCACAGACAGCAGCAACGAGATCTTGAAGACCGACCAGGGATCTAGTCGGTTGACGGTCAGTCGAACTCGGCGTGGCCCGGTGCGACGCGCCTTGGCGCCTCCTTGCCGAGTGCCTCCACCACGCGGTGCAGCGGCCGCGCCACCCTGGCGCCCAGCGGAGGCTCCCGCTGCCGAGCCGCCGGCCATCCCCGCTGGTCTTGCCGCACCCGCCCGGCGAGCCGACAGATCGCGGCGTGGAGCGACCCGCGCCATGGCTCCTTCGCGCATCGACTCAGCCGTGGGCCTGGCCTTTCCGTCGTCACCGGTGTCTGCTGGGCTGGAACCACTGGATCGACTGTCCTGCTTGGGTGAAGGATCGCCCAAGGACGCCGAGCGGTCGGTCTCGGCCGAAGCCGCAGCATCACGGTCACGCTCAGTCGTGCTCATCACTGCTCTCCTGTGCTGCCCTCCGAGGGCGCCTGGTGATCAGGCGCGACGCCGGTTTCCGGCATCTGTACCTCTGACGGTACTTCATCGGTCGGCGCTTCGACGGTCACCTCGGCTTCGTCGAGTCCTCCAGTCAACTCCGTCTCGGCATTGCGGGCCACGGCAACGATGGAGTCGCGGGCGCTGGGGGTGGCGAATCGCACTCCAGCGGTGTCTCGTCCGGTCACTCGCACCTGATCCACCGCCGAACGCACCACGTTGCCGCCTTCCATGACCACAAGCACCTCATCGGTGTCCCCGACCGTGAGCGCGCCGACCAAACGGCCACCCTTGTCGCTGGCCTTAGCCACTTTGATGCCAAGCCCGCCACGCCCCTGCACCCGATAGGACGACACCGGCGTCCGTTTGGCCATCCCAGTTTCGAAAACCACGAACACGTACGGGTCGGTGCCATTCTCCACCACTTGCATCGCGAGCAAATGATCATCGCCGCGGAACTTCATCCCGGTGACGCCCGACGTGGCCCGACCCATCGGCCGGAGCGCATCGTCGGTAGCGGTGAACCGCACCGACTGGCCCAGCACGGATACCAGCAACACGTCATCGGTGGACCCGGCCAGTGCGGCACTGACCAACTCATCGCCCTCGCGCAGGTTGACCGCGATCAAGCCGCCGGTGCGCGGTGAGTCGTAGTCGCCGAGCCGGGTCTTCTTCACCAGACCGTTGCGCGTGGCCAGCAAGAGGTATGCCGCGTCGTCGTAGTCGGTCAGCGTCAGCACCTGGGCGATCGACTCGCCCGGCTGGAAGGCCAGCAGATTGGCGACGTGCTGACCTTTGCCGGTGGGTCCACCCTCGGGAACCTCATACGCCTTGGCCCGGTAGACCCGGCCCAGATTCGTGAAGAAGAGCAACCAACTGTGCGTGGATGTGGTGAAGAAGTGACCCACCACGTCATCGGCTCGCAGTGCTGTGCCTCGGCGACCCTTGCCGCCGCGGTGCTGCGGGCGATACTCGGCGACCTTGGTCCGCTTGGCGTAACCGCCGCGGGTGATCGTGACGACCACATCCTCTTGCGGGATCAGGTCTTCCATCGACATGTCACCGTCGAAGGCGTGGATCACGGTGCGCCGGTCGTCGCCGTACCTGTCGACGATCTCGCTCAGCTCATCGGACACGATCTGCCGCTGCCGCTCGGGCTTGTCCAAGATGTCTTGGTAGTCGACGATCATCGATTCGAGCCGGTCGTGCTCCTCGATGATCTTCTGTCGCTCAAGGGCGGCGAGCCGGCGCAACTGCATGTCCAGGATGGCCCGCGCTTGCACCTCGTCGATCTCGAGCAACTCGATCAGACCGTTGCGCGCGTCTTCGACGGTGGCACTGGCCCGGATCAGGGCAATGACTGCATCTAGGGCGTCCAGGGCCGCCAGCAGCCCGCGCAGGATGTGGATCTGCTCTTCGGCCCGCCGCAGCCGGTAGGTCGTCCGGCGGACAATGACCTCGATCTGGTGCTCCACCCAGTGCCGCACGAAGGCCGACAGGGGGAGCGTTCGGGGGACGCCGTCGACCAGCGCCAGCATGTTGGCACTGAAGTTCTGCTGCAGTTGGGTGTGCTTGAAGAGATTGTTCAGCACGACCTTTGCCACTGCGTCACGCTTGAGGACCACGACCAGCCGCTGGCCGGTGCGGCCCGAGGTCTCGTCGCGAAGGTCGGCGATGCCGCCGAGTTTGCCGTCGTTGACCAGGTCGGCGATCTTCTTGGCCAATGAGTCCGGATTGACCTGGTATGGCAGTTCGGTCACCACTAGGCACTGGCGGCCCTGAATCTCCTCGACTTCGACAACCGCACGCATGGCAATAGATCCGCGACCGCTGCGGTAGGCATCCTGGATGCCCGCCTTGCCCATGATGAGCGCGCCGCCTGGGAAATCGGGGCCGGGGATGCGCTCAAGAAGCGCTTCCAGCAACTCATCGCGCCCGGCGTCCGGGTGGTCCAGCAGCCACTGAACCCCGCTGGCGACCTCACGCAGGTTGTGCGGCGGGATCTGGGTGGCCATGCCGACCGCGATCCCGGCAGAACCGTTGACCAGCAGGTTGGGGAACCGGGCCGGCAGCACAGACGGCTCCTGGGTCTTACCGTCGTAGTTATCCCCGAAGTCCACCGTTTCTTCGTGGATGTCGCGCACCATCTCCATCGCCAGCGGCGCCATCCGACACTCGGTATACCGTGGCGCGGCTGCCGGGTCATCTCCTGGCGTGCCAAAGTTGCCTTGGCCCTGGACCAGTGGATAGCGCATCGTCCAGTCCTGCACCAAACGCACCAAGGCGTCGTAAATCGCAGTGTCACCGTGCGGGTGATAGTGGCCCATGACGTCGCCCACGACGCGCGAGCACTTGTTGAAGCTGCGATCGGGTCGGTAGCCACCGTCATACATGGCGTACAGCACGCGGCGGTGCACCGGCTTGAGGCCGTCACGCACATCGGGGAGGGCTCGCGAGACGATGACGCTCATCGCGTACTCGATGTAGCTGCGTTGCATCTCCGCGTTCAGGTCAATGCCCTCGACGCGGTCCGACACTGGTGTTTCAGTCATATTCTGCAAAACCTCTTAGCTAGCCATGCTGGTCAGTTCGGGTGATGTTGACGTTGTTGTTCGGGAACAACCCGCTCCATCAGGGTTCCGGGGGCAGAGCCTTCGTGTGTGTTGGTTCCGGGGTTCCGGGGGAACCCGGGGGCGGAGCCCCTGGGCGTAGGGGAACCCGGGGGCGGATCCCCTGGGCGTGGAGGAGGAGCCCCGTGCGTTTAAATGTCCAAAAAGCGGACATCTTTGGCATTGCGTTGAATGAATCCACGCCGAGACTCAACGTCCTCACCCATCAGCACCGCAAAGATCTCATCAGCCGCGGCCGCGTCCTCCAATGTGACCTGCAGCAACACTCGGTGATCGGGATCCATCGTGGTGTCCCACAACTCTTTGTAGTCCATCTCGCCCAAGCCCTTGTATCGCTGCACGCCGGTGTCCTTGGGCAACCTGCGACCCGCCGCCAGACCCTGCTGAATCATGGCGTCACGCTCACGGTCACTGAAGACGTATTCATGCTCGTGATTTGTCCATTTGATCCGGAACAACGGTGGCTGAGCCAGATAGACGTATCCATGCTCGATCAGCGGTCGCATGAAGCGGAACAGCAACGTCAACAGCAGCGTGCGGATGTGCAGGCCGTCAACATCGGCGTCGGCCATCAACACAATCTTGTGATACCTCGCTTTGGCGATGTCGAAGTCCTCACCGATGCCTGTGCCGAACCCCGAGATCAGCGCCTTGACCTCCTGGTTGGCCAGGATCCGGTCCAGTCGCGCCTTCTCGACGTTCAGGATCTTGCCGCGAATGGGCAGGATCGCCTGGTTGTGCGGGTTCCTGCCGCGCACCGCTGATCCGCCGGCCGAGTCGCCCTCGACGATGAACACCTCGGAGATGGTGGGGTCCTTGCTCTGGCAATCCCGCAGCTTTCCAGGCAGCCCGCCACTTTCCAGCAGACCCTTACGGCGGGTCGCTTCGCGGGCCTTCCGCGCGGCCATGCGAGCCGCTGAGGCTTGCACGGCTTTGCCGACGATCTCACGCCCTTCTCGGGGATGAGCTTCCAGCCAGTGCCCGAGCTCCTCGCCCATGATCCGCTGCACGAAACCCTTGACTTCGGAGTTGCCAAGTTTGGTTTTGGTTTGGCCTTCGAACTGCGGCTCACCGATCTTGACGTGGATGACAGCGGTTAAACCTTCGCGGATGTCGTCACCGGTCAGGTTGGCGTCCTTTTCTTTCAACAAGCGACTGTTACGCGCGAAATCGTTGATCAGGCGAGTCAACGCGGTGCGAAATCCTTCCTCGTGGGTTCCGCCCTCGTGCGTGTTAATCGTGTTCGCGTATGTATGCACGGATTCGGTATACGACCCGGTCCACTGCATCGCCACCTCGAGTGACAACATGCGCTTGGTGTCTTCGCTTTCAAAAGCGATGACGTCCTCGTGTACTGGCTCGCTGCGCTTGGACTTATTGAGGTGGGTGACGTAGTCCAACAAGCCGTTCTCGTAGCTGAAGGTGACCATCTTGGCGTTGACGCCGTCGGGCACACCCTCGACCTGCTCGCCTTCCAGCGCGTCGATGGGGTCCTCGTCCAGTGCGTCCGGATCGGCCGGAACCGGCTCGCGTTCGTCGATCAACGTGATCGTCAAACCCTTGTTCAAGAAAGCCATCTGCTGGAATCGCGACCGTAACGTCTCGAAGTCGAAGTCAACGGTGTCGAAAATCTCGACCGAGGGCCAGAACGTGATGGTGGTGCCGGTCTCGGCGTGATCGATCTCCTCATCGGCTGACAACGGCGCCTGAGGCACCCCCAGTTGGTAGGACTGCCGGAATACCCGCCCCAATTGACGCACCTCGACGTCAAGACGTTGGGACAACGCGTTGACCACCGAAGAGCCGACGCCGTGCAGACCACCGGACACCGCATACCCGCTGCCCCCGAATTTGCCGCCAGCGTGCAGTTGGGTCAGCACCAACTCCACTGCTGGCTTCTTCTCGACCGGATGGATGTCGGTCGGTATACCTCGCCCGTTGTCGACCACCCTGACGCCAGCATTGGCGAGCAGCGTGATCGTGATGTGGTCGGCATGCCCAGCCAGCGCCTCGTCGACCGAGTTGTCAACGATCTCCCAGACCAAGTGGTGCAGTCCGCGCTCACCGGTGGAACCGATGTACATACCCGGTCGCTTGCGGACCGCCTCCAACCCTTCCAAGACTTGAATCGCCGTCGCGTCGTATGTCCCGGCTGTGGCCAGTGATTCCGACTCGCTCAGGGCCGCTACCGGATCTCGCGCCGGGGCTGCTGAGTCGGTGTCATCCAGGGCATGCTGATCATCAGGTCCAACCGTAGCCACGAGGCTCCTGTCGATGGGGGTATCTCTAGGAATTCTAACGTGTCGGGGCCTGCGATAAATCCCATCTAGGGGGTCAAAACACGGCCAAGAATCGCTGGATCCCCCTCCATCTAGGGTCGTGTATGCACCCGCCCCTGTCAGTGAGCCACAGGGGCTATCGCGATGCTGGCGCCAAAACGCATCGCAAACGCTTACCCGTAAGTGTCCCGAGGCCCCTGACCACGAACTCGCAGCGCCCCCTTACGCCAGGTCGGACCGGCCGGTCCGTGCACCACAATCTCGGTCACCAAACCGGCACCGATCTCGGTCTCGATCCGAGCCAGGATCGAATGAGCCAGCAACGTGACTTGGGTGGCCCAGGCCGTGGAGTCAGCTCGCACGGTCAACACTGTTCCGGTGAAACTGACCGGCTCGACGTGTGCCGCCACGTGGTCACCGACGATTGTTGACCAGCGACCGACGACGGCACCGACCTCGACATCGGCCAGCCAACCGCGCGAGGCCACCAAGCGATCTACTTCATCCGCCAACACTCTGGGCTCCGAACTGTCACTGCCGGAACCGGCGAGGCCCCGCCGGTCGATCAAACCCGGAGTGGAGGGCCCTCGGCGGCCGGCGCGACCAGGGCGATAACCGCGAGCGACAGCTGCGGCGCGGGCTCGGGACAAGGCAACGTGTGCTGCCTCGAGGTCCTCGCCAGCATCGCCACCGCCGACCACATCGGCAGGGCTGCTACCCGCCTGGTCATCAGGCGAGCTGGCCGGTTCCACCGGCGGACTGCGGTGCGGGTCACTCGGCGTCGAATTCATACCCGTAGGCCCGGTCGCGCAGTGACCGAGTGTGCCCCCACCTCGTACACCCGGGCGATATCGAGGTCCTCCGGGACATCCGCAGACACTGCCGCGGTGATCAGCACTTGTTCACAGTCGCCGACGAGTTCGGCCAGCCTGCGCCGCCGGCCAGAGTCCAACTCCGCGAAAACATCGTCCAGTATGAGGAGCGGGTCGGTGCCCAAGTCGTGCTGGAGCAGCCGAAACGAGGCGATCTTGAGCGCGAGCGCGATCGACCAGGACTCGCCGTGACTGGCGTACCCTTTCGCTGGCATGGGGCCCAGCCCGAGGCGCAGGTCGTCTCGATGGGGGCCGACGAGACACACGCCTCGCTCCCGCTCGGTCAGCGTCTTGGCGGCCATAGTTTCCATCATGGCCTCTTCGATCAGCTGCTGGGAGGGGACTTCCCCTGCGCTGAGTCGGGAACTGAAGTCTTCGGTGAGTGAAGAGTGGTAGCGGGCGGACACGGCCGCTTCGGCGCCGTCATGTGCGCAGATGGCGGCGTAAGCCTGAACCAGGTAAGGCTCCAGGTCGTGTAACAGCCGCAGCCGCGCGTAGGTGAGAGCGGCGCCGATCTGGGCCAGGTGGGTGGTAAATACCGCCAATGTCGCCACGGAAGACTCGACCGGCTCGGCGCGTCGTAGTGCTTCTCGTCCGGTTCCTCCGGTGCGTATCGCACGCAAGATGGCGTTGCGTTGCCTGAGTGCCTTGTCGTAGTCGGTGCGCACAGCGGCCCAGCGGGGTTGGCGAGCGACCAAGAGGTCGTCCAAGAAGGCCCTGCGGCCAATCGGTTCACCCTTGACCAGGGCGAGATCTTCGGGAGCGAACAGGACCGTGCGCAAGGTGCCAAGCACATCGCGCTGGCGAGGAACCGAAGACCGGTTCAGTCGAGCCCGATTGGCCCGACCAGCGACGATGTCCAGCTCAACCAAGGACTCGTGACCATCCCGCAGGACGTTGGCCCGGATCACCGCACGAGTGCAGTCGTGTCGGATCAGTGGCGCGTCCACGGCCACTCGATGGCTCGCCAAGGTCGCGACATACCCGGCGGCTTCGATCAGGTTGGTTTTGCCCTGACCGTTCCGCCCGAGAAATACCGTGATGCCAGGCTCTAACGCGATATCCGTGTGCTCATACCCGCGGAAGTCCCGCAATTCCAACTGTCTCAGGTACACGTGATCATCATCGCGGTTCGGTGCCGTATGCGGTGATGGGACTGCTCACATCGACGCCGACTGGCCAGACCGAACCTGACGTCCGATATTGGTAGCGATCGACCGGCGCTGACTCACCCGCAGGTGAGCGCGGGCTCAGTGCGACGCGGAGCCGCTGCCCGACGTCGGTCCGGATCCGCCCGAGGAACCGGTGCCAGAGGACGGGCCAGCAGTGTCGGCCTCGGCCGCATCCAGCGTCCGCACTTCGTGGCCGCCGAACTGTCCACGCAAGGCAGCAACCATCTGCATCGAGGGAGAGTTGTCTTGGCGGGAGACGAACCGGGCAAACAGGGAAGCACTGATCACCGGCATAGGCACCTGGTGGTTGATCGCTTCTTGGACACACCAGCGACCCTCGCCGGAATCTGTGGTGTACCCGTCGACACCCTTGAGTTCGGGCTTTTCCTGCAGGGCGGCCACCAAGAGGTCCAAGAGCCACGAGCGCACCACCGTGCCGCGGCTCCAGGCATTGAAACATCCGGTCACGTCTTTGACGATGTCCTTGGACAGCAACAACTCATAGCCCTCGGCGTAGGCATGCATCAAGCCATACTCGATACCGTTATGCACCATCTTCGCGTAGTGGCCGGCACCGACATCACCGGCGTGCACGAAGCCCTCCTCACGCGGGCCCTCTGGGCGCAAGGCATCGAAGATTGGCATGGCCATCTCGACGAATTCCTCGGTGCCGCCGCACATGAGTCCGTAGCCGTTCTCCAACCCCCAGATGCCACCGGAAACGCCGCAGTCCACGAAGCCGATGCCTTTGGCTTCTAGCTGCTCCGCGTGCTTGGCGTCCTCCACGAAGTGCGAGTTGCCGCCTTCGATGATCAAGTCACCCTCGTCGAGCAACTCACCGAGCTCAGCTAGCGTGCTCTCGGTGGGCTCTCCATGCGGCACCATGACCCAGACGGTTCGCGGCTGCGCAACGGCAGCAACCAGGTCCTCCATGCTGTCGACATCGCGCAGGTTCTCATCGAGGTCATAGCCAATGACTTCGTGGTCCGCTCGGCGCAGACGTTCGCGCATGTTGGCGCCCATCTTGCCCAGGCCGATCATTCCGAGTTGCATGTCAGATCCTTGCTGTGAGGGTGGACAAACTCCGGTTTGACGTAGCACGCATCGGATCTAGCACATGGTCATCCGGCGAAACGCACTGGCATCAAGACATAACGGTATGACTCATCAGCCTCACCGTCGATCTCAGACTGACCGCTGAGCACGGCTGGGCGCGAAGATTGGGTGAAGGCCATACGGGTGTATGCCGCGCCCAGAGCCCCCAAACCGTCCAGCAGGAACTGCGGATTGAAGGCGATCTCAATGTCTGGCCCGTCCAACGTGGCTGCGACGGCTTCACTGCCTTGCGCGTCTTCGCCGGTTCCAGCCTCGATGGCTAGCTGATCTTGTGACAGGCGAAGCCGCACGGGGGTGTTGCGTTCGGCGACCAAAGAGACCCGGCGCACGGCCTCGATCAGGACCTGGGTATCGATCACAGCGACGGTGTCAACGCTGCTGGGGAAGATAGAGGAGACCTTGGGATACTCACCGTCCAACAGGCGCGTCGTAGCGCGCCGCGCTCCGGCTTCGAATCCGATCAGACCGGTGCCGCCCTGCGCGTCGCCCAGTGCCAACTCGATGGACCCGGCGGCGCCGAGCGCTTTAGCAGTCTCGGACAGCGTGCGAGCCGGAATCAGGGCAACGTGTGAAGCATTGGTGGACCCCGGGGACCAGGTGAACTCACGCATTGCCAGTCGATAGCGATCGGTGGCCAGCATGGTGACTGTTTCACCGTCGATTTCCACGCGGATTCCGGTCAGGATCGGCAGCGTATCTCCGCGGTCGGCCGCGATCGCGACCTGGCCCACGGCCTGCGTGAAGGTATCGCCGGCGATCGTTCCGCTGGCACTTGCCGGGGTCGGGAGTGAGGGGTAATCGTCCACCGGCATCTGAATCAGTGAAAACCGGCTCGACCCGCAGACCAGCCCGAGCTTGGACCCCTCTGCGGTGAACACCACGGGTTGCCCCGGCAGATTGCGCGAGATGTCGGCGAGCAATTTGCCGAGTACCAGGCAGCGGCCGCTCTCCTCGACGTCTGCACTGACTGTCACCGTGGCTGAGATCTCGTAGTCAAACGCCGACAGCGTCAGCGTGCCAGTCGCATCGGCCTCCAACAGGACTCCAGCCAAGACTGGCACCGGCGGACGGCTGCTCAGTCCCCGGACCACCCAGGCAACGGCTTCTGCCAGCACGTCGCGCTCCACCCGAAACTTCACTCAGCCGACCCTTTTCACTCAGTTTCAATGGTCCGTCCTCGAACCATCGCACGTGCACCGACGACATTAGCCTCCCGCTCTCAGCGAGCCAACCCCAAAACTGATCGACCATGGTTGTCGATCCTCACCTCGGGGAACCCAGGAACCCAGGTACGCGGGATGGTCTGAGTTATACAGCAGGATGAGTCGTCATAGTAGGGGATGTGGACGATGTGGACGAGAAGACATCCTCGCTGGTGGTAGGGCCTACGAAGGGTGTGCAGGACCGGTGTGGATGCAGTGGACGGGGGCGACTGTGCTGTTGATATCCGTAGCCCATCCACAGTGATCATCGCCTTGTCCACCCCACTCACGGAGGCCGAATGCAGGAATACCCACGTCGTCCACGGATGCCTGTGGATGGGACTCAGGAGCGCACATGTTGGTCGGTGAACGGGGGGTGACCCCGCTGTGAACAGCGCAAACACCCTCCGATACCCACAGCACTATCCACAGAAGCTGTGGATAAACCTTGTGGATCGAGCGGGCCCCGCTGAGGGCCCGGGTTACTCAGTGAGCAGCAGCTTTGCGGATGATGCCGGTCAGTTCGGTGATTTGATCGAACAAGGAGCGCCGCTCCCCCATCAACTGGCGGATCTTGCGTTCCGCGTGCATCACGGTGGTGTGATCGCGGCCGCCGAACTCCTGACCGATCTTGGGTAGCGAGAGGTCGGTGAGTTCTCGGCATAAGTACATCGCGACCTGCCGAGCGTTGACAAGTGTGCGTGACCGTGAAGGCCCGCATAGATCGTCGATGGAAATGTGGAAGTAGACGGACACTTCGTTCAAAATCGTTGCCGCCGTGATACGGCCCGAGTTGGCGTTGGGGATGATGTCTTTGAGTACGTATGCCGCCAGGTCGGCGCTGGGGGTCTGACCAGAAAGTGAGGCGAAGGCGGTAACGCGGATCAAGGCACCTTCGAGTTCGCGAATGTTGGTGCTGATCTTGCTGGCGATCAGTTCTAACACCTCCGGCGGCGTTGAGATGCGCTCCTGAGCCGCCTTCTTTCGTAAGATGGCGATGCGAGTCTCGAGGTCCGGAGGTTGGACGTCGGTGAGTAGCCCCCACTCGAACCGCGAGCGCAACCGCTCGGCGAACCCGGATAACTTTTTAGGCGGTTGATCTGAAGTGATCACCACTTGCTTCTCACTGTTGTGCAAGGTGTTAAAAGTGTGAAAAAACTCCTCGACTGTTTGTTCTTTACCTTGCAAGAATTGAATATCGTCGATCAACAGAAAATCGATATTGCGATAGCGACGTTGAAATGCCCCGGATTTATCGTCCCTGATGCTATTAATGAAGTCGTTGGTGAACTCCTCAGAATTCACATAGCGCACACGTGTGGTTGGGTAGAGATTGCGCGCGTAGTGGCCGATCGCGTGGAGGAGGTGGGTCTTGCCCAGGCCCGACTCGCCGTAAATGAACAAGGGGTTGTATGCCCGGGCCGGTGCCTCGGCTACGGCAAGGGATGCTGCGTGGGCGAAGCGGTTCGATGACCCCGAGACGAAGGTGTCGAAGGTGTACTTGGGGTTGAGGCGCGAGTCTCCGTCGGTCGTTGTGGCTGCACTGACCCCGACGGCAGGGGACGTTTGCCCTCGTTCGCCAGTTGCGTTGCGCGGGTCCTCATAATTGCCGACGGTTGCGGACAAGTCTGTCCCACCAGAGCGACCCACCTCACTGCGGTTCGGCCCTGAAGAGTCTGGATCGGCTCTCGCGCTTTGCTCCTCCACCTCGTGGCGCAACGCGCTGTCAACAGTGACCGCGAGGCGAAGGTCTTGGCCCAGCGCGGTGTTGAGGGCTTGAACCACCGGCACCCGTAACGTGGTCTCCAGAGTCTCCTTGGTGTGCTCATACGGCACCGCGAGGAGCGCCGTGGAATCCAGCAGACCGACAAACCTGGTGAGCCGCAGGAAAGCTCGGTCGCGAGGAGCGATTCCGGAGGTGTCGACATGCTCGACGACTTGGGACCAGATACCCCCGAAGTCAATCGGCTCGTCCGCCATCCGGTGCACCCCTCTCGATTGTCCACAACATTATCCACACGCTGTGTACAAACTGGTGGACAAAGAGAACGCGAAGTCACGGACGTTACCAGGTTTGCCTCGATCCGGCCGATCGCATCGTGGCTGCCAGGTTGACCTGCCGGTTTGACCTCCCGTACCGTGAGTTGGTCGTCGCGACCGCCGTTCGCCATGTCCGTGCCAGCACAGTTGCATGCTGAAGGCATGACGGACCTTTCACTCACCGCAGGTAGCGGTGACCCGTGTCATCGCAGGTAATGGAGTAATGATGAGCAAACGAACCTTTCAGCCGAACACCCGGCGCCGAGCGAAGGTGCACGGTTTCAGGCTGCGGATGAGCACCCGCGCCGGACGCAAAATTGTGGCTGCACGGCGGCGAAAAGGCCGTGAGAAGGTCACGGCCTAAACACTTCTTCGTGACCTGTGCTCCCTCAACGACATCGACTGCGAACGTCGGGCGATTTCACTGCGGTGCTGTCCAGGGGCGCTCGCGGAGTTCGGCGGGCGGGCACTCCCAGGCTAGTGGTGCATTGTTCAGGTGTGCCCCACGTGAGTCAGAACGCCACCGAGTCCGATGATCCGGTGCCGGTTTCCGTGCCGCCACGGGTGGGGTTCATCGTTTCCAAGGCCGTGGGGAATTCCGTTGTGCGGCATCGCGTGACACGCAGGCTCCGGGCGGTGATGGCGGCCAGGCTGGCCTTCCTTCCGCCGGGCACGGACGTGGTCATCAGGGCGCTGCCCCGCGCCGCAGTTGCATCGTCGGTCGTCTTGGCCGCCGACGTCGACCGTGCCTTGAGGCGTGTGTTGTGAGCAGACGCAGCCTCGCGATGCCCCTGATCTGGCTTGTCCGGGCCTATCAATATCTGATTTCCCCGTTGTTGGGTCCGACCTGCAAGTTCTATCCTTCATGTTCGGCCTATGCCGTCACAGCGCTGAGCGAGCATGGCCCCTTACCTGGTGCCTGGCTGGCAGGCACTCGACTCCTTCGCTGCCACCCGTGGAGTCACGGCGGCGTCGACCACGTACCCCCGCGTCGCGAGCCGGCGCCATCGATGACCGGTGAGCCCAGCTCACCACGAGACTGAGGACGCATGGGCATCTTCGACACGATCCTGTACCCCTTCACCTGGCTGGTCTCGAGCATCATGGTCGGCTTCGAGGTGTTGCTGACCTCGTTCGGTATGTCAGACACCAGTGGCGCGACCTGGGTTCTGTCCATCGTGGGCCTGGTCATCGTGCTCCGGATCTTGTTGATGCCGCTCTTCGTGCGGCAAATCCGCTCTCAGCGACGCATGCAGCTTCTCCAGCCGGAGTTGATGAAGATTCAAAAGAAATACAAAGGCAAGAAGGATGAGGCGTCTCGCAAACAGATGACCGAAGAATCTTTCGGCCTGTATAAAAAGCACGGGACTAATCCGTTCTCTTCGTGTATGCCGATCCTCTTCCAGATGCCGTTCTTTTTCGCGCTGTTCCGCATGCTGAATGACCTGCCTGGAGTCGCCGATGGTGACAAACAGCCGGTCGGCTTCTTTACGCAAGAACTTGCCCAGAAGATGAACGAGTCAACAATCCTGGGCGCTAGTTTATCGTCTTCCTTCCTGCATACTGATGGCGACCCTTCAGCGAAGGTGCTGTCTATCGTCCTGATCCTGTTGATGTCCTTTACGCAGTTCATCACGTCGCACCAGTTGATGCGCAAGAACATGCCCGAGGCGGCGCTGAACGGTCCGATGGCGCGCCAGCAGCAGATCTTGATCTACGTGCTGCCCATCATGTTTGCCGTCTTCGGAGTGAACTTTCCGCTTGGTGTGCTGATCTACTGGACGACCACGAACTTGTGGACTATGGGTCAGCAATTCTATGTCATCCGGGCGATGCCAGCCCCAGGATCGCCTGCCGAAAAGGCGATGGAAGAGCGGCGGCTGGCCAAAGGCAAGCCGCTCAAAAACTGGGGCCGCACGACGGCTGTTGCAGAAGAGACTGAGCCGGAGGTGCCGGTGAAGCAAAGCGGTCAACGTCATCAGCCTCAAGGCAAAAAGAGAGCTAAAGGTAAAGGTAAGAGCAAGAGCAATAGACCGAAAGGGCGTTAGCGACCTAGTGCGGCATCGCCACGCATGTCGCCCAGAGAAGCTACAATCCGCCCGCCCTACCGGCATACGCGTGTCAACACCTGCCGTTTGAGGAGAAGCATGAACACTGAGACCATTCCTACCGCTGATGCACCATCCCAGGGCCCATCCGAGACCGACAGTGTTGCCACGAGCAACGGCGCCGTGACGCCAGTCTCGAACGCCGAAGGTGCGAGCGTTTCCAAGACGAGCCGGAAGTCCGAACTGGAGCGCGAGGGCGAAGTGGCCGCAGATTTCCTGGAGACGTTGATGGACATAGCCGACCTGGACGGCGACTTGGAGGTCGACGTAGAGGGCGACCGTGCCTCAGTTTCCATCATCGATTCAGATGAAGGCAGCGTGCCGCGTCGATTGGTGGGCACCGAGGCTGCCGTTCTGGAGGCTTTGCAGGAGCTCACCCGTCTCGCCGTTCAGGCCGAGACGGGCGAGCGCAGCCGCCTCATGCTGGACGTTGGCGGCCACCGCAGGAGGCGCCGAGCGGAGTTGGTGACAGTCGCCAGTGACGCGGTGGACAAGGTGAAGGCCTCAGGCGAGGCTCATTCGTTGGACCCGATGACAGCGTTCGAGCGGAAGGTGGTGCACGACGAGGTGCTGCGTGCCGGCTTGAAGTCAGCGTCTGAAGGGGAAGAACCACGACGTTATGTAGTAGTTCTGTCCGTGAGTTAGGTCGATGAGCGACTAAGCAGGTTCAGACGGCCGCCGACATCCGATGGACGTGTGGACGCAGTCGCCAGTCCTGTCGACGACACTCACTGGGTACGTCGCGTCGCGGGAGGGTGTTCCGCTGCGTACCCAGTAGAGTTGTTTCACGTGAAACAAGGCAGCGTGACCAACGTCAAACCGGTGGGACTCCCACCGCGCGTGGCCGCAGAGATCTATGGCGAGCGGCTCCCACTAGCGCAACGCTATGCGCATCTCCTGGCAACGACCGGCATCGAACATGGGTTACTCGGTCCACGTGAGGCTGACAAGATGTGGGATCGCCACATCGTCAACTGCGCGATCATGGAGTCGTTGCTGCCACATCGCACGCGTGTCGTGGATATCGGTAGTGGTGCTGGCCTCCCGGGAGTGGCGCTGGCGATTGCACGACCAGACTTACGCGTCTCTCTCGTGGAGCCGCTTGCCCGACGGATAACGTGGCTGGAACAGACGGTCGAGGACCTAGGCCTGCCACACGTGAGCGTGCACCATGCTCGCGCCGAGGCGATGGTTGGCTTGATTCAGGCGCAGGTGGTCGTAGCGCGAGCAGTAGCTCGGTTGGACCAGCTCGTTGCTTGGGCGTGGCCGCTACTGCCCCAAGGTGGCCGACTCTTGGCCCTGAAAGGGCACAGCGCGGAGGCTGAGCTGGAGCAGACGCTGCCGAGGATCGAAGGGCTGGGTATGGCGCACGCAGTGGTCCACGTGCTGGGCAGTGACCTGCTAGCTCAACCAGTCCGGGTCGTCGAGATTGTCCGCGCAACACAGCCACGCTACGAGACGGTACCGGGGAAACTGGCGCGGAAACGCCCTTCACGGTGACTGGTCGCACCGCTCTTGGCTGGCCGGGGCGACCAGTTTGTTCCTCAGCCGATACGCTGCGCCGCTCGGGATTGGGCTGGCCCATCAGGGAGCAGTCATTGCAGACCCTCACCGTGCTGGAAGCAGACCAGGAAAGAACCACCACGGTCACACCACACGCCCCGCAGGACGCTTCAAATCCACAGAGCCTGCAGGCGCACGAAGCAGTGTTAAACGTCGCAGTTTCACGTGAAACGTCGGTGGCGGAGGGGGAACGATCACCCAAGAGGTCAGTCAGGGTGGGTTCCGACGATGTGGCGCCGGCCGTGGAGGACGTGTCCCCCCAGCCAATGCACGGGGCGACGTCCGAGGATGTGGTGGAACCGAGCGTGAGTAGGCATCGAACACCGACCCGGACAATCGCTGTCGCGAATCAAAAGGGAGGAGTCGGCAAGACCACCTCCACTGTCAACATTGCCGCTGCCCTGGGCCAGGCAGGATTCACGGTGCTTGTCATCGACCTTGACCCCCAGGGCAATGCGAGCACCGCGCTAGGAATTTCTCATACCGAGGACACCGTCGGCGTCTACGAGGTGTTGATCGAAGGAACGTCGCTTGCTGCGGTCGCCCGGCCCGCACAACGCCTAGAGCACGTGTGGTGCGTGCCGTCCACGATTGATGTCGCCGGAGCGGAGATCGAGCTGGTCGGCATCGAGCAGCGAGAGTACCGTCTCAAAACCGAGATCGACCGGGCCGGCATTCTCCGCAGTGTCACCGGCGACGGATCATCGGTATCTACCGGCGCCACGGCTTTACCTGAGTTCGACTACGTGCTCATCGACTGTCCACCGAGTCTCGGCCTGCTGACCATCAATGCGCTTACGGCCGTCAGGGAGGTCTTAATACCGATCCAATGCGAGTATTACGCCCTCGAGGGACTCACTCAACTGATGCGCAATATCGGCCTGATCGGGAGTCACCTCAATCCCACCCTCTCGGTCTCGGCGATTCTGATGACGATGTTCGACGGCCGCACCAAGCTGTCGTCGCAAGTAGCCCGTGAAGTGCGATCGCACTTCGGCAACCTCGTGCTCAGCACGACTATCCCTCGTTCCGTGCGCATCAGCGAGGCTCCCAGTCACGGACAGACCGTGCTGACCTATGACCCGATGAGTGCGGGTGCCCTGTCATACCGCGACGTTGCGGTAGAACTGTCCACGCAGGATGCGCTGCCACCACGGAAGGGTGCTGAAACCGAGTGAACGACCGTCATCGAGGACTAGGGAGGGGCCTCGGTGCCCTCATCCCGACCCAGCCGCCCTCACGCAGACCAAGTGATGTCTTCTTCTCCGGACCCCAGACCGATCAGCCGCCGGCGGCCGCGGACGTGGCTACCGGATCAGCGAGTCGAGAAGACTCCCTCACCACGTCGACCGAGCCAACCGCCGTCACCGATCTCACGCCGGTGCCAGGCGCCGACTTCGCAGAACTTCCAGTGAGCGCCATCCTGCCCAATCCCCAGCAACCCCGGCAACAGTTCGACGAGGACGAACTGTCTGAGTTGGTGGCGAGTATTCACGCCGTTGGCGTCCTTCAACCGGTCGTCGTGCGCCGAATGACCGGCCCGGAAGGTGAACCACCGAGCTACGAACTCGTCATGGGGGAACGCCGACTGCGAGCCAGCAAAGTCGCTGGCCTGCAAGCGATTCCGGCAATCATCCGGGACACGAGCGACGATTCGTTGCTCCGAGACGCGTTGCTAGAGAACTTGCACCGCAGTCAGCTCAACCCCCTGGAGGAGGCGGCTGCCTACCAACAACTTCTGCAGGACTTCAACTGCACCCATGACGTTCTCGCGGAGCGGATTGGCCGGTCTCGGCCGCAGATCAGCAATACCGTCAGGCTGCTCAAGTTGCCCGGACCAGTACAGCGACGAGTTGCCAGCGGTGTGCTCAGCGCCGGCCACGCACGAGCCTTGTTGAGCCTCAGCGACGCAGATGCGATGGAACGCTTGGCAGCACGGATTGTCAGTGAAGGACTCTCGGTCCGGTCCGTGGAAGAGCTCGTGTTGTTACGTGGCGACGAAAAACCGCGCTCTCGGCCCGCTCGCCGACGAAGTGAACCGGATCCGGAGATGGATCAGTGGGCGGCTTCAGTGTCTGATCGGCTGGACACGCGAGTGACTATCGCTATGGGTCGGCGGACGGGGAAACTGACAGTTGAGTTTGCCTCCAAGGAGGACTTGGCTCGAATTATCGAACTCTTGGCGTGACAGTCCGGCCGAAATCCCGGCTAGCGACCCGGCCCAGATCCCGGCTAGCGACCCGGACCAGATCCCGGCTAGCGACCGAGTCTGCCTCGATACGTACAGGAGTGAGCAGAGCATAGGAACCGATCCCTCAGGTTATCCACAGCCTGTGGATAACCTGAGGGTAGTTGTCCCGCAGCGAGGTTCAGGACCCCTCTGCCGGGACCAAAGGAACAGGTTAGGACAGAAAAGGCTCCAGTTCACGGACAAGCTTCGGCTTCGACAAGGCGCCAACCATCGTCTTGACGACTTCCCCATTGACGTAGACGTTCATCGTGGGGATCCCGGTGATGCCGTACTTACCGGTGATTTGTGGATTCTCGTCTGTATTGAGCTTGACGATGCGCAACTTCTCCGAGTACTCCTCGGACAACTCCTCCAGCACTGGTGCGACCATCTTGCATGGTCCACACCACGGCGCCCAAAAGTCGACCAACACGGGGTGATCCTGCTCCAGGACATCGGCGGCGAAGTTGCTGTCATCAGTTTGCTTGGTTGCCATCTGGGTGAGCTCGCTTTCTTGGGTGGAATCGATGGAGTAACAGTGGAGGTGCGCAGGATGCCCTACAACACCGGCACGGAGGTGTCGGTGGCCGGCGTGACCAGCACAGCGGCTTGGTGTTCTTGCGCAGAGGGGGCCGCCGGTGGCTCTGGATGGCGAACCAGCGAGGCGAGGTATCGCTCTGCGTCGAGCGCCGCAGCACATCCAGAGCCAGCAGCGGTGATGGCCTGGCGATAAGTGTGATCGACCAGATCACCGGCTGCGAACACGCCGGGCAGTTGAGTTGCCGTCCCGCGCCCCTGCACCAAGACGTATCCTTCCGCGTCGAGGTGGACCTGATCGGTGATCAACTCGTTTCGTGGATCGTGACCCACCGCGATGAAGAGTCCCGTGACTGCGAGATCGCGTTGTTCTCCGGTGTGCGTGTCAGCCAAGGTCACGCCGGTGACCTTGGACTCGCCGGTGATCGCGACGACCTCGCTGTGCCAGGCAAAACTAATTTTGGGGTCTGCCTCGGCACGTTCGACCATGATGCGACTTGCCCGCAATTCACCGCGTCGGTGGACGACGGTCACGGAGCGAGCAAATCGGCTGAGGAAGGTCGCCTCCTCCATCGCGGAATCACCGCCGCCGACGACGGCGATGTCTTGGTCGCGGAAGAACGCCCCATCGCAGGTGGCGCACCAGGACACTCCGTGTCCGGACAGACGCAGCTCATCGGCCAAACCCAGCTCGCGGTATGCCGACCCCATCGCCAGGATGACGGCATGTGCCCGGTGGGTGCCGCCCTCCTCATCAGTGACCGTCTTCACGGCGCCGTCCAACTGCACACTAGTGACGTCGGTGCGATGGATCACGGCTCCGAACCGTTCGGCCTGGGCGCGCATAGCAATCATCAGGTCCGGGCCCATGATGCCGTCGGCGAAGCCTGGGTAGTTTTCCACATCGGTGGTATTCATCAGGGCACCGCCAGCGGTGACGGCACCCTCGAAGACGACGGGGGACAAGTTGGCCCGGGCTGCATAGACCGCGGCGGTGTAGCCAGCAGGTCCAGAGCCGATGATGATCACCTCGTGAACAACGTCGCTCTCCCTACTTTCGCGTGCGTCCTGCGTGGCAGGCTGCGTCGAAAGCGAGATACCACTGATGATGCTCATGTGCCTCGATCTACTCCTCATGCCGTGATCCTCCGGTCCCACTGGTGTGTCGTGGTGCCCGGTCCTACCGTTGAGAAACCGAGTCTACGGCGGGGATGTTCCCGAACGAGGCCATCAGGGCAACGTGACGGGCCCGTGCAAGATCTCCGCCCCGCTATCCTGCGGGCAATGCTCCGCGACGGCCCACGCCTGTGAGCGCTCTGGGGTCAGGTCGCCTACCACGACTGCATCCGAGCCGTTGATCGTGGCTTGGGCCGCTGCCCACTGCCCGTCGTCTGGGTCCTCACCGACTGCCTGCACACAGTTCTCCACCGAGGCAGGCGACAAGCGGTCAGGCGTGGTAGTGCCGGCAAACTCTGCTGGAAGATTCGTGAACGGGGCGTCGCTGCCCTGTAGCAACAGCAGTGCGCCCGCGGCGAACGCCCCGTCGTCGATCTCCACAAGGGACTCCGGCGCCGCTGCCGGCGTCGACTCCTCCAGTGGCTCGCCCTGGTCGATACCCTCGTCACCGGCTGCGTCATCCGCGACTGCAGAGTCGCCTCCTGCCGCCTCGCCCTCGCCCGAGTCGTTGCCCTCCAGTGCGTCGGAGTCCTCGGCGGCTGCCTCCTCGGAGGAGGCGTTCTCGCCTTGTTCGGGGGAGTCCTGCGCCGAGAGACCGTCGGCCCCAGAACCCGGCGCCAGCACTTGGTCGAAGACCACGGTGCCGACCACCCCCACGGCGACCACTGCGGCCGCAGCTAGTAGCCACTGGGCGGGTCGGCGTCGTTGACGCTCGGCGAGCAGGTCGACGGCGACAGGTCCGGTGCCGGAATCACTGTCGGAACTTAGAGGCCATAGGCCGGCGCTGGCGTCGGCGCGCTCGTTCGCCATGCTCTGTTGGATGCGAGCAACGACGTGATCCGGCATCGGCCCCGGATCTGGCAAAGCGGCAAGCACCTCGCGCATACCTGTCGGGTCAGGTCCTGTGTCGTCCGCCGCAGGGCCGTGGTGCGCGGTGTTCACGAAGCACTCCTTAGCCCAGACGGTGATACCAGCGGTGCGGGTGCAGCAGCCCACACCCTCACCGGTACGACGCGCACAGCAGCCCAACGGTTCCCGAGTCTCGTCAAGGTATTCACTGCGCTCCCAAGATTTCGGCCATCGCGGCGCGTCCGCGAGAACACCTGGACTTCACGGTTCCTTCGGCCACCGCGAGCACCTGCGCGGCCTCAGCGACTGGCAAACCCTGCATGTCCACCAGCACGAGGGCCAACCGTTGGCTCTGTGGCAACTGGGCCAGCGCAGCCTGCACGTCCAGGCGTACCTCGACGCTACGGTGGTGGTCACGCGTCGACGGCGGATCGTGGTCGGCAATGTCGGACGTCGGTTTTATCCGGCGGAGTCGGTCTAGACAAGCATTGACCACGATGCGATACAACCAGGTGCTGACCTGCGAGTCCCCACGGAAGTACCCGGCCCGGCGGAAGGCGTTGAGAAAGCCGTCCTGGACTGCGTCGGCCGCAATATCGGGGTCCCGGACGGTGCGGAGTGCGACGGCCCACATACGGTCTTTGTGTCGAGTGAAGAGCTCTCCGAAGGCCTCTGGGTCACCTGAGCAGTGACGGCGAAGCAACTCCGCGTCGTCGGGGCTTTCACCTCCGTCGAGGTTCACTGGCGCCCGGGCCTCACGAGTTCACCCGAGGGTGACCCCGGAAAGGCATCCTCACCGGAGGGTGACTTCGGAGACGTAGACGATTTCGCCATTGGGGCCATCCCAGGCATCGGTAAACCAGACCAAGACGTACTGGCCCTCAATGGGCTCATCGCTGCCGATGGTCACCTCATCGCTGGCGTCCTCGGCCACGCCCAACTCGGTCATGTCGCTAAGTGAGACCTCGTCGCCAACATAGACCTCGAGACGGTAGTCCCCGTCCGGAAAGACGATGTCGATCTCGCTGACCTCGGTCGGCTCACCAAGGTCGATGGCCAGTCCGACGCCGTCTTTGAGATTGCCCCAGTTCTCCGCGAGGTAGGTGCGACTGCGCCAGGCGGTGCTGGTGTCGCCATCGATAGCCAGCTCGGTGAGTTCGTTGTTCTCATCGCCGTCGCCCTGGGGGTCATGTGAGGTGATCCCGACCGGCTCCAGTGGCTCCCCGGGCTCTTCCTGCGTCGGCTCGGCCGTCTCCTCTGCTGTGTCGCCGGGGTCCTCGCCGTCGTCGTCATTATCCGGCTCATCCGCACCATCTTGACCGGCCTGAGCCTGATCGTCATCGCCCTCGCCGACCGGATTGAGACCCTGGATCGCGCCATAGGCGAAGAACATCGCCACCACGACAACGGCCGCGATCAGTGCGATCACGATCCCGCCCTGGAACCGTTGGCGAGGTTGAGTCTCAGAGGTGCCGTCCAGCCCTGGGCCGGAGGGACCGGCGGCGCCAGTAGCCCCAGCGGCGGTCGCTCCAGCTGTGATCGCTCCGCCGCTCGAACCGGCTCCTGTTGTCACGCGCTCGCCGGTGTGCCCGGCACCCGCAGCCGTTGCTGGTGCCGTAGCAGTGGCTCCCACGGCTGCCGATTGCGTCCGATAGTAGCTCGGCTCGACGACGTCTGTGTGATCCGCGGGGCCATCGTCCCCAGCGGGACGGGCGGCGGTCGCGGCGGCGCTGGCTCCGGCACTTGCCGCCAAGGCGGCATGAGCACCCGACTCTTCGCCCGGCAAGGGCGGGTCCAAACTCAACTGAAGATCGTCGACGACCTCGGAGGGCCAGGGCGCCAACAGCTTGGCCAAGTCACCGGGGGTATGCGGTCCAGTGGCTGCGTCGGCCTCAGCGCCGAAGACGGAGCGGCAGAGAGCGTCCAGATCACCGGGAACGCCGCTGACGACCTCCGAGGGTGCAGGCAACGTCCCATCGGCCAAGCGCCGGGCGGGTCGCAGCGCCTCGATTTCCTCACCAGGCCAGCGCCCGGTCAGCCCGGTGTACAGCAGGGCGAGCAAATCGCCGGTGTCGATGACCGAAGCCTCGGCGGCCGAGATCTCCTCGGTCTGCTCGATGGCTGCAGCAACCCCGACACCGGAGATCTTGACGCTTCCCTCGCTCGTGCGCAGCACTGCGTGCGGATTGAGGTACAGGTGATGCAGGCCGCGCCGTCGAGCCGACTCCAGACCGGACGCAGACTCGCCCACGATGCGCCGGGCCTCTTCGGCCGGCAAGGGTTGGTCGGCGACCAACGTGGCCAGCGACACCGCCTCGGACAACCCTTCCTCGACGATCCAGCAGACGCCTTCTTCGACGCCCACATCAAGCACGCGGACCAGCCTCGGGTCATCGACGCCGGCTGTTCGCCGGGCACCATCCAGCACCGCATAGGCGACAGCTTCGTGCTCTCCGGTTGCTGGCAGCACGGTAACGGCGACCAGGCGATCAAGTGTCTGGTCCTGCGCGGACCAATAGTCCAGCGAGTCGTCGCGTCGAGCCAAGAGCTCGTCGAGGGCATACCGGCCACCGAGGACTGTGCCAGTGTCGATGCCGTGCACCATGGGCTCCTTGATTGCGTTCGTGTCCGAGGCAGACGAAGGCAAGAATAGTCGTGACTCGCCATGCCGTGGGTCCCGGCGCGTCGGGGCGGGTGAACTGGCCGGTGAGTCAGCCGGTTCCTTGTTCTCGGTGGGGTCCCCTTCACCGACCTTGTCAGTGTGTTTGTTGTTCTCGGTGGGGTCCCCTCCAAGGCCCCCACCAGGTGGAGGTTCCGGCGCCGACGGTGGTCGACTGCGACGTAGCCGACGGGTGATCGGAGTGATGACCTCCGCCAACTCGCGCACTCCGAAACGGTGCGCCAGGGCCCCATACAAGCCGAAGTACAGCACCCCGCAGACGGCGAGCGTGATCAGCGCCGCGCTCTTACCGTCGATCAGGGTGAGCAATTGCCGTTGGACCAGCATTGTGGGCACGGCAGCGATCAGTGCGGCGATGAGTGCTCGGCCATAGGTGCCGCGCACATCAGACATTGACTGTACATCGATCCGGCGACGGACCCAGATCACCGCAAGCATGGCAGCGACAGCTTGGCCAGTCGCTTGGCCGGCGGCGATTGCAATGGCGGTGAACTGCGGGGGAACAAAGGCCGCTGTGGCGATCGCCACGATCGAAACTGAGGTGATGACCAGTTGCAGGTGAAAGGGTGGCCGGCCCTCTTGGTAGGCGTGGAAGATCCGTTGCGAGAGCAGGTATATCCCGTAAGGGACCAGGCCGAGGGTGAGGATCATCACGATCTGAGCCGTCGCCTGGGTGGCCTCCTTGCCGCTGAGCAGCAGAAGTAGCGCGGTCACCTGCGGAGCCAGCACGATCATCGCGATCGCAATCGGCACCATGGCAGTCGCCAGCAACCGTAGACCGTGTCGATACTGGTACGACAACGCCCCGTGATCCTCGGCCGCGGCGGCACGGGACAACTGGGGCAACATCGCGGTCAACAGCGACGTCGCGATAAGCGAGTGCGGCAAGATGAAGATCAGGAACGCGGTCTCGTACACGAATCGTCCGGGCACCCCCGGCTCCAAACGGTCTGCACGGTTCAAGACGTTGGAAGCGAGCAACAAGCCGATTTGTGAGATGGCAATGACCGCCAGGGTCCAGCCGGCCATCCGCGACGCCGCGCCCAAGCCGACGCCACGAAAACCCCAGCGTGGTCGGTACCGGAACCCGCTGCGCCTAACCGGCTCAAACAGCACGCCTGCTTGGACCGCGATCCCTAAGGTGGCACTGCCCCCCAACAGCAGAATCATCGGTGTCGTCCATTGGCCGACCGGCAGCGTGTCCGCATCTGGATAGGTCATCGTGAACACGATGAGACCGATGATCGCCACGACGTTGTTGGCCACTGGAGCCCACATGTAATAGCCGAACTTTTCCTGCGCGTTCAGGATCTGGCCGAGCAGAGCATAGACGCCGTAGAAGAAGATTTGCGGCAGGCAGAGGTAGGCCAGCGCCACGGCCAACGCGAGCTGCTCACCGGTCCAACTCAGGGCATACAACTTGGTCAGCGCCCAAGCCCCTGCGGTCGCGATCACGGTGATCAGGGTGATCGCGATCAGGGCCAGCGTGATCAAACGGTCGGTAAGGTCACGGCCCTTGTCGGAGCGAGCTAGGGCTCGAGTCAACTGGGGAACGAAGACGACGTTGAGCACTCCGCCAGCGAGGAGCAAGTAGATGGTGTTGGGCAGCGTGTTTGCTGTTTGCCATGCGTTTGCGACCTGCGTCAACGGACCGATGGCCCCCGCTAGCAGGGCCAGGCGCACTAAACCCAGGATGCGGGACACCAGGGTGCCCGAGGCCATCAAGGCGCTAGAGCGCGCCAGGCTGGCCGAGGAATGGCCGGGCTTGGTGGGCTCCGGCTCCTCCTCGGACTGATCCTCGCCGTCGCGAGCCGAAGAGTCGTTCATGTCGAGTCCGAATCAGGCGGCGCCGCGGGTCGGCGGATGGCTCGGGTCAACCCGAGGATAAGGATGACCCCGGCGACCCCGCCCAGCAGCCAATAGATCCAGATCCCGGTCGGTCGCACCTGCACATCGAGTACTTGGGCTTGCCCGATCTGCAGACCGGTCGGGGTAGACAGCGTCGCACGGACTGGCACCTGACCGGCGGCTACTGCTTCTGCGCGAAACTGCACCGTGGCCCGGCTGGAGGGCCCGATCGAGATGGGTAAAGGCTGCTCGGCCACGCGCAGTCGAGGGTTGCCCGGTACAAGCTCGAGCTCCAGATCTTGAAGACCGATCGGTAGATCGTTGACCAGCGTGAGCTGGATCACCCCCTCATTGGCCAGGAAGTTGACGCTGGTCTCTTGGATCCGGACGCCGTCGATGACGGTGGCGAGGGCGGACTCGACCTGCTCCAGGAGCGCTGACCACTCCTCATCGCTGCCACGCCACCGAGTGGAGTACAAACCGTCCAGCACCGGAAGCCAGGCCTGGCCGGTCTCCTGCTGCTGCAGCACCGTGGCAATATCCTCCAGGTCTGCGCGGATCGCCTCGATGCGGTCGACCGCGCCCACCGACAACGGGGAGGCCGCCGGCTTGGGGGCGGTGCTGATCGGCCCCAGGCGCACGTCTTGGCTGACCGGCAGATCATCAGCGGGCACCTGAACCACCCACGGGGCTTCCTCCAACGCGCTAGTCACGTCATCGAGGGCTGAAGCCTCGATGGACGCGCCCCGCGGCGGAGCAATGATGAGCCCGCCAGAGTCGGCCGGGAACTGCTGGTAGCGCGCCAGGAGGTGAGCTAAGAGCAACTGCGTGATGGCGCCATCGCCGGTGGCGGTGGCGGGGTCGGTGGGGTTCAGCACGGCACTGACCTGCTCGTTGTAGCCATAGAGAGCCACCTGCGGAGCGGTGACAGAGCTGCCTACTGCGTCTCGGTTGAATCCGGTGGCGTCGCTGAAGGCCGAGCGAGGCAGGATCAGCGTGGTCAACGGATCCGGAGTGGACACGGCCCTGAGCGCCTCGATCTTCGAGGCGTCGATGGTGGTCCAGGCCGGCCAGGCGACACCGTGCGTGCCGCGCTGCAGCAGGCGGTTTGTGTCCAATACCGAAGGTGGCAACGAGACGTTCAGCGCGCCATCAACGACGGTCTCCTCGACGCCCACATCGATCAGCGCCGCGACGTCCGGGTCGGCTACGGGTAGCCAGCGCAACTGGTCACGGGTGAGCGCACCGAGACGCTCCTGAAAACCCAGCTCGGCCTCCTGTACTGGCGTCGCTTCCGGCACTTCCGGCGTGCTGAGCGGTGTTTGAGGACCCACATCGGTGCTACTGCCACCGTCACCCGTGGCACCGCTGCGATCGGCAGGGCCCTCTGCGGCGCCATCGGGTGTGGGTGTGCTCGGGGTCGTCGTACCTGGTGCGTCGTTGTCGCTCGTCGTGTCTGGCGAAGGTGCCGGCTCAGCGGTCTCGGTGGAGCCCGGAGCGTCACTCGACGGCGCGGGAACAGGTTCGCCGGCGGGCGCTTCAGCAATGCTGGTGGCCGCGGGCAAGGGCAACAGCAGCGAGGGGTCCACCACGAAGGTCGCCTCGTATGAGGTCAGACCGTCGAGCCAGATTCGGGCCGGGGACTCCGGTCCGACTACTGACAACCAGGCCTGTGTGCGGCCCGGTTCGGTGGCTGTCAGCTCAGGGTTGGGTGGAACCGTCAACGGGACCACCCAACTGACCTCGAGCGGATTCTCGGCGGTGCTATCGGCAAACCAGGGAAGGACCGTGCGCACCTCAGCCAAGGGAGTTTCGTCCGCGGCTTCCACATCGAGGCGTAGTGGCAGCGACGTGAAGGCGAACCCGGGTGCCACCGCGTCGGGACTCACGGCTATCACGAACGAGGTCGACTCCTGCGCTGCCAGGGGGGAGGCGATGACGTCACTGCCCAGCACGCGGGGAGTTTGAATGATGTCCCCGTCATCGATCCAACCTTCGATCTCGTCGACGGTATCTAGGGCTTGGTATGCCGTCCGGAGCTGGACCCGCTCAACATCCACGGTGGTGCTCCCGTTGTTCGAGATCGTGCCGCGAACCACCCATCGTTGTCCTGGGCCGACTACCGCGGGAACGACCCGATCGATCTCCACCTGAACCGATGGCGAGGCTTGGGTGGGGACGGACTCACGTGCCACGGCTTCCTGCGTATCAGTAACCCGAACGCCCGTGGGTGAGGAGGCGAGCGCGGACAGGGGGGCCGCGCCCAAGGCGGCGATGACCACGACGAGGGCCAGCAGGAGACGTACCCCACGCTGACCGTTGACCCTGCGAGGTGTAGCACAGCGCTGGCTCGCGGCGAGGTGGACGTCGTGAGGCAAGGGGAAGAGGGGATCGTCGGTGATCAGGCGTGCCCGGCAAGTCGCTGCCAGGCCAGCGCCGCGATCCGAGCCTCATTGGGGAAGGTGAGTCTGGAGGGGGCGTCCTCCAAGCGAACCCAGGCGGCGTCGATCGCCTCGTGATCGGGGTCATTCTCAATCGTCAGGGTGCCGCCCGTTGCCTCCAACAAATAGTGGTAGACGATCTTGTGTATGCGGTGCTGGGGGGTGGAGAACCAGTACTCGATCGTGCCGAGAGTGACCAGCACCTTCCCAACGATACCTGTCTCCTCGGCGACTTCGCGAGCTGCGGTTTGCGCCAGGGTCTCCCCCTCCTCGACGTGTCCCTTGGGTAGGCACCATTCGATCCGACCGTGACGATTGCGGCGCGCGATCAGTGGCACTCTGGCTCGACCGCCAACCACGTCGACGGCCACTCCCCCCGCCGACGTCTCTTGCAGCGCGACACTACGCCGCGGAGGGCGAGTTGGTCGCGGCGCGAGTGTCATCCGACCACTGTATCGACCGAGCCTCCCCTCATCGGTGAACATGGGATCGGCCGAGGCGAACATCGTCGTAGGCTTGGTGACCGTGTCCGCATCCCTGGCCCAGGCCGAACTCCTTGCCGGGGCCGTGCGTCATCTGCGCCCGATCTTGGCGTCTGTTGACGCGCTAGCCGCGGCATTCGCCGAAGCCGGTCATGAGTTTGCTTTGGTCGGCGGGCCACTTCGGGACGCCTTTCTGGGCAGGGTTTCGCCGGACCTAGACTTCACCACCTCGGCTCGGCCGGAGGAGATCGAGGCCTTGCTGAAAGCCTGGGCCGATCACACGTGGGACGTGGGCCGCGCTTTCGGCACCATCGGCGGCCGCCGGGGCGAGCTCGTGGTCGAGATCACTACCTACCGCGCCGATGCCTACGATCTGAACTCGCGCAAACCGATAGTCGCGTTCGGCGATTCGCTCGCCGGTGATCTGCGACGGCGCGACTTCACTATCAACGCGATGGCGCTGCGGTTGCCGGAGCAGGTCTTTGTCGACCCCCATGACGGACTCGGCGACCTCAAGGTGATGAGGCTACGGACGCCGCATACCCCGGCCGTGTCCTTTTCGGACGACCCGTTGCGGATGATGCGCGCCGCCCGGTTCGCTTCCACCCTGGGGGTCCGGATCAGTGCTGATGTTGCCGAGGCCATGACGGATATGGCCGACCGTCTCACGATCGTGTCGCCGGAACGAGTACGCGATGAGTTCAACCGCCTCCTGGTGGGACCCGACCCGCGCGCGGGTCTGGAGGTCCTGGTCGATTCCGGTCTGGCCGACCATGTGCTGCCCGAACTGCCAGCGATGCAGTTGGAGGTCGACGAGCATCACCGACACAAGGACGTGTATCAGCACTCGTTGCAAGTCTTGGAGCAGGCCATCGCGCTGGAAGACCCACCCGAGGCGACCGGCCAGGAGGAGGTGCCCGGCCCGGACCTCGTGCTGCGCCTTGCCGCCCTGCTGCACGACATCGGAAAGCCGGACACACGAAGGTTCACCCCCGGTGGTGGAGTGAGCTTCCACCACCACGAGGTGGTCGGCGCGAAACTGGCCCGTCGTCGGCTGAGGGCACTGCGCTACGACAAAGACACCATCAAGGCGGTCACCCGGCTGGTCGAACTGCACCTGCGATTTCACGGGTATGGCGGGGGCGAGTGGACCGACGCGGCAGTGCGCCGATACGTCACGGACGCCGGGGACCTGCTGGGCCGGTTGCACGCTCTGACTCGATCCGACTGCACTACCCGTAACCAGCGCAAAGCAGCTCGCTTGGCGGCGTCCTACGATGATTTGGAGCGGCGCATTGCGGTCCTGCGTGCGCAGGAGGAGCTGTCGGCGGTTCGCCCCGAATTGAACGGCAACGAGATCGCGGACGTCCTGGGGATCTCACCAGGGCCGGTCTTGGGCCGCGCCTACAAGTTCTTGTTGTCGGTACGCATGGAGCAGGGCCAGATCGGCAGAGAAGCAGTAATCGCCGAATTGCACACCTGGTGGAAGGAACAACCCGAGTCAGCCCAGTAACTCACTCCAGGAGGTTAGCCAGTACGTCAGCCGGGGGATGGTCCGCCCCGCCCACTCCCCGTCGCTAGCTACAAACCCGCCAGAATTGCCGCCTCCCGAGTCAGTCTGAGTCCATCGGCGCGACCAAGGCGCTGCCCGGGCGTGGTTTGCCGCAGCAACGGGGTCGTCAATGACGCATTGGGCGGCGTCCCGGTCGTAGTTACGATGTGGCCCCTGGTGATCCGTGGAGGAGCTATGGGCGGCCCTGGGGTGGCTGAACACCACGGTCTCCTGCTGGCTGGAGCCTTGGACATGCCGCTGGCCCGGCCGTTGGTGGCCGGGCGCGGGGCGTGGTGTTCACAGGTGCCATCGGATGCTGGTGGTGGTGATGGTGGCGGTGAGGTCGCGGTCGTGGACCAGGGTGTGGTGTCGCCCGCAGAGCAGGGCGTAGTTGTCGATGTCGGAGGGTCCGCCCCGAGACCAGTGGATGACGTGGTGCGCCTCGCACCAGGGTGCTGGGATGGAACAGCCTGGGAAGGAGCAGTGCCCGTCTCGGTATTCCAGGAAACGGCGTTGTCCGGGGGTGACGAGTCGCCTGGTGCGGCCCATCGCGAGGATCTCGTTGTCGGTGCCGAGCACCATCGGGATGAGGTCGGCGTCGCACGCGAGCCGGCGCACGGTTTCTGGTGACAAGACCTCCCCGGTAGCAGTGGTGCCGGTGCTGGCCCTCCTGCCCGTGGTGCCCGTCCAACCTGTGCTGCCCGTCCAACCAGTGCTG
>JBARZG010000044.1:0-14371 GCA_049649785.1 Ornithinimicrobium sp. | reverse complement strand
CGGAACATATCGGCCAACTCTTCATCGCTGGCACCGTCGCGTAGGGGGGTTCGCAGGTCCGTTTCGCCGGCCGCGAAGAGGCAATTGCGCAGTTGGCCATCGGCCGTTAGACGCACCCGGTCGCACGCCCCGCAGAAGGGCGAGGTCACCGACGCGATGACCCCCACGGTGGCTGGGCCACCATCGACGTAGAAGAGCTCAGCCGGGGCGCTGCCGCGCTGCGGCACCGGTGTCAGGTCGTATACCGGCTCGAGCA
Organism: Ornithinimicrobium sp.; assembly: GCA_049649785.1. GTDB lineage: Bacteria > Actinomycetota > Actinomycetes > Actinomycetales > Dermatophilaceae > Ornithinicoccus. The sequence continues at coordinate 14,115 of JBARZG010000044.1, read as the reverse complement.
GCGCATGGATCTCGGCGCCCGTGATCATCGACTCACGGTGCCAGGTGTGCCCGGCATCCAGGGGCATTTGCTCGATAAAGCGCAGCTCATATCCGTGCTTCAGAGCGAACGCCAACAGGTCGGGGGCCTCATGGTCATTGACCCCGCGCAGCAACACGGTATTCAGTTTCACCGGGGTGAGCCCGGCGGCGGCTACTGCTCGAATGCCGACGAGGGTGTCATCGAGGCGATCTCGGCGCGCCATCTGCTTGAACGTGTCGGTGCGCAAGGTGTCCAGGCTGATGTTCACTCGTGTCAGACCAGCGTCGGCTAGCGCTTGGGCGGCCTTATCCATACCGAGCGCGTTGGTCGTCATCGAGACCTCGACCGGGCCGTCGACGCCCTCGAGCGCAGCGATTCCGGACACCATGTCGACGAGGTCTCGGCGCAGCAGCGGCTCCCCGCCGGTCAGCCGCACCTCGGTTATCCCGAGCGAGACAGCCACCCGAGCCAGGTGCAGCAACTCAGCGGTGCTGAGCATGGTGGTCTTGGCCAGCCAAGGGACGCCTTGCTCGGGCATGCAGTAGGTGCAGCGCAGCGAGCAACGGTCGGTCACCGAAATGCGCAGATCGCGGTGCACCCGGTCAAAGCGATCGACCAGGGTCACGGGAACGGGCGCAGCAGTCATGGTCGTCCCATCGTAGATTGCCGACGCAACTCCGCTATCCGCCGCACACCCCCGGGACGCGTCTGTGCCGCTCTGACATCTTCTCTTCTAGTGCGCGCTTGTGAATGTGGAGCTGCATTACAACCGAGCACAAGGTCGACAAGCGCGCACACGACCGACACCAACGCATCGGCTACGACTCGTCGCTCCTACGACTTTGGTGCGCTTATTCGCACTGCATCCTGCTGCATCAGGCCAGTTGGTGAAGAGGAGGACACTCAGCGGGTCAGCGGATCGGCGCCGACGACCCGCTAGGCGCCGACGACCCGCTCGGTATGCGTGTACACGTTCAGGGATGTGTTGCGGACGAAGCCGACCATGGTCATACCCGCCGCTTGCGCCGTCTCGATCGCCAAGGAACTCGGCGCGGAGACAGCGCTGATGGTCGGCACACCCGCCAGATAGGCCTTTTGCGCCAACTCGAACGACACCCGGCCGCTCACTTGCAGCACGTGACCTCGCAGCGGCAGCAGGTCCTGTTGCATCGCCCACCCGATGACTTTATCGACCGCGTTGTGTCGGCCGACGTCCTCGCGGACAACCACAACCTCGCCATCGGCGGTGAACAATCCGGCAGCGTGCAGCCCGCCGGTGCGCTCGAACGTGGACTGATACTCGCGGAGTAGCTCCGGCAGTTTCAGCAGCGTGGCAACCGACACGCGTGTGGTGTCGGCGTTCAGGTCGTATGCCGCGCGGACGGCGAGGTCCTCGATGCTGGCCTTGCCGCATACCCCGCACGCGCTCGACGTCAGGAACGACCGGGTGCGGCCACCCTCGATCGGGTCCGCGATGCCGGGCGCAAGGTCGACTTCGATCACGTTGTAGGTGTTGACTTCCGTGCCCGTTCCGTCGTCCATCACCGCGCCAGCGCAATAGCGGGCGGACAGTAGGTCGGTCTTGGCCGCGATGATCCCCTCGGCATGTAGGAAGCCGTGCAGCCACTCGATGTCGTGGCCGGGCGTGCGCATCGTGACGGTCAGCGGGGATGGGCCGATTCGCAACTCCAGCGGTTCCTCGACGACGACCGTGTCGGGCCGCCCGCGTGAGGTGACCTGGCCGGTGTCGGCGTCGAGCGCATACCGCAGGGTGCGTTGCCGCACGGTCACTCGTCCCATGGTTCCTCCTTGCCAGACGTGCGCAGTATGACGCAGCGAGCCCGAGTCGTCGCATGCCTGGCTTGTGGATAACTTCAGCGGCCTTCGGGGCGGATCTGTTCCACTACGGGTGTGAAGAGGTCCATAGGTGTATCGAGCGGGAGGTGTCGATGAGCGGAGGGCTCTCGGCCACAGGCTTGGCGCCGATGGATAGCGGCGCTCTGGTGCGGGCGGCGGCGGAGCGGGTGCGATCGGATAGTTGGACGGTGCTTGCCACCTCGCGTGATGTGCACCGGGACTGGCAAGGCATGGGGTGGGCCTACCAAGTGCCGGAGCTCCCGGAGGTATGGGCGGCGCCCGGGTCGTCTTCTCCCGGAGTTCGACAAATAGTCGATAAACGCTGTGGTCGACCAGTTGGAAGACGCCGACGTCGTGGCGGGATCGAGATGACGAGATAGTCGCCGGGCTTCAGTTGCGTCACATCCACCCTTGAGTTGAGGCACAGGCCGACAGGCGAAGATGGGGGCATGACTGATCGCGAATACGACCTCATCCTGGTCGGCGCCACCGGCTTCGTCGGGCGACTGACCGCCGCATACCTCGCCAGATCGGCACCGACGGACGCCAGTATCGCCCTGGCTGGCCGGTCCCGGGACAAGCTGGAGCGGATCAGGGCCGAGCTGCCGCAGGCCGCGCACGATTGGCCGCTGCTGACCGTAGACGTCACCGACGCCGGTGCAGCCGCCGAGATCAGCGCCCGCACCAGCGTCATCGTGACCACCGTCGGCCCTTATGCGACCTATGGCAACGAGTTGATCGCCGCCTGCGCCGAGCAGGGCACCCATTACGCCGACCTGACCGGGGAGGTCCTGTTCGTGCACGACGTTATCGAGCAGCACCAGGATCGAGCAGTCGAAACCGGCGCCCGCATCGTGAACTCCTGCGGCTTCGACTCCGTACCCTCTGACCTCGGCGTCATGCTGGCCGACCAAGCCGCCGCGGCCGATCACGAAGGACGACTGGTCGAGGCCAGCCTTCATGTGCGCCGCGCGAAGGGTGGCTTCAGCGGGGGCACGATCGACTCGATGCGCCAGCAGATGATCGCGATGACCGCCGACCCCTCGACCCGCCGCGTGGTCGCAAACCCGGACGCACTGGCCGCCCAGCGGACGACATACGGACGCGGGGACGGTCCGATCGGCAAGAATCCGAGCACGGGCCGGTGGCACGGGCCGTTTGTGATGTCCGGTTACAACACCCGCGTGGTACGCCGATCATGGTCGCTCACCCACGGTGATGCCCCGCTGATCTACGACGAGGTCGTCGACACCGGCCGCGGGCCGAAGGGCGCGGCGGCGGCTGCCGCGGTCAGCCTTGGCACTGCCGGATTGGCCGCGGCCATGGCTATCGGGCCGGCGCGCTCGGTGCTGGACAAGTTCCTGCCGGCGCCGGGGGAGGGGCCAAGTGAAGAACAGCGGGCGGCAGGCATGTTCGAGATCGAGATCGACGCCGAGACCACCACCGGCGCACAGTATTCGGTGACCGTGGCCGCTCCCTACGACCCCGGGTATGACGGCACGGCGGTCATGCTCGGCGAGTCCGGACTGGCGTTAGCCGCCGGTGAAGGCAGCGAGCGCGTCGGAGTGTTGACCCCCGCCACCGCTCTGGGCGAGGCGTTGGTCGACCGGTTGCGCGCGCAGGGTTTCACTTTCACCGTGAGTCCCAAGTGACTCGCGCAGGGTTTCACTTTCACCGTGAGTCCCAAGTGACTCGCGCAGGGTTTCACTTTCACCGTGAGTCGCAAGTGACTCGCGCATGAGTTGCACGTTAGCGGCACGTGATTGGCGCGTGAGTTGCACGTTAGCGGCACGTGATTGGCGCGTGAGTTGCACGTTAGCGGCACGTGATTGGCGCGTGCCCCGCGATCAGCCCTTCCTTGCGGGGCCGGGGTGAGTCCGCAGCGTCTCTACCGGATCGCTGCGGTCGCTGAGGCGATCACCTGGACGTTGTTGCTGCTCGGCATGTTCGCCAAGTACGTGACCCGGACCACCGACCTCGGCGTCAGCGTTGCCGGGGCGCTGCATGGGCTCGTTTTTCTGGCGTTTTGCGCAACCACGGTCGTGGTCGCGGTCGACCAGCGCTGGTCACTGCGCCAAAGCGTGCTCGGTCTCGGCGCTGGCATCCCGCCGCTGCTAACGGTTCCGTTCGAGCGTTGGGCCGAACGCCGAGGGCTGCTCGGAACGAGGTGGCGGTTGCGTGAGCACGCACCGCGCAGCCCGCTGGAACGCCTCGTCGGGTATGCCGTGTCGCGCCCCATCGCGGCCGTCCTGGCCATTGCCGTCGCGGTGGTCGTCGTGTTCGGGGTGTTGTTGGCGCTCGGCCCTCCGACGGGTTTCGTCGATGCCTGACGATCCATACTCACCTGACGACGCCGGAAACGCATACCCGCAAGACGACGCCGGAAACCCATACTCACTTGACGACGCCGGAAACGCATACCCGCAAGACGACGCCGGCACGCACAGACCACCGACCCGGCACGACAACGGCCATGACTGACCTCCTCGCCCAGATCTGGGAGCGGGCCACCACGACCCAGGCCGCTCCGTCGGTCGCCATCATTGCCGTGTTGGGGATCGTGGCCCTTCTCGCCGTTGGTGCACCGCAGGGTTACCGGCTGATCCGACACGGCGTGACGGTCCTGCACGAAGCAGGCCACGCAGTGGTGGCGCTGCTGGTCGGTCGCCGGCTGTCTGGGATTAGGCTGCACTCCGACACCTCGGGGGTCACCGTGTCTCGCGGCCGCGCCGCCGGTCCGGGGATGATCGCGACCCTCGCCGCGGGCTACCCGGCACCCGCGCTGATCGCGCTCGCCGGCACCGTCGTGCTAAATGCGGGGTATGCCGTCGGGTTGCTATGGGCACTGGTGGCACTCACTGCTGTCATGGTGCTGTTTGTCCGCAACCTGTATGGGCTAGGCGTGCTGGTGACGATCGGGGTCAGCGTTGCGCTGGTGAGTTGGACGCTGCCTGCGGTTGCGGCTTCAGCGATCGCCTACGCCTTGGTATGGATGCTGCTCCTGGCGGCGCCTCGCTCGGTCTTCGAGTTGTCTGCGAGCCGGCGACGTGCGGCCAGGTTTGGCGGGGACACCACCTCAGATGCGGCCCAACTAGCCCGGTTGGCCAGGCTGCCGGCTCCGCTGTGGACGGCGTTCTTCGCTGCGCTGACATTGATCGCTGCGGTGGTCGGCGCGGCCCTCCTCCTCGGGATCTGACCGCACGCATTGTGGCACTCGAATCGACATCGGTGATCGACCGCCTGACGGCCGAAGACATTATTGGGCGCCCCGCAGTCTCAGCGCGCCCTCTCGCCGGTGGTCGGCCGAGGCCAAGGCCTCACTCCCCTGTCGCTGATGTTGTCAGTGATCAGCGTCGCTGATGATGGCGATTGTCTACTTCGATGCGAGCGCTTTAGTCAAACTTGTGCTCGATGAGGCGGATTCCGCTATTGCTGCAGAGTTGTGGAACGCCTGCGATGCCGCTGTGTCGAGTCGGCTCGCCTATCCGGAGGTTTGTGCCGCCTTGGCAGCAGTTGGGCGACGTCACCAGGTGACTGAAGCCGAGATGATCGCGGCGGCTCAGGAGTGGGAGGCGTTCTGGGCTTGGGTTCGTCCGGTCGAACTATCCGCAGAAGTTGGAAGGTCAGCGGGTGATATGGCGGCTCGGCACCGACTTCGAGGCGCTGACGCGGTCCATCTCGCCAGCGCGCTGGCGCTCGGGTCGGCTGATGTTGTGGTCGCCGTGTGGGACACACGCCTACACGCTGGCACCGTCGCCGCCGGACTTGCAGTCGCGCCGGCAACTCTTCCTTGACGCCATCGACTGTGTCAACAGTTTCATGACGGCGCCCTGAACGGCGGCTGTGTCTAGGAGCATCCTTCATCCCGCGACACGCCCGGGTGCGAACGGCTCAGGGGTGCACGTGAACCCTTGAGCCGTTTGAACCGGGCGTGTCGTCGGCAGATCAGCGCGCCGATGGCCGTAACTGAGGGGCAAAGTGCCGGTGGCTGCACTTCGGGGGGAGCGGGTCGGGTGGCTGCAACTCAGGGGGAGCGGGTCGGGTGGCTGCACTCCAGGGAGCGGGTGCCGGTGGCTGCAACTCAGGGGGGAGCGGCCTTGACGCCTGTGCCCACGACGCTGTGAGGGAATCGCTCCGCGTTGCTGGTCAGGCGGGGCTGCCTCCGGACCGGCTAAGCGTTGGGGTCGACGACGACCCGCCCGCGCACCTGACCGGCCAAGATGTCTGCGCCGCGGGCGACCACCTCGCCCAGCGGGACGACCTCGGTCATCGACTCCAGCGTGTCTGCCGGGAGTTCGACCGCCAACGTCGCCCAGGCTCGTTCCCGGTCGGCGATCGGAGCCTGCACCGAGTCGATGCCTTGCAGCCGCACCCCGCGCAGGATGAACGGCATCACGGTCGCGGGCAAGTCGACGCCACCGGCCAACCCGCAGCACGTCACGACGCCGTGATACGCGGTCTGAGCAAGCACTTTGGCCAACATCGTCGACCCTACGGTGTCCACCGCCCCGGCCCACGTCTCCCTTTCCAACGGCTTCGGCGCAGCCGTCATCTCCTCCCGGGACAGCAGCGAAGTGGCGCCAAGGGAGCGCAGATAGTCGTGCTGCTCGCTGCGTCCGGTCACCGCGCTGACGGCATACCCGCGTGCGGCCAACAGCGCGACCGCGACGCTGCCCACCCCGCCTGTCGCTCCGGTCACCACGACCGGTCCGCTGTCGGGGGTGACGCCGCCGTCCTCGAGCGCCAACACGCTCAACATCGCGGTCAGGCCGGCGGTGCCGATCGACATCGCAGCCAGAGAGCTCAACGATTCAGGCCGGGCGACCAGCCATTCGGCGTCGACCCGCTGGCGCTGGCTATAACCGCCCCAGAACCGCTCGCCCACACCCCAGCCGGTCAGGATCACCTCGTCGCCGGCCTGGAAACGCGACGATTCGCTGGCCCGTACTGTCCCGGCGAAGTCGATGCCCGGCACCATCGGGAACTCGCGGATGATGCGGCCTTTGCCGCCCAGCGCCATACCGTCCTTGTAGTTCAGGCTCGAATAGTCGACGTCGACCGTGACGTGCCCCTCGCCCTGCGGAAGATCCGCCTCGCCGAGTTCTTCGATCTCGGCTCGCGGGCCGTCGCCGGTGTCGCGAACGACGAGGGCGGTGAACGTGTCGGTCATGATCTCTCCTGAGCTGCGGTCGGTTCCTGGACTGCGGTGGGTATGACGAGTGCATCGAGAGCCAGAGCGCCCTCGGTGCTGACGGCGAGGGGGTTGACGTCGAGTTCGGCGATCAGGTCGCCGAGGTCGGCGGCTAAGTCGGACAGGGCGACGAGCGCGGTGGATACGGCATCGATGTTGAGCGGTTGACGACCGCGAATGCCGTCCAGGATCGGCTTGATTGCGAGCTTACCGATCATCCGTTCGGCAATCGGACGATCGATCGGAACCAAGCCCAACTGCCGGTCACCGAGCACCTCGATAAACACCCCGCCGCCAGCTACCAGCACCATGGACCCGAATTGTGGGTCGCGCACCACGCCCAACGCCAGTTCGACACCGTGGACGGTCATCGGAGCAACAAGGACACGCGGGCCGAGCCGCTCGGCAAGGTCGGCGTAGGCAGCCGCGACCTCGTCCTCGTCGCTCAAGTTCAGCAGCACACCCCCGACATCGGACTTGTGCAAGATCCCCGGCGCAGCCGTCTTGACCACTACCGGGAACCCCACCGCCCGAGCCGCCCCAGCAGCGTCATCGGCGGTGCTCACCATCTTGTGCGGAATCACCGGCAGGCCGTAGTCGGCCAGCAGATCCAGCCCCTCATCTTCGGTCAGGGCCAGCGGCTCGCTGAGCCTGGCTCGCCACCGATCGGTGACCGCAGCCTCCGGCGAGGTCGGCGGGGAGACACGTGAGCTGGCCACGAAGTCCCGGTAAGCCAAGGCGTGCTTGACCGCGAGCAGTCCGGCCACGGTGCCATCGAGCACCGGAATGCCGCTATTGGTCAGCCGTTTAGCGAGGTCCTGGGACTCGGTGCCGATGTGATTGGTGAGCACAGCGACCGGCTTGTCGGTGCGGCGAGACACGCGCATGCAGATCCGGGCAAAAGACTCGTGCAGATAGAACCCGGAGCTGAGGTCGACGACGAAGACGCCCATTGCCGTGTCCGGATCGTCGATCAGCGCCTGCCAACAGCGCTCGAAGATCACCTGATAGTCACGGCCGGTGCCCCACGCGTCGAGCGGGTTGATCGGCTCCAGACCGTGATCGAGGTGGTCGACCAGCACGCGGGTGGTCGATTCGTTGACCTGGGCGAACTCGACGCCGACGTCCCCGGCGATGTCGATCATGAGCTCGCGTTCGCCGCCGGAGTCGAAGATTGCCGCCAGATTGCCGCGGGCGGGCCGACGCCGGTGCGCGAGCAGCTGAGTCGTCGAGGCCAACTCGTCCAGCGACTTCACCGACAGCACGCCGTAGCGTTGAAACAGCGTTTGGTATGCCGCGTCGTCACCGGCAATGGCGCCACTGTGGCTCAGCGCCAGCCGTGCTGCGTCGGGTGTGCGGCCGGCCTTGAGCGCGATGACCGGGATGTCGCGCTCGGCGGCCTTGCGCAGCGCGGCGATGAAGGCAGTCGGTGAGCGCACCGACTCGATGAACAAGGCAATCGCGGTGGTGCTTTCCTGGTCCAGCGCGTAATCCATGTACTCGGCCGTCGTCGTCACCAGCTCCTGGCCCGGCGAGATCGCCAGGTTGAACCGCAGTTTCTGGTCGTTCCACAGCAGCGCAGTGAGCACCGAGCCCGACTGGGCGATCAGCGTCACACCGCCCTCGGTCAACTCATACGGGCGGTGGAATGGCAGGGTGCGAAACCACTTCTCGACGTTGTAGAAGCCCATGCAGTTGCCGCCGACGATGGGCAGGTGTGCAGCGCGGGCCAGGTCGCGCACCCGCTCGCGCAGCGGGTATGCCGGATCGTCGTGTGGCATCGACAGACTGCCGGGGATCACCAACCCACCGACGCCCAGTTCGATGGCGTCGGCGACCTGCTCCTCGATGCCGGTGTTTGCCACTCCGAGGACGGCAAGGTCTGGCACCTGCGGAAGCTCGCTCAGGCTCGGGTAACAGGGCAGTCCTTCGACCTCGTCATACCGCGGATTGACCGGGTAGACGGCGCCGGGGTACCGCGCGATCTGCAACTCCAAGACCATGTCGTTGCCCGGAACATTGGGCATCGTCGACGCACCCAGCAGCGCGACGGAGGCCGGGGCGAGCATCCGCGCCAGCGGGTGCCTGTCAGTCACGACCCGAGCGTGGCAGGCCTCACCGAAGACTGCAAGAGCAGTCAAGGTGAGCACTTCAGCGTGTGTTTGCTGACCGATGTTGCGCGCTCTTCGCCCGTTCAGCGCGCGCCGAACGAACAGGCGGGGGAGGATCCAACACGCGTGCACGGGTGTTCAGAGAATTTTGATGCTCGAAGTAACCCCGCTTGTAGAGGTATTTTTTAGACGTGTTAGCGTCACGCCTTTGCTGTTTCGATCTAGATGGTGGAGGCCCGAAAATGCACCTGAACAGGCGTAACTTCTTGGCCCTTGCGGCGGCTGCGGCTGCCCCTGCGGGACTAGCCAGCTGTGGCTTCACGGGTGGAGGTAGCGGGGGCAGCGACAGCTCGAACGGGGGCTCCGATACGTTGACCTTCACGACCTGGGGCACCGACGAAGAGCTGGCCGGCTTCCGCGCCACCATCGAACGGTTTGAGGCCGCCAACGACGGCGCCACGGTGGAGCTGAATGCGGTGCCGTACGAGCAGATGTTCACCAACATCGACGCTCAATTGCAGTCCAACACGGCACCCGATATCTTCCGGGTCCCCTACTACACCTTCGGCGGGTATGCCGGAGCAGGCCAGCTCCTTGACCTCGGTTCGCTGCTCCAGGACGACACCCAGGAGCGGTTCACCCCGCAAGCGTGGGCGGCGGTCCAAAACCAGGATTCACCCTTCGGTCTGCCGCATCACACGGATACCTCGGTGATTCTCTACAACAAAGCGATGCTCGACTCCGCGGGTGTGACGTCGGTGCCGACCAGGCTAGAGGAAGCATGGACCTGGGAGGAGCTGTCCCAGATCGGCGCCCAACTGCGCGAAACGTTGCCCAGCGACCAGTACCCCTGGGTATACAACTGGCAGGGCAACGGGGTCACCCGCTGGTTGAGCCTGTTGTTCCAAGCCGATGGGCGATTCCTGACCGAAGACCTCGCCGGACCGGCCATCGACTCCGAGGCGGGGCGCGCCACGCTGGAGTTCACGAAGCGATTCTTCGACGAGAACTACGTGCCGGCCAACAACTCGGTGAAATCCTCGACCTACGCCAACGACATCTGGTATTCCGAGACGGCCGCGATGACCTGGGCGGGTGCGTTCTTGCTGCCCGACGCCGAGGCGACTCTAAACTTCGAGTGGGGCGCGACGTACGCGCCGCGCAACGAGCGGGGCGGCTCGGACTTCGGTGGCAACGCCCTGGTAGCAACGGCCGACACCGGTAACCCCGAGTTGGCGGCGGCCTTCCTGGAGTTCGCCACCGAGGCAGAAAACATGAAGGAGTTCTGCGAGGGAGCCTCGCTGTTGCCGACCCGGGCCGACCTGATCGACGGCGGGATCGAGTTCCAGACGCGACCGGAGCTGACCGAGATCTTCACCGGCACCGCCAGCACCGTGCAACCCGAGGACTCGGGTCAGGTGGCCTCGCCGAACATGTCGTCGATCATCACCGTGCTGCAGAACCAACTGGAGCAGGCCTTCGTCGGTGGTCAGAGCGTTGAGGACACGATCAGTGGTCTGAGCGATGGCATCGCCTCAGCGACCAACCGCTGAGCGGGCTGACGGGGTAGCTCATGGCACAGTCCACCCAAACGCAACAGAGGGCGCCGAAGCCGCCCACCCGATCCACCCGGATGCGGGGGGAGTCAGCCGCGGCATACGCCTTCTTGGCCCCGACCTTCATCTTGCTGGGTGCCTTCATACTGTTGCCGATGGTCGGTGCGTTCGTCATCAGCTTTCAGCGGACCAACGGGTTCGGCGAGGGGTCCTTCACCGGGCTGGACAACTATCAAACCCTGATCTCGGACGGGCTGTTCTGGCGTAGCGCCTTCAACACAGTGCTGTTCACCGCCCTGGTCACCCCGCTGTCCATGCTGATCGGCCTGGCCATCGCGGTGTTGCTCAACTCCGTCCTGCCGGCCCGGGGTGTGTTTCGGTCGATCTTGATCGTCCCGATGGCGATCTCGGGGGTGGCCACGGCGCTGATCGGCACGCTGATGTTCGATGAGAACAGCGGCATTCTGGACAAGATGGGTCGCTTCGTCGGCCTCCCGGCGATCGACTGGCAATCGGGACAAGTAGCGGCCTTCACCTCGGTCGTGCTGGTGACGTTGTGGTGGCGGGTCGGCTTCAACATGCTGATCTACCTCGCCGGGCTGCAGGGGATCAGCACCGAGGTGTATGAAGCAGCTCGCCTCGACGGGGCCACGGGCTGGCAGCGGTTCCGCTACATCACCATTCCGCTGGTCGGGCCCTCGACGTTCTTCTTGCTGATCATGAACGTGATCTATTCGTTCCAAGTCTTCGACATCGTCTTCGTGTTGACCGGCGGTGGCCCGCAAAACGCAACCTCGGTGCTGGTGACCTACGCCTACGACACCGGGTTCGTCACCCGCGATCAAGGGTATGCCGCAGCCATTGGGATGATCCTGCTGCTGATCATGCTCGTATTCACCCTCGTGCAATGGCGAATCAGCAAGAACCGGGACCTGACGGGATGAGCCAGATGTCCGAACGCACCGCGACGGCAGAGCCCGCGCCCGAGAAAGCCGCCGAAGCCGATCCGCTCACGCCGCCCACTGACTGGTCAGTCACCGAACGAGGCCGACGCGCCAAGCGAGTCCGATCCCGAGTGAGCCTCGTGGTCCGATTGGTACTCGCTGTGGGTGTCTGCCTGGTTTTGCTCTTTCCGCTGTACTGGATGGTCGTTGTTGCGTTGTCCACCCGGGCCGAATTGCTTGGCGGCGACTTGCGGCTGTGGCCGCGCACCTTGACGCTGAACAACTTCGAGCGGGTGCTCGACTCGTTTCCGGTCGCCACCTGGTTTGGCAATTCCGTGGCCATTTCCTTGGTCAGCGCAGCGATCACCGTCACCTTCAGTTTGTTGGCCGGGTATGCCTTTGCCCATCTGCGGTTTCGCGGGTCAACCGTGTTGTTCTTGCTTGCGCTCTCTACACTCATGATCCCGGTGCAGGTCATCATGGTCTCGCTGTTTCGCCTGGTCACCGACCTGGGGCTGTACGGCACCTACTGGGCGGTGATCTTGCCGAGTGCCGCATCGGCCTTTGGTGTCTTCCTCGCCAGGCAGTTCATGCTGGCCATTCCTCGAGATCTGATCGAGGCCGCCCGCATCGACGGCGCCGGACATGTTCGGGTGTTTGCCCAGATCGTGCTGCCGTTGTCCAAGCCGCTGATAGCGGTGCTGTTCTTCATGAACCTGTTGCAGACCTGGAACGACTTCGCCTGGCCGCTGATCGCGTTGAAGGAGAACGCATTGTTCACGCTGCCGATCGGGTTGCTCTATCTACAGGGTCAATTCGGGTCGGACTACGGGGCGACGATGGCCTTTGCGTTGATCAATGTGGTGCCGATGGTGCTGCTCTTCTTGGTCTTTCAGCGCTACTTTGTCCAGGGGTTTGCTCGCAGCGGCATTCGCTAGGAGGGCTACGGCACGGTGCTGCCGAATGCGGAACCCGCGGCCCGGTGCGCGAGTGACCGATGGCTCGCCACCAGAAGCGCCTCGGCTGAACCGACTCAGCTCTTCGCAGTCGGCGCCCGCCAGGGGGTGATGAAGTCGTTGCCCGCCCGGCCCTCGACACCGAACTTCAGCGCCATGGCCGTCGCGCCATCCACCTGTTCTCGGATGATGTCGGCATGACCGGCGTGCCGGGCGAACTCCTCAATCAGGTGCATCAAGTGAAAACGTTCGACGGTGGGGGTCGGCTCGTTTCGGCCTTCCCAAGGCTCCGGCGGTGCCACCACGTCAGCGGCTGGATCGCTCGCCCGGACATCAGCAATGAAGATCTCCTGCGCGCGTTCAAAGGCCGCGGCGATATCGTCGAACCGCTCATCATCGGTCAGTGCAAAACTGCCGAAGAACTCCCCGGCATGTCCCTGAAGATCCTCGACCGACCGCTCACCACTGGGATTGCTACGTCGCACCCGGAGTTGGTTCATCACCCAGATGGCATGCTTGAGCAATCCGCCGATCGACAGCGAACTTGCGCACGGTGTGGCCCGGGCTTGCTCGTCGGTCAGCCCGTACGCGGCATACCGCAGGGCAGTGAGGTTCTCTTCCAGATAGTCGGCAATGAAGTCAATCTCGCTGGCGATACGTGGCTGTGGCATGTTCATCAACCTCATGGACGAGTGAGTGTGTGCGGGACGGAGACCACCCTGCCGCTTGCCACTGACATCCCGGATCGGGGCGTGGGGGTGCAGTGCATTCGCCCGCATACGCAGCGGCTGGCCTATAGGGGAGATGTCGGGCTTGACACAGACGAGCGACGTTGGTGGAACCCTGGTGGTCTCTTTTCGGTCTCTTTCCGCGAAGGCCACGAGGCCCACTTGACAGCACCCCGCCGCAGTGGGAACTTCAGATCACGTCCCTCATCAGGGTCGGAAAGCACCTGGAGGGCTGCTTCATCGGGGCCCTCTGAGCCGCAAGGGGCCTCAAATGAATACAGCATCATCATGCCGTCCCCGACTGTTGAGCATCACGCTCGGCAGCGCTTTGATCGCGGGTGCGGCGTTTGCGCCGGGAAGTGCAGCGCTTGCCTCCTCCGATACTCGGGCAAGCGCCTCGACGACGGGCGTTGCTCTGGCACCTACTGATCCGTGCCCCGCCGCCTACCCGGTCAATCAGCTCACCCGTGGGCAGGTCGTCGACGGGTTGACCGTCGATGAAGGCACTACACCGGCCCCGTTCAGCGGGGAAGTGATCGGCACGCTTCGCGACGGCATCGCACCGGGCATCGACATGATCTTGGTGGAGTTGTCGAGCCCCGCGATTGATGAGGCAGGTGGTGTCTGGTCCGGGATGAGCGGCTCGCCGGTGTATGCCGAAGACGGTCGGCTGATAGGTGCCGTCGCCTATGGCCTGGCATGGGGGGGCTCCCCCGTGGCCGGCGTGACTCCGGCGAGCGCGATGTACGAC
>JBARZG010000043.1:0-10876 GCA_049649785.1 Ornithinimicrobium sp. | reverse complement strand
GGCCACCCCGGCTCGCCGAGAGCCAACGAGACGTTGTCCGGCGGAGCGGCGGCCGCGTAGCTGCGGATCATCGAGGTCGACAAGCCAGCGGTCCGCGGCGCGCTGGTTAGTGAAGGGACACTCACCGGAGGGCATCTTCGAGCGCGACCGCAGCAGCGGTGCGCTCGTCGCGGTATTTGACGATGCACGGTGCGTAGAGGGAGAGCCCGTGCTCGCGGGCGAAGTCGCCGCCGGCCGGACGAGCACCCGGCACCAGCACGGCCCCCGCAGGCACCTCGCCGGTCACGGTCCGGCCGTGCACCAGGTCGTAGATGGTGGTGGTCGCCGTCAATGTGACGGACGGCGCCAGCACTGCTCGAGTGCGAACAACGACACCCTCAAACAGGCCACACTGCGCGCCAACAAAGGCGTCGTCCTCGACGACGACCGGCCGGGCCCCGACCGGTTCGAGCACACCACCCAGTTGCACTGCTGCAGACAGATGGACGCCGCGGCCCACCTGGGCACACGATCCCACCAGGACGTGCGAGTCGATCATCGATCCCGCTGCGACATATGCCCCGACGTTGACGTAGCTCGGTGGCATCACGACCACGCCGGCGCTGACGTGCGCGCCACGCCGGATCGAGGACCCGCCCGGCACCATTCGCACGCCGTCGGCGGTGCTGAGGTGCCGGGCCAGCACCAGAGACTTGTCCACTGCGCCGCCTGGCCAGTGCGGGAGGTCGACCACGGTGCTCAGTGAGAACGCCGCCAGGACAACGTGCTTCACCCACGGATGAGAATCCCACGTCCCGTCCGGCCCCGCGGTCGCGGCCCGGATGGTGCCGACCTCCAAGGCGTCGAGGGCCTGTTCGACTCGGTTGGTGGCCTCGGGGTCGGCGGTGATCTGGTCCAGCGGGCGGGAGAAGAAGTCGCGCAGCGAATCTGTGGCAGGTTGCGCCAGGGTCACGACGCGGCGCCGGTGAGCCGGGGCGCCCGCTGTGGCTGCAGGTCGGCCAGCGCCGCGTGAACGGCCGCCCAGGTGCCCGGCTCAGCAGCGGCCAGTGGGGCACGCACCATCCCGGTGCCGATCCCGATGGCGGCAAGGCCGGCCTTGACCGGCACCGGGTTGGTCTCGGCGAACATCGCCGACATCAACGGCGCAAGCCGAGACAGCCATCGCCGCGCTCCGTCCAGGTCGGACGCCAGGGCGCAGGACACCATGGCGGCGGTATCGGCTGGTGCCACGTTGGCGCAGACCGAGATCAGCCCGCGAGCACCCACGGCGATCGCGGGCACCGCGAGGTCGTCGTCGCCGGCGATGACGTGCTTGCCAGTTGGCGCCTGCAGACACATGGCGATGATCTGGCGTAGGTCGCCGGAGGACTCCTTGATGGCCACGATCTCCGGGATGTCCCAGAGTTGGCCCAGCGTGGCCGGGTCGAGATTGAGGCCGGTGCGGCCGGGCACGTTGTAGGCGATGATCGGCATACCGGGCACTTCGTCGGCGATTCGTTGGAAGTGCGCGACCAGGCCGGCCGGTTGCGGCTTGTTGTAGAACGGGGTGACCACCAGCAGGCCACTGGCGCCAGCGGCAGCCGCCGAGGCGGCCCAGTCGCAGGTGCGCTCGGTGTCCTGGTGGCCGACTCCCACCACGACCGGCAGGTCGCCGGCGCAGCGCACCGCCAGCTCCACCAGCGCGGTGCGCTCCTGGTCGGTGATCGTGGCCGCCTCACCGGTGGATCCAAGGACGACGAGATAGTCCACGCCGCCGCGGCGAACGTGCTCCACCAACTTCCGGAACGCGGGGTAGTCGATCGACGGGCGTTGCGGTCGGGCGTGCTTGTCGAACTGACTGCTGCCCTGCTGGGCCGATCGGTCGGCGGCGCGAGCGGGCACGTGGAAGGGAGTGGCCAAGGCCACGCCGAGACCGGTAAAGCCCGTGTTGGTCATGATGACTCCTGTGCTGGTTGGACGGCGTTGTTCACCGAATCGGTCTGGTGTGGTGGTGTCGTGTCCCCGGTATGCGCGGTATGCGTGTGCGTGGTGGGCAGTGTCGCGCCGCGTGGTGTGGTGGCGAACAGGTCATCGAGACGGTCCGCAGCCCAGTCGTCGGTGGTGAACACACCTCGCCTGCCACTGATCCAGGACGCGGCGAGCAACGCGCTGGTGGCGTACACCTGGCGGCTGTGCGTCTGGTGGGTCAGCACGATCGCCTCGGTGTCGTTCTCGAACCGAACCTCGTGACGACCTATCACGGTGCCCATCCGCAGGCTGGACACGGCGATGGAGTCCACCGGGCGTCCTGCACCTTGCGCCAAAGCGTCCGCGAGGAGGGATGCGCTTCCGCTGGGAGCGTCGACCTTGCCGCGGTGGTGCGTCTCGGTCACGGCGAAGTCGACCTCGCTGGGCGAGAGTTCGGCATACCCGCCGAGCACGACCGCAAAGCGGCGCATCAGCGCCATTGACAACGAAAAATTGGGGGCGATCAACACGCCGCTGAACTGCCCACTGCCCCGTAACACCTGGACCGGCCAGCCGGTGGTGCCGATCACCAGGTCGGTGCCAGTGTCGGTGGCCCAGGCAACATGATCGCCGACGGCGTCCGCATGGCTGACGTCGATCGCAACATCAACAGGCGCGGTGGGTATGCCGTTTCGCCCGAGTAGCCAGGCGCACTCCATGTCCGGGCTCGTCTGGAGCGCGTCGGCGATCAACGATCCCAGACGACCTCGTCCGAAGACTCCGATGGAGCGGGCCATTCCAGAAAGTATTCAGCAGGTAAGGGTGGCGCTGTGACGCCTCAACCCGCAGCTCAGCAGGGCCGACGGCTCGAGCGGCCGGGTGGCCGCAAGATTTGCGGCCGATCACCGTATGGGCCGGATGCGCTCGGTGCAAACTCGCTGAAATTCGGGAGACGCCATCTTGTGGCACGCTGTGCCCATCTCAATATTTCCCGCCCGCACGTGACAGCGAAGGACAGCATGGAACGCGAACAGGTTGAGTTGACCGGCGATGGACTTGACCGGCCAGGGGTAATGATCCGGCACGGCCACTTCGGACGCCCGGTGCTGGCCTTCCCCTCCGAGGCCGGTCGAGCGTGGGACTATGAGAACAACGGGATGATCGAGGCGCTCGCTCCGTTGATCGACGCGGGCCGGATCAAAGTTTATGCGGTGGACGCGTTCGACCACATCTCGTGGGCCAACCGTGACCTGCCGACCGAGGAGCGGGCCCGCAGACACGTGTTTTACGAACGGTGGGTCACCGAGCACGTTGTCCCCACCATCGGCACTGACTCGCCCGGACACCGGGGCATCGTGACGACCGGGTGCAGCCTCGGCGGCTACCACGCGGTGAACTTCACCCTCAAGCGCGCCGACCTGTTCCCGGTCGCCATCTCGCTGTCGGGCAACTTCGACGCCAGCTCCTGGAACGGCTGGGGTGACCTGGGGGAGGCCACCTACTTCGCCAACCCATCGGCATACGTGGCGAACATGCACGGCGACCACCTCGACTGGGTGCGTGCTCACGCCAGCGTGGTGCTCGTCGTCGGGCAAGGCCCGTTCGAGGTCTCACCGACTCGTTCGCTGCCCGGCGCCCGGTTGATGGCATCGGTGTTGGCGGACAAGGACATCCCGCACGAGTTGGATATCTGGGGCCATGATTCGGCGCACGATTGGCCGTGGTGGCGCAAGCAGGTCGCGCACCACATGCCCCGGTTCTGCTGAGGGTAGGTTGGGCGACATGGCTAATCGGCAATCGCACCTCATCGGACTCCTGCTCGGCGCTGAGCAGGACTGGCCGCAGGCCTTCGAGACCGTCCTGGGGATGGTCGGGCCCTTGAAGATCAAGGGGGTCACGCACGAGCTCACCAGTGAGCGCCTTCGTATCCATCCCTTCGATCTGACCGATCCGGTCCGTCCGGATCTGGTGATTGATCGCCTTGCCTATTGGTATTACCACCCACGCGAGTGGCTGAAGAAGGCTGCGTTGACGGACGACACCTACATGTTGAACAGCCCGTTCACGTTCCAGGCGATGGAGAAGCACAGCGCCTACTGCGCCATGCTTCGGCTTGGCTTGAAGGTGCCGAAGACGGTGCTGGTGCCGTTTAAGAACCCGGTGGACAACGTGCGCTGGGCGTATACCGCCGAGCAGTACAACGACTCGTTCGATCTGGAGGAGATCGCGGCTCAGGTGGGGTACCCGTTGTTCATGAAGCCGTTCGACGGTGGTGGCTGGCGTGGGGTGTCCCGAGTGGATGATGTGGCCGGTTTGCACAAGTCCTACGACGAGTCCGGTGAGATGCTGATGCACTTGCAGGCCACCGTCGACTACGAACACTTTGCGCGGGCCCTGTCGATTGGCCCGGAGACGATGGTGATGGATTTCCGCCCCGGTGAGCCGATGCACAACCGGTATGCCGTCACGCACGACTTCCTATCCTCCCAAGCCGGGTGGGAGGCCGAGACCGTCAGTAAGGTCGTGAACGCGTTCTTCGGCTGGGAGTTCAACTCCGCGGAGATGCTGGTGGCCGGTGATGAGGTCCACCCGATTGACTACGCCAACGCCTGCCCGGACGTGGCGTTGACCTCGCTGCACTACTACTTCCCGTGGGCGATCACCGCTTTGGTGCGCTGGTCCACCTACGTCATGGTGACCGGGCGCCGTGGTGAGACAGACCTCCGTACTCGGGCCTACTTCGACATCGCCGATGACACGTCGTTGTCATATGAGGACAAGATGGTCGGCTATCGGGCGCTGGCGGACCGGCACTTCGAAGCCGACCGGTACTGGGACTGGTGCGCCGATAACCTCGCCCACCTACCGGAAGCGGTGCTGGAGTGGGTGTCTTCGGACCGGTTCGATGACCTGATCGTGGAGACGGCGCGCAGCACCTACCCCGAGCACGAGCACGAGAAGTTCATCGCCCACTTCCGTGGCCTGATCGGTATGTGGGCCACCGACCAGAAGAGTATCGACTCACGCTAGCGACGATCGGTCCGGTGGTTAGCTACCTGGCTGGTGATCACGATCTAGCTTGGCGGGCCGATGGAATGCCCGATGTGGGCTCCTTGTCCAGAAGCCAGATCGGGTTGGAGAGTGCGATCGTTTGATCATAGGCGTCCACAACCACGGCCCGATAGAACCCTATGGTCCCCGATTCCAAGGGAATTTCGGCTACGTTTGAAGAGAAGTCTGATGGCGCTAACAGTGTCCGCTCATAGTCTTGCTCACGCGGAACGAGGGCCTCGGTGTCGCCAGCGGCTAGCATAGCCAACTTCACCACCTCGACGTTTGCACCCTCGGGGAGACCGGTAGCCAGTACCGATAACACGGATCCGGGGTCATCGGCAACGATCACTTGCCCCATCCGCCCGCCCGACGGTGTGCGCAGATCGAGGGTACCCGCGAAGAGATTTGGGTCGCCGAAGAACACGTGACCGCTGGCGAGCGATGCGATTATCGCAGCTGGCGTCGGGTCCGGTGCCCAGATCCACGTGACAAAGTTGTTCGCTGGCTGGTCCCAGTCGGCGCCAGTGTGATTGTCGTTGGTTCCCACCCCAGTGAGGAAGACTCCCGCCCGAGAGCATGAGTCCCACAACGTCTGGTGATCTTCGAGGTCACCTCCTCCCCGACTGCGGTAGCCCGCCTCGATCATGTTGCATCCCAATGCGCGTTCATCGACAAGCCGAGCAGCGGTCTCTGAGACAAGTTTTTCCCGGTCGGTGGCTGTCAGTTTTTCCTTGCCGGATCCGAAAGGGTGGTTGTAGGAGACAATGCCGCCCCCGTCCTTCACTCCCTCGACTATCGCGGCACTGTTACCGGGCGTCACCGGGATGCTGAGACTGTCGGACAGGGCTCCGAGATGCGGGCTGTCCAACGAGATCTCCGTTCCCGAGATCTGGGTGATCGCCGGGAACTCACCGCGGTAGAGCTCCATAAGTGCAGCCTGAGTCAGGACTGGCTCGTCCCCCTCGACGTCGACCCGATCGATAGTGAAGGATCGGAAGTAGCCGGCCGCTACGTCTGACTTAGTGACCACTGCAGCCACGCTGAGCTCGAAAGAGCTGGCGTCTCGCCCATCGATGTCTGGCCACAACGCAGTGAGATCGGTCGCGGGTTCGAACGCAACTCGTGTCCACTCTCCGGCTGGCGCATCGACGGTGATGATCCCCACGCCGTCCCGAACCTCGGGTGAATCGACTCTCCCCTCGCCGCCAATTCGATAGGACAGGCGGTACCGTCCCGCAGGCCTTCCATTGGTCGCCGGGCGATACGAAGTCAGCACATCGAACGTCAGCGCAGCGTTGTCGGAGATCTGTTCGGGGAAGACGTCGACCTCCAGGCGTTGACCGTGCAGTGACGTGCGGTAGGCCTGACGGTCGGCGTGCGCAATCAGCCTATATTCGCCGCGAGCGTCCTCCCTTGGGTCACAGACTAAGTACAAGCAGTCAGTTGCAGCCTCCTGCCCTGCGATGTCGGGGCAGGTCCCGAACGTGTGCCGACCCTGCGCTGCTTGCTCTCGATCTTCGACGGTCCAGCGCCACTGCCGGCCGTCCTTATCGTCAGTGGCGCTCCCGAATGAAACCTCATTCCAGTAGCCAACGGCCTGCATGCGCCAGTCGTGATCGGTCCAAGCCACGATGTCGACCTTTAGCCGGCTAGCTTCGGTCAGTTGAGCGTGCATGCTCCCGGGACCTTCGCTGAAAGACGAATGCACGTGCAAGGCGGCAGTGTAGGGCAGCAGATCGAGCTCTCCGCTTGCTTCGCGCGCTGTTGTTGGGGA
Source organism: Ornithinimicrobium sp. (assembly GCA_049649785.1). Taxonomy (GTDB): domain Bacteria; phylum Actinomycetota; class Actinomycetes; order Actinomycetales; family Dermatophilaceae; genus Ornithinicoccus. The sequence goes on along the minus strand of JBARZG010000043.1, from coordinate 4,101 downwards.
TGTTGAGACATCGTCGTTGGGCCCACTACAACCCACTGCTCCAGCCGTGGCAATCGGTGCCGCAATCAGGAGCGAGCGTCGCGAAAGTACCGGAGGTGACCTCTTGGTCTCGTTCATTCCTACTCCTCGTCTGCGAGGCATTTGTGCGGCGTTCGGCACGGGCAGGTGGGGACAATCGCTCGAGTTGCTCTCACAGTACGTCCTCCGGTGACGCATACTCGACTGATGACAGATCCACGACGAGGCCTGGGAGTGTGCGCAATGTTGGGCGTGCTCGTGGTTTCCTCTTGTGCCACTTCGCAGGACGATACATCCGGGTCCGAATTGGCACCCAAAACTGTGGAGACTCCGGTGGAACAGACGGAGGAGGAGTCAGCGGAATCCCTGGTTCCTGACGAGCCGACGGTTCATTTGCAACTACCGGACGAGGCTCGCCAGGGCCTGTCCCCGTTGGAGATAGATCAGGACGGCTCGGCGGCTGTGGACGTGGCCGTCGCCACGATGAACGGGGGCGGTGTGATCACGGAAGCAGGGCCATCTGGGGGCACCGCGTTCGAGTTTCCTGCCTACGACGACCCCTCCTTGGGACGTCGGGCAGTGATTCGGGTGGTAAATGCAGGAAGGGAGGATCTGTTGGAGCCGGAGGGCGCCGATTTCGAGTTCGGTGCGGAATTCCGGCGGGACGACATCAGCACGGGTGACCGCACGGACAACGGAGACAACCTGATCCAGCGCGGACTCTTCGGGGACGGCGCGCAGTACAAGATCGACATCGACAAGGAGACCCCTGCTTGTCGCATCGAGGGAGCTGATGGCGTCATTCAGGTCCGGGCCTCCATCGAAGTGTTACCGGGAAAATGGTATGCCGTTCGGTGCGCGCGACGTGGCGCGGAGGTGGAGTTGACCGTCATGGAGTACGCCGCGGGTGGATGGTCGCGAAGGTCGGTGGACTCACAAAGTGGAGCGATCGGAACGATCTCCTGGGACGAGCCGGAGCTTCCTCTTTCGGTGGGGGGCAAGTTAACTCGTGTCGGAGAAGTGGTCGAGCGGGCGAGTGACCAGTTCAATGGTGCGATTGCAAACCCTTACTTGTCGATTGAGCAGTGATGGATGGGCGATTCGCGCCAGTGACCTAGTAGCGCAAGGTAATCATCCTCGTTGGGTAAAGTTTCGGTAAAGTTCTTCTGGGTTTCGTCTAGCCTTGTGGCTTGATTTAGTGCATACTTTGTCGAGCGTCCACAGGGGATCGCCCTTCTTACCAGAAAGACTGCTCGTGAAACTTCTGCGTCGTCCGCGTCTGCTCGCGTCCGTTGTCATAGCTACCGTTGCCATGTCGGGTATGGGCGCCAGCGCCCAGGCCACGGGGACATTGCCGACGCAAGCGCCTCAGGGAACCTCCCACGACCGCACAGTCTCTGATGTCCCAGCGGACTGGACCCCACGGATCGAGGACGGGACCGTCTACTCGATCGCTCAGGCGGGGGACAGCATGGTGGTCGGTGGCGACTTCTCTACGGTGGCGCCGAGTAGTGGGTCCCCCACGATGGGCCGCGCCAACGTCTTCGCCTTCGACGCCAGCAACGGGCAAATCAACCCGAACTTCACGCCAGTGCCTGACGGGGAAGTTCGTGCGGTCGAGCCCGGCCCGACGCCTGGGACGATCTACGTCGGCGGCGCGTTCAAGGGCATCGACGGCCAAGGGGGCAAGATACATCTGCTGAACGTCAGCGACGGATCGATTGTCTCCTCGTTCAGCGCGCCAGGTATGAACGGCGCTGTCCAAGACCTGGTCCTCCTCGGCGATCGTCTCTATGTCGCCGGTGTCTTCACCAAGGTCGGTGGGCAGCCCTTCGGGGGTCTGGTTGCGCTAGATGCTGCGACTGGCCAACGGCAGGACTTCATGTCGGTGTCGCTCACCGAAAATCACAACTACACCGGTCAGCCCGGTCAGGCCCGTGCCCCTGTTGGCGCAAAGGCATTCGCGATTGACGCGGCAGGCACGCAGATGTCAGTGATCGGTAACTTCAAGAAGGCCGACGGGCTGGACCGAGACCAGATGGTCATGATCGACCTCACCGGCGCAACGGCGGAGGTCCGCAGCGACTGGCGCACCCGTGACTACGAGGCAACGTGCGCCTCACGAGCTTTCGACACGTACATGCGTGACGTGGACTTTGCTCCCGACGGCAGCTACGTCACCGTGGCCACTACAGGTGGCCCGTTCTCCGGGACACTGTGCGACACGTTGACCCGCTGGGATGTCGCCGATACCGGAGACGACGTCAAGCCGGAGTGGACCGATGCAACCGGGGGAGACACGCTGCTAAGCGTGGCGACGAGCGGGGCTGCCATCTACACAGGCGGTCACCAGCGGTGGATGAACAACCCCAACGGCCGTGACAGCGCTGGCGCGGGGGCTGTCCCCCGCGCCGGTCTGGGGGGAGTGGACCCGGATAACGGCGTGCCGGTGTCCTGGAACCCCGGACGGCATCCCCGTGGCGTGGGAGCCGAGGCCATCACGGTCACAGAAGCCGGCCTCTGGGTGGGCAGCGACACCGAGTTCATCGGCAACTTCCGCTACCGCAGGCCGCGACTGGCGTTCTTCCCAGTGGAAGGCGGCATTCAGCAGGGGCCGGGTGAAACCGGTGACCTGCCCAGCAACGTATACCTGGTGAATAACAAGAGCACAGAGAGCAACGTGCTCTTCCGAATCAACGCTGCAGGACCGGAGTTGCCGGCCTTTGACGGAGGGCCATCGTGGGCCGCAGACAATTTCGACGATAGTGCCTTCCGCAACTCGGGTAGCAGGGCGGCAACGTGGTCGGCCGTTCCCACAGTGGGCGATGACGTGCCGGCTGGGACGCCTTCGGCCATCTTTGACTCCGAGCGATGGGACCCTTCCGGCGGCGAAGAACTGAGCTGGGACATCCCGGTCGCCGACGGTGAGGAGGTCTCTGTTCGCCTGTACTTTGCCAGTCGGTGCGGCTGCACTAATGACCCCGGCGAGCGCATCATGAACGTTGATCTCGAGGGCGACACGGTGCTATCCGTCTACGACATCGTGGCTGATGTTGGTCACGACACCGGCACCATGAAGGAATTCGACGTCACCTCAGATGGCAACATCGACATCGACCTCCGGCACCTGGTGGAGAATCCTCTGATCAACGGCATCGAGATCGTGTCTGACACCCCCGCGGGTGAGCCCATGCCCGACGGGCCCGGCCTGTCCCGTGTGTACTACGAAGGCGGCGCAGCCACCGGCGAGCCCCAGGCTGCTCCATCGGGTGACATTCCTTGGTCCGATGTCCGAGGTGCGGTGCTCATCGATGGCGAGCTTTTCTATGGCACTCAGGATCGGGAGTTCTTCCGTCGTTCCTTCGACGGTGAAGACTTCGGTGACGCGGAAGCCATTGACCCCTATAACGACCCTGAGTGGGCGGATGTGGAGACGGGCTCTGGCAGTTCGGTCTACCGCGGTGTCAAGCCGTCGTTCTACAACGAGATTGCCGGCATGGTCGGCATGTCGTTCCAGGATGATCGCCTGTACTACACGCGGTCTGGCTCAAGTGCTCTGCACAGTCGCGCGTTCGTGCCCGAAAGCGGCGTGATCAGCGACAAAGCGACACAGGTGGCGGGATTCAACGCATCAAATGTGGCGGGGATCTTCTTCGACTCTGATGGTGATGCGCTGTACTACGCCAATTCCTCGACCGGGACCTTGTCTCGAATCGGCTGGGATGACGGCGCTGTCAGCGGAGGCGCCACGGTGGTCAGCGGCCCCGACATCGATGGCGTGGACTGGCGATCGCGCGTTCTCTTCCTTGGGCCTGGACCCGAGCCGGTGGTCAACCAGACGCCCATCGCCGACATAGCGGACCCAGTCTGTGATGGCTTGGTGTGTGAGTTCGATGGTTCTGGTTCTTCGGACCCCGATGATGGTGACTCGGTGGCCAGTTATTCGTGGGACTACGGTGACGGCCAGACGGACACTGGCGCGACGCCGTCGCATGAGTTCGCTGGCGAAGGTTCGTATGAGGTCACGTTGACTGTGGCCGATCAGGACGGTGCTGAAGGATCAACGACCGTGACGGTCGACGT
>JBARZG010000042.1:0-36822 GCA_049649785.1 Ornithinimicrobium sp. | reverse complement strand
CAACGAAGCCGACCCGCTTGGCGTCTTGCAGCATTGCCTTCACCCTTCGTCATGACCGCCCAACCGGTCGGTTCGCTGAGTCCAGGCCCGATCCGCGCCATCACCGCACTCATCGTCCCTCCACTGTATTGCCGGTATTGGTGCGGCGTCCGAGCCGGACAGGCAATTGACGCTCCGAACCGGGCTCCCCATGTGCGGCATTTTGCCGCAATGGAGCAGCCCCTCACCCCGGTCTCGCGGAGCGGCCGCACCTTCTGCGAATGGCGGAATCACGCGACCTTGCTCGAGTAGCGCTGTCGTTGGGTCTCACCGGTCGTGCCGATAGAGGCGTCGATGGCGGCGCAGGTCGACTACCGCAGCGGGATCGAACTCAGGTCAACAGACCGATCGCCATCAAGGCGTAGGCACGGGCCGCGGTCACCAGCTCGTCCACACCGACGGACTCATCCGGCCGGTGAGCTTGCTCGTTGACCGAGCCCGGCCCGAGCACCACCACGGGCACGTCCCACGCGGCGGACACGAAGCCTCCGTCGCAGGCGGCCGTCCACCCGCCGAGCGGCATACTTGAACGACCGGCGGCGGTTGCCGCTTCATCCACGGCGCTGACAAACAGGTGACCTGCGGGCGTCTCGAACCCGGGCATATCCATCGGCGAGGTCACCTCGACGGACAGGCCGCGGTCTTCGAGCCTCAGCTCAGCCAGACGTAAACGCACCGAACCCAGCACATCGTCGATCGGCTCGCCCGGCAGGAGGCGCCGGTCCACCCCGAGGCGACACTGCGCCGCCACCACTGAACCGCCGGTGCCTCCGCTGATCGTGCCGACGTTGAAGGTCGGCGGGCCCACCAACGGGTGGGCCTGATCGATCATCTCGGCGTGCCAGCGGCCCAACTCGGATACCACCGCGGCCGCGCCACCGATCGCGTTGCGGCCATCGCCGGGTCGACCCGCGTGCGCCGCCAGCCCGGTCACGGTGATGTCCAGGAAGCACGCACCCCGGGCGGCGATGATCGTCTGCAGATCGGTCGGCTCGGCAACGACGCAACCCACCAGCTCACCAGGCTGCTGCCGGGCGATCCAGTCCCGGACGCCGATGCCGTTCTGCTCCTCATCGGCCAACGCCGCGAGCAGCACCGGGCCGGACAGCCTCGACCGTGTAGCGCGCAGAGCGCTCATCGCCGCCACCGCGGCGGCCAGACCCCCGAGCATGTCGGTGCTGCCACGGCCATAGATCCGACCGTCGATGACCTCGCCCCCACACGGGTCGCGCGTCCACCCCTCGCCGATCGGCACCACGTCGGTATGCCCCAGCACCAGCAGTCCTGGCCCGGAACCGCCGGGCAGCGTGACCTCAACATTGGGCCGCCCGGGCTCAACATCCCACGACCGTGCATGCAACCCTGCCTCGCGAGCCAACTCGATGAGCACCTCGGACCTCGCCTGCTCCTGCCCGGGCGGGTTCTCACCCGGGGCCTGAATCAACATCTGCGCTGCCCGCACCACCGCGTCGGGGTCGATCAGGTCGAGCACAGCCTGCTCGCGGGCCGTCACGGCATACCCTGCGCCGTCGCGTGTGTTGACTCACCCATCGAGGAGGTCGACCGCCCGACGCAGCCGGGCCACGCCCTCGGCGATCCGGGCCGGCGGCGTCGAGGCGAAGCACAGCCGCAAGGCATCCGGGAAGTGCCGGCTCGGCGAGAACGCGTTCCCAGGGATATAGGCCACTCCCTGCGCAAGCGCGACCTCGAACAATGCCTCGGTGTCGATCGGCGGGTCGAACGTCACCCACAAGAAGAACCCGCCCTCCGGGTCGGTCCACCGGGCGATGTCGCAGAAGTGCTCGTCGAGCGCCTGTTGCATGGCCTCCTTGCGCTCAAGGTATGCCGTCCGCGTCGCCGCCAGGTGCTCGGTCAGGTAGTCCCCCCGGAGGAAGCCCTCGACGAGGCGTTGGGCCGGCAGGTTGGTGCAGGTGTCCATCGCCTGTTTGGCGTTGATCAGGAGCTGTTGCAGGCACGGGTCGGTGTCGACCCACCCGACTCGCAGACCGGGGGCGATGATCTTGCTGAAGGTCCGCACCGAGAACACCAACGGGTCACCAGCGGCCAGTTCGTGCAGGCTCGGCACGTCGTCGCCTGCGAAGCGCAGCATGCCGTAGGGGTCGTCGTCGAGGACCACCGAACCCCAGTCCTGGGCCACATCGAGCAGCTGCCGACGCCGAGCCAGGCTCATCGAGGCCCCCGACGGGTTCTGAAAGGTCGGCACCGTGTAGATCACCTTCGGTCGATGTCCGCTGTGCTCGGCCTGGGCGACCAGGTCGTCGATGACCATGCCGTCGCCGTCGACCGGGATCTCGAGCAACCGGGCCTGGTAGGACAGTGCCGTCCCGCTGCCGTTGGTGTAGGTCGGCGACTCGACGCTGACGTAGTCGCCCGGGTTCACGAAGAGCTTGCAGGCGAGGTCCAGTCCTTGCATCCCGCCGGAAGTGATCGTCACGCGGTCCAGCGAGGTCGCGTCGCTGGTGCCTTCCAGCATCTGCACCAGGGCCTCGCGTAGCGGCATATCCCCCTCGGTCGCCGCGTAGTCGAATGCATCGGCGCGGCCGACCGCCAACGCCGTCCGGGACACCTCCGCGAGCGCTTGCGTCGGGATGGCCTCAGCGGCCGGTGACCCCATTGCAAAGCGCACGATGTCGTGACTCTGCGCGGCCAACAGCGCGGTGCTCGAGTCGATGACCGAGCCGACAAGGCCGTGGGTGCGGTCGGCGAGGGGCAGCGTGGCTGTGGTGCTCATGGTGACTCCTTCTCGTGCTGAACGGTGCGGACGGTGGCGGTGGACGGTGGCGGTCGGGTGGGTTTGAGGTCGGCATTGCTAGCTCGTCTTGATGGTCAGCTCGGCGGGCAGGTGGGTCAGGAGCTCGGCAGCCTCCGACTGGACCAGCACGGACTGGGACGTTTCGTATCCCCACCCGTCCATCCACATACCGAGAATGACGTGCAGCGCCATGCCCGAGCGCAGCACCGTCTCCTCCTCGGCGCGCAGACTGACGGTGTGCTCCCCCCAGTCCGGTGGGTAGCCGATCCCGATCGAATAGCCGATCCGGGACTCCTTGGTCAGTCCGTGCCTGCCGATGCTGGTCGTGAAGGCTGCATGCACTTCGCGTCCGGTGACACCCGCCCGTAGCATGTCCAGTGCGGCGGCCAGGCCCTCGGAGGTGGCCGCGGCGCAATGAGCCAAGCGCTTGGGTGGTGTGCCGAGGCTCACCGTGCGAGCCAGTGGTGCGTGGTAGCGCCGGTAGACCCCGCTCAGTTCGATGGTGGTGGCCTCGCCAGCGCGTAACGGCAGATCGGACCACGTCAGGTGTGGCGTTCCGGCCGTCGCGCCGGTAGGCAGCATCGGGACGATCGCCGGGTAATCCCCGCCGAGTGTGCGCGCGCCCAACGTCTGGGCGTACTGGATCTCGGCGACCACATCGCATTGCCTGCGGCCGACCTCGATGCGCTCGATCGCGGTAGCCATGACCTGGTCGGTGATCTCACCGGCGATCCGCAGCATGTCTTGCTCGACCGGCGACTTCACCACCCGCACCCAGTTCACCAGCTCGTGGCTGTCGACCAGCGTCGTGGACGGCAACGCTTGGCATAGGGCCATGAAGCCACGAGGCGAGAAGTAATGTGCGTCGAGTTCCACGCCGACCGGCGCGGTCGCGGAGTCGTGCAACAGTCCGAGGTCGCGCGCCCGGTCCGCGATCCAGTCGTAAGGATGTGCGTCGCGGCGATGCACCAAGGTCTCGGGATAACCGTGGGTCTGATCGGTGGGCAGGTATGCCGTGTAGTGCGCGCCCTGGGCGTCCATCGCCCGAGCGAACAGGTGCGGAACCCCGCTGACCGGGACGACCAGACACTGCGGCATGTAGAACGACCAGGCGTTGTAGCCCGACAAGTAGTACAGATTCGCCGGGTCCGCGACGATCAGCGCGTCCATCTGACGCTGCTGCATGGCGGCCTGCACGCCGGCCAGCCGGTCGGCATACTCCTGCGGCGAAAACGGCGCCGCCGCGCTCTGCTCCCGCTCGCTCATCCCGCCATCCTGACTGCTCCGCAGATTGTTGACAATGTGGCACGGCGATCCTACGTTGACGCGATGACCGGCCACCCCGTGATCACCGTGCTGAGCAAGAACCTCAATGATCGCCCGCCGCACCTGGACAGACTGGACGGTCGGGCGCAGGTGCGGATCACCGATGCGGCCGGCCTCGACTCCTCGCTACGCGGCGCTCACGTCCTCTTTCTCTGGGACTTCTTCTCCACTGCGCTACGCGACGCCTGGTCCTCCTGCGATGCTTTGCAGTGGGTTCATGTGGCGGCAGCTGGCGTGGACTCCTTGATGTTCCCCGAGTTGAGCGCCAGCGACATCATGGTCACCAACGCACGCGGCGTCTTCGATCGTCCAATCGCCGAGTACGTGCTCGGCGCTGTGCTTGCCCACGCCAAGCAGACCCACCGCAGTGCCGAGTTGCAGCGCGAGCACGTATGGCAGCACCGTGAGACGACCACCGTCAACGGAGCCATCGCCGCCGTCGTCGGGACCGGCGCCATCGGGCGCGAGTGTGCCCACCTGCTGCGGGCCGTCGGTATGCAGGTGCGCGGCTTCGGGCGCACCGCCCGCTCCGGTGACCCCGACTTCGGCGACGTGCTGGCCAGCGCGGACGTGGCCGAGCATGTCGGGGATGTCGACTACCTGGTGGTCGTGGCGCCGTTGACCGACCAGACTCGCGGGTTGGTGGATGCGCGGGTGCTGGCGGCGCTGCCGGCGCGCGCACATCTGATCAACGTCGGCCGCGGTGAGAGCGTCCTGACCGACGACCTGATCGCCGCCTTGAACGCCGGCCGTCTCGACGGGGCCAGCCTCGACGTCGTCGACCCCGAGCCGCTGCCGGTCGACTCCCCGCTGTGGGATATACCCGGCGTGCGGATCACGCCACACATGAGCGGAGACGCGAAGGGCTGGCTGGAGGCCCTGGCGCTGCAGTTTGTCGACAACGCCGAGCGGTGGCTCGACGCCGGCCCGTTGCTCAACGTGGTCGACACCCGGCTGGGGTACGTACCGGCACGCCCTTCGTGATCACCAGGCCAAGCCCGCGACCGGTCAGCCCTTGTAGCACTCTCGCTGCGCTTGAGCGTGAAGTTGCAGTAATCGCGCCGCTTTGAGCGTGAAGTTGTAGCGATCTCGCTGCGCTTGAGCGTGAGGTTGCGCCGTTTCGCGGTCTTTGCGCCGCCGTCGAACCGGCGCTTGACAGGTGACTAAAAGGTCACCTATGGTTGGGATATGCAAGAAAGTGAGGTGTTCAAGGCGTTGGCTGACCCGACCCGGCGGCTACTCCTGGACGCCCTGTTCGCCAAGGACGGCCGCAGCCTTGGTGATTTAGAGCAGGTGGTTGCGACGCGTGTCGAGATGACGCGCTTTGGTGTTTCCAAGCACCTCAAGCAGCTCGAAGCGGCCGGCTTGGTCCTGACTCGCAAGCAGGGCCGGGAGAAGTTGCACTACCTCAACCCCGTGCCGATCCAACTGATTCACGACCGGTGGATCGGCAAGTACACCCAGCGTCAGACCACGGCGCTGACCGAACTCAAACGCAACCTCGAGGAGAAGACATGAGCACTAACCCACAGCAGACGGCGGCCGAGCAGTCAGCGCCAGAGCAGGCATCGGCAGAGCTGGGCGCTGCTGATCAGAGCATGGCCGCCTCGGACGAAACGGCGCCGCCGATCCAGATGTTCGCGATCTACATCGACGCCCCGGCGCAGGCGATCTGGGACGCGATCACCACCTCAGAGTTCACGACGCGCTATGGCTACGGCGGCGAGGTCGAGATGGACCTGGTTCCCGGCGGAGCGATGCGTGACCTGACCACTCCAGAGATGAAGGAGATGGGAATGGGTGACCTTGCGGCCACTGGCACCATCCTTGAGGTCGACCCGCCGCACCGCTTGGTGCAGCATTGGTCGGCCGCGTGGCACGACGAGCCAGACACGACGCTGACCTATGACATTAAGGAGTACCCGGGCAACGCCTGTTGCCTGACCTTGACTCATGACTGCACGGGCGCTCCCAATACCGCCAAAGACATCGCCGGTGGTGGCGATGCCGGGGCCGGTGGTGGCGGATGGCCCTGGGTCCTGTCCAGCCTCAAGACGTTGCTGGAGACCGACCGCGTGATGTCCGGCGCAGGCGCCTGAAGGCAGCACAACCGGAGAACGGCACCGCGGATTGATGTGCCGCGGTATCACCACCTGAAGTGCTCGCGAGTTGCCCTTAGAAGGCGGCACTCGTGGGCATTTTGGGATGTCGGCGCGTGTCGGCCCGTGTCGGCCCTGTGGCGACGGCACTCGCGAGCATTTCCGGAGGTCGGCCTAGCTAGTCAGCGTCGCGTGACCGTTCGCCGAGGTCGGCCAACTGCTCGCGGACCCGGGCAAACGCGTCAGCGGAGATTGCGCGCCACAACTGTAGGGCCAGGGCGGGGTCGACATGTTCGACCTCACCCAAGGCCAGCGGCGTCAATACCTGCACCTCCAGGGCGTCTATCGCAGTAACGGTCGCCGCGTGCCGACCATCACCGATCAGTCCGAACTCCCCGAAGGTCATCCCAGGTCCCAACACTGTCATCCGCTGTTGTTCCCCCTCGGTGTCAGCCACCGTCGTCTCGACGACACCGCGGGTGATGACGAAGATGCCGGCGAAAGCGTCGTTCTGCCGCACCACCACTTCCCCTATTGCGAAGGTATGCGGCTTCATCCGAGCGAGCAATGCGCGAGTCGATGCGTCGTCGAGGCCAGACAGCACCAAGCTGTGTGCCGCGTCGACCGCCGGGGCGTGGCTGGGGGCGGTGCAATGACGAGCGAGCACCTGCTCCTCGGTCCATTCGATGGCAGCACGCCGGTGTCTGAAGAAGTGGGCGGGTCTCGAGGTTTCCTCGACGGAGAAACGGCCGGAGTCATTTACCACTGCAATGCGGCGCCCGTCGCGCTCGAATCCTTCCTCGACGTGGCGCATCGCTGCCCTGGCAAAGTCGGTGACGTCGGTGATCCGACGGAGGTCGAGCACCACGAACTCAATCGTGCTCGGCAAGGTCACTAGCTCGCGTGCCACTGACTCGGCGGCCCCGAAGGTCAGGTCGCCCTGCACCTCTATCACGAGGGCGCGATGCCCGAACCGGATCAGCGACTCCTGGGCTAGGGGTTGCCGGCGCACACCGGAGGGTGCTTCCGCGATCGGGTAGCGCACCCGCACCGCTTCATGCGATATCCGGGCGCCGCGCATGAGGTGCAGATCAAGGTCGCTGCTGAGTCGCTCGCAGGCGAGCACTCCGCGCACCGAGTTGCCGTGGTGATCCAAACGCGGCGAATAGACGGCGATCCCCACCTGACCGGGCACGACCGCGATGATGCCGCCACCGACGCCGGACTTGCCCGGCATACCGACTCGCACCATCCACTCACCGGCATCGTCGTACATTCCGCATGTCGACATCACGGATAGGACGCGCTCCACCACCGGCTGGCTCAGCAATCGCTCTCCGCTGACTGGGTGCACGCCGCCGGTGGCCAGCACCGCGGCCATGACGGAGAGGTCGCGGGCAGTCACCGAGATCGCGCACGCCGCAAAATAGTCGTCTGCGGTGTCCTCAGCAGAACCGTCGATGACCCCGAAACTACGCAGGAGATGCGCCATCGCCAGGTTGCGGTCCCCCTCGACCCGCTCGATGGCGAGCACGTCATCGCTAATCGTCAACTCTCGCCCGGCCATCGTGGAGTATGCCGTCCGGATCCGCCGTGCCCCCGCGCCGATGGTGCCGAGGTCCTCTGCTTCCGGTCGCACCAACGAGGCAGCGGCAATGGCACCGGCATTGATCAGGGCGTTGGCGGGGCGACCGGTGCCCTCCTGCAGCGAAATCTCGTTGTATGCCTCCCCCGAGGGCTCGACATCGATCTTCGCGTCCACGGCGTCGAATCCGCTGTCGGCCAGAGCCAAGGCGTAGGTAAAGGCCTTAGAGATCGACTGAATCGCGAACTCGCGATCGGCATCGCCGGCCGCGTAGGTCATGCCGTCAAGCGTGGTCAGCGCGATCCCGAATTCGGCAGGATCAAGACCGGACAAAGACTCCGCATACCCCGCGATCTGTCCTTCGGTGTTCGGGGTCAGAGCTCGGTGGAGCTCGTCGAGATAGTCAAGCAGCGGTGATCTCACAGATGCACAGTCTCACGTCATGGCTTGCTGGCCGCCTCACTCAGGCCTATGGTTGACATATCATCCATCCTACCAAGCCCGCGTAAGGAGAGCCCGATGACGACGACTCCAGATCTGCCGCCGAGTGGCACCTATGAGATCGATCCGGCACGAAGCACGATCACCTTCGACACACGACACATGTTTGGGCTCGGCGGCGTCACGGGCACCTTCACCGTGCACGACGGCAGCATCACCGTACCGCCTGCCACGGAAGCCGCCGCCCCCCTTACCGTCGGAGTGAGAGTGGATGCGGCCAGTTTCGACACCGGCACGCCACGGCGCGACAAGCACGTGAAGTCCAAAGACTTCCTTGAGGTCGAGGCTCATCCGCTGATCGAGTTCGCGGCGTCGGCGACGGTCGGCGACTTCGACGGTGACGCGGTCACCGGATCGCTACGGGTGATCGGCAACGAGCGACCGGTCACCGTGGCGGTGCAGCAGTTCGCCGCAACGGGCGACGGTGTCCGGGTGGTGGGAACGACGACAATCAACCGCTACGACTTCGGCGTGACCAAGATGAAAGGTATGGCCGGACGCGACCTGGAGATAAGCATCGACCTGGTGGCTCAGCGCACCGAGTAGGTCCAAGAGTGAACTCGCGACTTCGGGCCTGAGCGAGAACGGTCCCGCGACGCCGGAAAAGTTGGGCATTTGGTCGCGCCGAGTGCTGATGTGCCCTACCGTGAGTAGTCCAGACGCAATGGGCACGTCGACAACGGAGTTGACCATGAGTTCAATCGTTTTGACCTTGCTCGGAGCCGCAATGATTCTCTGCGGCTACCTTTTCTACTCCAAGTATCTCGCGACGCACGTCTATGCCCTCCAACACGACGCAGTCACGCCCTCGCACGCGCTTGCAGACGGCGTCGACTACGTACCCACCAACAAGTACGTCTTGTGGGGGCACCACTTCACCAGTGTGGCAGGGGCTGCGCCGATCGTCGGACCAGCGATAGCGGTTATCTGGGGCTGGTTGCCCGCGTTCCTCTGGGTGACCATCGGCACCGTGTTCTTCGCGGGCGCGCACGACATGGGCGCTCTGTGGGCTTCGAGTCGCAACAAAGGCCAGTCGATGGGTGCGTTGTCCCAGCGGTACATCGGTATGCGGGGCAGCAACCTCTTTCTTGTCGTGATCTTCCTGCTGCTGCTGATGGTCAACGCGGCGTTCGCCGTCGTCATCTCCGGTCTTTTGGTGTCGACACCGACGGCCGTAATCCCGACCTGGGGAGCGATCGCAGTGGCCCTGATCATCGGCCAGGCCCTCTATCGCGGGTGGGCGAGTCTGCCCGTGGTCTCGGTGATCGGCGTTGTCGCGCTGTATGCGCTGATCCTGCTGGGCGACCAGGTGCCCTTGTCCTTGCCGGAGACCGTGCTGGGGTTGCCAGCGGCCTCGGCGTGGATCGTCATCTTGTTCATCTACGCCGGGATTGCCTCCGTGCTGCCGGTCTGGATGCTGTTGCAGCCGCGGGACTACATCAACGGGCTTCAGCTCTTTCTGGCCCTCGGCCTGCTCTACGGCGCGGTGCTCCTCTCGGCTCCGCAGATCGTGGCCCCGGCGATCAACTCCGACGTGCCCGAGGGCACACCGGGCATGGTGCCGTTGCTTTTCGTCACGATTGCGTGCGGAGCGATCTCGGGATTCCACGGGATGGTGTCCTCGGGCACGAGCTCGAAGCAACTCGACAAAGAGACGGACGCGCGATTTGTCGGATACTTCGGTGCGGTCGGGGAGGGTCTGCTTGCCCTCGGCGCAATCCTTGCCACCACGGCGGGCTTCGCGACGCTGCAGGCATGGCAGGACACGTACACCGAGTTCGGCGCCGGGAGCGTGGGGGCATTCGTGCAAGGTGGCGGAGCGATTGTCGAGAACGGCCTGGGGCTACCGCAGTCCTTGAGCGCCACGATTTTGGCCACCACGGCCATCCTGTTTGCTGCCACCACGATGGACACCGGCGTGCGGCTGCAGCGGTTTGTCGTGCAGGAGATCGGCGACATCGTCGGTGTCAGCCTCGGCAAAGGCGTCGCGACCATCATTGCCCTCGGCGTTGCCCTGGGACTCACCTTCGGCTCCGGCGCGGACGGGTCCGGCGGCATGCTGATCTGGCCTTTGTTCGGCACTACAAACCAGCTGATGGCCGGGCTCACCCTGTCGATCATCGCCATCATGCTCCTTCGGCGAGGGCGCAGCGCAGTGGTGGTGATGGTGCCCTTGATCTTCTTGCTCTCGATGACCGTCTTCGCCCTCTTCGTGCAGCTCGGCACCTTCTGGGACGATCAGAATTGGCTGCTGCTGGGCTTGGACATCGTCATCCTGGTTGCCGCCGTATGGGTCATCATCGAGGCTGTGGCAGCGATGCGCAGCGCGAAAGCCGATGGTCATGATCGGGACTGGGCCGAAGAGATGGCCGATGCCGCGGCCGGGCGCAGTGACTCCCACTAGCGATGTGGTGATCCCGGGAGGCGAGGGAGTCACTCCACCTGCCGATGGAGTGACGGCGACCGTCCATGTCATGACTGCGACTGGCGACCGATGACTCCCAACGGCGACGCAGTACCGGCACCGGCGGGTCCGCGACACTGGTTGCACGCCGTGTTGGCCGGCAAATATCGTCAGACCTTTGCGCGGGCACGCCAGGACGAGGACGACGTCGTGCTGATGATCATCTTGAGCGAAGCGCTCGGGGTGCCCAATCCGATGAGTTGGTATGCGATCGAGTTGCTGCCCGTTGTCTACGACCGCTTCCACGACTGGCATCGCCGGATCGGTTTGGACCATTCACCGCTGGACCGCATCGCGTGCTGTTGAATCGCGTACCACTCGATAGCCACCTGCACCGGGCCACGAGGCATCACTGGGGCGTGGCGGGCGTGACAGGTGCCCCCCGCGTGGCAGCTGTGGCAGGTGCAGTGCCATCGGGCATGCCCGGGCGCCAAGGACCGGCGGTGCTTGGTCGATGCTGATCGATCTGGCGGCCCGCCGCCGGGTGTTGTTCTTTGGCGGCAAGGGCGGAGTGGGCAAAACGACGACTGCCGCTGCGCTCGCGCTGGCTCGGGCCCAGGCTGGTTCAAAGGTGCTTCTCATCTCCACTGATCCGGCGCACAGTCTGGGGCATCTGTTCGGGGTGTCGATCGGCGACAGCGCTCGCGAAATTGCGCCGGGCCTGGACGCCTGTGAGTTGGACCCGGAGCAGACGATGCAGACTCACCTGGAGGCAGCCGGGCGGACCATCCGGCGACTGATGCCCGATCACCTGGGCGAGGAGGTCGCCAAGCATCTGTCGCTGGCCAGAGCGGCGCCGGGGGCGGCAGAGGCCGCCATCTTGGAGCGGTTGGCCGACCTTATCCAGGGCGCGCCTCAGGTCTACGACCTCGTGGTGGTCGATACTGCACCGTCCGGGCACACCGTGCAGTTGCTCTCGATGCCGTCGGTCGTATCGGCGTGGACCGACGATCTCTTGCGTCGCCAGGACCGGTCCAGGCGGTTCGACGATGCGATGGCAAACCTGGATCGTCGCCCCACCGAAACCGACCCGGGCGCTGATGTGGTGCCGAAACCGCAGCGTGGACGAGGCCGCGTTCGCCGCGCATTCGCTGTTAGCAAGGTCGGGCCTCGCGCGCAGCGAGATGCTGAGATCCGGGAGATCCTGCTGCGTCGCCAAAGTCGCTTCGACAACCTGCGTTCGGTCATGACCGATCGGGACAACACGGGATTCGTCGTCGTGCTGGCCGCCGAACGGTTGCCCGTGCTAGAGACGATCGACCTGCACGGTCACCTCCACCGCCTGGGGGCCGGTGTCAGCGCGCTGGTCGTCAATCGGCGCGCACCTGTTTCTGCGGGAGACTTTTGGTCACAACGCCGCGCCGACGAAGAGACACATCTGGTGGTGTTGCGTCAGGCCCTACCGGAATGCCCGATCGTGCAGATCCCTTTGTTCCCCCGGGAGCCGCTGGGCGCTTCGGGCCTGGCAGATGTGATCAGCAAGCTGTGTTCGGGCTAGTTCAGCAACGACCACAGCGCCAAACCACCGGGCAATGCCATCGCCATGATCACCACCACGGCGATATAGCGCTGACGGCGAATTCGCTTATCGCGCCACTGTGCGTCATCAAGGTCATCGTGGGAGTACGTCATGGCGAGATATCTTTCCAGTCGGAAGTAACTAAGACCGCCGTGTCCATGAAGAGCACGGTATCCATGAAGAGCGCCTGCCCAAGCTGCGCACGGTGCTCCCACGGTCCTACCCACGGTGGCGGAGAGGTCCACAACCCGCCACCGATAGGCCGGTCGAGGAACACGCTACGTCCATCCGTAGGGTGATCCAGCATGGCCCCCGTCTCACGTGCGTCCCTGCTGCTCGTCGGCGCTGGCCACAGCCATCTTCATCTCCTCGCGCACGCTGAACGGCTGACCGCCGCGGGATATCAGGTCACCCTCGTGGCGCCGGGGGACTTCAGGTACAGCGGCGTTGCCTCAGCTAGCGCGGCGGGGGATCTCAGCCCCCAGTGTGGTCAGATCAGCGTCACGCAGTTGGCGCGGGCCCATGGCGTTGACCATGTCGTCGGTCGGCTGACCGACCTGGACCTGGCACGTCATCGGGCACGCACCGATTTCGGAGCCGCTCTGCGCTGGGATGTGCTGAGCCTCAACCTCGGCAGCGTGGCGTCCAGCAGCGGCATCCAGGAGATCGATCCGGGCGTGGTGAGAATCAAACCGCTGCAGGATCTCGCCTTCCTGCCGTCGCGAGTAGAGGCGGCCATCGAGCGTGCACAACGTCAGCGTCGCTCGGCAGAGGTCACGATCGTCGGCGGGGGTGCCTCCGGGATTGAGCTTGCCGGTCACCTGTCTGCTCGCGGTGGCCTGCGGGTGAGGTTGATCGAGGCCGGACCGACGTTGTTGCCGCAGGGGCCCGAGTCCGCCAGAAGGCAGCTGCAGGCGGTGTTGAACCGTCGGGGGGTCATCGTCACCACCAACTCCCCGGTATGCCGGATGGCCAGCGATGCCGTGCACGTCAGCGATGGGCGGGTGCTGTTCCACGACATGGCGGTGTTGGCCACCGGGCTGGCTGCCGACCCGTTGGTGGCGGAGCTCGGATTGACTGCTGGCCGTGCCGGTGCCGGTGCCGGTGCCGGTGCTGGTGCTGGTGCTGGTGCTGGTGCTGACGGCATACCGGTGTCTGCGACGTTGCAGTACCTCGGAGCGAGCGATGTGTATGCAGTGGGAGATTGCGCCCACTTCACGCCATCGCCGCTGGCCAAGATTGGCGTGCACGGCGTGCGCCAGGGGCCAGTGTTGCTGGACAGTTTGATCCGCCGCGCGGCCGGGGCACCGCTTCCCTCGTTTGTCCCCTCGCCTCATCCGCTGCAGATCCTCGACCTCGGCGGTGGTGTGGGCCTGGCCTGGCGTGGGCAGCGCTGGTGGTGCGGACGCAGCGCACGCATCGCCAAGCGGTGGATCGACCGCCGCTGGCTGGCGACATACCGGTAGGCCCGCAGCAGAATTGGCGCTCGCTGCTGTGCGACAGCCGCGCGGAGTGACGCTCGTCGCGGTCCCAGAAACCCCGTGCCGTTACCGCTCGCGGCGGCGGACCAGATGTCCGACGACGTCCGGAATCCACTGAGTCTCGCCGCGCATCCAACGAGAAGCGACGATGTTGCCGGGCACGACCACAAGCGCCCCGCGCGGTCCCTCCGCCAGACCGAGGTCAGTGCCGAAAACATCGCTGACCATCGCCCAGTCCAGGTCGGTATGCCGCGATAAATGCTCCCCGACACCGATGGCATATCGGCGCACGATGGAGGAATGATCCTGCTCACGGGCCTGCGACCAGGACCTGTAGGCCGCATCGAGGCCCTGGCTCAACGACGACAGGTCGTCCACGTCGACCCCGGATTCTGCGAGTTCGGTGAGGCACTCAGCGATGCGTTCGCGCTCGTTGTCCTCGATTGGCGCCACCGGCGTGCTCGGACGTCCGTACTCATCGACCTCAGTCGCGGCCGCTGGGGTCTGCGGCCCGTCGCCCTCGGCGTCGGCGGCGTCGCTCTCGGAGTTCTTGCGCTTGAACCAGGCCATCACCAAAGCCTAGTGCGCTGCAACGGCCCGTCCGGCTCGGCTGCTCGGCACCCCAGATGCCTAGGGCAACGCCGGCGCCGGACGCAGCCGGTTGCGCAGGGCCAGGCCGATCGAGGACCCCACCAACAAACCCAACGCGATCGCGCAGACAACGCCCACGACATCGAGGACGGTTTGGGCTACCTCGCCCTGATCGGCCACCAACTGGGTGACCCCGATCAAACCGAGGGAGCCCGGGACCAGCAGCCAGAAGGCCGGTAGGAACAACACGAGCCGAGCCAACTGGGGGCGCAGCAACTCCACGAAGGTCGCTCCCAGAGTGGCCGCCATCGCCCCGAGGAAGCCGCCGAGCGCTGCCGAATCCCACAGGTGCCCGAGCCACTGAGCTCCGCCCGCCATCAGCAGGACCAACAACACCCACGGCGTCATCGACATCGGCACGCTCTCCATGAAGGCGATGCCGAACGTGATCAGCAGCAAACCAACCGGCAACGCCCACCACCCGATGCTGTCGACACGCTCGTTGACCAGCATGGTCGACGGGATGGTGAGCAGCGCGGTCGCGGCGATGACTCCGAGGGCAAACAGGCCGAGTTTGACCAGGCCATAGGCCAGCCGGGCTGACCCTGCTTGCATATGGCCGGCCGCCAGTTCGGTCATGCCGGTCACCATCAACGCTCCTGGCAGCAACACGGCCAGTGGCGGCAGCACCGTTCGCAACGGGCCTTCGATCAGTCCGATGTCGGCCGCCCAGAACACGACGAGCGAGACGAAAAACGCTGCCAACGTGGGCAGCAAAGTGTTCAGCATCTGAAAACGACGTGCCAGGAAGAGCAAGAGGAGGACGACGAGGGCACTGGCGGCCACGATGGCGATGTTGGGCCACCCGGGCTGGAGCACCATGGCGATCCCCACCGAGATCAGGATCCACGCGGTGTGGGTAAGCCATGCTGCATACCGGGGAGGTTGTCCGCGCAGCACCGACAACTGGGCCAACGCGGTGGGCGGGTCGAGGTCGCCGAAGGCTAGTTGGTGCCTGATCCGCCGCACCTCGACGGCTTGGTCCAGCCGGACCGGCGCGGTCACCGACTCATAGGTCGCCGGCCCGCCGCTGTGCAGCGCGACGATCAATCCGGTGGGTGCGGCTCCGACTTGTATGCCGCGAAAACCCCAGCGCGCGCCGATCTCAACGAGCTCTTCTTCGACTTCATTGACCGGCTGACCGGTGGCGATCATGGCCGATCCGAGGTGGGCGACCAACGTCGAGACAACTCCGTCACCCGAGTCGCCGTCGGGCGGCGCGGACGCCTGCTCAGGGCACAAGGTAGTCAGCGTCTGCGGCGTCGGTGATCAGCATGTATCCGGGTGCGTGGGTAATCGCCACCTCCGGACGTGAATGGGCCACCACTGCCTGCGGGGTGACTCCGCAGGCCCAAAAGACGGGTATGTCGCCCGGCTCCAGCACAGGCGGGTCGCCGTAGTCGGGCTCATCAAGCTCCTCGATTCCCAGCGCGGCGGGATCCCCGACGTGCACCGGTGCGCCGTGCACGGCCGGGTAGCGACTCGAGATGCGGACCGCATCGGCGACCCGGTCCGGGGGTATGCCGCGCATCGAGACCACGAGGGGACCCGACAATGCGCCGGCGGGTCGGCAGGGCCGGTTGGTGCGGTACATCGGCACGTTGCGCCCCGCGGCCATATGCCGCACCGGGACGCCAGCGGCTTGAAGAGGGTGCTCAAAGGTGAACGAACAGCCGATGATGAACGTCACCAGGTCCTGCCGCCAGTGCTCTGATGCGTCGCCGACCTCGTCGGTGAGCTCGCCGCGACGGTACACCCGGTAGCGCGGCAGGTCGGCGCGGATGTCGCTGCGCGGATCGCTGAACACGGTGCCGCCAGCCTCGCAGCGCAGCGACCCCGCGTCGATGACCTCCAGGACGGGGCAGGGCTTGGGATTGCGCTGCGCGAAGAGCAGCATGTCGAAGGCTGCGTCGCGGGGCAGGGCGATGACGTTGGCTTGGGCGTAACCGGCGCACCACCCGGCAGTCGGCTGTGCGAGGCCGGCGGCGAAGCGGGCGCGAGCTTGGTCGGGAGCAAGGCCGGCCACCGAGGACGTGCCTCGCGGAGCCTGCGCCGGGATCGCGTCGGCCACCGGGTCGGCGTTGGTGGCATCCGAGGTGGTGGTATCCCACGGTGAACTCATCGGGCCACCCAACGCAACTCGACCGGCTGGCCCGGTTGTAGCTGAGCGGCGCGGTCCGCATCCGCCGTAGTCAGGACGCCGACGACGGGGTAGCCGCCAGTGACCGGGTGGTCGTTGAGGAAGATCACCGGCCCGCCATCGGGGGGCACCTGGATGCTGCCGCGCACCATACCCTCGCTGGGCAGCTCTTTGTCCCGGTATGCGGGGCTGCGAGTCAGCGGCGTGCCGTCCAGCCGCACGCCGACCCGGTTGCTGCGGTCGGATACCGTCCAGCCTACGTCGGGGTCGGTCAGTGCCTCCGGGTCAGCGACCCAGTCACGCCGCGGGCCGGGTAGGACCTCCAACCGCACCCGGCCGGCCGCGGGGAGCGGTACCGGGGCGATGTCGACGTTCGGAAAGGCTCCATCGAAGGTGTTCACAGCCAGCAGGTCCCCAGCGGTGACGGGGTCGGGGCCGAGCTCGGCCAACGTGTCCGTGGAGCGCGACCCCAACACCGGTGGGACGTCGAAGCCGCCGCGAACACTGAGATAGGTGCGCAACCCGGCGCTCGGCATACCGAGACGGAGTTCTTGACCGTCGCGCGCTTCGATGGGCGCGCTGTGCGGGATCGGGTGACTGTCAACGACTGCTTGGGCATCGGCCCCGGTGAGTGCGATCGTGACACTGCCGTGAATGGTGGCGACCAAGCCACCGAAGGTGACCTCCAGGCACGCTCGACCCGGGCCGTGGGCTACCAGTCGGCTGCCCAACTCGTAGGCGGCGCGATCGGCGGCTCCGCTTCGCCCCACCCCGATCCCGGCCAATCCGGTGCGCCCGGCGTCCTGCAGCAGGACCTGCGTGCCAGTGTCAGTGACCTGCAAGGCACTCATTCTTCGCCCGCCACGACGAAACGAACCTCGTCACCGGGTTGCAGCCGGGAAGGCGGGTCCGCCTCGACATCCCACATCAGCTCCTCGGTATGGCCGAGCAACTGCCAGCCACCGGGGGAGCTGCGCGGATAGATCGCGCTGAACTCACCGGCCAACCCGAGAGCCCCTCGGGGCACGCTCGTGCGCGGCTTGTCCCGGCGAGACACCCGTAGTCGAGGATCGCCGCCGGCAAGGTAGGCGAAGCCAGGAGCAAAGCCGAAAAACGCCACCGTCCAGGGAGTGCCGGTGTGCGCCTCGACAATTTCGTCCCGAGTCAGACCGGTGATGCTGGCGATATCGTCCACATCCTCCCCGTCATAGGTGACCGCGATGGTCACCACGGGGCTGTCCTCGCGGCGGTCTCCGGAGAGGTGATCGCCGGCCTCGCTCACGGAACCGGGCTTGTCCAGGGTTTTCGCGACGTTGACGGCAGCTTTTGCCAGGGCGGCCAGGTCGGCATCGGGTGCGATCAGCAGGACTGTGCGTGCTGCAGGCACGAGGTCCTGCACGGTGTGCCAGGGCGCCTCGCCGCGATCGACCTGTGCGTGCAGCTCTCCATGCAGGGCCACGACCGAGGCGATGTCGTCCACCTCGATCAGCAGGGCATCTTCGCCCATCGGCAATGCTCGGGCTTCGATCATGAGCGCATCACTGGCCGCTGCCGTCGATACATGAGGTGATCTGCACGCCGTGCTCGGCCAAAGCGTCGGCCACGGCTCGCGCCATCGCGACGGCGCCAGGGGAATCGCCGTGAGTGCAGATCGATTGGGCACGGACCGCCACGTGGGTTCCTTCGTCGGATTCGATCACCCCATCGGTGACCAAGCGCACCATCCGAGCCGCCACCAACGCTGGGTCGTCAAGGACTGCGCCGGGCGATCCTCGGGGGACCAAACGCCCGGCCGCGGTGTAGCCTCGGTCGGCGAAAGCCTCGGTGATCGTGCTCAGGCCAGCGGCAGCGGCGCGAGTCAGCGAGGTGGAATCGGCCAAGCCCATCAGGGGCAACGACGGGTCGTATGCGCGGATCGCTGCGATCATGGCGTCCGCCTGATCTGCGTCGTCGGCCACGGCGTGGTAGAGGGCGCCGTGCGGTTTGACGTAGCGCACCCGGGTGCCGGCGACACGGCACATGGCCTCCAGGGCGCCGAGCTGATAGAGAACATCGGCGGTGAGGTCGGCGGGATCCATGGAGATGAACCGGCGACCGAATCCGGCAAGGTCGCGATAGCCGACCTGGGCGCCGATCACGACACCTCGTTCCGCCGCGGCGGCGCAGGTACGTTGCAGAGTCAGGGCGTCTCCGGCGTGAAAGCCGCAGGCAATGTTGGCGCTGGAAATGATGTCCAACATCGCCTCGTCATCACCGAGGCGCCACGTCCCGAAGGACTCTCCGAGGTCTGCGTTGAGATCGATGGCGCTGTGCTGAGCGACCGTCATGGTTCTCAGCCTACTTCGCATGACCTCACCTCCGGCCTGGTCTCGGTAGGGGGCCGTCCTGGATCTGCTTCGTGCCCTCGGATTGGCTGCGCTATCGCTGTCTATCGCAATACATAGAGATGGCAATAGAGCGTCAGAGAGGCCGAGTCGGTCAGCGCGGCGGCGGTGTTCAGCATCCTCGGAGAGGCACCTGAGATAGTAGCCGGGTGGATGCCCGTCTTGTCGTTGCCCTGACTATGGTTGCTGTTGTCGCAGTGTATGCCGCGTTGTCGGGCTACTGGACCTCTCGCAGGCCGGGATGGTACGCCTCGCTGCCACAGCCCGGGTGGCAGCCACCGGACAAGGTCTTCGGGATCATCTGGCCGCTGAACTTCCTTGTGCTCGGGACTGCGAGTTGGGTGCTGGGCTACACCCAGCCTCGCGTCGTGGCGATCACCTTCGGGGTGACGTTGACCGCTTCGGTCGTCTTCGCGCTTGCCTGGGCCTACCTGTTCTACGTGCCGCACCGGCTAGGGATAGCCGCTTCCTCGCTGACGTTGGCCACAGTCCTGAGTTGGCTGCTCGTCCTGATCGCTTTCAACAGCGTGGTGTGGGTCGGCATTCTGTTGATCCCGTATGCCATCTGGATGAGCGTGGCTACCAGCCTGTCGTGGGGTTATGCCCACCTGGTCCCGACCAGCCAGCGCTTGAAGACCCGGCACAGCAAACGGCCGATCGTCGAGTCGGCGGGCGCCGAGCAGGGCGAGGTCGGCGGTCGCGCCCCCACTACCGAAGGAGACTAAGGCCATGAGCCAGGGTTGGAATGCCTCAGACATACCCGATCTGAGCGGGAGGACCGCCGTCGTGACCGGGGGCAATGGTGGTCTCGGGTTGAGCACGGCCCAGCAACTGCTGGCGCACGGCGCGG
The DNA here is from genome assembly GCA_049649785.1 of Ornithinimicrobium sp. Taxonomy (GTDB): domain Bacteria; phylum Actinomycetota; class Actinomycetes; order Actinomycetales; family Dermatophilaceae; genus Ornithinicoccus. Next base: position 17,010 of record JBARZG010000042.1, on the reverse strand, counting down.
ATGTCATCCTCAGCAGTCGCGACGTCGAGCGCGGCGAGACTGCGGTGAAGGGCACCGGGAGAACACGGGGACAGGCGACCGTGCTGCGGCTCGACTTGGCGGACCTGACGTCGGTGCATGAGTTCGCCGAAGAGGTCGCTCGGGTGGTCTCCGGCCTGGACCTGTTGGTCAACAACGCCGGGATCATGATGACGCCGCCGCGGTTGACCGCCGATGGATTCGAGTCCCAAGTCGGCACCAACCACCTGGGCCACTTCGCGTTGACCGGGCTGCTGTTGCCGCTGCTCAGGGACGGGGCCCACTCGCGGGTTGTCAGTGTGTCCAGCCTGGCGCACCGATCAGGAGACATCACCGTCGATAACGTTGATCAGATCCATGAGTTGGACGACAACTACACGCCGACCCTCGCCTACGGCCGATCGAAGATGGCGAACCTGCTCTTCACCTACGAGTTGCACCGTCGCCTGGCACGCCACGGCATACCGGTCATGGCGGTCGCGGCGCACCCGGGAATCTCATCGACCAACTTGGGCAATCACCTGGTCCCAGATCGGCTCGCACCGGCGCTTCGTCCCGTGTTCGAGCGCGTTGTCCAGGATGCTGACGCCGGCGCGTTGCCGACCCTACGGGCTGCCACCGACCCCAATGTGCTGGGCGGGGAGTACTACGGTCCGCGCCGGTTGGGCGAGTCGCGCGGGGCCCCGGTACGGGTCGTCTCCACGGATGCCTCGCACAACGCCGAAACCGCTGCGAGGCTCTGGGATTCCTCGCAGCGGTTGACCGGTGTTAGCTATCTGAGCTGAAGCGGACTGCCTGTCGAAAACATGCTGTGCCCGCAGGGTGATCACGGCCAGACGCGGACCTTGAGGGCCAGTTGCACCTGGGCAATCGGGTTCAGGATCGTCGCCGTGGAGGATCCGGCGAACAGCAGTCCGACCGGGTTGTTGTCGGTGTCCAACACCAACGAGCCCGAGTCGCCGCCGGCGGACATGTCCGTGGTGACGATCTGGTTGCAGAACTTCGCCACGTTGCCGCCGCCGTAGTTCACGTTCACCGTGGAGTTGATCGCGGTGACCCGACCGGTGGTGAAGTGGGTGGTGCGCCCGGTCTTCTTGAGCAACTGTCCGACCTTTGCGGCCTTGACCGCCGAGGATGGGTAGCCGTTCCAGTAGATGTCGCGGTCCAGCATGTCGAACGGCACTTCGGCAACGGCTGCGTCGACGGCGTTGCACGTTCCGTCGAACTTGATCGGGACGAAGCGGGACAGCCGGCCGATGGTGTCGGCCTTGGTGCCTCCGTCGATCGGCCCGGGCTGGTAGATGGGGTCGCCGATGTTGGCCTGGTTGGAGTTGGCCAACACGTGATTGTTGGACAGGATGTAGTAGCGCGGCGGCTTGCCGGGAACCGGGGATAGGTCGTAGCACCCGGCGCCGATAGTGCCAGCGGTAATCTTGTAGTGCCCGACGCTGTATCCGGGACGCACCGGGCGAACCCGCTTCGCCAACGTCTGTGCGTCCACATCTTGCGCCGGCGTGTTATCGCCAGCGAAGAGATAGCCGACATCGACCACGTCGGTCGGCATCTGGCTGACCGTCTTCGGCAGAGCGTCGCCGGAGGTCAACATCGAAGCCGGCAGTTTCTCGCTGACCAGGACCATCACAGACTTGGTCTCGGTCTGTTGGCCGTGACTGATCTTGTAGCCCAGTCCGACACCCACGACATTGGCTGTGCCGAGGAGCTTCTCCTCGGCCGCCTCGCGGGCTGCGGCAACGTCCTCGAAACCGGCTGGTACGGCTACCGCCTCGGCGGTGAGATCTTCGTTTTCCATGGGGTTTTTCCTCATCTGCAGGTGCTACGTCGTCAGTTGGCGGGCCGCTCCCGCGCTGTGGCTGCGACATAGGTGAAGAGGAGTCGGGCGCGGCTTCGATACGTGCAGATTGCGACAGCAGTGACCTGTCGCAATCTCTTATCGAGTCGGGAGGCCGGGCCCCTGCTACGTTCGAAAGATGACAGGCGATGAATCGACGAGCGAGACGCAGACCGGCGACGAAGCGAACATGGACGATCTGACGCTCGGTGATCACGAGCACAAGGCGCACCCGCCGGGGGATATTGCCGCGCCGCAACAGGTCGCCGAGGCGCAGGGGTTCATGGCCGGACACCAAGGGGTGCATGGTTTCGGCATTGGCCAAGGCGCCGATGGCGCCCCGTGCATGGTGCTCTTTGCCGACGACCTACCGGCTGACCAGGTGCCGGAAAGCCTGGACGGTCTTCCGGTACGGGTCGAGGGCTCGGGGGAATTCACCGCTGGCGGGTAGCCGGTGGCGCCACGCGGGGTCGGCCGGCAACAAGGGCTCGAATCAGAGCCAAACACCCGCTCGGCAGACCAAGGGTGTGAGGGAATGCGGAAGTGCGGATGGACGACTTCGAAGAACGGCTCGACGGCAATGTCGCCGGCGTGTGGCGCGTCGGGGACACCGTCCGGCGAGTAGCGGGGCCTTGGACGCCGTCGGTGCACGCATTGCTTGAGCACGCGGGACCACGCCTGACTGCTGTCCCCCGGGTATTGGGGTTCGATGAGCGGGGGCGCGAGGTCCTGACCTATCTGCCCGGTCGCGTCGTCAATATCGATGTCGAGATGCTCAGTAGCGGGCAGATCCGATCGATCGTCGAGTGGACGCGATCTTTCCACGTCGCCGTCGGGGATTTCGACCCTGGCGGACCGTGGCGATTCGATGAGGTCGCTGAGCCGACGATGATCGGCCACAACGACATTGCTCCGTACAACGTGTGTTTCGAGGGCGACGACCTTGTCGGAGTCTTCGACTGGGATCTCGCTGGACCCACCACGCCCTTGCTCGAAATAGCCTTCATCGCCTGGAACTGCGTGCCGTTGTGGGCAGAGATTGGACGTGAGCTCGCGGCAGAACGGCTGCAGCTCATCGCGTCCGTCTACGGCAGTTATTCCGCGCTCGAGATCTTGCACGCCGTGCCGACCCGGATCGAGATCATGCTGGAGTGGATACCGAAGGCTGCGCTGGCCGGCGACGACGGGATCGTCCATCTGATGTCACTGGGCGAGCCGGAGCGGAGCCGGCGATCTCTGGATGACCTGCTCGGGCGGCTCCCGGCAATCGCCGCGCTGCTTCCCTGAGCTACCGAGTCCGTGCAGAGCCGCCGGGCCATGGGTAACATCAGCGATGGCGGCGCCAGTATCGACCTGCATCACAGTGCTGCCCGGCGCGCCGTTGAGGAGAACCAACCGAGCCACACGGTCGATGCTACGGACAGCGGCCCTACCTGCTCATGGGGTCAAGTCGGAGAGCAGACGGTAGAAGGCGATGCGTTCAGGGTCCGGCTCGATGCCGTATGCGTGGAAGAACGTTGACTCGTAGCCGTGGCCGAAGTTCCACTCCAAGCTGAGGGAAGCCACGGCGAGGTCGGCCCAACGGTCCGCGATTCCCAACGCGCCTAGATCAACGTGGGCAACGAGTCGTCCATCGGTGTCGAGCAAGGTGTTCGGGGCGCACGCATCTCCATGGCACACCACCCAGCGGTCGACGCTTGGTTGGTGACCGAGTCGCTGTCGAACAGCCTCCGGCGCGCGTTCCGCACTGATCCCAGCAAGGGACACAGCTCGACTGGCAAAGCGTCGTGGAGAGCTCGCAGTCCCCGACCGATCCCGACGACTGCGATGCCCGGCTCGGCTTTTAAGAATCGGTTGCTTTCGGGCCATCGGATTCGAACTTGAGGCCACCCGCCTGATTGAGCCACACCGCTGTCGTATGCGTCGCATCGAGAACCGAGCGCAGCACGTCCGGGATCGTCACCGGCGACTGAGGCGGACCCGCGACCATTGTTGGAGCGTACGAACTTCGCTTTGAGGTCATCAAGTGCTCGCTGATGACCGTTCTGCTCGCGGATGACCGTTCTGCTCGCGGGTGACCGGAAAGTGCGCAGATACACGTCGCGAAGAGTGAATATGCGCACGCTCCGGTCGGCCGAGCGCACTTCGGTCAGTTGGTCACGCTGACGACACCTCGGGTCCATCATAGGCGCCACCAACGACACCGGAAACCGCCCAGGAATCCGTCCTCCGGCTACCTGCGGGGTTGACCGCGGGCGGTCTCGACGCTAACGTACAACCAAATGGTTGTAGATAGTGAACTCAGCGATGCCGAGGTGGACCGGATCTTCCGGGCCCTGGCCGACACGACACGTCGCGACATCTTGCGCCGCACCCTCACCGGTGAAGCGTCGGTGTCACAGCTGGCTGCCGCATACGACATGTCGTTCGCCGCGGTGCAGAAACACGTTGCAGTTCTGGAAGGAGCCGGGCTCGTGACCAAGGAAGCCAAAGGCCGCGAGCGCGTCGTCCGCGGCGACCCCGAAGCGTTGGCGCGAGCCCGCGCTTTGCTGGACCGCTACGAGCAAATCTGGCGCGATCGCGTCGCTCGACTCGACACGCTGCTGACCGAAGAACCCCCACACTGAAAGGCTCGATCATGCCCGTTACATCCATCACCAAAGACCCCGCCGCGCTGACGATGACGGTGGTCGCCGACTTCGCGGTCCCCGTCCAGCGTCTCTGGGAGGCGTATGCCGACCCGCGCCAACTCGAGAAGTTCTGGGGACCGCCGGAATGCCCCGCGACCTTCACCCGGCACGACGCCGCGCCCGGAGGGTGGTCGGCATACGAGATGCCCATGCCGGACGGCGCGGTCTCCCGCGGCTACTGGCAGTGGCTCGCGGTCGAGCCGGGTCAGTCGTTCGAGGTGCTGGACGGCTTCGCGACGCCAGACGGCGTCCCGAACGCTGAGATGCCGTCTATGCGAGCGGTCTTCGCCTTTGAATCCACTCCCGGCGGAGCGCGGGTCACCACCACCTCCTACTTCAGCAGCGCCGAGGACCTCGCCAACCTGCTCGAAATGGGCATGGAAGACGGGATGAAGGCGGCCATGGGCCAAATCGACGCGGTGCTCGCGGACCTGCGGACGTTCGCGGCCGACCTGCCGGCGATGGCCCAGATCCTCAGTGACACCCAGGTGCGGGTCAGCCGCGTGATCCACGGCTCGGTCGACGTTATCTGGCGCGCCCACCACGAAAAGGAACTCATGCAGCAGTGGATGCTCGGGCCAGATGGCTGGACCATGCCTGTCTGCGAGGTGGCCACCGAGGTCGGCAACTCCTACCGGTACGAGTGGACGAACGGTGCGGACAGCTTCGGGTTCGAGGGCGAACTGCTGGAGTCCGCGCCCACCCGCCGCTTCGTCACCACGGAGCGCATGATCGGTATGCCGGGTGAGGGCACCCGCAACGAGACGACATTGACGCCGGTCGCTGGCGGGACGTTGCTGTCGATCCTGATCACCTACCCGAACGCCGAGATGCGCGACATGATCCTGGATACGGGGATGACCGATGGCATGGAGACGAGTTACGCCCGGCTCGAGACCCAGGTCTTGACTCCTGCCTAGGGAGGAGGTGCTGCCCGCGCATTACGGGCCGGTTCGGCGGGTGCCGCCCCACGGGTGCCCGCCTACCGGGAGCCCGCCCACCGGGTGCCCACCCACCGGGTGCCAGGCGCTCAGTCGGCGACGTCCTCGGCCGCACGCAGCACGCGGATGATGTTGCTGCGCGCAATCTTGGCGAGGTCATCGTCGCCAAACCCTCGCCCTGCCAAGGCTGCAAAAAGCTGCGGGTAACACGAGACGTCCTCGAGGCCGACGGGCAGGTCAGGCACCCCGTCGTAATCACCTCCAATACCGATGTGATCCACCCCGACCACCTCGCGCAGATGCTCGATGTGCGCCACCACATCGCTGATCGCAGCGGTTGGCGCCGGGTGAGATGCGGCATACCGGCGCGACCACGGCTTGAAGGCTTCGAGGTCCGTGGCCTTGATGCCATCGGCGGCAGCAGCTTCAGCCGCGTGCATCCGCCAATCCCAGCAGTCCTGGGAGACGAAGTCGGGCACGAACGTCGCCATACACAGTCCGCCGCCGCTGGCCATCGCGGCGAGGACGTCGTCGGGCACGTTGCGCGGGGAGTTGCAGATCGAGCGTGCGCCGGAGTGCGAAAAGATCACTGGCGCCACCGACGCCTCCAGCGCGTCGCGCATGGTGTCGGCCGAGACATGCGAGAGATCCACCAGCATGCCGAGGCGGTTCATCGCTGCCACCACGTCCCGGCCGAACGGCGTGAGGCCGCCATGCACCGGCTCGTCGGTGGCCGAGTCCGCCCAGTCGGTGTTGTCGTTGTGGGTCAGGGTCATATAGCGCACGCCCAAGCGGTGCAGGATCCGCAACACCCCGAGCGAGTTGCCGATCGAGTGTCCACCCTCCGCGCCCATCAACGAAGCGATCTGGCCGCGGTCCTGGGCGGCCTCAATGTCTGCGGCGCCTAGCGTCAGGGCGAGGTCTTCCGGGTACTGCCGGATCATGGCGTGCACGGCGTCGATCTGCTCCAGGGTCGCAATGATCGCCTGGTCCGTCGACAGGGTGGATGGCACCCAGACCGACCAGAACTGTCCGCCTACCCCGCCCGCGCGCAGCCGCGGGATATCGGTATGAGTGCTGGTGCTTCCGGCGCGCAGGTCCAGCACATCCCAGTCGTATGAGGCGTGTTCGCGGGCCGCCCAGGCGAGATCGTTGTGTCCGTCGATCAGGGGGTGAGCGTCCAGGAGTCGGCGGGCGCGATCAAGGGAGTTCACACGGGTCATCATGGCCCAGTTTCGCGGCGGTTCACGAACGGCGCCTCACGAACGACGCTCCGCGGAGGAGGGGTTACGTACGGCGGCTGGTAGCGACCTTGGTCAGCGCAGCAACGGCGATCGCCAACACAGCCCCGCTGATGAGCAAGGCGAAACTCATCGTCGGACCGAATGGACCGATGGCGCCGAGCGCGAAGGAGATGATGCTCAGCAATAACACGATCACGAGGACGGCACGTATCCCCGGGTCGGGCGCGGGTCGGTCGGTCCGCGGCACGAGAACGTCCTTTGATCGGGCGGGTGCGGGTCCGGGTGAGATGGTATGACGCTGCCACCGTTCGCGCTCGGTAAGAGTTGCTGACCGCTGCGCGCATTACGCTGCTGAGGTGCCCACCGTTCTGGTTGCCGACGACGATGACACCGTGCGCGAGGTCGTCACCGCATACCTTCATCGAGCCGGTTTGCCGACGATGCACGCTGCCGACGGCCTCAGCGCGGTCGATATGGTGGCGCAGCATCGACCCGATCTGGTGGTCTTGGACATCATGCTGCCCGGTATCGACGGGCTGGAGGCGCTGAGTCGGATGCGCGCCATCGACTCCTCATTGCCGATCCTGTTGCTCACCGCTCGTACGAGCGAAGCCGACCGCATTGCGGGGCTACAGATCGGGGCCGATGACTACGTGGTCAAACCCTTCAGTGCCCGCGAGTTGGTCCTTCGCGTGCAAGCTTTGCTGCGCCGGGCAGGCGAGCGGGCAGGCTCACCGCCACGAGCCGGTAGCCCGGTGCAGGACGGCGACCTGGTGCTGGATCCAGCCAGCCGAGCAGTTCGTCGAGGGCAACAGGATCTGGCCCTCACGATCCGTGAGTTCGACCTGCTAGCTCACCTCATGACGCACCCCGGCGTCGTGCAAAGCCGGGAGGAGTTGTTACAGCAGGTGTGGGGATGGGACTTCGGGGACGATTCGACGGTGACAGTCCATATCCGCCGCTTGCGGAACAAGGTCGAACTCGACCCGGCATCGCCTCGGCACATCGTGACGGTATGGGGCTCGGGTTACCGCTGGGATCGGCATACCTGATGCAGCCAGTTGTCTGCGCGAACCGGTCCCCCTGATGCGTCCCGAGGTCGAAGCGGTGGCGTTGGCTGCCGGGAGCGCCGGAGCGGTCGGAGTTGCCGGCGCAGCGGCCACACTGTTGCTGGCGCGCCGCTCAGTGGCCGCAGCCACGGCGATGGGGCCCGTCGTCGTGGTGGCCAGTATGGCGGCCGGGATCTGGGTCACTGCCCGTGCGATGTTCTTGTCCTCCGACGACCTGGCGTTGGTCGCGTTGGTGCTGGGGGTATGCGTCCCGATCGCGTTCATCTGCGGGGTATTCAGTTATCGCGCGGTGCGCAGGGTGGATGCGGTCGTCGCCGCCGAAAGTGCTCAGCGAGAACGCGAGGAGTCCTTGGCCCGCAGCCGCCGCGAGATGATCTCTTGGGCGAGTCACGATCTGAAGTCGCCGCTGGCCGGCATCCGGATCATGGCTGAAGCGCTCGAGGACGGAATCGCGCCCAACCCGGCCGACTACCACCGTCGGATCAGACATGAGAGCGACCGGATGAACCGGATGGTGGACGACTTGCTGGAGATATCTCGACTGACCCAAGGGGCCCCCGACCCCGCGCCGGCGGACAGCGCGAGCGTGCTGGACGTCGTCGAGCTGATGCACGATGTGGTCTCGAGTCAGCACGTCGTCGCCGAGCAACAGGGTGTCCGGGTGGACATCGACGGCACCGACTCGATGCCGGTGCGAGTAGACGCCGCTCGCCTGGAGCGAGCAGTGGCCAACGTCGTCCGCAACGCCATCTTGTACACCCCGCGTGCCGGACGGATCTGCGTTGAAGTAGCTCGAGAACCGGCGGGGAGCGGGATGGAGGCGATGGCCCGACTGGACGTCACTGACACCTGCGGCGGGCTGTCCCAGGAGGACATCGAGCGGATGTTCGAGCCAGGGTGGCGTGGCAGCGCCTCGCGTACCCCGCATGTTGCTGCCGGTGTTGGCGTCGGGCTGTCGATCACCCAGGCGATCGTCACCGAGGCGGGGGGAGATGTTCGGGTCGCCAACGTAGCGGGCGGATGCCGGGTGCGGATACGCCTTCCGGCCGCGCTCTCTCAGGGCTCAGAGCGCCCCGGCCGGTGATTGTGGTGCGCTAGCGCCAGAAACACCGGCCAAGGGTTGGGCCGTCGAACTACAGGCCGAAAGTGGCGGCAATCTTCTTGATCGAGTCGGCACTGCGCCGAAGTTTGATCAGTTCTTCGTCGGTCATCGAGGCCGGCATCCGCCAATGTGCGCCGTGCTTGTCCACCACCGTCGGCACCGAAAGACAGACATTGCTGATGCCGTAGTACTCATCCAGCCACGTGGAGACTGGCATCACCCGAGATTCATCGCGCAGCACTGCATCAATAATTGAGCAGCACGACATAGCCACGGCGTAGTTGGTGGCTCCTTTGCCGGCGATGATGCGGCCCGCCGCTCCCATCACGCTGGCCGCAATGTCATTGCGCTCGAACTCATCCAAACGCCCGGTGTTGTGGAACCACTCGAGCAGCGGGAAGCCGCCGATACTGGCCGCGCTCCATAGCGGGAACTCGGTGTCGCCATGCTCGCCGACGACGTAGGCGTGGACACTCTGCACAGCCACGCCTACCCGTTCGGAGATCTCCTGCCGCAACCGCGAGGAGTCCAGCACCGTGCCCGACCCGAACAGTTGTTGCGAATTAAGGCCGGTCACCCGGAGCGCGGCCGTCGTGACGACGTCGACGGGGTTGGTGACCATCAGGTAGGTCGCATCCGGAGCCACCTCCAAGAGGTTCGGCAACAACGTGCGCGTCAGCCCGATCGTCGATGCAGCCAGATCCATCCGGCTCTGGCCAGGTTTCTGCTTGGCCCCAGCGGTGACAACGACCATTCGAGCGCCGCGGACGATCTCAATGTCGTCGCTTGTCACGATTTCGCCGCGCCGCATGAACGACAAACCCTGGGAGATGTCGAGTTCTTCAGCCTCCAACTTGGTGGCATTGATGTCGTGCAACACCACCCGGCGGGCGATGCCTTGAGCCAGGGCGGTGTAGGCCATCGTGGCGCCCACCGACCCCGCGCCGATGATGGCCAAGGTCGGCGGCGTGTTATCTATGGCAGGCATACCGCAAGTCTGTCACTGCCAGGCTCGTTGTCGAGCCGCCGGCTCTCTTGGGGCCGGTCTCAACGAGGTCATCGGTGCTCCACTCTTTGCGCAAAGTTCACCATGTGCTCTCGGGCATCCCTATGCGAGCGTTGCCGACCCGGGCTACATTGGCCAAATTACTGACAGCCAGGACCCAGTTCGGCCGTGTGTGCTCCCTGCGGAGAGCCGTGTTCGGCCACCTTGAAGGAGTCGCACGGTGAAATCACGATCTCGTACTCGGGCTGGGCGCGTCATTGCACTCGCGGCCGGTGTGTCCATGCTGGCTGCGCCAGCGCTGGCGGCCATCGGCGCCGGCGCTACGACCACGACGAGCCCCTCCGTTGCTCCAGCCGCGCCTGCGCTGCCGCAAGGCATCACCGAACGCATCGGCGGCACGGATCGCTACGAGACGGCAGCTCTGGTCGCCGCCGAGTATCCCGACGATGTGGACGTGGTCTACATCGCCTCCGGCACGGTCTTTCCGGACGCGCTGACCGCTCGCTCCAACGCCGGCAACGCCGACGGCGTGCCTGGGCTGCAGAACGATGGAGCCGGCGCCGCCGCTCCGGTGCTGCTGGCCAAGACTGACACGCTGCCACTGCCGACCATTGCCGCGCTGGAAGATCTTGATCCGGAGGAAATCGTCATCGTCGGCGGTGAAGGGCGGATCAACGCCGACGTCGAGGCCGCTTTGGAGCCCTACGGCGAGGTGACCCGGTTGGCTGGAGCAGACCGATACGAGACCTCCGCGAAGGTTGCTGCAACCTTCCCGTCCGGCTTGCCGGTCGTCTATGTCGCCACCGGTGAGGACTTCCCCGACGCCCTGGTCGGTGGCGCGGTCGCCGGCTCGTCCGGCGCGCCGATCCTGTTGACCGCCTCAGATGAGCTGAGCGCGCCAACCGCGCAGGCACTGGCCGACTTGGCCCCGCAGGCAGTCGTGGTCTTCGGCGGCCCGAACGCGGTCAGCGACCCGACGCTGGAAGCCATCACGGCGATCGTGCCGGCCACCACCCGAGTGTTCGGCGCAAACCGATTCAAGACAGCCGCAGTGATCGCGGAGGCATACCCGAAGGACCTCGACACGGCATACGTGGCCACTGGCCGCAACTACCCCGATGCGCTGACCGGCTCCGCGCTAGCCGGCTTCGAGGGTGTCCCGCTGCTGCTGACCGACCCGCTTCCGCCGAAGGCCACGCTGACCGCGCTGGACCGGCTTTCGCCGCAGGGGGTGACCCTGCTGGGTGGACCGGGGGCGGTGCCCAACGATGTTGCCCTCGTGTTCGACGAGCTGCTTCCGGGGTGGATCGATCAGGTGCACCTGCAGATGCTGTCCTTCAATGACTACCACGGACATCTGGAGCCCGATGACCGTGCCGAGATCGACGGTCAGCCCGTCGGCGGCGCGACGTACCTGTCTTCCACCTTGACCGCGCTCCGGGCCTCGTCGTTGCCGGATCAGAGCATGACGGTTGCCGCTGGTGATGTCATCGGCGGATCGCCCTTCTTGTCCGGCATCTTCCACGACGAGCCGTCCGTGGAAAGCATGAACGTGATGGGTCTGGATGTCACCAGCGTGGGCAACCATGAGTTCGACGAAGGCACGGACGAGCTGTTGCGCATGCAGAACGGTGGCTGCCACCCCGATGATGGGTGTTACTTCCCGGAGGAACCGTATCCGGGCGCCGAATTCCCCTGGCTAGCGGCGAACGTGGTGAATAAGGACGACGGCGAAACCTTCCTACCCGGCACCTACGTGCGAGAAATCGCAGGCGTGCAGGTGGGCTTCATCGGCATGACGCTGGAGGCAACCCCGACCCTGGTCAGCCCAGGAGGCGTGTCCTCGGTCGACTTCCTAGACGAAGTCGAGACGGCCAATGCTGCGGCGGGCCAGCTCCAGGACGCGGGTGTGGAGTCCATCGTGGTGCTGCTGCACGAGGGCGGTTTTCAAGAAGGCGAGTACAACGAATGTCAGGGTATCTCCGGTCCGATCGTGGACATCGCCGAGAACATGGACTCCGCCATCGACATGATCGTCACTGGCCACACCAACGGGACGTATATCTGTGACATCCCGGACCCAGAGGGCAACTCGCGCCTGGTGACCAGCGCGAACTTCCATGGGCGCGTGGTGACCGACTCCGATGTCGTGCTCAGCCAGGCCAATGGCGACGTTGTGCGCGACCAGACCGTGGCCGACAACCAGCTGGTGCTCCGGCTGGTCGAAGACCCGGAGATCGATGCGGTGATCGCCAAATGGAAGTCGAAGTCCGATGAGGTGGGTGGACAAGTTGTCGGCACCATCACCGAAGACATCACTGGTGATGCCAGTGGCGACCGAGGTATCGAGACACCGCTGGCGGACTTGATCGCCGACTCGATCCTGTGGGGCACCGACGGCGACGACGAGGGTAAAGCGCAGATCTCGTTCATGAACGTCGGCGGCGTTCGCGCCGAGTTGTTGGTCGCACCCAGCGGCGACGAACAGCCAGGAGAGGTCACCTACAGCGAAGCGTTCTCGGTGATGCCGTTCGGGAATATCTTGGTGTCGATCGACATGACCGGCGCTGACATCAAGGACGTGTTGGAGCAGCAGTTCGATCCGGACCGCAGCCGCCCACAGTTGGCCCTCGGCGTCAGCGAAGGATTCAGTTACACCTGGAACGCCGCGGCTGCCCAGGGGTCCAAGGTGAGCGGCATGACGCTTGACGGGGTGCCGCTGGAGCCCGATGCTACATACCGGGTCTCGACGCTGAACTTCTTGGCCGAAGGCGGCGACAGTTTCACCGCCTTCACCAACGGCACCAAGCTGCTGGGCGGTCCGGAAGACTTGCAGAACCTGGTCGACTACATGGGTGAGAACTCACCCTTGAACGCTCCGGCGAATCGAATCGACGGTCTGTAGGCCATCGTCAACACCCGGTCACGGGTCGTACTGCTGAGCAACAGGGGTGCGACCCGTGACCGGCGGTATCGGTATGCGTTATACGGTGGCAGGCACTGAGATCCGGCGACCGAGGTCACGGCCGTTCTGCGGTGTCACGGCAATGCTGGCTATGGCCTTGACCGAGTCAGTCTGTTGGTGAGGGCCGGAGGGCTCGCTGTAGGTCGGGCCCCGCTTCGATGGTCTGAATCTCATCGGCAAGCCGGACCTGGGCTGCCGTGAAAGCGGCGAGCACGGCTGTGATGACCGCGTCTTGTGCCTCCCGTGTCTCCAGCTGACGAGCGCCGGACCAGAATCGTAACTCCATGGTCAGCGCGCCCTTGTCCAACGTGATCAACAACGCCTGCGGGGCGGGGTCGCCGAAGACGTCAGGGACCTCGCTCATCGCCTCGACCGCGATCTGTTGAGCCCGTAAGGGGTCGGCGGCCGCGTCGATCTGCACCTCGACACTGGTCCGGATCTGTTCATAGCCAGTTTGAACCGTGACCAGATCCGAGTGGATGACTTGGTTGGGGATCAGCACCTGGCGACCGTCGAAGGTGCGCACCGTGGTGCTGTTGAGGCTGATGTCGGTGACTGTGCCACGCACCTCGCGCACGCCGATCTGATCGCCCACCACGAAACGTCCCTTTGACAAGATCATGATGCCGGCGAACATGTTGCCGAGCACGGTTTGAAAGGCAATACCGGCGGCGATCGAGATGACGCCTAGCCCGCCCAGGATGTCCACCGGTCGGACGCTCGGAAAGACCACGGTCAGGGCCATCACCACGCCGACGACGATCAGCATCCATTGCAAAAGTCGGCTGAACACGGACACGGCGCTTGGCCCGCGGCCACGCCAGGCCAGGTATCGGGCCACGATGAGTCGAAGGAGGAATCCCAAGACAACAGACCCGGCCAGGAGCGCTAGGCCGATGCCGAGAGCCGTCCAGGACAGGTCGGGCAGCACCAGGCGTTCACTGACCTCGGCGGTGTCACTCGCCGGTGCGAAGAGCATGCCAGCGAGCCTAGGTCACGGCCGCGAGTCGAGCATGGGGAGCCTCGTCTAGGCCGTACGCGGTCAAAGGAACGATCCACCGGTTAGCATGTGCTTAGCGCCGACGAAGGAGTGCCGCCATGGACCTGTTGCTGACCCTGTGGCTGCTGTGCCTCGCCTCACCGATAATCGTCGTGCTCTACCGCCGCCTCAGCCCGCGATTTCGACGCGGGCCGCGAGTCACAGTCAGCACCGAACTGCCCCGACTGGGTCGCGGGAGCGTCACACTGGAGCGATTGGTTGCCGATCTCTCTCGTCTGGAACGTCAGTTCCGAGAGTTGGACGCTTCGGACGCCCCGAACAAAATGCAGCGGATGCAGGCCGTCAGCCTCGCCTACGACGATGTGTTGTGTGAATGTTGCGCCGCCTTGGGGTTGGAAGCTCCCACCGGCCGTCCATTGGACTCAGCCGAGCGCATCCGCACAGAGTGCGACTTGGTGTGTCACGGCCTAACCTGGTGAGGACAACCCGCACCTGAGGAGAACGGTCGATGAGCGATCAATCCCACCCGAGCCACGACGACCATGACGACGGCGGGATGGCCACCGTTCGAGACCTGATCGGCGGCGTGCGCACCGCGATGCTGACCTCGGTCGATCTAGCCGGCGGGCTCGTTTCCCGACCGATGGCGGTTCAAGAGGTCGAGTTCGACGGTGACCTGTGGTTCTTCAGCGAAGCCGATTCACCGAAAGTCGCCAACGTCCAGGCTGACCCGAACGTCAACGTCGCCTTCGTCAAAGACTCGGCGTGGGTTTCGCTCAAGGGCCAGGCGAGCCTGGTGTATGACGTGGAGAAGAAGAAAGAACTGTGGAACGCCTTCGCCGCGGCGTGGTTCACGGCCGGCCCGGAGGACGACGAGATTGTGCTTTTGCGGGTGCACGCCGAAACTGCCGAGTACTGGGACTCACCAGGTGGCGTGGGCACCGGGATCGCGATGCTGAAGGCGAAACTGACCGGCGGCACCCCCGATGCCGGGGAGAACGAAACAGTTCAGCTCGACTGAGAATCTGCGCCGCTAGAGCGACCGACGCGTTGGCCCAACCGTCGCGCTGCCCGAGATCCCAACATCGTCAGCGTGTCCACGGCGGTCGAGCCCAGTGAACGGGCTGCCACGTGACCCTCGATGGTCGCGCTCTTGGCCGGGCTCGGACTCTTCGGGAGCAGGCGTCCGGCCAGACCTAAGGCCCGAACCGTGGTCGATGGGGCCAGTCCTTTGACTCGGATGCCGAGATGCGTGATCGGGTGAAGGGCGACGTGTGGCTCCCCGGCCAACACGCCCTCCACGATCTTGGCGGCGGCTCGCTCGGCGCTCATCGAGATGAACGGCAGCGAGGCTGAGGGGGCGAACCATGCATACTCGCGTCCCTGTTTGCCGGTGAACAGGGCACGCTCGTGTGACCCGGTGCGCATCAACCCCGGCACCACCGTAGTTGAGGTCACCCCAGTGCCGGAGAGTTCGGTCGCCAGGCCCTCGGAGAACCCGACGGCGGCGAATTTCGCCGTGGCGTAGGGCAACAAGTGGGGTGGCGCGATGATGCCCCCGATGGAGGCAATCGTGCCGATTCGGCCCTGGCGGCGGGCTCGCATCTGTGGCAGGACGGCCCAGGTGAGTTGCACGGGTCCCCACAGCATCGTGGAGATAGCCTCTTCGAAGTGCTTCAGTGTCATCGACTCCGCCGGGCCGACCTGAATGGTGCCGGCCACCGTGATCAGCACGTCGATTTGACCGTGTTTGGCGGTCAGTGAGGAAACCAGTGCCGACACCTGGTCGCGGTGGCCGACATCGCAGACGTGCGAGGTCACAGCACCGCGGGGACGCAGCGTAGCGACCGCAGACGCGAGCTCCTCGGCGCCGCGGGCGCAGATCGCCACTCGATAGCCGCGGTCCAGAAGGTTGCCGGCGATCAACAATCCAAGGCCGCGCGAGGCCCCGGCGACCAAAGCCACGGGTGCAGTCATGCCGGTGAGAGTACGCCTCCCCTCATCTCGGCGCTCGACATGCAGAGCCTTAGGCAGCCGCGTAGCGTCGCCGACATGAGAGCACTCACCTGGCAAGGCGACGAAGATGTCGAAGTCAAAGATGTCCCAGACCCGGAGATCGAGGCACCGACCGACGCGATCGTGCGAGTAACCTCAACCGCGATCTGTGGCTCGGACCTGCACCTCTACTCGGTGTTGGCTCCCTACTTGGCCAAGGACGACGTACTCGGGCATGAGTTCATGGGCATCGTCGAGCAGGTCGGCTCTGCGATCGAGAACCTGTCTGTTGGTGACCGGGTCGTCGTGCCGTTCAACATCTCCTGCGGCTCATGCTGGATGTGCGACCGCGGATTCTTCGCGCAATGTGAGACCACGCAGGTCAGCGAGCAGGGCAAAGGCGCCAAGCTCTTCGGATACACCTCGCTGTACGGCTCGGTCCCGGGCGGCCAAGCTGAGTATGTGCGCGTGCCGCACGCCGACTTCGGCCCGATCGTGGTGGGCTCTGGGCACGGTGACGAGCGTTATTTGTACCTCTCCGATATCTTGCCCACCGCCTGGCAGGGCGTGGCGTATGCCAACGTCGGGCCCGGCGACACGCTTGCGGTAATCGGTCTCGGGCCTGTCGGTCAACTGGCGATCCGCTGCGCCGCCCAGATGGGTGTCGAGCGCATCATCGCGGTCGACCGGGTGCCGGAAAGGTTGCTGCTGGCCAAAGAGTTCGGCGCTGAGGTGGTGAACCTCGACGCGGTCGAGGATGTCGCCGTCACCGTGCGGGAGATGACCGATGGACGCGGCGCGGACGGGGTCGTGGATGCGGTCGGCATGGAAGCGCACGGCAACCCCGTGGCCAAGGCGGCGATCTCCACAGCCGGCAAGTTGCCCGGTCCGATCGCACGTCGCGCGATCGAGACGGCTGGTATCGACCGACTGGCCGCACTGCATACCGCGATCATGGCCGTGCGGCGCGCCGGGACCGTGTCCATCTCCGGGGTGTACGGCGGGATGGCCGACCCGATGCCGATGATGGAAATGTTCGACAAGGGGATCACTGTTCGGATGGGGCAGTGTCACGTCAAGCAGTGGACTCCACGGCTGCACGAACTGCTCAGCGGGTCAGATGACGTGCT
>JBARZG010000041.1:0-14816 GCA_049649785.1 Ornithinimicrobium sp. | reverse complement strand
GCACCCGCAGCGACGGATCGACGCTCACCTTTCTGCAGGACGGCGACGAAGTCACGATTGACGCGAGCGCTCGCGGCCAGGGCCATGCGCCGATCAGGCTGGCTGGCGTGACGGGGACAGTGTTGTCCGCAGGCGCTTAGAGCTTTGCCTAGGAGTTCTTGCGGACGACATTCGTCTTGGCCGTCTTATCGTTCAGCGATTGCTTCTTGTCGTCCCACAGTGGCCACAGCCCGTTGACGATGGGGATCAGTCCGGCAATGCTCCCCAGGATCGGGATGACCCCGAGCAGCGACGGGCCGTACCAGGTGAGTGCTCGTATCGCACTGGTGCTCCACTCCAACGGTCCCCGGTGATCGCGCATACGCACTCGCAAGCCCAGCAGCAACTTGCCGGGTGTCGCCGAAGCAAGCTTCAGGAACACGGCCTCATAAATGATCGACAGCACCGCACTGGCCAAACTGAGCCGGGCCGCTTGACCGGTCACCTCGGCGACCAAATCGTTCAGCTCGTCCTGGTTAGGGTTCTCCACAATGGATGCATCGATCAACTGTTCAAACGTGCCCATAAAGTCGGGGGCGACCACTGGCAACAGCGCGAGCGTCAGGATGCCAAGCAGGATGCCGTCGATGAAGCGGGCAAAGAAACGTCGCCACCACCCGGAGATCGGCTGACCGTCCGGCGTCCGCGCCCCAGTGGTTTCCTGTCCGTAGGCGCCGCCGGGCATCGGCTGGTAGCCGCCGTAGCTGCTACTTGCGGCGGTGCCCTGGCCGTAGTTGTCGCCGTATCCTGATCCTGACCCCGCCTGGCCCGCCCCATATCCAGGTTGGGCTTGCCCGCCCTGAGCGGGGTTGAGGCGCTGGCGCGGAGTGGTGTGCGTGGTCCACTGCACACCATCCCAATACCGCAACACATCGCTGTCTTGCGGGTCGTCGTACCACCCCGGCTGTTGACTCATGCCCTCACTCTGTCACGCCACGAGCAGAGCACAAAGACCGTAATCACATCGTGATCCCGATGTACTTGGTTTCTTGGTATTCCTCGATCCCGACCGACCCGCCTTCGCGTCCCACACCCGATTCCTTGACTCCTCCGAACGGCGCGTAGGGATTGGACACCACGCCTTGGTTGAGCCCGACCATGCCGGCCTCGATCCGCTCGGCGACCCGCAGGGCGCGACGCAGATCATTGGTGAAGACATAGGCCACCAACCCGAATTCGGTGTCGTTGGCGGAAGCGACTGCTTCGTCTTCGGTGTCGAACGACATCAGTGCTGCGACCGGTCCGAAAATCTCCTCGCTCGCCAACCGGGCAAATGCGGGCACCCCGGTAAGAACGGTCGGTGGGTAGAAGTAGCCCTCCCCCGCGGGCTGTTGCCCTCCGGTGAGCACCTGCGCGCCAACATCGACCGCGTCGTGGACCAGAGCGTCCACACTTGCTTGGGCTTTTCGGTCGATCAACGGGCCGACCTTGGTGCCTTCCTGCGTCCCGTCGCCGACGGTGAGTTGCGACATGGCGGTGGTCAGTTTGCCGGCGAATGCCTGGTACACACCGGACTGCACGTAAATTCGGTTCGCAGCTGTGCAGGCTTCCCCCATATTGCGCATCTTGGCCTGCATACACCCGGCGACCGCCTCGTCGACGTCTGCATCGTCGAAGACGACGAAAGGCGCGTTTCCGCCCAATTCCATCGAGGTACGAAGCACCTTGTTCGCTGCCTGCTTCAAGAGCGTCTTGCCCACCCCGGTCGATCCGGTGAACGACAGCTTCCGAGCGATACCGGAGGTGATCAACGGCTCCATCACTTCACCCGACGAGGTCGTCGTGATGATGTTGACCACGCCCTGGGGCACACCGGCCTCGCGCAGGATGTCGACCAACGCCAGCATCGACAGCGGCGTCTGCTGAGCTGGTTTCAGCACGCACGTGCACCCGGCTGCCAGAGCTGGGCCGATCTTGCGGGTACCCATGGCGGTCGGAAAGTTCCACGGGGTGATCAGCAGGCATGGCCCGACCGGTTGCTTGCTCACGATGAACCGAGCACCGCCTTGCGGCGACGTCTGATAGCCGCCGCCGGTGCTGCTCAGCGCCTGTGCGGCGAAGTGGCGAAAGAACTCTGCAGCGTAGGCAATCTCGCCAGCCGATTCCGCGATCGCTTTGCCCATCTCCAGCGTCATCAAGAGGGCGAGGTCGTCCTGGCGTTCCATCATCAGCTCGTAGGCCCGCAACAGCATGTCGTGACGCTTCAGCGCCGGGGTCGCCGCGAAGTCGGCCTGAGCTGCCGCAGCAGCCTCCAGCGCACGCATACCGTCGGCAGGGCTGGCGTCGGAAACGGTGCACAGGACTTCTTCGGTGGCCGGGTTGAGCACCTCGAAGGTGGCGCCCCCTTCGGCGCCGACGAACTCGCCGTCGATGAACAGCTGCTTGTTCGCTGCAGACAGCACCGAACTGGCCCGACCGTTGTGCTCACTCATGCATCCTCCATCGACGTAGGTGAGTTCACGCTACGCGGCTGACCGCCTCTCGGCACGAATTTGTTATGCCACACCCGCAAACTCAGTCAGAGAACTCTTCGTCAACCGGGCGAACCTCTCCGCAGACTCCTCATGCACCAGCAGCTTGGCGTCCTCGACGACAGCGAATCTCGTCGGTCCCGCGAACTGGGCGGTCATCGCGCGAGCGTGCTCGACCGGAAAGGATGGATCGTCGGCACCCCACATCAGCGTGGGAGCCGTCAATCTCGCGTGGATGTCAGCGAGCTCATCAACAGCATCGAAGGAGAAGGACTGCAACAGCCGGACCTGCGCGGAGAATTGGGCGTTGTCACCGAGCAGCGGCTCGGGCAGTCGCTCAGCGAACTCGCCGTCGAGCCGGCTGGTGTCAGCGAAGCACCCCCAAGAACGAACGGCAAGCGACGAAGGCGTGGCCTGCTCAGAGCCACCTTCAACATCGACCCGATACCGGGTAGTCGGCCAGATCCCACCAGTGAACGCAAAAGTAACGCGTGGCGGTGCGGGATCTCGGTACCGGTCAAGACCAGCGCGGCAACCTGAGCCGGGCGTCGCGCTGCGACATGGCGTGCAATCAGCCGCCACTGTTGTGTCCGACCAGGGTGAACTGTGTTGGGTCGAGCTGTTCGAGGTGCTGGCCGAAGCCTTGGACATCGCACTGCGCGACCGC
Organism: Ornithinimicrobium sp.; assembly: GCA_049649785.1. Classification (GTDB taxonomy): domain Bacteria; phylum Actinomycetota; class Actinomycetes; order Actinomycetales; family Dermatophilaceae; genus Ornithinicoccus. Next base: position 11,639 of record JBARZG010000041.1, on the reverse strand, counting down.
AACGCTGCTTCAGGCCGCCGGTTACGCCCCGCGCTACCCGGAGCCGGACGTCTTCACCCTGCTGGACGGCCCGATGGGTCAGGCAAAGGAACTCCAGATCGAGAGCTGGTTCCCGCTTGACGACGAGACGGCGCAAGCGTGCCACGATCTCTTCGCGGATTGACGAAGGCGTCCGGCTGGACGGATGCGTCTCACTGGTGCCGGTTGATGCCCTTCAGAGGTTGCCGCGGCGTTCTTGCTCGCGCTCGATCGCTTGAAAGAGCGCCTTGAAGTTGCCCTTGCCGAATCCCAGTGACCCATGACGTTCGATCAGTTCGAAGAACACCGTCGGCCGGTCCTGGAGGGGTTTGGTGAAGATCTGCAAAAGGTAACCGTCCTCGTCGCGGTCCACCAGGATGCCTCGGCGTTGCAATTCCTCGATCGGCACCCGCACCCTCCCGATCCGCTCTCGCAAGGTGGGGTCTTCGTAATAGGAATCGGGTGTCGCAAGGAACTCGATGCCGGCGGCACGCAACTCATCGACAGTGGTCAGGATGTCGCCGGTGGCCAACGCCAGGTGCTGGGCGCCCGGACCGCGGTAAAAGTCGAGGTATTCATCGATCTGTGAGCGTTTCTTGCCCACGGCAGGCTCGTTCAGTGGGAACTTCACCCGGTGATTGCCGTTTGCGACGACCTTGGACATCAATGCCGAGTAGTCGGTGGCGATGTCGTCGCCGATGAACTCGGCCATGTTCACGAATCCCATGACCTTGTTGTAGAACGTCACCCACTCATCCATCTTGCCGAGTTCGACATTGCCGACGATGTGGTCCAAAGCTTGGAACAGTCGCTTGGGAGCGCCGTCGCGCTTGGTCTGCGTGGAGGTGCGGGCGAGGAAACCGGGAAGGTAGGGACCGTTGTAGTCACCACGCTGCACGAGGGTATGCCGTGTCTGACCGTAGGTCGCGATCGCAGCCAGCCGGACCGTGCCGTGTTCATCGCTCTCATCGTGCGGCTCGACCAGCACTTCGGCGCCGACCGCGCGAGCGTGCCTGATACAGCGGTCCACATCGGGCACCTGCAACCTGATGTCGCTAACACCGTCCCCGTGCACCCGCACGTGCTCGTGCATAGAACTGTCCGGGTCGACGCCCCCCTGCAAGACAAAGTTGATCGAGCCCGAGCGCAACACATAAGACTTGTGATCGCGGTTGCCGGTCTCCGGCCCTGAGTAGGCGATCAGCTCCATACCGAACGCGGACTGATAGAAGTGGGCCGCCTGAGTGGCGTTGCCCACCGTGAAGACGATGGCGTCCCAGCCGGTGACGGGGAAAACGTCGGTCGAGGGGTCGTAGTCCACCAGCCCGACCAACTGTTTGAGCTGTTCGATCTCGAGGGCGGCCTCGCGTTCTTGATCGGTCAACGTCACGGTCGAAGTAGTCATTCATTCAGCATCGACGCTTGACGTTCAGTGCACAACCAGGGGCTCACTAGGTGGTCAAGTTGCGCATGTTGTCTGAAGTTCCGCGAGATAGACTGTACAACATGACTATAGGTCGTCGACGAGAACACCACCTGGACATACTTGATGTGCGCCTGCTGGACGTTCTACACAGCGACCCCCAGATCGGCGTGCTCGGCGCGTCGCGACGGCTGGGTGTCGCCCGCGGCACGGTGCAGAGCCGATTGGACGCGATGGTGCGCACTGGCATCATCACGACGTACGCACCCTCTTTGAACCCGGCTGCCATGGGATACCCCGTCACCGCCTTCACCACGTTGCAGATCCGGCAGGGCACCGGACCGGAGCCGGTGATCAACTATCTGAGCGAGATCCCCGAGGTCCTCGAAGCCCATACCATCACCGGGGATGGTGATCTGATGCTGCGGGTGGCCGCCCGTGACAATGACGACCTACAACGCATCATCGACGTGGTGGTTCAGCACGAACTGGTCCAACGATCATCCACCGTCATCGCTTTGTCCACCAAGATCCGCGCACGGATGCAACCGCTGGTCGCCTCCGCCGCCGGAAAGGACGCTGACCTCGATCTCAGCTAGGGGCCCCACCGGCACTCGACGGCAGATCGACCGGTGACACGCTGTGGTGCTCTTCGAGCCGGACGACGTGTTGCACCGCGTTGATCAACGCCAGGTGAGTGAACGCCTGCGGGAAGTTGCCCAAGTGCCGACCGCTAGCGGCCTCGATTTCCTCGGCGTACAACTCCAATGGTCCGGCAAGCGAGAGCAACTTGCCACAGAGCAAACGAGCCCGCGTGAACTCCCCGATCTCGCACAGCGCCGAGACCAGCCAGAAGGAGCAGATAGTGAAGGTGCCCTCCTCGCCGTCGAAGCCGTCGTCGGTCTCCTCGACCCGATAGCGCAGCACTAGTCCGTCTTCGGTGAGCTCGTCGGCGATGGCCAGGACCGTGGCACGAATGCGCTCGTCGTCCGGGGGGAGGAAGCGCAGCAGCGGCGCCAACAGCAGTGATGCGTCGAGTGCTTTGCTGCCGTAGTACTGCGTGAAGACTCCGCGCTCATCGACCCCGTTCTTCAGGATGTCGGCTTTCATTTCCTCAGCGGCGGCGGTCCATTCCTTGCATCGCTTGTGCTCCCCATAGAGGGTGGCGATTTTGGCGCCACGGTCGGCGGCTACCCAGCACATGATCTTGGATGAGGTGAAGTGCTGCAGTGGGCCACGGACCTCCCAGATGCCTGCGTCGGGGTCCTTCCAGTGCTTCAGGGCCTGTTGCACTTGTCGTTCCAGGATCGGCCAGACCCGGTTGTCGAGCCGGTCGGCGGATCGGATGTGCAGATAGACCGAGTCCAGCAGCGCGCCCCAGACGTCGTGCTGCCTCTGGGAGTAGGCAGCGTTGCCGACGCGGACCGGCTGGGAGTCGGCATACCCTGGAAGATGGTCCAGCTCGAACTCGGTCAGTTTCTTTTCCCCGCCGATGCCGTACATGATCTGCAAGTCCTGATCACCGCTGGCCATATCGGCGATGAACGAGAAGAAATCGAGCGCCTCCCAGTCGAAGCCGAGCGAGTACAGGCCCCACAGGGCAAACGTGGCGTCTCGGATCCAGGTGTAGCGGTAGTCGTAGTTGCGCCCGCCGCCCAGCGTCTCCGGAAGCGAGGTGGTGCCGGCGGCTGCAATCGCGCCGGTCGGTGCGTAGGTCAGCCCCTTCAACGTCAAGGCGCTGCGCTGCAGGTAGCTGCGCCACGGGTGATCCGGGAAGTCGCCGCGGGCGAGCCAGTGCTGCCAGTGATGCGCCGTCCAGACCTGACGTGCGTAGGCGTCGTCGAAGTCCTTCGGTGGCGGTGCCCCGTTCCAGGAGAGCGCCACAAACCGAGTCTCGCCAGCCTTCAGCAAAGTACGCGACTCGGCTTGACCACCCTCGAAGCCGAGTGCCATATCCGAAGTCAAGGTGAGCTCCAGGTCAGTGTCCTCCGAGCTTGCGACACCCTCGAAATAGCCCTCGTCGGTGTAGGCCCAGCTCACCGGTGCGCGACCGTAGTCCATCACGGGCTCGCAGTCCATCCGCACCTGGACCTCACCGGACACGCAGCGCACGGTGCGGAGCAAAATGTGCTCAGCCTCATAGTCGGTGGGAGTCCGCACGTAGGTGTTCGAGCGATCTTCCTGGTGATGCCACGGGCCGATCAATAAGGAGTCCCGGACGATGATCCAACCACTGTGCGTGCCCCAGCTCGTTTCGAGAATTATGGTGCCGGGCAGGTAGCGGCGGGCGGCCGGCACCTTCACATAACTCGGTGAGAGCGTGAACGATCCGGCGTGCCGACCCAGCACTTTGGCGAAGGCGCTGGGGGCATCGAACCGGGGCACACACATCCAATCGATCGATCCCCCCGGGGACACCAGCGCCGAAACTTCCCCGTCGGAGAGGAAGCCATAGTCGCCGATCGGGACCTCGTTGTGGGTGATGTGGGCGGCCGAGCGCGCAGCGGGGTTCATGGGGGCACTCTTCCGCTGCCAGGGCCAAGCCGCAAGAGGAGCACGCTGCGTATGTCGGGACATGCTCCCCCCACTAGCATTGCGGGGCGTAGCGATCGGTGTGAAATCAACGAAAGGAAACGGGCATGCGGATAGGCATTCTGACCGGTGGGGGCGACGTTCCCGGCCTGAATCCGTGCATCAAGGCGGTGGTCAACAGGGTCCACGAGGCTGGCCACGAGATCGTCGGCATCAGGCGCGGGTGGGGTGGTCTGGCGACGACCAACCTGGACGATCCGGCCACCATCGAGGACAACTTCGTCACTTTGGACCCGGTGAAGGTCCGCACGGTAGATCGTAGCGGAGGCACATTCCTGCACTCCTCGCGTACCAACCCCGGACGAATGCCCACCAAGGATGTGCCGGATTTCCTGCTCGACCAGGCGGAGGGCGAAGGCCCACACGACTTCACCGGTCACGCGCTTGAGGTGCTTAACCACATGGGCATCGACGTGTTGATCCCGATCGGCGGCGATGACACGTTGTCCTACGGGTTGCGGATGCACCAAGAGGGCGTGCCCACCATTGCCATCCCCAAGACGATGGACAACGACGTGCACGGCACCGACTACTGCATCGGCTTCTCCACCGCGATCACCCGCGGTGTGCAGTTCATCCACAACCTACGGACCTCAACCGGCTCACACGAGCGGATCGCCGTCGTGGAGTTGTTCGGCCGATACTCCGGCGAGACCTCGCTGATCACGGCATACCTCGCGGGGGTGGACCGAGCGCTCATCTCCGAGGTGCCGTTCGACATCGACCGGCTGTGCGAGCTGCTCGTGGCCGACAAGGACCGCAACCCCAGCAAGTATGCGATGACGACGATCTCCGAGGGCGCGACGATCGCTGGCGGCGAGATGATGCTCTCCGGAGAGGCCGATGCTTACGGCCACCGCAAGCTCGGCGGCATCGGTCAGTTGACCGGTGAACTGATCAAGGAACGGACCGGGCAGGACATCGTCTACCAGCAGGTCGGCTATTTGATGCGCTCTGGCAGCCCCGACTCCCTCGACCTCATGGTCGCGACGAACTACGCCGTGATGGCGGCCGACTTGGCCCTCGATGGCTCCACCGGCAGGATGGTGGCGCTGCGCAACGGCACCTACACCACGGTGCCGATCTCGGTCACTGGAGAGGGCGTCAAGCGGGTCGACATCGATGAACTGTATGACCAGCAGAACTATCGGCCCAAGGTGCGTCACGTCCGCGGCAAGCCGATGTTCCTGTACTGACCCTTCGTCACCCCAGCCACGTGGTGCACCGGGGTGCTGGTCACGGTCATCAATTCAGCACCGACACGCCGGTGCCGAATGGCTCCAGGGTTCACGTGAACCCCCAGCCGCTCGGGCCGGGCGTGTCGCCGGAACGGATGGCTTGTGAGGTCAGCGGCGACCGACGAACCATCGGCGGACCTTCTCGATCCGCAGCTGCACCTCATCCGCATCTGCGGTGGCCAACTCAGGGCCACCGCAGGTCCGGCGCAACTCGGCATGGACGACCGCATGCGGCTGCCCGGATCTGCGGGCGTATGCCGAGACCAGCGTGTTCAGTTCTTTGCGGTGGGCCGTGAGGGCTCGGCTGGCAGAGACCTGGGCGGCGGCCTTGCGACCACCACCTGTCTTGGACTGTTTGCTCTGCCGTTCGCGGAGCACGTGCGCCACCTGATCGGGCTCCAGCAACCCCGGCAACCCCAGGTAGTCCTGTTCCTCATCACTTCCGGGCAGAGCCCCGAGGCCGAACTGCTCGGCGTCGAAGAGCACGTGATCGAAATGGGCATCGGACCCGAGCGCCTCGAACCCGCCGGCGACCTCCTGCGCCCGTTCGCTGGCGTTGGCGGCCACATGCAGCCCCTCCTCCGGTGCCCACAGCTCCTCGACCTCCGCCGTGGCCACGACCCGGTCGAGAGCATGGTCGCGCTCAACCTCCATACTCCCGGCGTGCGCCAAGATGATCGGCACGCTCGGCAGGAAAACTGACGCAGTCTCACCACGGCGCCGGGCACGCACCAGGCGGCCGACGGCTTGAGCGAAGAACAGCGGCGTCGAGGTCGAGGTCGCGTACACCCCGACGCACAGTCGCGGCACGTCGACGCCTTCGGAGACCATCCGCACTGCGACCATCCACCGCGAGTCACTCTGCGCGAAGGTTTCAATGCGCCTCGATGCCCCTGAGTCGTCGGAGAGCACCACGGTAGGCGGCTCACCACAGATGCCCTGTAGGCGGCAGGCGTAAGCACGGGCCGAGGCCTGGTCGCTGGCGATGACCAAGCCGCCGGCGTCGGGGACATGGCGGCGCACTTCGCTGAGGCGGCGGTCTGCGGCCTCCAGCACCGCAGGGATCCACTCGCCCCCAGGATCCAGCGCCGTGCGCCAGGCGTGGGCGGTGACCTCCTTAGTGGCCGGCTCGCCGAGTTGCGCCTCGACCTCCTCACCCGCTTTGGTGCGCCACCGCATACCCCCGCTGTAGGCCAGGAACAGCACCGGCCGCACGACGCCATCAGCCAGCCCCTCGCCATACCCGTAGCTGTAGTCCGCGCGGCTGCGTCGCACCCCGTCGGCGTCCATCTCGTATCGCACGAACGGGATGGCGGCGGTGTCCGAGCGAAATGGTGTTCCGGTCAAGGACAGCCGCCGCGCCGCCGGCTCAAACGCCTCGCGGATGGCCTCGCCCCAGGACAGGGCGTCTCCCCCGTGGTGCACTTCATCCAAGATCACCAATGTGCGAGCTGCCTGAGTTCGGGCTCGGTGCAGCGCGGGCTTGCTGGCGACCCCGGCATACGTCACCGCAACACCGCGGAACTGCGCCCCATGGCGACCCTGGCTGTTGCTGAACCGCGGGTCGATCTCGATCCCGACCCGCGATGCGGCATCGGCCCACTGCGTGCGCAAGTGTTCGGTCGGGGCGACCACAGTGACCCGCTCGATCACTCCCCGGTCCAACAACTCCGTCGCGATCCGCAGCGCGAAGGTCGTCTTCCCGGCGCCGGGGGTGGCCACAGCCATGAAGTCCTTCGGCGCCTGGTCCAGGTAGGTGGTGACCGCTTGTTCCTGCCAGGCGCGGAGTTTGTGCGCAGTGCCCCAGGCTGCACGTTCGGGGTATGCGGGGGGCAGGTGCGAAGCGGCTGAGGTGCTCATCGCCGTAGAGGATAGGCAGACATTGAGCTTCGACATGCCCGGAGGGTGCAAGCAAGCCGTTGGCAGGGTCCCCGTGTTACGCGTGTCGGCGGCGAGTCACTGCCCCGACACAGCCGTAGCCACGGCCCGCCGGCGGAACTACAAGCCTACTTTTCGCCGTCCTGCGGTGCCCGGAGGCCGTCGTAGATCTCCTTGCAGGTGGGGCATACCGGGAACTTCTTAGGGTCGCGACCAGGGACCCACACCTTGCCGCACAGCGCCGTCACCGGCTCCCCCGACATCGCGCTCTCCATGATCTTCTCCTTGCGCACGAAGTGCGCGAAGCGCTCGTGGTCACCAGGCTCACTTAACCGTGGGTCGACCTTGGTGTCCTCGCGCTCCAGCAGTGCCGTCCGCGTGTCCGGACTCGTAGGGGCAGGGGGTGCGTCCAAGGGTTCGCTGCTGAGGTGAATGGGTGCGCGCATGGTACTGATTCTACGTCGTCGAGCCCTAGTTGTGCCCGGGTGTCGCGGTGTAGGTCGCCAGCCAGGAGATCGGTCCTCGCTGTCGCACGACAACATCACGCCACATCGCGGCGGCGTCCAGACAGAACGGGTCGGCGGTCAGCGTGTCCGCGACCTCCCAGGCCCCATCCGCGATCTCGCCGGCCAACTGACCTCCGGTCCACCCCGCGTACCCCACGAACACCCTCATCGCCTCGATTTGTGGAATCACCACTTCGGAGGGGGCGTCGAGGTCGACCAATCCGAGGCCCTGGCCGAGCACATTTACGCCGACCAACGCAGTGGGATCGCAGGTGGGTGGCAGACGCACCAGGCCGATGGCGCTGTCCTTGCCGACCGGGCCTCCCTGGTACAGCGTTGCTGGCGCACTGACGTGCGCGTGCCACCTCGGTAGCACCGCATGCACCGCAACCTCCAGTGGCTTGTTCAAGATGATGCCCTGAGATCCGTCGTCGTCGTGGTATAACACCAACACGATCGAACCGGCGAACATGTCGTCCAGAGCTGGCATGGCGATCAGCAACTTGCCGGCCACATCGACCCGGCGGACCACTAGCGGTCCTCGCTGCCCAGTCGCGACTCGCGGCGCGCAGCACAGATGTCCCATCGGGCGGCCACACCCCAGCCGATCAGCATGCCCACCACGATACCCATCAGATCGGCCACCAGGTCGAGGACGTCGGCGCCTCGATCCACGGGCAAGAGCGCCTGCAGCGGCTCACTGATCACAGCATGCAGGACGAGAAGGACGAGCACTGCTCTCAACCGGAGCGCGGCAGCCACGGCGGCCGGTACACCGAAGGTCAGCAGGTGCGCCACTTTGTCCAGGTAGGGCGCGCCTGGCCCGGGTGCCGGGACGTAGAGATAGAGCGCGTAGATCTGTCCGAGGAAGAGCGCCGCGAGCACGACGAACCCCCACCCCCGAGCGGCCCCCACGATCAGGTCGCAGCACCACCGACATTGTCGCGCTCACGCGCTGCCTTCTCGACCGCTGCCGCAACGGCTTTGGTGGCTTCGGGGTTGAAGACACTCGGGATGATGTAGGTCGGGTTTCGTTCGTCGTCGCCGACGACGTTTGATAGCGCTACGGCTGCGGCCAGCAACATGTCGTCGGTGACCTGATCGGTCGCGGCGTCGATCAGACCCCGGAAAACACCGGGGAAGACCAAGACGTTGTTGATCTGGTTCGCAAAGTCACTGCGCCCGGTGGCCACCACCGTCGCATATTTACCGGCCTCCGCAGGGTCGACCTCGGGCACCGGATTGGCCATTGCGAAAACAATGGCCTCGCTGGCCATGGTCGCGATGTCGTCCCCGGTGAGGATGTTGCCGGCCGAGACACCTATCAGCACGTCGGCTCCACGCAGGGCATCCTTCAAGTCGCCGGTCAGGCGGTCCTCGTTGGTGTGCGAAGCGATCCACTGAAGGTTCTCGTCTGAACCCGCCGCGATGTCCTCGCGGTCAGGGTGTACGAGACCGTTGACGTCAGAGACGATCAGTCGCCCGGCACCGGCTTTGATCAGCAAGCGAATGATCGCCGTTCCAGCAGCCCCAGCGCCGGACATCACGATACGAACATCCTCGATCTCTTTGCCCACGACTCGAAGTGCGTTGTTCAACGCGGCCAAACAGACAATGGCCGTGCCGTGCTGGTCGTCGTGGAAGACCGGGATATCCAGCTCATCGCGCAAGCGCCGCTCAATTTCGAAACAGCGCGGCGCCGAGATGTCCTCCAGATTGATCCCCGCGAACCCAGGCGAGATGGCCTTAACCGTCCTGATGACCTCCTCAGTGTCCGTGGTGTCCAGGCAGATCGGAAAGGCATCGATGTTCGCGAACTTCTTAAACAGTGCCGCTTTTCCCTCCATGACAGGCATCGCGGCCAAGGGTCCGATATTGCCCAGCCCCAACACCGCTGTGCCATCTGTCACCACGGCGACCGTGTTGCGTTTGATGGTCAGCCGACGAGCGTCTTCGGGGTTCTCGTAAATGGCCTGACAGACTTTGGCCACGCCGGGGGTATAGATCAGCGACAGGTCATCCCGGTGCCTGATCGGACGTTTCGGCTCCACGCTCAACTTGCCGCCCAAGTGGACCAAGAAGACTCGGTCGCTGACGTTGCCGACCTTGACGCCGGGCATCTGGCGCATCAGCGCGACGACCTCGTCTGCGTGATCACTACCCCGGGTGGCTATGGTCAGATCGGCTTCTAGTCGCTCTGTGTGGGACTGGGAAATATCGACCGCAGTCACCATGCCACCCGCTTTCTCGATCACACCAGTGATCTCACTCACAGCGGTGACTCTGGCCGGTAGTTCCAGGCGCACGGTGATCGAGTTGGACACGGACGGCACGGGGCTCATGGCGTCATTGTGACGTATGCCGTTGGCTCGGTGTGGGAATCGAGGTGACTCGCCGCTGGTTTACGTCTACATGAGCACAGTGACCTTGACCGAAGAGACCTTCGATGCAGCAGTGACCGACAGCGAAATCATCCTGGTGGACTGGTGGGCGCAGTGGTGTGGTCCCTGCAAGCAGTTCGGACCGATCTTCGAGGAGGCGGCGACGCGGCATACCGATGTGGTGTTCGGCAAGGTCGACACCGAAGCCCAGCCCGGCCTCGCTTCTGGCGCTCAGATCACCTCTATCCCGACGATCATGGCCTTCCGCGACGGCATCTTGGTCTTCGCTCAGCCCGGGGCCCTCCCGGCGCCGGCGCTAGAGTCGTTGGTGAGCCAGGTGAAGGAGCTCGACATGGACGATGTACGGGCCAAGGTGGCCGAGCAGGAACACGCGGAGACCCACGCTGCGGGCGGCGAACGCAGCACCGGGTGAGGGCAGACCGCACCTGGCTGGTCGCCTTGGCTGCCTGCCTGTGGGGGTCCTCGGCATTGCTTCGCGAACCCCTGGTCGGAGTGCTGGACGCCTCGACCATTGTGCTCTACGAGCACATCTTCATCGTCGCAGTCTTGAGTCCCTGGGCCTTGCCTGCTCTGCGTGCGTGGGCCAAAGCTCCCCCGCGCGTGCGGGCCGCGTCGGTCATCATCGGGGCAGGGTCCTCGGCGCTGGCGACGACGCTGTTCACGGCGGCCTTCGCCTACGGGGACCCGATCACTCCACAGGTCCTGCAGAAGCTGCAGCCGCTGGTAGCGCTAGCGCTGGCGGCCGTGTTGCTCGGCGAACGGCTCAGGCCCCGGTACGCGTTGTTCGCCGTGCCGGCACTCATTGGGGCGTGGATGTTGAGTTTCGATAGTCCCTTCTCGGTGGCCGTAGCCGACGCCCAGGCCGCTGCCTTTGCGCTCGGCGCGGCGACACTGTGGGCCGGTGGCACCGTGCTTGGCCGACTGGTCGGCAGCGACCTCGGCCCGCGGGACACCCTGGTGCTGCGTTTTGTGTTCGGGTTGCCCGCAGCAGCTCTCATCGTCGCCGTCCTGGGCGCCGGATGGACATTGCCCTTGTCACAGGCCCCGTCGTTGGTGCTGCTGGCCCTGGTGCCCGGTCTGCTCGCGCTCGGGCTCTACTACCTGGGCTTGGCGCGAACGGCCGCATCACGCGCAACGCTGGCGGAGTTGATGTTCCCGGTCACCGCGGCCATCGTCGGGGTGACCATGCTGGATGCCACGTTGTCGGAGAGCCGGTGGACGGGCTTAGTGATCGTGGTGATCAGCATCACCGCTCTTGCCTGGAATGAGAATCGCGCCGCGACAACTGCTGTGAAGATCGATCCCACCAAAATCGGGAAGCAGATCTCCGCTTGAGCCCCGCATACCCCTCCTGGGCAACGTTATGCGCCCAACTCGGGGGAAATCGCAGGGTGGGCCGAGCATAAGCTTGCCCAGGCGAGAGGGCCGGTGGTGGAAATGCGGAAGCCGTTGTGCGATGGCAGGTAATGCCCCGGCACGCAGCACACGTCGCCGCGCCAGTCCTGAGACAGCAATGGCCGACCGTTGCGCCTCTGTTGCGGACCGGCCGATGAGCCCGGTGACTAGGGTGGGAGGCGATGAC
>JBARZG010000040.1:0-100789 GCA_049649785.1 Ornithinimicrobium sp. | reverse complement strand
AGGGCCGTCCCCAGATTGACCGCCACTCCGGCGCTATCGCCGGCACCACTGGCAGCGAGTGCCGTAGCCGTGGGCCTTTGCCCGTGACCGCACATTGCACCCGTGCAGCCTCGATAACCTCCGCGATCTCTGCCTCGCTCCAACCGTGTTCACCCAGGGTCGCGCGAACCTGGCCGGGCCAGTTGGGAGAGGTCTACACCACGTCAGCGACCCTCGAACTCAGCCTTGCCCGGGCCGTGTTCGACGAACGAGGTCATCCCGATTTCGCGGTCCTTGGTCGCGAACACTCCGGCAAATTGCGTCGCCTCGATCGCAAGGGCAGTGTCCAGGTCGGTCTCCATGCCGCGGTCAATAGCCTCTTTGACGGCCCTGATGGCGTATGCCGGCCCGCCAACGAAGCGCTGTGCGCGCGACAGCGCCGCGGCATAGACCGCGTCCGGCTCGGCTATCTCATCGACAAGCCCGAGCGCGAGCGCTTCGTCGGCATCGACCATGCGCCCAGTGAAGATCAGATCCTTGGCCTTTGCCGTCCCGATCAGCCGTGGGAGGCGCTGCGAGCCCCCTGCGCCGGGGATGACACCGAGCAGGATCTCGGGCTGGCCGAGCTTGGCGTCGGTTGCCAGCACGCGAAAGTCGCAGCACAGCGCCAACTCACACCCCGCGCCGAGCGCATACCCGGTAATCGCCGCGATGGTCGGCTTCGGGATCTGTGCAACGGCCTTGAAACACTCCTGAATGACGCCGGCGCGGTCCACCATCTGGGGGTAGGTCATCGCTTGCATTTCCTTGATGTCGGCTCCTGCGGCGAAGACCTTCTCTCCGCCATAGACCACGACCGCCGCGACGTCTTGCGCCACTGCGATCTCGCGAGCCGCAGCACCGATCTGGTCCTGCACCGCAATCGACAACGGGTTCATCGGCGGACGGTCGATCCGCAGGGTGGCTACCCCTTGCTCGACCTCCCAAGTCACATACCGATCAGCCATCGGATCGACCGTCGTTCTCGTGCGCCGACTCCTCGTCCTCAGCCTGGCCGGCGGGAGCGTCCTCGGCCTGGTCGGCGGCAGCGTCCTCGCCCGAACTCGAGCCATTGTCTTCGGCACTTGTGCCGTCTTCCTCGGCCGTCGGCGACAGCGGAGCCTGCGAGAGCCACGGTCGCGGCTCTGGCGCCTCGACCCCTTCGCCGACCTCGCTGGAAGTCAGCGTGCCACCGGATTTCACGATCACATTCTTGTGCCACAACGCCACCGCCTGGACCAACAACCCAACGCTGATCGACAGTTTGGCCTTGGGGTCTTCCTTCTTGGCGATGACCTGCTCGACGGTCAAGATCAGGTTGCCCCCGGCGATGCCCGCCTTGACGAGGTTCATCCCTAGCGTGACGTCGTTGCACGCGTTCAGCCGGGTCTCCATGTCGTGCGGGATGCGGTCGGCAATCTTCCATTGCCCGAAGGTCCGCATGATGTCGAACTTGTCGTTGTCCATCGACCGCACGAACAACTTGTGCTCGGCAGCCGTGAAGGCGACATCGCCCTCGGTGTCCAGGTCCGGGTCGAACTTCAAATCTTGCAACGCGTCGAGCACCCGACCGCGGAGCGGTCGAACATCGGCAGGGGGCGGAAAGTTGGGCAAGGCTGTGGGGTCGCTCATGCCCCCAAGGTACCGACTCCAACCGGGTCGGACCTAAGGTTGCCGCCATGCCCGTCCCATCAGTCGATTCGTCGCGCCCGCTCGAGACACCGCCGCCCATGGGCGTCACACTGACTCAGACCGGAGCACACGTCGCTGTCCTGGCAACCCACGCCGATCAGGTGGAATTGTGCCTTTTCGACACCGGCGGCAGCGGCGACAGCGAGCGGCGAGTCCCGCTGACACAGTCGCGGTACGGCGTCTGGTGGGACCACGTGCCGGATATGCGGGCAGGTCAGCGCTACGGCTTCCGCGCGCACGGTCCGTGGTCGCCTCGGGAAGGTCACCGGCACAATCCGAACAAGCTACTGCTGGACCCCTATGCACGGGCCGTCGAAGGCGAGGTCACCTGGGCGCCGGAAATATACGGACACCGGGTGGATCAGGACTGGCGAGGCGACGGGAACGTGCGTGATGACCGCGACAGTGCGGCATACACCCCGCGGAGCGTGGCGCTCGCAGATACCTTCGATTGGGGTGATGACGCTCTGCCACGCACGCCGTGGAGTCGAACAGTGATCTACGAAGCGCACGTCAAGGGGTTGACCATGCAGCACCCCGATGTGCCGCCGCGGCTCCGCGGGACCTATGCGGCGTTGGGCCACCCGGCGATCCTCGACCACCTCAGACGCCTCGGGGTGAGCGCGCTGGAGCTCCTGCCGATCCATGCCTTTACCGCCGAGCCACACCTGCAGCGCACCGGCGGCACGAACTACTGGGGCTACAACACTGTGGGCTTCTTTGCCCCGCATGCTGCCTATGCTGCGGCCGAAAACCCTGGTGCCGTGGTGGCTGAAGTCAAGACCGCGATCAAAGCGCTGCACGCGGCCGGCATCGAGGTCATCCTCGATGTCGTCTACAACCACACCTGCGAGCAGTCGGCCGCCGAGGGGGCCACGCTCAGTTGGCGAGGGCTGGATAACCGCAACTACTACCGACTCGATGATCGCGGGCGCGACATCGACGTCACCGGGTGCGGCAACACAATCGACACCAGCAAACCCCCGGTTGCCGGCATGGTCCTGGACTCGCTGCGGCACTGGGTGCAGGACTTCCACATCGACGGATTTCGGTTTGATCTCGCGCCAGCCCTAGCCAGGGGCCGGGCGCACAGTGTCCGCCAGGATCATGCTCTGCTTGTCGCGATGCGCACCGACCCGGTGTTGTCGGCGGCAAAATTGATCGCCGAGCCGTGGGACGTTGGTGTTCATGGTTGGCAAACCGGCCATTTCCCGCCACCCTTCGCGGAGTGGAACGACCGCTTTCGTGACACGGTCCGCAGTTTTTGGGGCCCCGACGTGGCCCGAGACCACCAAGGTCTGGGCGGCGGCGGTGTGCGCGACCTGGCCACCCGGGTCGCTGGGTCGCGCGACTTCTTTGCCGACAACGATCGCGGCCCGATCGCCTCGATCAACCTGATCACCGCCCACGACGGCTTCACACTGGCGGACTTGACGGCATACGAGCACAAGCACAACGAAGCCAACGGTGAGCACAACCGCGACGGGCACGGGGACAACCGGTCGTGGAATCATGGTGTCGAGGGCGAAAGCGACGACGAGTCGGTTGTGGCAGCCCGCGGTGCCACGATCCGAGCCTCGCTGGCGACCCTGCTGTGTGCGGCTGGGGTGCCGATGCTGACCGCCGGGGATGAGTTTGGGCGCAGCCAACAGGGCAACAACAACGCCTACTGCCAGGACAACGAGCTGAGCTGGGTGTCGTGGGACCTCGCGGCGTGGCAGCAGGAGTTGCTTGTCGACGTACAAAAGATGATCGCGCTGCGCCAGCGGTATGCCGTTCTACGGCCAGCGCACTTCCCGACGTTCAACGCTGTGCCTGGTCGGGTGCGGCTGCGCTGGTTCGATGAGTCCGGTGAGGTCATGCGAGAGAGGCAATGGGTGGACCCACACCGCAGGGTGGTTCAGGCGCTCTTCGACACCGAGCACGACGGCTCACCAGATGCTCCGGTGCTCGTCGTCTTTGACGGCAGCGCGACGGGCGCTGAGGTGGTTCCGCCCGCGGAAGCCACCGGGGTCAGCCCCGATGCCCAGATCGTTCTGCGCTCAGCCCCCACCCCTCCAGTTGAGCATGATGTTGCGGCAGTCTTCTCACCTTTGAGCGCGGAGTTGCCGGCCTCCCCAGCACGTTGAGCATGATGTTGCGGCCTCCTCTCCGGCTTTGAGCATGATATTGCCGCAGCCGCTCCGCCTTTGAGCATGATGCTGCCGCAGCCGCTCCGCCTTTGAGCATGATGTTGCGGCCTCCCAGCGCGTTGAGCGCGGTGTTGTCGCTTGCTGAAGATGGGTCGCGCATGACGTTTGTCCCACATGGCGCTGAAGCTTGGTGGAATGCCTGACATCCGGCAGGTCGAAGCAGAATCGTCGGGTTGCCTACAGGCGACAGGTCCAGGCATCGAGGCGGGGGTCGCGGGCCTTCGCGAGCCGATGTGCGGCACGCAACTTTCCGACGACGTCCCGCGATGCCATGTCCGATTTCCACACAGGCACGATGGTGAGATTCATCCGCCGCAACCTCGTGAGGCGGACTTCGTCCTCCTCCGCGGCCCCGTCCAGCAGGTGCCAATAGCCTTGATACTCCGCGCCGAATCCGGACTCCGGATCAAGCAGATCGATCCGAGCCACGAAGCGACCATAACGGTTGAAAACGCGTGGATTCGCAATCGGCCGGGGCAAATCCAAGGTCGACCAGAGATGCCGGAGTTCGCTTTCCTGTGGCGACTCCGCGCGATCAGTCATCAGCGGAGCCGTTGCCCGAGCTAGCTTCAAGCCGTGCAGTCGCTTGAGAGGAGCCAAGTACTCACCGAAGTCGGCCGGGCCGATCAGGTCGTGGCGATAGCAAAGGTCCAACATCGCCAAAGCCCTCGGCTCCCATCGCGCCCATCGAGCCAGGTCGAGGGCAGTGCGATTGTGACTGGTCATCGTCACGCCATCCAAGGTCACCTGGTCCTCGCGAGGAACCGGCGAGCGCCGGATGCGCAAGCCCGACCGCCGATAGCGACCGACGACCCGGCCGACACTGAAATCCACCGGGAGAGGCTGAGAGCCATCAGAAGTCCCGTCCAGGAAACTCTCCGCCACCCCCAACAGACTCGCGGCCGCCCAACCACTCAGCACGCCATCATGAGGTGCTCCCGCCAAAGCATTGTGTATGCGGGCCTCCCGCGAGCGGCCCACTTCCAACCCACTGACCACGCGCAAACCGTAGGCGTCATCGGGACGCGGAAGCTGATCGATTTTGGCCCGCGCCCAACCTTGCTCGAGCAGGTCACGGACCGGACTGACGGCATACTCCACAGCGCAACTGTGCGCACGCGAGAGCTGTGGCTCAGAGCTTCGCCCGCCGATTGTGGACAAGCCCGATGGCACCGCCGGGGTGTGGACAAAGCAAGTCCACGCTCAACCGGCGCGGACCCGCGACAACATCGTGCTCAAGCGGTACACACCCTCGACAAGATCACGCTCAAGCGTTGCGGACACGCGACAACTTCGTGCTCAACCGGGAATAACCGGCGCAACTTCATGCTCAACCGGGGTTTGGGGATTAGGCACTGGTCACCAGGCCGAGCTCGGCAATGTTGGTGAGCCGGTCGTGCGCGGGTAGCACGCGCACAGTCCAGCCCAATGGACCGGTTCGACCCAAGGTGACCGTGGTGGTGAACTTGTACCGGCCACCCTCATACGACTCAGTCAGTTCTAGCGGCCGCATCTCGACATCGGACAACTCATCGCTGAGATTGGCCCGGCCGAGCACCATCTGCACCAATACCTGCGACGGGTCGAGCCCGCCCAGGCTGACCCAGGCCTGCACCTCCACCGTGTCCCCGATCTGCGGGGTGTCGGAGATACCGGCGGAGTCGACGTGGTCGATATGCACGGCCGGCCAAGCGGCGGCCACAGCCTCCACGTACGACGCCACCTCGCGGGCCCCCGCGTAGTCGTCGGCCTGCACATCCCAGCCGGCGCGTGCAGCAGGCACGTACAACCCGAGCGTGTAGTCCGAGACCATCCGGTCGGCCAGCACCTTGGGTCCGAGGGTGCTCAAGGTGTGCACAATCATGTCCATCCACCGTTGCGGCACACCGTCAGATCCGCGGTCGTAGAAGGTCGGCACCACGGATTGCTCAAGAAGGTCGTAGAGCGCTGCGGCCTCGAGATCGTCCCTGCGGTCCACGTCGTCGACACCATCGGCGGTAGGGATCGCCCAACCGTTGCTGCCGTCGAACCACTCATCCCACCACCCATCCATGATCGACAGATTCAGAGCGCCATTCAGCGCCGCCTTCATACCCGAGGTGCCACACGCCTCGAATGGCCGCAACGGGTTGTTGAGCCACACGTCACAGCCGGGGTAGAGGCGCTGGGCCATCGCGATGTCGTAGTTGGGCAGGAAGACGATGCGGGAGCGCACATCGGCCGCGTCGGCAAAGCGCACCATTTCCTGGATGAGCGCCTTGCCGGTGTCATCCGCGGGGTGGGACTTGCCAGCGATCACCACCTGCACCGGACGTTCGGGGTCGCTCAGCAGCGCCTTCAACCGCACCGGGTCACGCAACATCAGAGTCAGCCGCTTGTAGGTCGCCCCGCGACGGGCAAATCCGATCGTCAAGGCATCCGGGTCGAGCACGTCATCAATCCAGCCGATTTCGGCAGACGTCGAACCACGGTTCTTAGCCGACTTGCGCACCCGCTTGCGCGCGTCGTCGACCAACTGCTGACGCAGTTCACGCTTGGTCGCCCAGAACTCTTCCCTTGGCACCTCGCCCGCCCGGCCCCACTGATCCCCGTTGTCAAGTGCGCCATCGCCGAGGTGCGCGCGGGCCAGGTCGTTGAACTTTCGGTCCACCCAGGTGCCGGCGTGCACCCCGTTGGTGATCGAGCCGATCGGCACTTCGGGAACATCGAAGCCTGGCCACAGCCCGGCGAACATGCCCCGGCTGACGGCGCCATGCAACTGGGAGACGCCGTTGGCTCGCTGAGCGAGCCGCATACCCATTACGGCCATATTGAAGATGCCAGGCGTGCCGCCCGCGTACGTCTCGGCGCCGAGATCCAACAGCGCGTCGATGGGCACCCCCGGCAGCCCAGTTGAACCGGAGAAGTGGGCCCGGATTGCGTCCCCGCCGAACCGGTCGATCCCGGCGGGCACCGGGGTATGCGTGGTGAAGACCGTGCCTGCGCGGATCGCGCGTACCGCTTCGGCAAAACTCAACCCCGCCGACGTGGTCAACTCGCTGATCCGCTCAATGCCCAGGAAGCCCGCGTGGCCCTCATTCGTGTGATAGACGTCGGGGGCGGGGGCACCAGTGAGTCGTGACCAGGCTCGTAGCGCGCGCACGCCACCGATGCCGAGCAGCATCTCCTGCTCGAGGCGTTGGTCACCCCCACCGCCGTACAACCGGTTCGTCAGGTCGCGGCGCGCCGCGTCGTTGGTCTCCACATCGGAGTCCAACAGCAGCAACGGCACCCGGCCGACGTTGGCTTTCCAGACGTGGGCATGCAGATGTCCCCCACCAGGCATCGCCAGGTCGATCAGGACCGGGGAGCCGTCCTCCTCGCGCAGAATCGACAGCGGCAGATTGTCCGGGTCCAACAGCGGATAGCTCTCCTGTTGCCACCCGTCAGCGTTCAGTCGCTGACGGAAGTAGCCGCTCTTGTAGAACAAGCCCACGCCGATGATCGGCACGCCGAGGTCGGAAGCGCTCTTGAGGTGGTCCCCAGCGAGAATGCCGAGGCCACCGGAGTATTGCGGCAGCGCCTCGGTGATCCCGAACTCCGGCGAAAAGTAGCCGATCGCCGCCGGGAACGGCTCATCGGCAGTCTGCGACGTCTCCTGGTACCACCGAGGGGCGCTGAGGTAGTCGGCCAGTTCGGCGGACACGACGCCCAGCCGCTGCACAAAATCTGGATCACCAGCCAGAGCATCCAGGTCGCCCGGGGTGAGTCGGCTGAGCAGCTCCACCGGGTCCATCCGGACCTTGGCCCACAGGGCAGGATCGATGCTGGCAAACAGGTCACGGGTTGGCCCGTGCCAACTCCACCGCAGATTCAACGACAGGTCAGACAGGGGCGCCAAGGGCTGCGGCAGGACGGTGCGGACGTGGAGTCGGCGAATGGCTTTCACGCGTCGAAGAATAGGTCACCACGACGACAACTTTCGCGTCAGCACGGCCAGGCGGCTTCGGTGTGACCCCGGACACGTTCAACCGGTAGCGTCGTCTCTTGTGACTGACCCGAAGAAAGCGGCCCAGCCTCAGATAGATCGCGATTGGCTGCAGGAGGTGGGCCAACAACCGCTGGGACGCATTCCGGTCCTGGATGTCGAGCCGGCCGTCGACGGGGGGGCGCGCCCGACCACGTCGGTCACCAACGAACTGTTCACGGTGTCGGCAACCGTTTTTCGCGAGGGACATGACGCCGTCAACGCAACCGTGGTGCTGACCGACCCGGACGGCGGCGAGCATCACGTGCCGATGACCTGCGACAACCCTGGTCTGGACCACTGGTTGGCGCCCATCTACGCCGACCGCGAAGGGCTGTGGCGGTATCGGGTCGAGGGATGGTCCGATCCGTACGAGACCTGGCATCACGATGCGACGATCAAGGTCGAAGCCGAGGTGGATGTCGACCTCATGCTGGAGGAGGGCGCTCGGGTCGTGGAGCGGGCTCGCGATGAAGTCGACCGCAGCGACGAGGACCGTCGACTGCTCAGCGAAGCCGCCGAAGCCCTGCGAGACACCGAGCGGCCAGCGGGAGCGCGCCTCGCGGCCGGGACCGGATCGGAGGTCGCCACGCTGTTGCGGGCCAACCCACTACGCGACATGGTCAGCGGCTCACGGGATTACTTCTGGAGGGTCGAGCGCAAACTCGCGTTGACCGGTGCCTGGTACGAGATCTTCCCTCGCTCCGAGGGTGCCACCCAGGATCCTACGACCGGGGTGTGGACCAGCGGCACGTTCGCCACTGCAGCCGAGCGTCTGCCGGCCATCGCCGAGATGGGGTTCGACGTGGTGTACCTCACGCCCATTCACCCGATCGGGTCTACCAACCGCAAGGGTCGCAACAACACGCTCGAAGTGGATGACGCCGACCCAGGCTCGCCATACGCCATTGGTTCCGAAGAAGGGGGTCACGATGCGATTCACCCAGATCTCGGCGACTTCGATGACTTCGATGACTTCGTCTCGGCGGCCCGCGAGCAGGGCTTGCACGTCGCGATGGACTTGGCGCTGCAGGCGTCACCCGATCACCCGTGGGCCACGGACTACCCAGAGCTCTTCACCACCCGCGCCGACGGGACCATCGCCTACGCCGAGAACCCGCCAAAGAAATACCAAGACATCTACCCGATGAACTTCGACAACGACCCAGCCGGGAGTTATGCCGAGATGCGCCGGGTCGTACAGGTCTGGATCGACCACGGAGTCAAGATTTTCCGGGTCGACAACCCGCACACCAAGCCGGTCGAGTTCTGGCAGTGGCTGATTGCTGACGTAGCCCGCGACCACCCCGAGGTGATCTGGCTGGCGGAGGCCTTCACCAAGCCGGCCATGATGCACACCTTGGGCAAAGTCGGTTTCCAGCAGTCCTACACCTACTACGCCTGGCGCTTGACAGCGGCCGAAATGCGGGAGTACGTCACCGAACTGTCCGGCGAGGCTGCGGCATACATGCGTCCCTCGTTTTGGCCCACGACGCACGACATCCTGACCCCGTTCATGCAATACGGCGGGCCGACCGCGTTCAAACTGCGGGCAGCGCTCGCTGCGACGCTCGTGCCGACCTACGGGATCTACGCCGGCTACGAACACTGCGAACACGTCGCCCGCCCGGGGGCAGAAGAGCAGATCGACAACGAGAAGTATGAGTACAAGAACCGGCGCTGGGATCTCGACGCCCCCCATGGCGGCACCGGAGAGGCAGAAGGGCGACCCAACCTTGCGCCATACCTGAGGATGCTCAACACGGCCCGCACAGAGCACCCCAGCCTCGGCTGGCTACGGAACATCACTTTTCACTCCGCACAGGACGAGAACATTCTGGTCTTCTCTAAACGCGGCGGCGGCGCAGGCGACGGCTCGGAGCACGACACGATCATCGTGGTGGCCAATCTGGATCCGCACACGTTGCGCGAGACGATGATCAACCTCTCGATGCCCGCCCTCGGTCTGGACTGGCACGACGGCTTTATCGCCCAAGACCTGATCACCGGGGAGCAATGGAACTGGGGGCACCGCAACTATGTGCGCCTCGGGGTAGGGGCCGAGCCGGTTCACCTCATTCACGTGCGGAGGTTCTAGGCGATGCGGGGACTGAACCTGTACCAGCCCGGGTTGAAGAACGACCCGGATTGGTATCGCAAAGCCGTGTTCTACGAGGTGTTGGTGCGGGCGTTCGACGACTCCAGCGGGACCGGCTCGGGCGACTTCACCGGGCTCATCGGCCGGTTGGACTACCTGCAATGGCTCGGCGTCGACTGCCTGTGGATCCCACCGTTCTATGCATCACCGCTGCGCGACGGTGGGTATGACGTGGCTGACTACACCTCGGTGCTGCCCGAGTTCGGGACCCTGCTGGACTTTCAGGAGTTGATCTCCGCAGCGCACGCCCGCGGCATTCGGATCATTACCGACCTGGTGATGAACCACACCAGCGATCAGCACCCGTGGTTCCAAGCCTCCCGGTCCGAGCCGGACGGGCCCTACGGCGACTTCTACGTGTGGTCCGACACCGACGACGCGTATGCCGACGCACGGATCATCTTCGTGGACACCGAGGTGTCCAACTGGACGTTCGACGCGGCGCGGCGGCAGTTCTTCTGGCACCGGTTCTTCAGCCACCAGCCGGATCTGAACTTCGAGAACCCAGCCGTGCAGGAAGCCATGTTCGACGTGGTGCGGTTTTGGCTCGATATGGGCATCGACGGCTTCCGCCTCGACGCTGTGCCGTACCTGTTCGAAGCCGACGGCACCAACTGCGAAAACCTCGAGGACACACACACCTTCCTCGCCGACCTGCGTGCCATGGTCGACACCGAATACCCCGGGCGGGTGCTCCTGGCCGAGGCCAACCAGATGCCGGATGAGGTGGTCGACTACTTCGGCACCCCAGAGCGACCTGAGTGCCACATGTGTTTCCACTTCCCGGTGATGCCCCGGCTGTACTACGCGTTGCGCGAAGAGCGGGCCGAGCCGATCATCACGGTCATGCGCGAGACCCCAGATATCCCCGTGGGCACTCAATGGGGCACGTTTCTGCGCAACCACGACGAGTTGACGCTCGAAATGGTCTCCACCGAGGAGCGCTCGGCGATGTATGGCTGGTATGCCCCCGACCCGCGGATGCGTGCCAACGTGGGCATTCGGCGGCGGCTGGCCTCCTTGCTCGACAACTCTCGTGACGAGATCGAGTTGATCAATGCCCTATTGCTGTCCCTGCCGGGCTCACCGTGTCTCTACTACGGGGACGAGATCGGGATGGGCGACAACATCTGGTTGGAAGACCGTGACGCGGTCCGCACCCCGATGCAGTGGACGCCTGATCGCAATGCGGGCTTTTCCACCGCGGACCCCGGCAAGCTCTACACGCCCGTGGTCTCGTCGTTGGTCTACCACTACAACAGCGTGAACGTCGAGGCCCAGATGGCTTCGGGGAGTTCGTTGTTGCACTGGATGCGTGGGATGCTTTCGGTCCGTGCGGCCAACGAGGTCTTCGGGATGGGTGCCTTCATCCTGTGTGAGACGAACAACGATGCGGTGTTGGCCTTCGTCCGCATCCTGCCCCCGGGGGACAGGAAATCGCGCGAGGGCTACCAGGCCGTGTTGTGCGTGCACAACGTCTCGGCCCGCCCGCAGGCGGCGGTGATCAGCACACCGGAACGGATGCAGGGAGCCGTTGCCTCCGACCTGTTCGGCGGCGTCGGGTTCCCCGACATCAACGCCGAGGGGACCATCCATCTGACGTTGGGCTCGCGGAACTTCTTCTGGCTCGGGCTGACCGCCGCGCCGGACACCGCAGATGAGGACACCGCCGATGCGTGAGGACCTCGATCTGGGCGCAGTGCTGAGTCCATGGCTGGCGCAACAGCGCTGGTATGCAGGCAAGGGGCGCCAGCCACAACTGCACGAACTCGCCTCGATCACGATGGCGCAGCGGGGCACATCGCCGGACAGCAAGGACGCCGCACTGGTGGTGCGTACCCATCTACTGTTGGATACATCGGGCGAGCAGCCGGTTCTCTATCAGATCCCGTTGACCTATCGACACACCCAGCAGCCTGGACTGGCGGACGCCCTGATCACGAGCACCGCGAACTATGCCGTCTACGACGCCCCACACGACCCGGCATACGTCCAAGTCGTGTTGGACCTCATCGAGACCGAGCAGGAAGCCGCACATCCCCACGGCCGTGCCACGCTGAGTGGACACCGTCCCGGCGCGTCGGCAGAGCCGATCGAAGTGGCCCGCTCTACCGTGCTGCGGGGAGAGCAATCCAACACCTCGGTCATCGTCAAACCGCGATCCCTGGACGGCGACGTCGTCCTCGGGGCACCCGGCCCCTGCATCGTGAAGATCTTTCGGGTCGTGCAGGCCGGTGAGAATCCAGACATCGTCGTGCAAGGCGCTCTAGCGCGTGCCGGTTCGCTCGTCGTGCCCACTCCCCTCGGCCACGTGGCCGCAACGTGGACCGACACCGAGGACCAGGTTGCCTCGGGACACCTGGCGTTCGCGCAGGAGTTCCTACCGGGAGTGCAGGACGCCTGGCGCACAGCGATGGTTGCCGCATCTGCCGACTCCGATTTCACCGACCGAGCTCGGGCCCTGGGCGAGAGCACGGCGCAGGTCCATGCAACGTTGGCCGACGCCTTGGGCGAGCAGACGATCACGGCGCAGCGCCAGCGTGAACTGCTTGACCAATGGCGCGAGCGCAGCGCGTCAGCTCTGGCGCAGGTCCCGGAGTTGGAGCAGCACCGAGCAGCCATCGACGTCGTCTTCGACGCAGCAGCGGCCCAGCGGTGGCCGGACCTTCAGCGGATCCACGGCGACTACCACCTCGGACAGGTGCTCGACGTTCCCGACCGCGGCTGGGTGCTGCTCGACTTCGAAGGCGAGCCACTGCGCCCGCTGGAGCAGCGCAGCGCACCCGACCTCGCACTGCGGGATTTGGCCGGCATGCTGCGATCCTTCGACTATGCGGCGGGGTCGATCAAGATCGAGCACGAGTTGGACCGCAGTGCGTGGGCTGCTGCCGTTCGATCGGCGTTCCTGGATGGCTACCGCGAGGGGGGCGGCGCCGACCCGGCGGCCCACGCTCAACTGTTAGACGCCCTGGAATTGGACAAAGCACTGTATGAAGTGATCTACGAAGCCAGAAATCGGCCCAACTGGATGACCATCCCAGTGCAGGCAATCGGCCACCTGCTCGCGCGGCATTCAGCTGAGAACACCGATGCCCCTAGCCTTACAGACCACGGCGGACCCGCAGATGCACCCGATGACCCCATCCGATCAACCCAGGAGACCACGGTGAACACCTCGACCGGCCCCACAGCCCTGCCCCTACCAATGGACGAAGTCGAGCAACTGGCGCGCGGGCAGCACGGCAATCCACATGCTTTGTTAGGGGCGCACCCGCACGACGGTGGCGTGACCGTGCGGGCCATGCGGCCGTTGGCCAGCAGCGTGGTGTTGCTGCTGGAGGGGGATGAGCGAGTGCCAATGGAGCACGAGACGCACGGCATCTTCACTGCGGTACTGGATTCGGCGGAGGCAAAAGACTACCGACTGGAGGTGTCCTGGGACGACGGGGTCGCGCATACTCAAGACGACCCCTACCGGTTCCTGCCCACTGTCGGTGAGATGGACCAGCACCTGATCAACGAGGGTCGCCACGAACAACTGTGGACCGTTCTCGGCGCTCACCTGCGCCGGTATGACGGGCCGATGGGTGAGGTGGTGGGCACCTCGTTCGCGGTGTGGGCGCCCAACGCGCGCTGCGTCAACCTGGTCGGGGATTTCAACAGCTGGGACAACTCCAGCCTGCCGATGCGGATGCTGGCCTCATCCGGGATCTGGGAGTTGTTCGTGCCCGCGGCTGGCGTCGGCAGCCGGTACAAGTTCGACATCACCGGTCCGGACGGAAACCGGACCACCAAGGCGGACCCGATGGCCCGGGCCGCCGAGGTCGCTCCCGCCTCGGCCTCCATCGTCACCGAGTCGACGCACGAATGGGGCGACGCAGACTGGATCACGCGCCGCGACAACACGCAGGTCGTGTCGGCGCCGATGAGCGTGTATGAAGTGCACCTCGGCTCATGGCGGCAAGGGCTCAGCTACCGTGAGTTGGGCACCCAACTCGTCGATTACGTCAACGAACTCGGCTTTACCCACGTCGAGCTGATGCCGGTTATGCAACACCCCTATGGCCCCAGTTGGGGCTACCACGTCACGGGCTACTATGCGGCAGATGCCCGACTCGGTGGCCCAGAAGATCTGAAGTATCTGATCGATGCGCTGCACCAGGCGGGCATCGGCGTGATCTTGGACTGGGTCCCCGGCCACTTCGCCACCGACCCATGGGCGTTGGCACGATTCGATGGCACTCCGCTGTATGAGCACCCGGACCCGCGCAAGGGATGGCACGAAGAGTGGGGCTCCTACGTCTTCGACTTCGGGCGACCCCAAGTGCGCAACTTCTTGGTCGCCAATGCCCTGTTCTGGCTGGAGGAGTTTCACGCCGACGGGCTGAGAGTCGATGGCGTGGCCTCGATCCTGTATCTGGACTACGGCCGCGATGAAGGCGAGTGGATACCGAACGAGCACGGTGGTAACGAAAACCTCGATGCCGTTCGGCTACTGCAGGAGACCACTGCTACGTCATACCGCCGCCACCCCGGCGTGACCATCATCGCCGAGGAGTCGACCTCCTGGCCGGGCGTGACGCGCTCGACCGACGCCGACGGTCTCGGCTTTGGCTTCAAGTGGAATATGGGGTGGATGAACGACTCCCTGGACTATGTGGCCAAGGACCCGGTGTACCGGCAGTATCACCACCACCAGCTAACGTTTTCGCTGGTCTATGCCTTCAGCGAGAACTTCGTGCTGCCGATCAGCCACGACGAGGTGGTCCACGGCAAGGGGTCGTTACTGCGCAAGATGCCGGGCGACCGGTGGAAGCAGCTGGCGAATGTGCGGGCGTTCCTGGCCTACATGTGGTCCCACCCCGGCAAGCAGCTGCTGTTCATGGGGTGCGAGTTCGCCCAGGAGTCGGAGTGGGCCGATGGTCGCAGCCTCGACTGGTGGCTGCTCAGTCAGCCCGACCACCTCGGCATTGCGCACCTCATCCGGGACATGAACACGGTCTACACCGCTCAGCCCGCGATGTGGCAGCAGGACACGGTCGGGGACGGATTCCAGTGGCTTGATGCGGACGACGCTGGCGGCAACACGTATTCCTTCATCCGACGTGGCGCTCCGAAGAAGTCGGGTGAACAGGATGTCGTGGTTGCCGTGACCAACTTCGGAGACACCCCCCGCGACGTGCGGCTGGGGCTGCCGAGCGGCGGCACATGGCGCGAGGTGCTCAACACCGACGCCGACACCTACGGCGGCTCGGGCGTCGGCAACATGGGGCAGGTGCAGGCCGTTGAAGAGCCGCATCACGGTCAGTCGCACAGTTGCACCGTGACGCTGCCTCCGATGGGCGCCCTCTGGCTGATCCCGGAGGCACAGACCGGGAACGAGCTGCCCACCGCCGATTCCGATGATGCCGACGTGGTGGCGGAGGTATCGCCGTCTCCAGACGAGGCGGACACGGGCGATTCTGAGTCCGAGCAATCGCCTGCCGCATCCGAGGGAGAGGAGAAGTGATGGCTACCCACCCCCACGCCGGTCAGGTCGCTCGGACCGAGGATCTCATCGACGTCGCCCACGTGGTGACTGCCTACTACGCGACCGAGCCCGACCCCGAGGACGTGGCACAGCAGGTGGCCTTCGGCACCTCGGGCCATCGGGGCTCTTCCCTGGATGGCGCGTTCAACGAGCGGCACATCCTGGCGACCACCCAGGCCATCTGCGACTACCGCAGTGAGCAGGGCATTGCTGGGCCGTTGTTCCTAGGCCGCGACACACACGCCCTGTCCGAGCCAGCCTGGGTCAGTGCCATTGAGGTCCTCGCGGCCAACGAGGTCACTACGTTGATCGACGACGCCGACAGGTTCACCCCGACCCCCGCGGTGTCGCGGGCGATCTTGGTCGCCAACCAGACCCGCACCGGCTCTGCGGTGGCCGACGGCATTGTGGTGACCCCCTCACACAACCCACCGCGGGACGGCGGATTCAAGTACAACCCGCCGAACGGCGGCCCGGCCGACGCCGATGCCACCTCCTGGATCGCGGATCGGGCCAACGACCTGCTCCGCGCCGACCTCGAGGGCGTCCGGCGCATCTCGCTGGCACGAGCCCGCAGTGGGGAGTACGTGCACAGCCACGACTTTATGGGCGAGTATGTTGCGGCGCTGCCTCAAGTCCTGGACCTCGACGCCATCAGGGACGCCGGTGTGCGGATTGGCGCCGATCCGCTCGGTGGGGCGGCGGTGGACTACTGGCAAGCCATCGCCGATGCTCATCGCCTCGATCTGACCGTGGTGAACCCGTTAGTCGACCCGACCTGGCGGTTCATGACGCTGGACGGCGACGGCAAGATTCGGATGGATTGCTCTTCGCCCAACGCGATGGCCTCCCTGATCAAGGCCCGCAACGACTACGACATCAGCACCGGCAACGACGCCGACGCCGACCGGCACGGCATCGTTACCCCCGACGCTGGCTTGATGAACCCCAACCACTACCTGGCAGTCGCGATCGACTATCTCTACGGCGGGGCACGGCCGCACTGGGGAAGCGAGGTGGCGATCGGCAAGACGTTGGTGTCCTCGGCCATGATCGACCGAGTCGCCGAAGGTCTGGGCCGCACCTTGCTGGAGGTCCCGGTGGGCTTCAAGTACTTCGTCGACGGACTCCTGGAGGGGACCATCGGCTTCGGCGGCGAGGAGTCGGCCGGGGCATCGTTCCTGTGCCACGACGCCTCGGTATGGAGCACCGACAAGGACGGCCTCATCCTGGCGCTACTGGCATCGGAGATCCTGGCCACAACGGGCTCGACGCCCTCGCAGCGGTATGCCGAGCTCACCGAGAAGTACGGCGACCCGGCATATGCGCGCATCGACGCCCCGGCCGATCGAGAGGCCAAGGCCAAGCTGAAGAAGCTGTCTCCGGACTCGATCAGCGCCAGCGAGGTCGCCGGCGAGACGATCACGGAGGTGTTGACCGAGGCACCGGGCAACGGCGCAGCCATCGGCGGCCTGAAAGTCTTGACGGAGAATGCCTGGTTTGCCGCTCGTCCCTCGGGCACAGAAGACGTCTACAAGATCTATGCCGAGTCGTTCAAAGGCGCCGAGCATTTGGCTCAGGTGCAGCAGGATGCTCAACAGGTGGTGGACGACGCCCTCACCGGCTAAGCACCCGGTTGAGCACGAAGTTGCTGGGGTTTTCACCCGGTTGAGCGCGAAGTTGTTGACGGTCCGAATGCGTTGAGCGCGGAGTTGTCGCCGCCTTGTTGCGTTGAGCGCGGAGTTGTCGCCGCCTTGTTGAGCGCGGAGTTACTGTCGTCCCAGCAGGTTCCCCCGCAGTGAAGCGAGACCCGGTCGACAGCGCAGCGTTTAGAACAGGGCGTTCGTCAAGGCTCGGCGGGCCGAGGTCACCCGAGGGTCCTGAGCGCCGATGACGTCGAAGAGCATGACCAGATGCTCCCGAGCCGCCTTGCGCTCATCCCCGGCCGTCGCCCGCACCAGGTCGACCAACCGGCCGAACGCATCATCGACGTGACCGCCGACGAGTTCCAGGTCAGCCGCGGCGATTTGCGCCGCCACATCCGTCGGTGCATCTGCTGCGGCCCGGCGCACTGCAACCGGGTCCATGGCCACCGTTCGCTCCATCAGGCGCACCTGGCTCAGACCCAGCCGTGCTTCTTCGTCCGCCGGGTCTTGTTTCGCCGCCTTTTCGTATGCGATGGCCGCGGCCGCCAGATCGCCACGATCAATCGCATCGACCGCCTCCTGATGCAGGGGTGGCAGCGCAACGGGCGCCTCTTCGTCACCATCATCCTGTGCCGCCGGTGACTCAGCGCGACCGGTCACCCCTTGTGCCGTCGCCGCCTCAAGGAACTTGTCGATCAACGGCTGAAGAGCTTCGACCTGCTGAACGCCCAAGTAGAACGGCATCGGTTGACCCGCCAGCAGACCGATCACAATCGGCAGAGCCTCGATCTGGCCAAACGTCTGCTGCAGCATGGGCGTCAGCGCCTGCATGATCCCGGGGTTGGTATCGAGCTCGACCCCCACCACCTGAAACTTGCCGCCATTGGAACGAGCCAGTCCCACGAGATCCTTGGCATGCTGCAGCGACTCCGGGACTTGGGCACTCCACAGGACCATCACTGCCGGGACCGAGGTGGTGGCAGCCACGATTGCCTCGAACGTCTGATCCGTGGCGGTGGTCATCCCGTCGGCGCTTGATCCGGCTGAGCCCGCCGACGCGGTGGTGCCCTTCTTGCCGAGGCCGGACAGGTCGACTGCACCGCGCATGACGGCGGCACTCAGGGGTTGTTGTGTCATCTGGCCATTGTCGCCGATCAGCGAGGCCGGATGCACATCAGATGTCGCCTAGGAGCCGTCCGCGGAGACCAACTGCTCGCGAGCGGCGATCATCTCAGGGTCACCGTCATCTTGCGGGATCGTCATCGCCACGTAGACGTAGCTGTTCAGCGTGGCCTGACTGGTGATCGACTCGTCGTCGTCAAAGACCAGGAACTCATCCGGCGGGGTGAGCTCCATACCGCTACGAACGTCGAAGTCCGACTCTCGCTCCAGCGCCGCGAACGTTACCGCCGAGCCGTCTTCGCGGATGAAGGTGTACGTCCTGTTCGTCAACGTGTTGGACTCGGTGAACTCGGCCTGCTGAGCAACAGCATCGGCCTGGGCGTCACCCGCGTCGCGAACCTGGGGCGCATATCCGTTGGTCGTGTACGTCTCAACTTCACCGAGGGGGTAACCGATGTAATCGGCCAGTCCGGTGAGCACCTTCTCCGGTGACTGCGGCAGATCGCCCGCGCCCTCGCGCAGGATCGGGGTGCCCTGGCTGCGCCGGTCGAATGTGCCGATGTCGGTGCCCGGCAGCATGGGGGCTGACCACACGATGCGGAAGTCCTCCGGCTCGCCAGGACTTGCCATCACGAACAACTCCGGCAGACCGGATTCAGGAACAGTTTGGACAAGCATCAACAGCGGCGACTGCCCATCGTCGCGACTGATGGCGAGCACGTTGGGCTCGACTGGGTTGGCGATCAGATCGCGCTGCTCGGGCTGGCCGCTGACCTCTTCGAGTTGATCGGAAGCCAGGGCCGAGACCTCGGCGTTGCCCCGGTATGCAGCGGCGGCCGCCTCCTCAATGTCCTCACCGTCGCCATTGTTGACCTGTGCCGCTTTGGTCAACAGGTCTGCGGCGATCTCCTCGGCCTGCTCGGTGCTGAGGGCGCCAACACCCTCGGACTCGTCGGGCTCAGCAGTCGCTCCAGCGACATCCGACGTCTGTGCCGCATCATCGCCAGCGGTTGCCTCAGTGGAGGTTGCAGCATCGGTGGTGGGCTCGTCCTCCGAGCCGCTGCAGGCGGTGACAAGCGCGAGGGAGGAAAGTGCCGCGACAGCGGCCATGCGGGGGTATTTCATAACGAAATGGTAAACTTTTCGTCCTTGCGTTGGGAAATCGCTGAGGCCTAAAACCGGGCGGGTTCGCGGTAAATGCCCCATTCTTGGCGCAAAATGTTGCATATCTCACCAAGCGTCGCCTCGGCGCGGACAGCTTCCATCATCGGCGGGATCATGTTCTCGCTGCCTTGCGCTGCGGTTGCCAGGTCGGCCAAACACCGCCGCACCACTTCGTCGTCACGGACCGCACGACGCGCCGCGAGCTGGGTGTTCTGATCGCGTTCGACCTCGTGGCTAACTCGCATGATCTCCAGCGGGTGCGACACCGAGGCGGTATGGCAGTTGACACCGACGATCTTTTTCACCCCGGTCTCCAACTTGCGCTGATAGTCAAAAGCCGCTTCGGCGATCTGGGCCGAGAACCATCCGTCTTCAATCCCGCGCAAGATGCCGGACGTCATCGGACCGACCGGATGCTCGACACTGCCGTCCGCGCCAGGAGTCCGTCCGCGTTCTCCCATCTCAACGATTCTGGCGAAAATCTCCTCAGCCTGGGCTTCTATCTGGTCGGTCAGCGCCTCGACATACCAGGAGCCGCCGAGTGGGTCGGCGACGTTGACGATACCGGTCTCCTCCATCAGTACCTGCTGGGTGCGCAACGCCACCTCGGCGCTCTGCTCGCTTGGCAACGCCAAGGTCTCATCGAGGGCGTTGGTATGCAATGAGTTGGTCCCGCCAAGGACAGCGGCCAAAGCCTGCACCGACGTTCGGACGACGTTGTTCAGCGGCTGCTGAGCCGTCAACGACACCCCGGCCGTTTGGGTGTGAAAACGCAACCACATTGCCTTCTCGGACGTGGCGCCATACACATCGCGGGTCCATCGGGCCCAGATCCGGCGGGCCGCACGGAACTTGGCGATCTCCTCGAAGAAGTCGAGATGGGAGTCGAAGAAGAACGACAGCCCCGGGGCGAAGACGTTGATATCGAGACCTCGCGATTGCCCGAGCTCGAGGTAGCCGAAGCCGTCGGCCAGGGTGAACGCCAACTCTTGAGCAGCCGTGGCCCCTGCCTCGCGGATGTGATACCCGGAGACCGACAGCGGCTTGTATGCCGGGATCTCACGGGAGGTGTACTCCATCAGGTCGCCGATCAGCCGCAGGTGGGGCTCGGGCGGGAAGAGCCACTCCTTCTGCGCGATGTACTCCTTGAATATGTCGGTTTGCAGGGTGCCATTGAGACTGGCGACATCGACGCCCTGGCGCTCGGCAGCGGCCACATACATGCAGAACACCGGAACGGCAGGGCCGCTGATCGTCATCGACGTGGTGACATCGGAGAGGCGGATGTCACTGAACAGCACATCCATGTCGCTGGCCGAGTCGATCGCGACCCCGCAGTGCCCCACCTCGCCGAGGGACTCCGGGGCATCGGAGTCGTGCCCCATCAGCGTCGGCATGTCGAAGGCGACCGACAGTCCTCCGCCCCCATGAGCCAAGATCATCTTGTACCGCTCGTTGGTCTGCTGAGCGTTGCCGAAGCCGGCAAACTGACGGATCGTCCACGGCCGGCCGCGATATCCAGTGGCGTGCAGTCCACGGGTATACGGGAACTCCCCCGGCCAGCCGATCCGCTCCATCCGCTCATCGACGGCTTCGACCTCGGCGCTCGGCCCGTAGACCGGCTCGACCTGCTCACCGGAGAGCGTGCTGAAGTCTGCCTCGCGGACCCGCCCGCCCGCGAGCGCCGCGGCATACCGGGCCTCCCAAGCGGCGCGACCCGAGGACTGGGCGGCGGGCTCGGTTGAGCGTGGGCCAACAGCGCTGTGTGACATTTTGTCACCATAGCCCGCGAGCCGGGTTGCCCTCGGGGAAACCGAGGGTTCGCTCGCCTGCGGGAGGGTCCCACGCGGTGCTAGTTTTTGACAATGGCAAAGGCGCCTACCACTCCAGCTACCTCCACCGATGTCGTTGAGCCGGGCGTCTGGGCCGCCCGCATCGCCGCCCTGGGACCGGGGATCCTGATGGCCTCAGCGGCCATCGGCGGCTCGCACTTAATTTCTTCGACTCAGGCAGGTGCCCGGTTTGGCTGGCAGTTGGCTTTCGTCATTGTGCTGGCAAACCTGCTCAAATACCCCTTCTTCCGGTTCGGCCCGCAGTACACGATGGAGAGCGGTCGCTCACTGGTCGAGGGGTATGCCGCCAAGGGCCGCGCATACCTGTGGATCTTCTTCATCCTCGCCTCCGTCAGTTCGGTCATCTCGACGGCCGGCGTCGGGCTCCTCGGCGCGGTCATCCTCGGTTTCATGCTCCCGGACTCCTTCGCGCCGGGTATTCCGGCGTTGGCCACCGCGATGATGGCCTCGGCATGGCTGCTGCTCATCGCGGGCCACTACCGCGCCCTGGACGCCGTCACCAAGGTCATCATCGTCACCCTGACCCTGGCGACCGTCGTGGCAACCTTCATGGCTGCCTCCGCCGGCTCCGAGCGGGTGGCCGGCTTCGTCGAACCCACCCCCTGGACGTGGGCGACATTGCCCTTCCTCGTGGCCATCATGGGCTGGATGCCGGCACCGATCGAGATCAGTGCGCTGAACTCGCTGTGGATCCAGGCGAAGCAGAAGTTGCACCCCAGCAAAACCAAGGATGTGCTCTTCGACTTCAACGTCGGCTACGCCACCTCGGCCACACTGGCTCTCTTCTTCTTGGCCCTGGGTGCCCTGGTGCAGTACGGGTCGGGGGTCGAGTTCGCCGACGAGGGGGGTGCCTACGTCGATCAACTGCTGCAGATGTACGGCACAGCGATTGGTGAGTGGGCGGTGCCGTTGATGGCCGTCATCGCGTTCGCCTGCATGTACGGCACGGTCATCACCGTTATCGACGGGTACGCGCGGGCGTGCGCCGAGTCGTTGCGCCTGCTGCGGGGTGACTCCGAGTTCAGCAGGCGCTCGCTCAACCTGTGGCTGACGGGCATCGCCGTTGCTGGGCTGGTCATCATTGTGGGGATGAGCGCTTCGTTGGCGACCATGCTGACCTTCGCCATGATCAGCGCATTCATCACGGCACCGGTCTTTGCCTGGCTCAACTTCAGCCTGGTCCGCGGTGAGGGCACCCTGACGCCAACCCTTCGCTACCTTTCGTATGCCGGGCTGGTCTACCTGGCCGGCTTCGCTGGCCTGTTTCTACTCAACTTCGCTGGGTTCCTCGGCTAGCCGCAGGCCCGCTGACCAGGCGCTCGACAGCGAGATACGCCACGAACAACACGCCCAACAACACCGTGACGTGCAGCAACAGCGCAAGCGCGACTCCGATGATCAAGCCGGCAGCCCACTGCTTGCCCCACCCGATCGAGAGCACCGAGGGCACGATGATTGCGAAGAAGGCTCCCCAGGCGAGTTCGGCAAGCGTCGATCGTTCGCCCATCCACGGCAGCACGTCCCAGACGTCGAAAAGGTCCAAGGTGGCAATAGATCCCAGCACGGTCACGACCCCGATAGTTGCGATCAAGGCAGCCCGCTTGGCCAGACCCGGAGCCTTCCACATCGTGGACACAGTGACCGCGGACCACATCAGCCACGCACGTACTTTGCCTGTTCCCAGCCCGATCATCGCCTCGCGAAAGATGAGATCGGCCTGCGTTCGATCCACTCGAGGCCCGATGTACTGCTCCGGTGAGATCATGGCATCGTGCAGCACTGCGGCGGGCAGAAAGAGCCCACTACGCGGCACGAGCCAGGTGAAGATGCTCGGCACCGAGGCAAGGTCCGTGGAGAAAGTGTCCCGGTTTGCCGGAGCGATAAAGGACTCGTTGTACCCATCGGCGTCGTAGCCGATCTGACGCAGGACGGTGAAGTCTCGGCCATCGACGCTGCGCAACTCCAGCCGCAGCGGCCCCCCATTCTCGACGTCGAAGAACCTACCCATGACGTATCATCCGGATCTCGGTGATCCCGTCGTGCTCATCGGTCGTCTGGCCGCCGTCTTCGGCGAAGCCGTGCCGATGATAAAACCGGATCGCCCTGCTGTTGCCCTGGGCCACCCAGAGGTATGCCGGCCCATCACCGAGCACGTCGTGCATCAGACGATCCGCCAGGCCAGTGCCGTGGTGCCCGGGCAACAGGTTCAGAACCCAGAGTTGCTGCGAGGTCGGCGCCTTTTCATCCCGAGCCGGGCCGACACTGATGAAGCCGACGATCCCATCGTCGGCGTGCTCGGCCAACCGCGTCACCTCGCGGACAGGCCCTTCCGTAGTCGTGCTCTGCCCGCTGCCGCCCTCACTCGTGGTGCCGGTGCTGCCGCTCCCCTCACCCGCGCCGCTGTCGGTGACTGCCAACCGCCGGCGCCAGCCAACCTCAAATTTCTCCGGCGACAACGCGGCATAGGCTGCCTCGCTCATGATGTCGACGTAGGTGGCCCGCCAGACCGCACAATGCACCCGCCCCAGCGCCGCTGCGTCCGCAATCTCCGGCGCTCGAACGACATACGTGCTCGCGTCCACACCCGGACTCTATCGCCGCACCCGTGACCTCAGGCAAGACCCAAGCGAGTTCCAATATCCGCAACGGCCGAACGGTTCGCGCGTCCAGACCGGCAAAAGTGGCTGCGGCCTGCCATATGGCCAGGTTCACCCGAGTTTTGCCGGTTTGGGTGGCGGCGAACCAGCCGGGCTAGTCCGCGCGGGAGTCGGGCCGCTGAGCCAAGTGCGCCTCGACACGATCGACCTTGCCGGTCAACTGTTCGGTGTACCCGGGCCGCAGGTCGGCCTTGAGCACCAGCGAAACCCGACTGGAGTGCCGGGCTACGGCGTCGCATGCGTCCTTGATCACGACCATGCACTCATCCCACTCCCCCTCAAGGGTGGTGAACATGGCCGTGGTTTCGTTCGGAAGCCCCGAATCACGCACGATCCGAACAGCTTCGGCGACCGCTTCGCTGACTGATCCGTCGGACTCATCCGAGCCAGCAGGGGCAATGGAAAAGGCGAAGAGCATGACCGTACCGTATCGCGCGCTCGCTCAGGTGAGCTCGGCAAGCACTTTCTCGGCAGCCGCATACGGGTCACTCTTTCCAGTGGCGACCAGCTCCGCCAACTCGGCCAAACCGGATCCGTAGCCGAGATCGCCGATCTGCGCGCGGAGACGAGACACGACGATGGCCTCGATCTCACGTTCGGCGCGATGCACCCGGCGGGTATGCAGGGATCCGCTATTCATACCGTGCGAGCGATGCTTCGTCAGAGCCTCGATGACCTCGTCGCGGCCCTCCCCCCGATCGGCGATGGTCTTGATCACCGGCGGACGCCACAACCCAGGCTCGCTGCGGTCACCGAGGGAGATCATGTGGCGCAGTTCACGCACCGTGGCATCGGCACCATCGCGGTCGGACTTGTTGACCACGAACACGTCACCTACTTCCAGGATGCCGGCCTTGGCAGCCTGGACCCCGTCCCCCATCCCCGGTGCGAGCAGCACCACCGTCGTGTCCGCTAGACCCGCGATCTCCACCTCGCTTTGACCTACGCCCACCGTCTCGATGATCACGACGTCGCACCCGGCACCGTCGAGCACTCGCAGCGCTTGCGGGGTGGCCCAGGACAATCCGCCGAGGTGACCTCGACTGGCCATCGAGCGCACGTATACCTCGGGGTCGGCGGAGTGATCGACCATCCTGATCCGGTCGCCCAGCAGCGCCCCACCCGAGAACGGAGAGGAGGGGTCGACGGCCAGCACGCCGACCCGCTTGCCCTGGTCCCGGAACGCGTGCACCAGCATCGTGGTGGTCGTCGACTTTCCAACGCCGGGGCTGCCGGTCAGACCGATGATCCAGGCCTGACCGGTATGCGGCGCGAGGGCGGCCATAACCCCCGGCAGGGTGGGGTCCGCATTTTCGACCAGCGTAATCAGCCTGGCCACGGCACGAGGCGACCCCTCGCGCGCCGAGCTGACCAGCGCGGCGACATCGATCGGCCTCGAACGGCGCACCTCTGGCTCGCTCAGCTCAGGAAGCAGTCGGCGAAGAAGGGTCCACCTCGGCACTGGCCGCCTGGGTAGTGGCCGCCTGGGTAGTGGCCGCCCGCGCAGTGCCCCCTTTGGATCCGCCCGACTCCGAGGGTGATTCCGGCACCCGGACGATCAACGCATCGCCTTGCCCGCCGCCACCGCACAATGCCGCAGCGCCGACACCTCCCCCGCGCCGAGCTAGCTCCAAGGCGAGATGCAGCACGATGCGCGCCCCGGACACCCCAATCGGGTGCCCGACCGCGATCGCCCCCCCGTTGACGTTGACGATGGAGGCATCTACTCCGAGTTCGGCCATCGAGGCCAATCCGACCGAGGCGAAGGCTTCGTTGATCTCGATCAGCTCAAGGTCACCCGGCTCGATGCCCTCTTTGGCGCAGGCCGCGGCGATGGCGCGGGACGGTTGGGACTGCAAGCTGGAGTCTGGACCCGCCACCACGCCATGAGCGCCGATCTGCGCCAACGGGGTCAACCCGAGTTGCTCGGCCTTAGCCTCGCTTATCACGACCACCGCGCACGCACCGTCGCTGATCGGCGACGCAGAGCCGGCCGTGATCGTGCCGTCCGGGCTGAATGCCGGAGGCAGTTTGGCCAGCGACTCGGTGGTGGCCCCGGCGCGCACCCCCTCGTCGGCGGAAAAGATGACCGGCTCACCGCGACGTTGTGGGATCGTGACCGGCGCGATCTCCTCGCCGAAGATCCCCCGCTCGTGTGCTGCCGCCGCACGCTGATGACTTCGAGCGGCGAAGGTGTCCTGCTCTTCGCGGGTAAAGCTGGCGCGCTGGTCATCGGCGTTCACCTGCTCGGTGAGCCCGCCCATTGCTTGATCGGTAAAGACATCCCAGAGCCCGTCGAAGGCCATATGATCGCGCATCGTGACGTCACCGAACTTGTAGCCGGCCCGCGTCTTGGGCAGCAGGTGCGGCGCGTTCGTCATCGACTCCTGGCCGCCAGCGACCACGATCTCATACTCACCGGCCCGGATCAGTTGGTCGGCGAGCGCGATGGCGTCGAGGCCGGACAGGCATACCTTATTGATGCTGAGCGCCGGCACCGTCATCGGGATTCCTCCGGCGACAGCGGCTTGCCGCGCGGGGATCTGTCCCGATCCGGCGGTCAGCACCTGCCCCATAATCACGTAGTCCACCTGGTCACCGGTGATGCCGGAGCGCTCGAGGGCGCTGGCGATGGCCATACCCCCCAACTGGACCGCGGAAAAGTCCTTCAGAGATCCCAACAGGCGGCCGAACGGGGTGCGTGCCCCAGCAACGATGACGGACATGCACGTCACTGTAACGGCGAGTCCACCACCCCCGCGATCAGCATGGTCCCGACTGGCAGACCCTCGCCTCACCCCAAGGACGAGAAAATAGTCGAAACGCATGTTGCCACACGTGTTTCGGCTATCTTCTCGTCCCTCGTCTATTAACGCGGTCTCGACTCCTTACCCTAGCTGCGGACCCGCCACAACCGAGCCAGCGATCACGGTGGCGCCGACCGACATCGACCTCAGCTTGCCCGCAACCTCCGAGGATGTGCCCGGGGAGAGGGGATCAGCATCGAGCAGCACAACATCGCCGCGGGCTCCCGGGCGCAGTTGCTCGCCGTCGACGCTGGCCGCTAGCGCCTGCTGAACACTCAACGCTTGGCCCGGATTCCACGCCTCCTGCTCCGGAGAGCCGCGATGAACGGCTGCTGCCATCGCCAACCAGGGATCGAGCGCAGCTACCGGGGCGTCCGAGCCAAGCACCAGCGGTATGCCGTGTCGCACGAACTCCGCGACCATGAAGGCCCGCTCGGTCCGGTCCGGCCAGCATTGCTCCGTGAGGTCCCGATCATCGAGCAGATGAGCCGGCTGCACACTGGCCGTGACCGGAAGCCGGGCCCAACGCGGCAAGTCGGCAGTGCGCATCAGTTGGGCGTGCTCAATTGTTCCGGTGGCGCCGGTGGCCTCGAACACGTCGATCACCGAGGCTACGGCTGCATCGCCGATCGCGTGCAGCGCCGCATTCAGTCCGTGGTCGCGCGCCCGAGAGACCAGCTCGATCATTTCGGCCGTGCTCAGGTTTGGCCGACCGGCCGGATCACCGAGGTCGGCGGCGTCGGCATAGGGCTCGCAGCACCACGCGGTTCGGGTGTTCAACGAGCCATCGGAGATGATCTTCAACGGACCTTGGGTGACCAGGCCATCGGTGCCCGGCAGCGCAGTCCCGGTGCGCCACCCCGAGGCAATGACCTCCTCAAGGCGAGAGGGGTAGACACCGGTTCGCACGCGTAGGGGTCCGATCCCGGCGGCATACCGGCTCGGCCACTGCTCCCACGGGCGGGCGAACTCCAGGTCCACAATGCCGACGATCCCTCGTTCCCGGGCGCGCCGCACGGCGATCCCGATCGAGGCCTCGGTCTCGGCGTCGGCACCCGGCAGGGCGTCGAGCAGAGCATAGGTGTCGAACCAATCGTCCTCGGCAATGAGTTCCTCACGCGGCGTCCGTCCGAGCAGACGCTGGGCCGCCGAGTTGACCCATCCGTGGTGTCCATCCCCGCTGATCAGGACTACCGGCGTTTCACCGGAGACGGCATCCAGTTCGGCGACCGTGGGCTGCTCTGCCCACCCGGCACTGCGGTGACCCCAGCCGCTGAGTATGCCGGTCGGTGTCGCAGCGCCCCCGTGGGTCAAGGCCTGGGCGACCATCGCGCATGCCTGGCCCGGGCTCTGGGCCGGTCCGGTGTCCAGCCGGCTATAACCCAGTGCCCACTGCGTCATATGAACGTGCTGATCCCACAAGCCCGGAATCGCCCAGCGGCCGTGCGCATCGAGGGTGGGCATCGTCGTATCGATGTCGATGGAGCCGGTCGGGGCTACCCCGATAATCGAGCCGGACCGGATCAGGATGTCGCTGAGTTCGCTGTCTCCCGCGTTTGGGCTGCCGACCGCCCCCAAGGCCATCTTTGAGTCCAGGGGGACAAGCCGCACCCGGGCGATAAGGAGGTCACTCACGACATACCGCCGAGCTGTTTGTTCATGGCTGAACGGTACGCGGTGAGCGGTCAGGTGCGGCCCAGGTCTGAGGGGTCATCGACGTGTCGGCACTCCGGCACCGGGTAGCCTGCTCGCCATGACCGACGATGCAGTATCCACCAGCCTGGCCCCTCTCCTGCTGGCCATCGACCACGTCGGCATCGCGGTGCCCAGCCTGGAGGCAGCTGTGGACTTCCACTGTTCGGTCTTTGGTCTCGTGGTGAAGCATCGGGAGATCAATGAGGAGCAGGGGGTTGCCGAGGCGATGCTGGCGGCGCCCGACTCCGATCACGGAGCAGCCCGGATCCAGTTGCTTGCGCCGCTGAGTCCGGAGAGTTCCATTGCCACCTTCATCGGCCGCAGCGGACCTGGGCTACAACAACTGGCCTATCGCGTCACCGACGTTGCTGCCGCGGCCGATGTCCTGCGCAGCGCCGGAGTGCGGATGCTGTATGAGCAGTCCCGCCGCGGCACGGCCGGCTCGCTGATCAACTTTGCCCACCCTAAGGACACCGGTGGGGTGTTGATCGAGTTGGTCCAACACGCGTGAGTGGCTGGGCTCAGCCCACCAGGAGGTCGGAGTCGACGTCGGTGGGCAGTTCGCCGGTTTCTGGAGCGACCACGGCGACGATTTCGTTCAACGCTCGGCGGACCATCGTCTCCCCCACCCACAGGTGCTTGCAGCCCTCGATGCCCTCGATCCGGGCTTGGGTGAGCGGCGCAAACCGCTCCCGCGCCGCCTCCGGTTGCAGGAAGTCATCGAACTCCGGCACCAGGGCGATCACGGGCTGACCGAACTCCGCCCACTCCCGCAGGTGCTTCTCCTGCACGTTGCGCAACGGCGGGCTGAGCAGAATTGCACCCGCGATCGAGGGATCGGTGCCGTGCATCAACGCCAAGTCGGTGCCAAAAGACCACCCCAGCAGCCACCGGTTAGTCAGCATGGGAGCCTCGTGGAACTCGGCATACTCGATGGCGGCCGCGACATCGAAGCGTTCCCCAAGGCCTTCATCAAAGGTGCCTTCGCTCGTGCCCCGGGCCGAGGTGGTGCCTCGGGTGTTGAAGCGCAGCACGGCGATATCAGCCAGCGCGGGCAACCGGTAGGAGGCCTTTTTGAAGACGTGCGAATCCATGAACCCACCCTCAGTCGGCAGCGGGTGCAAGGTCACCAGCGTGGCCACCGGGTCCGCCTCCAGCGGAAGCGCCAACTCTCCTACCAACCTCAACCCGTCGGCGGTATGCAACTCGATCTCTTCGCGTCTGGCCGCAAGAATCGTATTGGCCCTGATCCGCTCACTACTGCTCATCCCGGCACCCTAGCGCCGCGGAATGCGGCCGGCCCCGCAGAGCAGGAGAGCGACGGCTTAAGCAAACGAGCCGCCGGGTGGCCGGCGATCCCGTGCAGCCCAGCATCGAGTATGCCAATGGCGCCGGTTCGCCGCGCCCTGCATGCTCTGGCTCGGCCACACGACGGTGTGTGGGGTAGCGGCGGCGACCTGTTGCTGACACCCCGGACAGAGAAACTGCCGGCCCGAGTCGTTGCCCCGAACATCGCGATAGTGCCACCAGGCCCCGGCAAAGTGGACCGTTGGCGCGCTGCCCTGCGTGCCGGTGTCGCGACGTTCCACCGGGGCGGGCATCGAGGCACGCGTCGGGCCGCGCCGACGCGGGCGGTTCGACCTCGGCATACCCGCAATGTTGTCACGAGCGCGGGGCCGGTGTTGATCGCGACTACAGTTGCCTGCTGTGCGAGTGGTGATAGCCCGATGCAGCGTCGACTACGAGGGCGCGCTCCAAGCGCACCTGCCCCTGGCGACCCGCCTGCTGATGGTCAAGGCCGACGGATCTGTGCTGGTGCACTCCGACGGCGGCTCCTACAAGCCGCTGAACTGGATGGCCCCACCCTGCCGGATGACCGAAGTCGATCCGAGTCCAGAGGAGCTCGTCGAGGGCGTGACGTCGCTCTGGCTGGTGCAACACGGCAAGCGCGATGACACCCTGCGCATCAGCATCCACGATGTGCTCAGCGATACGGCACATGACCTCGGCGTTGACCCCGGACTGGTCAAGAGCGGGGTCGAGGCACAACTGCAGGAGTTGCTCGCCGAACACATTGACACGCTCGGCGAGGGATATCGGTTGCTGCGCCGCGAATACCCGACGCCGATCGGACCGGTCGACATCTTGTGCAAAGACGACAGCGGACACACCGTCGCCGTCGAGATCAAGCGGCGCGGTGACATCGATGGAGTTGAGCAACTCACTCGCTATCTCGAGTTGCTCAACCGCGACGCGCACATTTCACCCGTGGCCGGTGTCTTTGCCGCCCAGGTCATCAAACCGCAGGCGCGCACGCTCGCCATCGACCGCGGCATCCGGTGCGTGACCCTGGACTATGACGCGCTGCGCGGTATGGACGATGTCACCCAACGTCTCTTCTGAGCGATGAGCGCTCGGGCCCAGAGCGCCCGTCGATAGGGCACAATCGCGGGATGACCCGACGCGCAGCGATCGCCGGACCAAACCCCGTTGCTACTGGCGCCGGGCAAGCGGCCCTGTCGGCCGGAGGCAACGCGGTGGACGCCGCGATGGCGGCCATGCTCGCGGCATCGGTGACCGAGCCGGGGATCATCAGCCCGCTGGGCGGGGCCTACATCAACATCTGGCCGCAGCAAGGCTCGCCGCTGGTGATCGATGGCAACGTCGAGATGCCGGGCCTGGGAGCGGATCAGGACCGGTTCGGCCAAGGGCTGATCGAGTGCGTGACGACCTATGGCGGCGGCTTGACAACCTATGTGGGACCCGGGTCGGTGGCGACACCCGGCATGTTCGCGGCCATGGGCTGGGCGCACGAGCATTTCGGTCAGGCGCCGTGGGCCGATCTCTTCGTCCCCGCGGCACACGCGGCCGGCACCGGATTTGCGGTGAGCACGACCGCCGAGACCTACAGCGCCCTGGTGGCCAACAACATCTTCGCGTGGGACCCGGTGACCCGCGATGTCTACACCAACGATGGCGAACCACTGCGGGCCGGCGACTATTTGATCGACTTGGACCTGGCTCATACGTTGGAGATGATCGGCGCGGAGGGTGCTCGATGTGCCTACATTGGGGACCTGGGACACGCCTTGGCTGACGATGTCCAGGGCCGTGGTGGGCTGCTCACCCGGGCCGACCTCGCGGCATACCAACCCGTAGTGCGACCGGCATTGCGTGCCCGGCTGGGCCACTGGGATCTGGCCTGCAACCCCCCGCCAGCGATCGGCGGCCCGGTGCTGACCGCCATGCTGCGTTTGCTGAGCGAACGTGAGCGGCCGATCTCCGCCGTCGATGCAGCCACCGTGATGCGGCAGGTGCTCGACCTCCGGCTGGCCAACATCGACATTGCCGACGACTTGGAGGCTGCCGGCCACGAGTTGCTGGCCCAGATTGCCGACATGTCTGGCCAGGTGTTGCCAACCCCGGCGTCGACCGCCCACGTTTCCGTGGTGGACTCCGGTGGTATGGCGTGCGCGATCACCGCGTCATCGGGTTACGGCTCCGGGATGACCATCCAGGGCACCGGGATGTTGGCCAACAACGCGCTCGGCGAGCCGGAGCTCAACCGCCGCGGCATGCATACCCACACGCCGGGCGTGCGGATG
This sequence comes from Ornithinimicrobium sp., assembly GCA_049649785.1. Lineage (GTDB taxonomy): Bacteria > Actinomycetota > Actinomycetes > Actinomycetales > Dermatophilaceae > Ornithinicoccus. Next base: position 68,644 of record JBARZG010000040.1, on the reverse strand, counting down.
GCCTCCAACATGGCGCCGACCACTGCCCGACACAGTGACGGCCGGGTGATGGCCATCGGCACTCCCGGCGCGGATCGGATCACCACCGCGTTGACTCAAGTGCTCTTGCACATGTGCGTGCACGGCGAGGGGATGCAAGAAGCAATCGACCGGCCGCGGATGCATGTCCGCCACCTGGAGGATGGGTCGGTGCGGATCGACCATGAGCGTGACGACGAGTTGTCCGCGGCGCTCGCCGGCGCCGGGCTGCCGCTGTTCGAGCACGAGCCGCACGCCATGTTCTTCGGTGGGGTCGGTGGGGCCTTACGCACCGGTGACGGCGCCTTAAGTGCAGGGGCTGACCCGCGCCGCGCTGCCGCGACTGCGGTCGGCTGACGTGAGCGGGCTGATCCGCGACCTGAGCGAGGATGCACTGCGCGATGCGGGCGCGATGAAGTGGGCGGCGACTTCCCCCGGAGTCCTCCCGGCCTGGGTCGCCGAGATGGACTTCGGGGTCGCTGAGCCCATCCAGACGGCTGTGATGGACTACGCCGCTGGCGGCATCTTTGGGTATGCCGATCCGCGCGGACGCGAGCGCGTCGCCGAATCACTGGCGTGCTTTTCCCAGCGGCACTGGGGTCACCAGGTAGATCGCGAACGGGTCAGCCTGGTCGGCGACGTGATGGAGGGGTTGGCGCTCACGTTGCGGCATCTGACGCCCACTGGGCCAGTGATCATCCCGACCCCGGTATATCCGCCCTTCCTGATCCTGGCCCGTGACCTGGGCCGCGAGGTGCGCCCGGTCCCCCTGATCAGAGACGGGCAAGGGAAACTCACCTTGGACACGGGCGCGATCCAGGCGCAGGCGCAGGCGGGCGCACGCACGCTGCTGTTATGTCACCCGCACAATCCGGTTGGTCGCTGCTATACCGCTGCCGAACTGCAGCAGATCTCGCGGATCGCTGACGACTTCGGCGTGCATGTGATCAGTGACGAGATTCATGCGCCCCTCACGTTACCCGGCACCAAGTTCACGCCCTATGCAGCCTTAGCCAGCGCCGAGGCACCCGTAACGACATTGATCTCGGCCACCAAGTCATTCACTATGCCGGGGTTGCGCTGCGCCCAGCTGATCAGCCACCGAGCCGAGGATCACGCGACGATCGCCGCGCTGCCCCCGGTGCTGAACCACGCGATGACGACCCTGGGCCAACGCGCCAGCATTGCAGCATTCGAGCACGGTGACGCGTGGCTGAGGGCGATCTGCGAGCGCTTCGCCGCCAATCATCACGCCTTCGCCGCTCGACTCATGCGCGGTTTGCCGCAGGTCCGGATCGAGGTCGCCGAGGCCACCTACCTGGCCTGGCTCGACGTGCGCGAGCTGAATCTGGCCGATCCGGCCGCGTCCGCGCTGGCTCATGGGGTCCGCGTCGATGGGCAGCAGAGCGGCTATGGACCAGGAGGTGTTGGGCGGATCCGAATCAACCTCGGCACGTCGCCGCAGCGAGTTGAGCTCATCGCGGATCGGCTCATCGAGGCCTGGACGCGCGAGCGTTGATCAGCACTGCGGGCACCGCACGGGTGACAGATCACAAGCCGCCAAGCGTGAGCCGGGGGATCAGCCAACGCGATACGCACAGCGGGATCGGCAGGGCGGCTGGCCACGCCCTCAGCATTCTCGTCGGACAACGTCCGAAGCATCAGGACAGCAGGATCAGCGCAACACTTACCGGCAGCAGGGTCAGCGCACACGGACCGACCGGCTCGGCGGGCACCCCGAACGCCTGCCAGGATAGACCCATGGTCATTCTCTCGCGCATCTACACTCGTACCGGCGACGACGGCACGACACACCTGGGTGACTTCAGCCGGACACGCAAAACCGACCCACGCCTCATTGCCTTCGCCGACACTGACGAAGCCAACGCCGCCCTCGGCATTGCGGCTACCACCGGACGCCTTCCCACCGAGATCGAAGGAGTCCTGCGACGGGTGCAGAACGACCTTTTCGATGTCGGGGCGGACCTGTGCAATCCGTTACGAGAGACCTACGAGCACCCACCTCTGCGCGTGCAGCAACGGTGGATCGATGACCTCGAGAACGATTGCGATCGGTTCAATGAGGACCTCCCGGCCCTGAAGTCCTTTATCTTGCCGGGTGGTTCACCCTTGGCAGCAGCCCTACACGTGGCACGAACAGTGACTCGGCGGGCCGAGCGATCGACCTGGGCGGCTATCGACGCTCATGGCACACAGCCTGCACGCGAAGCGGACTCAAGCGTGCCGGGAGGCGTCAATCCGCTGACCGCAACGTACCTGAACCGGCTGTCCGACCTGCTCTTCATCCTGTCGAGAGTGGCCAACACCACAGCGGGGGGCGACGTGTTGTGGGTACCCGGCGGGGGCCGCGACTAAGCGACACCCGGCGGGGGCCGCGACTAAGCGACGTCCATCTAGCCCACGGAGGCCACCATCGCCCGTAGTGTCGCGTCGTCATGGCGCCTACCACGAGCGCCGCGCCGTGCCGCAACACGCCCGAGCTTGAGCCGCTCACGGGTGCACCTGAGACGCCTACCCACGAGCGCCGCCGTGCCGCGACACGCCCGAGTTTGAGCGGCTCACGGGTGCACGTGAACCCCTGGGCCGCTATCGGCGGGCGTGTCGTCGGTAGATCAGCGCCGATGTCCGACCGGAGGTAGCCGCAGGCGTCGAAGGGGCGTAGGCCGGAGCGAAGGGGCGTAGGGCGGAAAGAAGGGGCCTAGGGCGGAAAGAAGGGGCCTAGGGCGGAAGGAAGGGGGGCGGGCAAGAAGTAAGTCATCCGGCGTCGGTCACTCGCGGACCGTTGGCCTTCGCCAACCTCATCGGACATCATACGAAACCGGCGGGGCGCGACTAAGCGACGTTCACATTCCACCCTGGCGGAACCGCTTCTACCCATGACCTCAGCGCCGTGTACCTTCCCTCACTGATGGCCAGCTCAAACGACTCGTCAGCATAGGTGCAGGCCACAACGACCACCTCGCGGTCATGCCAACGGTCAGTAACCTGCGCCCCATCAAGCATGTGCCCTATCCCGACGCCGAGGCCGGATCGCTGCCAATGACGCTCCCGTTGCCGCATACCGCTGCTGCGCGCGCGATACACCAACCGGTCCGCCTCATAGGACAGCGTGCCGACGGACCATCCGCGATGCCCAGCACGAAACCCACACGGGACCCGGCGACTCGCTGCCCCTGGCGGCGGGGCGTACCGGGTGACAAAGAACCTGGCACAGATCAACACGCCCACGGCCACCACAAACACCGCCATCACCATGATGAGCAGGCGCATTGCCGCGGGATCCATGAGTGGCTAGGTGTTGGCGCCGTCGAGGCTTGATGCGTCGACGTGGTCCGCCACGATGGTCACTCGATCATGATCGACAGACAAGAAACCGCTGTCAATCATCACGTCGTTCTTCGAGCCATCCGCTGCCTCGATGTGAACCTCTCCACTGACCAGCACACTTAGCATCGGAGTGTGACCAGCGAGGATACCGACATCGCCCTCGCTGCCGCGAACTCGCACCATCGTCGCTTCACCCTCCCAGACCAAGCGATCAGCGGCGACCAACGAGAGATTCAGGGCTGTCATCGCGTCCTTCCTTCCAGGCGTCAACGCCTGGGGCCATTGTGCCTAGTGTAAAGGGTTTCTCAGCTGTCCTTTTCCAGGTCAGCAGCCTGTCGCTCGACATCCTCGAGGCCACCGCACATGAAGAAGGCCTGCTCCGGGAAGTGGTCGTACTCGCCGTCGGCCACCTTGGTGAAGGCTTCGACCGTCTCCTCCAGCGGCACGGTCGAACCTTCCAGGCCGGTGAACTGCTTGGCCACGTAGGTGTTCTGCGACAAGAAACGGGCGATCCGGCGGGCCCGACCGACCAGAATCTTGTCTTCCTCGGACAGCTCGTCGATACCAAGGATCGCAATGATGTCCTGCAACTCCTTGTATCGCTGCAGGATCGATTTCACCCGAACAGCGGTGTCGTAGTGCTCCTGGGTGATGTAGCGGGGGTCCATGATCCGGCTGGTCGAGGTGAGGGGGTCCACCGCCGGATAGATGCCCTGGGACGCAATCGGTCGGGACAGTTCAGTGGTTGCGTCGAGGTGCGCGAACGTCGTTGCGGGTGCCGGGTCGGTGTAGTCGTCGGCAGGCACATAGATGGCCTGCATCGAGGTGATCGAGTGACCGCGCGTGGAGGTGATGCGCTCCTGCAGCACCCCCATCTCATCCGCCAGGGTGGGTTGATACCCCACCGCCGAGGGCATCCGACCCAACAGGGTGGACACCTCGGACCCGGCCTGAGTGAAACGGAAGATGTTGTCGATGAACAACAACACGTCCTGCTTCTGAACGTCACGGAAGTACTCGGCCATCGTCAACGCCGACAGCGCCACGCGCAGGCGGGTGCCGGGCGGCTCGTCCATCTGACCGAAGACCAACGCAGTCTGGCCGAGCACGCCGGCCTCTTCCATCTCCACGATCAGGTCATTGCCCTCGCGGGTACGCTCACCGACACCAGCGAACACCGAGACACCACCGTGATCGCGCGCGACTCGGGCGATCATCTCTTGAATCAGCACGGTCTTGCCGACGCCCGCACCGCCGAACAGGCCGATCTTGCCACCTTGGACGTAGGGGGTGAGCAGGTCGATGACCTTGATGCCGGTCTCGAACATCTGGGTCTTCGGCTCGAGCTGATCGAACGGCGGGGCGGGGCGGTGGATGCCCCAGCGCTCATCGATCTCGAGTTTCTCGTCGCCCTCGAGGTTGAGACAGACGCCGGTGGTGTTGAACACCTTGCCCAAGGTCACGTCACCGACCGGCACGGTGATCGGACCGCCGGTGTCTTGCACCAACCCACCCCGCACCAACCCATCGGTGGGCTGCAGAGAGATCGCGCGGACCATGTTGTCACCGATGTCCTGGGCGACTTCGAGGTTGAGAGTTCGAGTCTCGCCACCTAGCTCAACGTCGGTGGTGAGCAGGTTGTACATCTCGGGGATCTGACCGGGGGGGAACTCGACGTCGACGACGGGACCGATGATCCGGGCGAGTCGGCCCTCGCCGCCTTCGGTCTGCTCCTGCTCGGGGGCCTCAGTGGCAGTAGTCATAGTTCAGCGCTTCCTTCTCACTTGCTATCGGCGAGGGCGGTTGAACCACCCACAATTTCGCTGATTTCCTGGGTGATCTCAGCTTGGCGAGCCTGGTTGGCCAGGCGTGTATAGGTCTTGATCAATTCCTCGGCGTTGTCGGTTGCCGACTTCATCGCCCGCTGACGAGCAGCCAACTCCGACGCGGCGGCCTGCAGCAGCAGATTGAAAATCCGCGCCGTCACGTATTTGGGCAGCAAGGTGTCGAGCACCTCCGCGCCAGAGGGTTCGAAGTCATACAGTGGGTAGATGTCCTCGGGGGCCTCCGGCACATCGGAGTCGACAACCGCCAAGGGCAGTAGACGGACGACCTCCACCTCTTGGGTGACCATGTTGACGAACCGGGTGGACACGATATGCACCTCGTCCACCCCGCCATTGTCCGAACCGGCGACGAAGTCAGCCACCACACGCTCGGAAATCTCCTTCACGACATCGAACGTCGGCTTGTCCGAAAAGCCGGACCAACTGGCCCGATACTCCCTGCGGCGGAATCGGTAGAACCCCTCGGCTTTACGACCGGCGAGGTACGGCACAGCGTCGCGCCCCTTCTTGTCCAACAGTTCACGGAGTTGTTCACTGCGCTTCAGCACGTTCGCCGAGTAAGCACCCGCCAAGCCGCGGTCGCTCGTGATGATCAGGACACCCGAGTTGTTGGGCTCGCCGCGCTCGGTCGTCAACGGGTGATCAACGTTGGAATGGGTCGAAACGGCCGATACTGCGCGCGTGATCGCCTCCGCATACGGAGTCGTCTCAGTGACCCGCTGACGAGCTTTGACGACGCGCGATGCAGCAATCAACTCCATCGCGCGAGTGATTTTCTTCATCGACTTGATGGACGCGGTGCGTTGCTTGTACTCCCGCTGTTGGGCTCCCATAGTTAGCCTCCCTCAGCGCTTCTGGCGTTCGATCTGCTCTTGTCCTACGTCGTCAGAATCCATCGCCTCGACCTCTTCGTCACTGTCGTTGCCTTCGTCCTCTTCGGCGCTGCCTGGACGAACCCCAGCGTCTTCGCTGGCGCTGAACTGGTCCTTGAAGTCCTCGATGATCTTGTGCAGGTCATTGGACGTGTCGTCGCCTAGCTTGCCGGATTCGCGGATGCCATCGAGCAAATCAGAGTTTTCGCGACGCAAGTGATCCAAGAACTCGCGCTCGAACCGCCTGATGTCATGCACCGGAATGTCGTCGAGATGGCCCTGCGAGCCTGCCCAGATCACAGCCACCTGTTCTTGCACCGGCATCGGCGAAGACTGTGGCTGCTTGAGGAGTTCGACCATCCGCCCTCCGCGGTCCAACTGAGCACGCGAGGCGGCATCGAGGTCGGAGGCGAACATGGCGAACGCCTCCATTTCGCGGAACTGGGCGAGGTCGGTCCGCAGCCGGCCGGCGACACTTTTCATCGCCTTGATCTGCGCGTTGCCGCCGACTCGAGATACGGAGATACCCACGTCGATGGCGGGACGGACGTTGGAGTTGAAGAGATCGCCGTCGAGGTAGATCTGCCCGTCAGTGATCGAGATGACGTTGGTCGGGATGAATGCCGCCACGTCACCCGCCTTGGTTTCGATGATCGGCAGCCCGGTCATCGAGCCACCCCCCATCTCATCGGAGAGCTTCGCGCACCGCTCCAACATGCGCGAGTGCAGATAGAAGACATCGCCCGGGTATGCCTCGCGACCCGGCGGGCGACGGAGCAGCAGCGACACTGCCCGGTATGCCTCGGCCTGCTTGGACAGGTCGTCGAACACGATCAGGACGTGCTTGCCCTGGTACATCCAGTGCTGACCAATGGCCGAGCCGGTGTAGGGGGCGAGGTACTTGAAGCCCGCCGAGTCCGACGCCGGTGCGGCGACGATGGTGGTGTACTCCAGCGCCCCATTCTCCTCCAGGGTGCTGCGCACTTCGGCAACGGTCGACGCCTTCTGACCGATGGCCACGTAGATGCAGCGCACCTGCTTATCGGGGTCCTCGGACTCCCAGTTCTGCCGCTGGTTCAAGATCGTGTCGACCGCGACGGTGGTTTTTCCAGTCTGCCGGTCGCCGATGATGAGCTGACGCTGGCCACGACCCACCGGAATCATCGAGTCGACGGCCTTGATGCCGGTCTGTAGCGGCTCGTAGACGGACTGGCGGGCCATCACGCCAGGTGCCTGCAACTCCAACTCGCGGCGCTCGTCGCTGTCCACATCGCCGAGGCCGTCGAGCGGCATACCGAGCGGGTCCACGACGCGGCCAAGGTAGGCATCCCCCACCGGCACCGAGAGCACTTCGCCGGTGCGCCGAACCTCTTGGCCCTCATCGATACCGGAGAAGTCACCGAGAATGACCACGCCGATGGCGTGAACATCCAGGTTCAGCGCCAGACCGAGTGTGCCGTCCTCGAACTTCAACAGCTCGTTGGTCATGCAGGACGGCAAACCCTCGACATGCGCAATCCCATCGCCGCAATCAGCTATCCGGCCGACCTCTTCGCGGGTCGCTGCGCTGGGGTCGTAGGACTGCACAAATGAGTCCAGGGCGTCGCGGATCTCCTCCGGACGGATGGTCAACTCCGTCATATTGTTCTCCTCGTCATCGTCTCGCGCGGTGCGAGACCGGGGGGCTGGTGGTCGTGAATCTCAAGGGTGAAAATCAAGGGTCGCTGGCTATCGGGCAACATGTCGACGGGCGGTCGACAGCCGGCTACTAATGGTGCCTTCAATGACTTCATCGGCGATCTCCACCCGAATTCCGCCAAGAACACTCTCGTCCACGACGACCTGCAGCGTGATGTCGCGGCCATACTGCTTACTCAGCGCATCCACCATCCTGTCCTTGTGCTCAGCGCTAAGTGCCCGCGCGCTGGTCACCACAGCGGTGACCTGGCTTTGGCGCTGGGCAGCAATGTCCAGGTAGGACGGAATGGCGCGATCAAAGCGCATGGTCGGCGTAGCAACGGCATGTTGGGCCAAACGCAGAGACTCGGGCGCGACTTTGTCGCTGATCAACGCCTTGACCAAATTGCCCTTGGCACTCGGTGTGGCCCTGCCGTCGCTCAAAGCCGCTTGCAGAGCTGGGGTCGCACTGACGATCCGGTTGAACCGAAACAGCTCATCCTCGACGCGGCTCAGTCGGCCCTCTTCCTGTGCGTGAGCCAGAATGGCCTCCACCGCCAACAATTCTAGGGCTTGCGAGACATCGGCATCGCGGGTCCATCGTGCCGCCGCTACGACGCGGGCCACCTCTTGCGCGGCGTCGGTGATCCGGCCCACAAACAGGCGGTCGATCAGGCCTGCCCGGTCTTTACCGTCGCGTGAGGGGTCAGCCACTGCTCGACGGAGCACCGCGGATCCGCCGACCACACCAGCGACCGCCAGCAGATCCTCACCGAGCTGCGCTGCATCCGCGCCGTTGTTCACAGACTCGTTCAGGGCGCGTCGAGCGTCCTTGAGCGAGGACCGCGACGTTCCTTCCATCAGGAGTCAGCTCCCGAGGAGGTTGAGGTCGACGACACCACCGCCGCGTCGTCGGCCGTGGTGGACTCCAACTCCGCGATAAAGCGATCGATCACACCGCTTTGCCGAGCCTCGTCGTGCAAAGACTCACCGACGATACGGCTAGCCAGATCGGTTGAGATTTCACCGACCTCGCTGCGCAGGGTCACCATGGCCTGCTGTCGCTCCGCCTCCACCTGTTTGTGCGCCGTTGCCGTGATCCGCGCTGCCTCTTGTTTGGCCTGTTCGCGCATTTCCGCCACGATCTGGCCGCCCTGCTCCTTGGCCTTGGCCCGGATCTCACTGGCCTCGTCCTGGGCACCAGCTAGTCGGTCTTCATACTTCTTCTTGGCCTCATCGGCCTCCGCCTTGGCCTGGTTGGCCTCCTCGATCTGCCCTTCGATGGACGCTGCGCGTTCGTCGTAGTTCTTCTCGAACGCCGGCACCACCCACTTGCGGACCATGAGGTAGAGGATGCCGAAGGAGATCAACCCCATGATCATCTCGGCGGGGTGCGGCAGCAATGGGAAGCCCTCGGGGTATCCCGGACCTTCGGCCATGCGTAACGAAACGCTCTTCACGTCGCGTCCTCTCTCTGAAGCGGCTTAGGCTTAGGTCAGCCGGCGAAGACGAAGGCGAAGACCAGACCCAGGATGGCCAAAGCCTCCGTCAGCGCGAAGCCGGTGAACGCGATGGTCTGCAGCATGCCGCGAGCCTCAGGCTGGCGGGCAACGCCGTTGATGTATGCGGCGAAGATCAGGCCGACGCCGATACCGGGGCCGATGGCAGCCAAACCGTAGCCGAGGAAGGCAATGTCACCAGTCATGTCAGTGTTCCTTTCGAGGTGCTGGGGAAGGGTTCCCGCAGCGGGGATCGTGGATCTTCAGTTGTGGTCGTGCTGTGGTGCCCGAGCCTCGATCAGCCGTGCACCCCGGGTGTGATGGTGGCCTCAGTGCTCCTCGGAGACCGCGTCGGAAATGTACAGCGCGGCGAGCATCGTGAAGATGAACGCCTGCAGAACTTGAATCAGCAACTCGAAGAACGTCATCACGATGGAGAAGAGCAGCGAGACGACTCCGGAGGCATTCAGGAACAGATTGTCGCCGTGCAACAACAGAAACTCGCCACCGAGGATGAACAGCAGGAGCATCAGGTGCCCGGCGAGCATGTTGCCGAAAAGACGTAGGGCCAGCGTGACTGGGCGGATCACGAAGTAGGTGAGGAACTCGAGCACGAACAGCAGTGGGATCAACCACACCGGAAGACCCGGGGGAACCAACGATTTCAGGTAGCCGAGCACGCCGTGCTTGCGTTGCAATGCAACAACGTTGTACACGACGTAGACGATGAGCGTGATCACGATGGGGAAACCGATACGAGACATCGTTGGGAACTGCACGAACGGGAAGATGCCAGCGATGTTGTTGACGATAAGGAAGGTAAAAATCGTGAACAACAGCGGCACAAAGGGTTTGAAGTCCTTGCTACCGATCACATCGCGACCGATCGTGTCGCGTACGAAACCGTAGATGCCCTCGGCCATGAACTGGCGCTTGCCTGGGACGACGGACAGCTTGCGCGAGACCGCGATGAAAAACCCGCCGATCAGCACTACCGACAGCAACGCCACCAACGACGGTCGGGTGAAGGTCCAGTAACTGTCGCCACCGATGAGCGGCCACCAGAAATCCTCGACACCAGGCGTCTCGAATTCCTCTCCGTCAGCCGTGACGAAAGTGCCCAAGCGCGCTGACAGTGCGTTCAAGCTCACAAACTCTCCTTGACCGAGGCGGTGGGCACTTCACAGGCCACTGCGACGCGCAAAACACCGACCGACGGTGACGATGCACCACCGTTGCGGCGAAACGCGGGGCGGGACTGCGCTCGTAGGCTACCGGACATTGAAGGCGCCCTGCTAACTGTGTCCTGATCGGCGCCGGGCGCTCACTGGTTGCCCGGCGACGGTTCGTCATACACCAGCACGCGCGCGCGCCGCCAAGCCCGCATTTGCGCCACTTGCCAGACGATCACGACAACGAGCATGACGACTCCTGCTGAACGCATGTCGAACTGTGCAATCCCGCGGGCGACGATCAACACCCCCAGCAGCACCAGGATCTGCGCGAAGTAGACGGACATGCCCACAGCCATGAAGAGCATGGGGTCTCGACCAGTCACAAATCGAGACATCACGACGAGCGCCAGCACAAAGAAGCCGAGCGCGATGAGCATTCCGACCAGGCCGGACACACCGGCCTCCCATCCATCGACCAACCCCAGGAAGAGCGCCGTTGCCGTACCAGCCACCGCGGCAGGCGGCAACGACCGTCGCCACATGACGGTGAACACATTGTCGCGTTCGGGGGCAGATGCGGGCTGGGGCGAAGTCATCGTCTCTCATCGATTGGGCGATCGGCGGCACCCTGCACTTCGTCCGTGGCCACCACGTCGGTTCACGATACCGAACGTCGAGAGCCGGGCCGCCAGGTCAACAGCACGGCCAGGGCCAGCACGACCGCGATGCCGACCAGCGACACCCATACCGGCACGTAGGCGAACGACACCGCCCCCACCGCGATCAGGGCAGACCACAAGTACAGCAGTGCCACGGCCCGCCGATGGCTGTGTCCGATGCGCAGCATCTGATGATGGATGTGGTGCGCGTCCGGCTTCCACGGCAGTTGGCCGCGGCGTGTTCGGCGCACGATGGCCAGGCACATGTCCAGAATCGGAAGGGCCATGATGGCCACCGGCAGGAGCACCGGCAGCAGGAACGCGGTAATGGTCGACGTGGTGGCAACACTCGAGTTCGGGTCGACGCTCCCGGTCATCGAGATGGTGGCTGCCGACAGCAACAGGCCGAGCAACAGGGCTCCGGCATCGCCCATGAACAGGCGGGCAGGATGCACGTTGTGCGGCAGAAAACCCAGACAGCATCCCATCAAGGCGGCCGTGATGAAGGTCGCCGTCGAGAAGACATTGGGCGGGTCGAACGCTCGACTCACCAGATAGGTCCAGCCGAAGAAGGCACCCGCCGAGACCAGGACGACCCCAGCGGCGAGACCGTCCAGTCCATCCACGAAGTTGACCGCGTTCGTAGAGATCACCACCACGATGATCGTCATGGTCACTAACACCGGCTCCGGCAAGATCGTCACACCGAAGACCGGCAGGCTGAGCAGCTGCACCCCGAAGTAAGCCATCACGCCGCCAGCGACCACCTGACCGGCGAGTTTGGTCAACCAGTCCAGCTCGCGCACGTCATCCAGAGCGCCCAGCGCGGTGATGATGAACGCCGCGAGGAGCACCCCATACACCTCCGGGGTGTCGAAGAGCTGGCCGAGGAAGGGCAGATTGTTGCCCACCATGACCGCGGCGGTAAAGCCGACGAGCATGCCGACCCCACCGAGTCGAGGTGTCGGAGTGGAGTGCACGTCACGTGCCCGCACCGGGGTCACCGCACCCACGGCCAGCGCCACCCGGCGCACCGCAGTGGTGGCCGCGAAGGTGAAGATGGCCGCCGTCAGCAGCACCAACAAGTATTCGCGCATGACCTCATCGGGAGGCTAGTCCCGACCACACCTCCCGCAGGCCGGGGCGGCCCACCTCTACGACGTCGCCGATGCCTGCGGCTCCGGATACACAGGGTATGCGGTGAGCAGGTCGGCGATCTCATCGCGTATGCCCGCAACGCCCGGGTGTTCGGGGGAACCGTCGGTGCTGGTCACCGCCCGATGGATCAGATCGGCAATGGTGCCCATCTGGTCCTGGGTCATCCCTTGTGTTGTGACCGAGGGCGTTCCGACCCGGATCCCAGAAGCCACATTGGGCTTCTCGGGATCGAACGGAATGGCATTCTTGTTGAGCACGATGCCGACCGCGTCGCACCGCTTCTCGGCGTCGGCGCCGGTGACACCGACTTCGCGCAGGTCATGCAGCGACAGGTGGGTGTCGGTGCCGCCGGTGATCGGCCGGATGCCGCGCTCCCCCAGCGCTGCGGCCAATGCCTCGGCGTTGGCGATCACTGTTGCCGCGTACTTCTGGTAGGCCGCAGTCGCGCACTCGGCGAAGTTCACGGCCTTGCCCGCAATGGCGTGCATCAACGGACCACCTTGCATCATCGGGAACACCGCGCGATCAATCTTGGCGGCGTGTTCCTGCTTGCAGACGATGGCCCCCCCTCGTGGACCGCGCAGCACCTTGTGCGTCGTGAAACTGACGACGTCGGCGTACGGCACTGGCGAGGGAATGGCCTGGCCGGCAACGAGGCCGATGAAGTGCGCAGCATCCACCCAGAAGATTGCACCCACCTCATCGGCGATGGCCCGAAAGCGCTCGAAGTCGATCAGCCGCGGGATGGCTGAGCCACCAGCGATGATGATCTTGGGCCGATGCTCCTTGGCCAGCGCCTCAACGTGGTCGTAGTCGATGTCCTCGGTCTCCCGGGATACCCCGTAATGCACCGCGTTGAACCACTTGCCACTGAAGGACACCTTGAACCCGTGGGTGAGGTGACCTCCATGGTCCAAGGACATCGCCAAGATCGTGTCACCCGGAGCGGTGAACGCGCCGTAGACCGCCTGGTTCGCACTTGCTCCAGAGTGCGGTTGGACGTTGGCGTGATCGGCACCGAACAACGTTGTGGCCCGCTCGATCGCCAGCTTTTCGACCTTGTCGACCTCAGCGCAACCGCCGTAGTACCGGCGATCCGGATAACCCTCGGCATACTTGTTGGACAAGGTGGATCCCAAGGCCGCCAGCACCGCCGGTGAGGTCTGGTTTTCACTGGCGATCAGTTGAATGCCGCTGCGCTGTCGATCAAGTTCGCCGACCAGCACCTCAGCAATGGCTGGATCCGCGGCGAGCAACTCACCGAAATCTGGTCCGTAGTACGTCGCTGGTTCGACCTTCGTGCTCACGCGGCTCTCCTTCTGGGGTGCTTGCTGGGCGTGCGTGACCTCGTTGTCACGCCGTGTCGGGGTCACCGACTGCCTCGCTCACTGTAGGGCCCGCACCGCCCTGTCCACCATCCCCCGGCGGCACCTGCCGCAACGTGTCGGGGCTCACTGAAAGGCCGGTGGGTCGCATGCTGCCAACCTGTCGGGTGATGTCATCGGAGCGACCTGTTGATCCCTTTCGGAACGCAGAGAGGACGGGCGGCGGCTCATCATGGAGGCGTGTGTCCCCCAGGACCTCCCGGATCCGCTGCGCTGGCAGCGATCCGTGACGTAAAACGACCGGTTCGGCACCGGTGCAGTCCACGATCGTCGAGGCGCTCTGATCGCACCGTGGCCCCGCGTCGAGATAGACCTCCACGGCTCCCCCAAGTTGTTCCTGGGCCTCGTGGGCCGTAGTGGCTGCCGGCTGTCCGCTCAGGTTGGCGCTGGTGACAGCCATCGGACCCACCTCGGCCAGCACCGCCAAGGCCACGTCGTCGTCCGGCATCCGCAGCGCCACCGTGCCGTTGGTCTTGCCCAGGTCCCAGTCCAATGAGCGTTGCGCCTTCATCACCAGGGTCAACGGCCCCGGCCAGAACGCCCGCATCAGAATCTGGGCAAACATCGGCACGTCGGTGGCCAACCCGTCGACCGTCCGCGGACCCGGCACCAGCACAGGAGGCGGCATGTCGCGACTGCGGTGCTTCGCCGCCAAGACCATCGCCACGGCAACCTTGTCGAAGGCATCCGCACCAATGCCGTAAACCGTGTCGGTAGGCAGCACTAGCAGTTTGCCGGACCTGACCACCTCGACAGCCTGCTCCACGGCGGGGGCTCGTCCTGAGGTTTGCGTGCAATCAACGATCACGGCCCACATTGTGGCACTTGTTGCCTGGATCGGCGTTCAGCCTCGGCAGAGATTTTCAAGATGCGAACCGCCGCAAAATCACTACGGTTGGGACGCACGCTACCGCGTGTCGTCTACGCTCGAAGGAGAAGTCATGAACCGGTCACTTATTTGGACCATCGTCGGAATCCTGCTCATCGTCGCGCTTGTGATCTTCATCCTGGGCGCCATCTAAACTGAGTCCGGACCGGAGGGCGTAAGCCGTCCTCGGACGACCAGTTAGGTCGTGCTCATCCCACGCCTTAGACCAGCACCCGCTGTCGTTGAGTTCCGCGACGACACGTGCCCCTTGTCCTTCCGCGTGCTCTAGCGCCAAGAGGCCGCCAGGGCGCAACAACTGTGCCGCACGGGTCATCATCTGCCGAGGCAGCGCCAATCCATCGGCGCTGCGTCCGTAGAGGGCGACCTCGGGGTCGTAGTCGCGAACTTCAGGGTCGATGGGCACCGCGCCATTGGGCACGTATGGGGGGTTGCAGGTCACGACGTCCACGCCGCCGTCAAGGTGGTGCAGGGCCTGTCGAGCATCGGCGAGATGCACGTCAACGTCCAACCTGGCCTGGTCGCGGTTCAGCGCTGCCCACGCATGCGCACTGGGGTCCTTCTCCACGGCATACACCCGGGCATGGGGCAGGCGGTGCTTCAGCGCCAGAGCAATAGCGCCGCTTCCTGTGCATAGGTCAACCACGAAGGGTTCCGGAACCTGAGTCCAGGAGCGCAGCATGCTTTCGACTCTGTCAACGATGAGTTCGGTTTCGACGCGGGGGACGAAGACTCCCGGTCCGACGCGTAGCCGTAGGCCGGCAAAGTCGACATACCCGGTGAGGTGCTGCAGTGGTACGCGCCGCGCGCGCTCGTCGACCAGCGCCCGGTATGCCTCGGCGTGCTCGGCGCTGAGATGACGCCCGAGTGCTGCCTGCCGACCAACTTCACTGCGCGAGACATCCAAGACGCTGGCCATCAACAACTCGGCGTCCGGACGAGGACTCGGCACGTCGTGGCGCCGGAGTCGTTCGGCGCTCTGGCTCAGCCAGGTCGCCAGGGATTGGGTATTAGTCGACGTCGGCAAGGCTGGCTAGCCGCGCTAACTCATCGGCCTCCATGGCCGAGGCGACCACCGGGTCTAGGTCGCCGTCCAGTACGTGATCCAGGTTGTAGGCCTTAAAGCCCGTCCGGTGATCGGCGATGCGATTTTCCGGGTAGTTGTAGGTGCGGATCCGCTCACTACGGTCAACCGTTCGCACTTGGCTGCGGCGCTGCTCTGAGGCCTGCTCCTCGGCCTCATCGACGGCGATCTGGTGCAGCCTGGCCCGCAGCACCCGCATCGCGGACTCCTTGTTTTGCAGTTGCGATTTCTCGTTTTGACACGACACCACCGTCCCGGTCGGCAGGTGTGTGATCCGGATGGCGGAGTCGGTGGTGTTGACGCTTTGGCCACCGGGGCCGCTGGAGCGGAACACGTCGATCTTCAGGTCGTTGGCGTCCAACTTGACGTCCTCCGGGTCCTCGACTTCGGGCATCACCAAGACGCCCACCGCCGAGGTATGGATCCGCCCCTGGCTCTCGGTCACCGGCACGCGTTGCACCCGATGCACCCCGCCTTCATACTTCAGTCGCGCCCACGGCGCCTCCCCTACCGCCGGTATGCCGACGGCCTGCACACCGACCCGGATGTCTTTGTAGCCGCCCAAGTCAGACTCGGTGGCATCCAGGACCGCAGCGCGCCACCCGCGTCGCTCGGCATACCGCAGGTACATCCGCACGATGTCACCGGCGAACAGCGCGGACTCGGCGCCACCCTCACCGGCCTTGACCTCGACGATGACGTCTTGGTCGTCGTCGGGGTCGCGGGGCAGCAACAGATGCCGGAGCGCATCTGCACCGGCAGTGGCACGCTCCTGCATGGCCGGCACCTCGGGAGCGAAACTGGCATCCTCCTCGGCGAGTTCTTCAGCTGCAGCCACGTCGTCCGTGGCGCTCTGCCACTCCCGGTATGCCGCGATGGTCGGCGACAGCGCGGCATACCGTTTGGTCAATCGTCGAAACACGGCTGGGTCGGAATGTACCGAGGGGTCGGCAAGTCGCTCCTCGATCGAGCTGAACTCAGCAAGCAATGGAGCGGCGGAATCATCCAAACCACCCGGGGTGCTGGGCAGGCCTATTTGGCTGCGGCTTTCTTGCCGTAGCGCTGCTGGAAGCGAGCCACCCGACCACCGGTGTCAAGAATCTTCTGCTTGCCGGTATAGAAGGGGTGACACTGCGAGCACACGTCTGCGCTGAGCGTGCCGCCCGGCGCGGTGCTACGCGTGGTGAACGTGGCTCCGCAACTGCACGTTACGTTGGTCTCGTTGTATTCGGGGTGAATGTTCTTTTTCACGTGGTGCTCCTTGGTGTTCGGCGCTCCCGGGTCGATCCGTCAGGGGCGGACCGTGAACCGATGAGCAGGAGTGAGTGTGCCATGTGGCCACCGTGGTTCATAACGCGCCCGGGTCGGTCCTCATTCCTACCGGGCGGGCAACTGCGGCGGCTTGCTCCAATGGTCAGTCTTCGTCGTCCAACTTGATCGAGGAGGTCTGCTGCACCTGGGTCAAGAACTCGTAGTTGTTGCGGGTGTTGCGAAGGCGGTTGAGCAACAACTCCAGTGACTGCTGGGAGTCCAGGGCGGTGAGGACCCGACGCAGCTTCCAGGCGATCTTGAGTTCTTCACTCGACATCAAGATCTCTTCGCGGCGAGTGCCAGACGGGTTGACGTCAACGGCGGGGAAGATCCTGCGGTCGGCCAACTGCCGGGAGAGCCGCAGCTCCATGTTGCCGGTGCCCTTGAACTCCTCGAAGATCACCTCGTCCATCTTCGAGCCGGTCTCGACCAACGCGGTGGCCAGGATCGTGAGCGATCCGCCCTCTTCGATGTTGCGAGCAGCCCCGAAGAATCGCTTCGGCGGATACAGCGCGCTGGAGTCGACCCCACCGGACAGGATGCGTCCGCTGGCTGGCGCAGCCAGGTTGTAGGCACGCCCCAGGCGGGTGATCGAGTCGAGAAGCACGACAACGTCGCCACCCATCTCAACCAGGCGCTTGGCGCGCTCGATCGCCAACTCGGCCACCGTCGTGTGGTCCTCGGCAGGGCGATCAAAGGTCGAGGCAATGACCTCGCCATTGACTGTACGCTGCATGTCGGTGACCTCTTCGGGTCGCTCATCGACCAGGACAATCATGAGGTGAACCTCAGGGTTGTTGGTCGTGATCGCGTTGGCGATGGCCTGCAGGACCAGCGTCTTGCCCGCTTTGGGGGGCGAGACGATGAGCCCACGCTGGCCCTTCCCGATCGGCGCCACGAGATCGATGATCCGGGTGGTGAGGTTCTTGTTGTCAGTCTCCAGACGGAGACGAGCTTGCGGGTAGAGCGGCGTCAGTTTGCCGAACTCAGGGCGCTGCTTGGCCTGATCGGGACTCATTCCGTTCACGGTGTCCAAGCGCACGAGTGCGTTGAACTTGCCGCGGTTGTTCTTTCCGCCGGCCTGCACCTGCTCCTGCTCATGACCAGGCGCCTTGATGGCACCGGCCACCGCGTCACCCTTGCGGAGCCCGTTGCGTCGCACCATGCCCATCGGCACATAAATGTCAGTGGCACCCGGTAAGTACCCGGTGGTCCGGATGAAGGCGTAACTGTCCAGCACATCGACGATGCCGGCGACGGGGACGAGCACGTCCTCCTCGGAGTAGCTGCCCTCCGGCTCGTCCTGGTAGTTCTCGCGCCCCCCGCCCTGACCAGAACGGCCACGCTTGCGGTCTCGGCCTCGCTGACGGTTGCGACGACGACCGCCCCGTCCGTCGTCGTCGCCACGGTTGTCGCCGGCCCGATTCTCCTTGCCCCGGTTGCCGTCACCACGGTTCTCGCCGCCCCGGTTGCCGTCACCACGGTTGTCAGTACCCCGGTTGCCGTCACCACGGTTGCCATCACCACGGCTGTCAGTACCCCGGTTGCCATCACCACGGCTGTCAGTACCCCGGTTGCCATCACCACGGCTGTCACTACCCCGGTTGCCATCACCACGGCTGTCATTACCCCGGTTGCCATCACCACGGCTGTCATCACCCCGGTTGTCGTCACCCCGGTTGTCATTACCCCGGTTGCGGCTGCCGCCCTGGTTGCCGTCGCCTTGGTTGCCACTGTTACGGTTGCCGTCACCGCCGCCGTTCTCCCGGCCACGATTGCCCCCATCACGCTTGTTCTCACCGTTGCTGTCCCCACCGCGATTGTTCTCGCTGCGGTCGCGCTGGCGTCCTTCGGTCTCGGCGCCGCGGGCCGCAGGCTCCTGTTGGCCGGTGCGATCCTCCGCTGGGCTAGGCGCAGAGTCCTCTGTTGTGGCTGAGGAGTCGTTGGCTGTGGGGGGCGTCGGCGGCTGCTTGGCGCTGGCGGGCTGCTTGGCTCCCGACCGGGTCGAAGAGGTCTTGCCGCCTTGGGCCGATCGGATCGCGGACACAAGGTCGGCCTTGCGCATCTTCGGGCCCACGGCAATTCCCATACCGGAGGCCATGCCCTGCAAATCTGCCAACCGCATGGAGCTCAACGATCCGGTTTTGGCTCGTGGTGCAACGTCGATGGTTTCAGTCACGGATTTCCTTCGCTGTCATCTCACCCCAGGTGCCCTAGGGGAAAGTCATCAGTGGATCGGCGCCGAGAGGAGCCGGTAGAACGTGCGGGTAAGGGTTCTGCGCCGGTGCGTTCGCGAATGCCCTTAGCCTGATGCTGCTGAACTTGGGGGAATAAGCGACGCAACCGCCGTCTGCCTCTCGGGCCAACTGTTCAATCGAGCAGTGCTCCGATGTGAGCCTCTTGAGGCGTAACTCACATTAGCACCCCGTGAGGCGTCGAGCCGCATTGACCACGTCGCCCAGCACGGCCGAAGCCGTCTCCGCTCCGCCGGCGCCGGCTCCGGACAGTCGCATCGGCCCCGCCAACTCGGCCTCAATGAGCACTGCATTTCGACCTTCGCGGGTTTGAGCCAGTGGGTCATCGGCCCCTAGGCTCACCGGCCGGACGGCCAACTCGACACGAGGGGCAGCTGGATCACCCGATGCCCAGGCGGATGCCAGCAACTTGATGACCTGCCCGCTTCCGGCTGCTGCGGCGAAGTCAGCATCGGTCAATTTGTCGATCCCCTCTCGCTGGACGTCGGCTAGGCCGACATCGACTCCCCACGCCAGTCGCGCTAAGATCACGATCTTGGCCGCAGCATCGAGTCCTTCCAAGTCTTCGGTGGGGTCGGCCTCCAAATATCCCAAGGCTCCGGCTTGTTCGACGGCCTCGGCGAAGCCCAGCCCGTGCCGGGAGACCATATCCAAGATGTAGTTGGTCGAGCCGTTGACGATGCCGCTGATGGAGGTGATCGTGTCGCCTGCCAAGGCATCACGCACCACGCGCGACACCGGAACCGCCGCGATCACGGCGGCCTCATAGTCCAGGGTCGTGTCCCCGGCGCGGGCAGCGGCATGCAGTCCTGTGCCGTGCGCAGCAATCAGTTGCTTATTGGCGCTGACCACGGGAGTCCCGCTGGCCAGCGCTTGAGTGATCAGGGATCGCGCGGGTTCGATTCCACCCATGAGCTCCACCACGATGTCCGCGCCTGACACGACTGCCGCGGCGTCGGTCGTCAGGAGACCGGGATGTAGTCTGCCAAGGTCGCGAGGTGCCCCAGCGTCCCGCACAGCGATGCCCGACACCTGCAGCGGTCTGCCAACTCGCTCGGCATACAACTGCGGCTGACTCGCGATTCGGCGAGCGACCGCACTGCCGACGGTGCCGAAACCGAGAAGGCCGATCCGTAGGGCTTTCTCGTCGCCCGACGGCATCCGGTCGGCAGACTGATTCATTTGACTCACGTCACATCCGCTCCGGGGCATGCACGCCCAGCAAACTCAGACCACTGGCCAGGACGACTCGAGCGGCATTGTTCAGCCACAGCCGCGTCCGATGCAGGTCCGAAATAGGTTCAGTGGATTCCAACGGTCGGACCCTACAGTCGTCGTACCATTTGTGATAACGACCGGCCAGGTCCTCGAGATATCGCGCCACTCGGTGCGGTTCACGCAGATCGGCCGCCTGGGTCAGGACCCGAGGGAAGTCCCCCAGGATAGCCAGTAGCGCGGCCTCGGAGGGATGGGTCAACAAACCGGGTTCAAATCCGTCCTGCATCGCCACACCATCATCGCCCGCTAAACGGTCGACGTTGCAGGTGCGAGCGTGTGCATACTGCACGTAGTAGACCGGGTTGTCGTTGCTGCGCTTGCGCATCTCCTCGCCCTCGAGGTGCAGCGGCGAGTCGGCGGGGTAGCGGGCCAGCCAGTATCGGATCGGATCGCTACCGATCCATTCGATCAGGTCATCGAGCAGCAGGGCGTTACCACGTCGGCGGCCCATCCGTTCGCCACGGATGTCAATCAGTTGTCCGATCAGGACTTCAATGTTCGCGTCCGGATCGTCCCCCGCGCACGCCGCGATGGCCTTGAGGCGATTGACATAGCCGTGATGGTCAGCGCCGAGCATGTAGATCTTCCGCGCGAATCCGCGATCTGCCTTGCTCAGATAGTACGCGGCATCGGCCGCGAAATACGTTGGCTCACCGTTGCTGCGGATCAGCACCCGGTCCTTGTCGTCACCGAAGTCGGTGGTGCGCAACCAGACCGCGTCCTCGGCGTCGAAGACGTGGCCCTGCGCCCGTAGCCGATCTACTGCCGAGGCCACCGCACCCGAATCATGGAGAGATTTCTCGGAGAAAAACACGTCGAAGTGCACGCTAAACGTCTCAAGCGTCGCCCGGTTGTGTGCGGCTTGTAGCTCAGCGCCGCGTTCACGAACGAGGTCGTGAGCCTGCTCCACCGGCAGGGTCAACACGTCCGGCTGCTCGTGCAGAATCGTCGCCGCCAGTCCGGCAACGTAGTCCCCGCCGTAACCGTCAGCCGGGGTCTGTTCGCCTCGGGCCGAAGCCAGGATGGATGCAGCGAGCCGATCAAGTTGGGCGCCGGCGTCGTTGGAATAGTGCTCGGCGGTCACCGAGGCGCCACACGCCAACAGCAGTCGGCGCAAGGCGTCCCCGAGCGCCGCCCACCGGGTATGGCCGACGTGCAGAGGACCGGTCGGGTTAGCCGAGACGAACTCCAGATTGATGACCTGGCCGGCAAATGCGTTGTTGCGACCGTACTCGCCGCCACTTTCTACGATGGCTTTGGCCAGGTTGCCGGAACTGGAGGCCTTCAGAGTGATGTTGATGAATCCGGGGCCAGCTACATCGACCCGGGCGATTCCAGTGACCTGCACCAACCGTGCCGCAAGCAGGTCGGCAACGGCGCGCGCCGACATACCGGCCTCTTTGGCCAACTGCAGCGCAACGTTGGTCGACCAGTCCCCATGCTCACGGCTTCGCGGGCGCTCAACTCGCACGTCCGGCTCACCCGAAAGGGACAGTTCTCGCTCGGTCGCGGCGGCGTCAAGGGCAGCACGAATGGCCTCGGCAAGTTGCTCGGGTGTCACCTTCCGGAGTCTATCCGCGTCGGCGCGCCCGGTAGAGCACAGGCGCCAGGAGCACCAGCACTGCGGTGACGGCTGCCGCCGCAGCCGTCACCACCGACTCGGGGTCGCTGCTCAACCGGGCCACGGCGATCCAACTCAGCCCCCACGCCATGGCGGCCCCGACGGCGAGCCGTCCACCCAGTTGATGGGCAAAGACGAAGCCCAAACAGGCAACCACGACCAGCACGGCCACGGCGATGAGATCGCTGACCAATGCTCGCGGCTCCACGCCGTCTGCGACGAGGGCGGCGGTGACATTGG
This sequence comes from Ornithinimicrobium sp., assembly GCA_049649785.1. Lineage (GTDB taxonomy): Bacteria > Actinomycetota > Actinomycetes > Actinomycetales > Dermatophilaceae > Ornithinicoccus. The sequence continues at coordinate 46,331 of JBARZG010000040.1, read as the reverse complement.
CACAGGTCGCCACGGCGACCCAGCCGAGATACAGCCCGAACGTGCCATCGATCAGTATGCGGTCGCCGGTCACGCCTCCCCCAAGCACCGTCAGTCTCCGCAGCAGCACACCGAGGACTAGGGCCAGCGCCGCAATGACGCCCACGCTGGCCCAGATCCAGCCCTGTTGGGTCACCAACAGCCAACTCGCGTTCAGCACCATCGACGCGGCCGCGAGCCAGCCGATCCGGCGATGCACCTCCCGGGTGCTTTGTCTGGGCAGCCACTGCCACAGGGTGTATGCGGCCAGGCCAACGTAGATCACCGACCAGATGGAGAACGCCGGTCCGGCAGGCGCTAAGCGGGTCGCGTCGGCGGCCAAGGCGCCACCAGAGGACTCCTCCACCCTTGTTCCGAGTACTCCCACGCCATACAACGTGCCCACTACGCAAAAGACCTCGGCCGCTGTAACGGTGACCTGTCGGACTCGGTCGCTGATTCTCGCGCTGCTCACCCAGCAACCCTAGGCATGCACCCGGCCAGCTCGCGATGTCAGCAGGGAGGTGGCCAACTGCTAACCTGACCTGCTGTTGCCCCCGTAGCTCAGGGGATAGAGCACCGCCCTCCGGAGGCGGGAGCGCAGGTTCGAATCCTGCCGGGGGCGCAACTGTGATCTCGCTGGATACCGGCGACAGGGCTCATCCGCAGGTTTCACCCATATCGCCCCTCCGGTGGACTTGGCGACGTGCGACGCCAACCGCACGCGATCACAGCCCGTTCTTCGTGAACTTGGCACCACGCGGTGGGAACTGCACGCGATCACAGCCCGTTCTTCGTGAACTTGGCACCACGCGGTGGAAACTGCACCTGATAGCTGCCGTTCCCCGCGAACTCGGCACCACGCAGTGGGAACTGCACGTGACAGCTGCCGCTCCCCGTGAACTTGGCACCACGCGGTGGAAACTGCACGTGATAGCGGAGGTTGCCGCGAGTTGTAGAGGACCTAGAGGACAAATTCGCTTTACTCCTCCGCAATGCGCCGTAGCCTGATTGAGAGGCTCGGCACCAGAAGCCTCCTTCAGGAAGGCACCACCATGGCCACCGAAGCAACCACCTCTGCGCACAGGCCGGGCCTCGCGCCCCGGACGCAAACGCAGCGTGAGGCTGAGTTGGTGGACTTCATCGCCGAGGTCGCGGAAGAGGCCGGCTTCTCCGGCGTGGTCGGGTACCGCCGCCAGGATCGGAGCACGACCGCTGCCTACGGACTGGCCGACCGGGCGCACGAGAGGCCAATGACCGTCGACACCCAATTGGCGCTGGCCAGCGGGTCAAAAGCCTTCACTGCTCTGGCAGTCATGAGTTTGATCGAGGACGGAGTGCTGACACTCTCGACCACGGCGAGGTCGCTCTTGGGCGAGGACCTGCCGCTCATCGATGACGATGTGACGGTGGAGCACCTGCTCTCGCATCGGTCCGGCATCGGGGACTATCTGGACGAAGACCTGATAACTGACTCCGGCCAATACCTCATGGCACGGCCGGTGCACGAGCTGGTGGACGCCGAAGCCTTCGTCCCCCTGCTGGCCGGATTCGAGACGAAGTTCGCTGCGGGCACCGACTTCTCCTACTGCAACGGTGGTTACATCGTCCTCGCGGTGGTCGCCGAACGAGCCAGCGGCCAGACGTACCACCATCTGGTCCGCGAGCGGGTATGTCGCCGCGCCGGGCTCAGTGACACCGACTTCCTCCGCTCCGACGACCTACCGGCGAGGGCCGCGCTGGGCTACGTCCGGGTCGACGGTCACTGGCGGACCAACGTCTTTCACCTGCCAGTCCTCGGCAATGGCGATGGCGGGATCTACTCCACGGTGTCCGACATCGAACGCTTCTGGGACTCCCTGTGGCAGGGTCGCGTCGTCTCCCCGGCGACAGTCTTGGAGATGATGCGGCCACGCTCGGAGTCCGGCAACGAGTACTACGGCCTAGGTTTTTGGCTGCCCGGCCCGGATGGGGTCGCGGGGATCGTCGGCGAGGATGCCGGTGTCTCGTTCCACAGCAACCACGACCGAGAAGCCCAGATCACTCGCACGGTGATCGCAAACACGGCCGACGGCGCCTGGCCGGTGGTGCGTCGCCTCCGCGATTTCACCGGCGGCTAGACCTGCGTGTCCCGCGCGATCGACGACTCATCCTTCCGGCTGATGCTCCGAGCCCTCAGCGCCTGATTGACTAGGACCCATGAGTCAGACTTCGGGTCCCGATGAACGGGCCGGCAACGCGATTGAGATCAGGGGGCTGACGAAGCGGTTCGCCAAGTTCACCGCGGTCGACGACTTGACCTTCGACGTTCAACCCGGGCGCATCACCGGCTTCCTGGGTCCTAATGGCGCCGGCAAGACAACAACACTGCGGATGCTGCTGGGGTTGGTGAAGCCGACCTCCGGCACCGGCCTGATCGGCGGGAAGGCCTACGCCGAACTGCCGCAACCGCTCGACGTTGTGGGCGCGGCGCTGGAAGCCACCAACTTTCACCCCGGCCGCAGCGGGCGCGACCACCTTCGTGTGCTTGCGGTGACCCACGGGATACCAGACTCCCGCGTCGATGAGATGTTGGAGTTGGTCGGCATTCCGGCGGCCGCCAGGAAGCGCGCCGGCGGTTACTCCATGGGTATGCGGCAGCGACTCGGCCTGGCGGCTGCACTGTTGGGCAATCCGCAGGTGCTGATCTTGGACGAACCGGCCAACGGGCTCGACCCAGAAGGCATCCGCTGGTTGCGCGGACTGCTGCGAGCCCTAGCAGGAGAGGGCAAAACGATCCTGATCAGTTCTCACTTGCTCAGCGAGGTTGAGCAGACCGTCGACGACGTCGTGATTATCGCTAACGGCCACCTGGTCCGGCAGGGGACGATCAATGAGCTGCACGGCGAGACGTCAACGTTGGTGCGGGTTGCCGATCCGGAGAGGCTGGTTGCGGCCCTCGACGCTGCGGGCATCAGTGGCGCGCCGACCAACGACCACGGAAACGGCGCTGTTGAAGTCTCCACCGGGGACCTGGCGATGGTGGGTGAGGCGGCACATACCGGCGGGATCGCGGTGCACGAACTGCGGACCCTGCGCACCGACCTCGAGCGCCTCTATTTCGAGCTCACCGAGAGTCCCGAGAACGCCGACCGAAACCGGGAGCAGGCATGATAAGAAACGTTCGTTCGGAAGTGCTGAAGTACACCAGCACACGCACTGCTTGGGGCCTGACCGCGGGCATGTTCATCACCGGAATCGGCTTCTCCGCGTTGTTCGGGGCCCTGTTCGTCTATGGGAACATTCTGGACGGCGTCGAACTCGCTGACGTGACCTCGCCGGTGCTGCTCGCTCGGATCGTCTATACCTCGGCTATTCAGTTCGGCTATCTGCTCGCCCTGGTGATCGGGGTGCTCTGCATCGGGCAGGAGTATCGCCACCACACGGTGACCGGCACCTTCCTGGCCACGCCCAAGCGAGGCAAAGTCATCGGCGCCAAAGTGGTGGCGTTGTGCATCATCGCCGCGGTCAGCGGCGTCGTGCACGTCGCGGGTGCACTGATCGGCGGTGGCCTCATTCTGGGCTCAGCCGGGTTGCCGGTGTATCCCGAGCCAGTGCAGCTCACGAAGACATTGCTCTTGATGCTGCTGGTGCTAGCGCTGTGGACCCTGATCGGGCTCGGCGTGGGTGTGCTCATCCCCAACCAAGTTGCCGCCCTGTGTCTCGCAATCGCTGTGGCGTGGATCGTGGAGCCCCTGGCCGGATTCGGGTTGACCTTTGTCTCCTGGGGAGAGGACTTGTCGCGCTACTTCCCCTCGCAGGTCACCGCGGCCACCCTCGATGTCTTTACGGGCACCGACGACTCTCTGCGCTCGGCGCTTGGTGGACCTTCTGAACCGTTGGGTTGGGCGGTTGCGGCGCTGGTTCTGTTGGCTTACGCCGCGGTCATGGCCGGGATCGGGCTCATGCTGACCCGGTCGCGAGATATCGCCTAGGCCACCACAAGCAGGGAATCGCCCGCCCAAGACGCTGTCAAAGCGGGCAAAGGCGGCTAGGCTGGGGGCCGCACATCACCGGCTCAACCATGTTCAGGAAGAGGCGTTAACGCCGTGTCCACTGCATCGCGCAAAAGTTCCCCGTCAAAGACTGATGGCGGGGACGCTCGGGCAGGTGCAGGACAGTCCTCGGCACCTGACTTCGGTGCCAACGACTGGCTCGTTGAGGAGCAATACGAGCAGTACCTCGACGACAAGAACTCGGTCAGCAGCGAATGGCGCGAGCTCTTCGATAGTTATCGCCCGGACAGCGTCAATGGCGAGAGTGGCTCCGCGGGGAGCTCGAATGGGGCCGCCGAGGCCACTACCGAGCGAGCTAGTGGCGCTCAGCGGGCCAGTAGCAGTGATACGTCGGCATCCGAAGGCGACGACCGGCGGGGATCAAGCGGCACCAAAGGTGCGCCGCGCACGTCCTCAAAAAAGGCGCAGGAGACCAAGCAGCAGTCCTCGCAGAACGGCTCAAGCAAGGAGAGCACCGTAGGCGAGGGGCGTAAAAAATCGGGATCGGACCAGCAGGTCTCCCCGGATCCGCAAAAGAAACAAGCCCCCAAGTCCAGTTCGCCGACCCCCCGCGACGCGCAGGCACGCAAGAACGTCGGCCCCCAGGGTGAGGCGAAGGTCACGCCATTGCGCGGGGCGACCGCGCGCGTGGTCTCCAATATGGAGGCCAGCCTGGCGGTGCCCACCGCCACCAGCGTCCGATCGTTGCCGGCGAAGCTGCTGATCGACAACCGGACGGTCATCAACAATCACTTGGCGCGCAGCCGAGGTGGCAAGGTCTCCTTCACCCACCTGATCGGCTACGCCATGGTCAAGGCTCTGGAGGCGATGCCGAGCATGAACAACGGCTTCGCCGAGCAAGACGGCAAACCGGTGCTGGTCCAGCCCTCGCACATCAACATCGGCCTCGCGATCGACGTCCCCAAACCCGATGGCACGCGCCAACTCCTGGTGCCCGGCATCAAGAGTTGCGAGGGGATGGACTTCCACGACTTCTGGGACGCCTACGAAGAGGTCGTGCGCAAGGCCCGCGACGGCAAACTCGGGATCGAGGATTTCCAAGGCATCTCGGTCTCACTCACCAACCCCGGCGGCATCGGCACGGTGCACTCGGTCCCCAGGCTGATGCAAGGCCAAGGTGCGATCATCGGTGTCGGCGCGTTGGCCTACCCCGCCGAGTGGCAAGGCGCCAGCCCGCAACGCATCGCCGAGAACGCCGTCAGCAAGGTGCTCACGGTGACCTCGACCTACGATCACCGCATCATCCAAGGAGCCCAATCGGGTGAGTTCCTGAAGATCATGCATGCCTACTTGATCGGGGAGCACGGCTTCTACGACGAGATCTTCTCCTCGCTGAGGATCCCGTATCACGCGATTGCCTGGATGGCCGACGTCTCAGCCCACCACGAGGACGACGTTCCCAAGACCTCGCGGGTGCAAGAACTGATCCATGCCTACCGGGTGCGCGGCCACCTGATGGCCGACACCGACCCGCTGGAGTACCGCCAGCGCGAGCACCACGACCTCGATATCACCAATCATGGGCTGACCTTGTGGGACCTGGAACGGGAGTTCGCCACCGGCGGTTTCGGCGGCAAACCGCGCCTGACCCTACGTCGGATCCTCGGCATCCTGCGCGATTCCTACTGCCGCACCGTTGGCATCGAATACATGCATATTCAGGACCCCGAGCAACGCAAGTGGATCCAGAAGCGCATCGAGATCCCCTACGAGAAGACATCGCCGGATGAGCAGTTGCGAATTCTGCGTCGATTGAACGCTGCCGAAGCTTTCGAGACGTTTCTGCAGACAAAGTTCGTCGGGCAGAAGCGATTCAGCCTCGAGGGTGGCGAGTCAGTCATCGCCCTGATGGACCGGATCTTGAACGCGGCCGCCGACGACGGACTGGACGAGGTCTGCATCGGCATGCCGCACCGAGGCCGGCTCAACGTCCTGGCCAACCTTGCTGGAAAGAGTTACGGACAGATCTTCCGTGAGTTCGAGGGCAAGCAGGACCCCGGTTCGGTGCAGGGCTCCGGTGACGTCAAGTACCACTTGGGCACCGAGGGTGAGTTCACGACCGAGGGCGGCAAGAAGACCGGCGTCTACCTCGCCGCGAACCCCTCGCACCTGGAAGCGGTCAACCCCGTCCTGGAGGGCATTGTTCGGGCCAAGCAGGACCGGCTCAACCTGCCGGGCGATACCTTTAGTGTGCTGCCGGTATTGATGCACGGGGATGCCGCCTTTGCTGGCCAAGGAGTCGTCGCCGAGACGCTGCACCTCTCGCAACTGCGCGGATACCGCACCGGCGGCACGATTCACATCATCATCAACAACCAGGTTGGCTTCACCACCAGCCCGTTTGCCTCGCGCTCTTCGGTGTACTGCACCGACGTAGCACGGATGGTGCAAGCGCCGATCTTCCACGTCAATGGCGATGACCCGGAGGCGTGCGTACGGGTCGCCGAACTGGCGTATGAGTTCCGTAAGGACTTCACCAAGGATGTCGTCATCGACATGGTCTGCTACCGCAGACGGGGTCACAACGAAGGCGACGACCCGTCGATGACGCAACCGCTGATGTATGAGCTCATCGAAGCCAAGCGCTCGGTCCGCAAGCTCTACACCGAAGCGCTCATCGGCCGCGGCGACATCTCCGTGCAAGACGCCGAAGAAGCACTGCGGGACTACCAACGCCAACTGGAGCAGGTTTTCACCGAGACTAAGGCCGCCCTGAAGGACACCAGCGCCGAGACCGGTTTCAACCGCCCGCACGCTCAAGAACAAGATTCTGCGCACCGGGGCTCCAGCTTTAGCAGCGCGATCAGCACCCAGCGGCTAGAGGCCATCGGCGATGCCTTCGTTGCCCCTCCGGACGGCTTCACCGTGCACCCCAAACTGGCTCAGTTGATGGAACGGCGCCAGGAGATGACCCGATCCGGCGGTGCCGATTGGGCGATGGGTGAGTTGCTGGCGATCGGTTCCTTGCTGATGGAAGGAATCCCGGTGCGGCTGTCCGGGCAGGATTCGCGTCGCGGCACGTTCGTCCAACGACATGCGGTCCTGACCGACAAGAAGGACGGGTCGGAATGGGGTCCGTTGCAAACCTTGAGCGATGATCAGGCCAAGTTCTGGATATACGACTCACTCTTGAGCGAGTTCGCCGCGATGGGCTTCGAGTACGGCTACTCAGTGGAGCGCCCGGACGCGCTGGTGATGTGGGAAGCCCAGTTCGGTGACTTCGTCAACGGAGCCCAAACGATCATCGACGAGTTCATTTCCTCCTCGGAGCAGAAGTGGAATCAGAACTCTTCGGTCGTTCTCCTGCTGCCGCACGGGTATGAGGGCCAGGGACCTGACCACTCGTCGGCTCGCATCGAGCGCTTCCTAGGAATGTGCGCCGAGGACAACATGCGGGTGGCCTACCCCTCCACTCCGGCCTCCTACTTCCACTTGTTGCGCCGCCAAGCGCATGCCCGCCCGCGCAAACCGCTGATTGTGTTCACCCCCAAGGGCATGTTGCGGCAGAAGGCGGCCGCCAGCAATCCTGAGGACTTCACGTCTGGGGTCTTTGAGCCGGTGCTGGGTGAGCGCAACGCCGACCAGATCGACACAGCCAACGTCGACTTGGTGCTGTTGGCTTCATCAAAGTTGGTGCACGACCTCGGCGAGGCGCGGACCACGCGAGAGGATGACCGAGCGGTGATCTTAGCCGTCGAGCAGTTCTACCCCGTCCCCGGCAGAGAACTGGCCAAGGCACTGTCGGCCTACCCGGACGCCCAGATCCGTTGGGTCCAGAATGAGCCTGCCAACCAGGGAGCCTGGCCGTTCATGGCGCTGAACCTGCCCGATGACCTAGCCCATCACGGGGAGAAGCGTCAGGTGTCCCTGATCTCGCGTCCCCCCGCGGCCTCGCCGGCCACTGGGTCATCCAAGGTGCACGCGATCGAGCAGGAGGACTTGTTCAGAGCGGCCTTTGATCGGTGAGTGAGTTCAACAACGGCACCTCGAAGCACCACGACGTCCCGGCGTTGCCCACGGGCTGGACCTCCGCTGCCCCCGAGCCGGGCGATGTCGAAGACCTCGTCCGGCTGTTGCGTCGACACGAGCGTGAAGCGAGAGGGTTTCCCGGAGCCGACAGCGAGAACGTGGCGGCCGAAGTCACTGGGCGCGGCGCCCAAACCCGCACCCATCTGATCCTGCGCGATCAGGCGGGCGTTGCGCGCGGCTGGGTGAACTGCCACGACCGCGCCTCACGGCGGGTGTTGGTGGGGGTGACGATCGACCCCGATTTGACCAGCGAGGTGGCCGACGCGGTCGCCCATCACTGCTTAGCGGTGGCCGAAGGCTTCGCCGTGCAGATCATGGCCGAGCGCTCAGTCAGCGTCTCGCACATGGATTCCGGCGCTTTCGAGGCGGACGAGCGTCAACAGCGTTGGCTGACCGAGGCTGGATTCATGCTGGTCCGGCACTGGTGGCAGATGTCGCGCCCGGTGACCCCGCAGGAGCGAACCAGTCTGCCCGAGCCGCGGCAAGGAGTCACCATCACCCGGGTGCGGCGTGACGATACCGGTATGCCGCACGAGCAAGACCTGCGCGATATTCACCAGGTGCTGGAGGATTCTTTCGCCGACCACTTCAACTCCTACCGGGAGCCCTTCGAGGACTTCGTCGAACGACTCCGCGAAGATCCTGGGCACCGATGGGACCACTGGTGGCTCGCCAGCGTGGACGGCTCCCCGGCGGGGGCGCTGGTCGCGAGCACGACCACTGGCCATCTCGACAGCAATGGGCAGCCGCGCCCCGACGGCTCCTACGTGGAGTACATCGGTGTGTCGGCGGCAGCTCGTGGCCGAGGTGTGGCCAAGGGCCTCATGTATGCGGTGATTGCCGATGCTGCCGCTCGGGGGCGGGATCGCGTTGGCCTAGAAGTCGACGCCGACTCCCCGACCAAGGCAGACCAGATGTACACCTCGATGGGGTGGCAAACCGCATACGTGACACAGTCCTGGCACAAGAAGCTTGGGGTGAATGAAGAGATGGCTGCAGAAGGGCAGGTTTCGTGACCAGGGAGCAACGTGGCGCGTCGGTGGAGTTCACCCCCAGCGCTGAGTTCGGGATCAGTGAAGGGCCCCGTGACATTGGTCTGTGCTTTGTCGGGGATGGATTCGTGGCAGGCTACGGGGATCCCAAGGCACTGGGTTGGGTATCGCGCGTCGTTGGTCGGACTCAGACCCAAGACGCTGATCTGAGCGCCTACAACCTGGGTGTCCGCGGTGACTCCAGTGCCGAACTCATGCAACGCTGGCGAGGCGAGTGCGCCCCGCGCTGGGCCGGTCGCGCCGAACGTCGACTGATCGTCGGGGTCGGCGCTCGCGACGTTCCCACCGGTATCAGCACCGCTCGGTCACGGTTGAACCTGGCCAATGTCCTGGATGAGGCCGCTACCTCGGGCATCGCCACCTTTGTTGTCGGCCCGGCGCCGAGCCTGGACGCGGAGCTCAATGCACGCCTCGGAACACTGGCAGCCGCCCAAGCCGACGTGTGTAAGCGCCGGGGAGTTCCCTTCGTGGACTGCTACCTCCCGCTGCTTGAGCATGACCAGTGGCTCTCCGACCTCTCGGCCGGCGACGGAACGCACCCTGGGCAGGCTGGCTACGGGCTCATCGCGTGGCTGGTACTGCACCATGGCTGGCAGCGCTGGTTGCGACTTCAGGACTAAGGCTCACGAGTGAGTGAGACTACCCAGCCCCACGCCCGTTCATAGGCCTCTTCGCTTGCCTGGACAGGTATGGGGTGTTCGTTGCCGTTGGCACGCGGGTAACTCCCGAGATAGCGCACATCGGCACAGGTACGGTGCAGCCCCGTCAAAGCCTCCGCCATCCGGGACTCCGAGATGTGCCCGTTGGCCTCGATGGCGAAACAGTACTGACCCAAAGCTTCTCCGGTAGGACGGCTCTCCAGCCGCGTGAGGTCGATGCCTCTACTCACGAACTGTTGCAGCAACTCCAGCAGCGCGCCGGGGTGGTTGTGCCGCAAAAAGCCCACCAGCGTGGTGATATCCGCCCCGGTCGGCGTTGGCGGGGGCACCGGGCGGCTGAGTCGGACAAAACGAGTAATCGCACCGGGGCGATCCGCAATGTCGTCGTGTAACACTTCCAGATGATGGCGTTGCGCGGCCAGCGGGGCGGCGATCGCAGCGTCATACTCACCCGAGGCGACTAGCTCAGCAGCGCGTGCCGTCGACGACTCCGGCAAGACCACCGCATCCGGCGCGTGGGCGGCTAGCCACTCACGGGTTTGCGCTTCGGCGTGCGGATGCGTGGCGACCCGGCGAACTGTATCTATCTGCGCACCAGGTTGTGCCATCAGGGCAAAACGCACGGTCACGTGAGCCTCGCCAGTGATCACCAGGGGTTCGCCGCGGATCAGGGCATCGAGTGTGGCCGACACCGACCCTTCCACTGAATTCTCGAACGGAACGACGGCGCCCTCGACCTGACCGTTGACAACCTCGTCCATGGCCTGCTTGACACTCGGGACTGCGCGGGTGGCCGACTCAGCCTCCACGAGAGCGTTCACGGCTTGCTCGGTGAAAGTTCCACTCGGCCCCAGGTAGGCGACGATGGGTTGCTGCGGGCTGGTAGCGCACGGATGATCCTGCTCGGCGTTCACTCGCCGAACCCTACTGGCCCAACGGCTCAGTAGGCCCCAGCCTTATCGGGGTTGACCACAACCTGCACTGTGCGCCACAAGATCATGACGTCCAGCAGCGGGTTCCAGTTCTCGACGTAGTACAGGTCCAACCGCACGGCCTCTTCCCACGACAGGTCGCTGCGGCCGCTGATTTGCCACAGGCCGGTCATCCCGGGCTTGACGAGGAGGCGGCGATGGGTGTCGTTCTCGTAGGTTTCGACCTCGCGCGGCAGGGGAGGGCGCGGCCCGACCAGCGACATCTCGCCACGCATGACATTGATCAACTGCGGCAGTTCGTCGAGGCTGTACTTGCGAATGAATGCTCCAATGCGGGTCACCCGCGGGTCGTCCTTCATCTTGAACAGCGGGCCTGCGCCGTCATTGCCATCCATCAACTCGGCTAACCGGGCTTCGGCGTCCACGGCCATACTGCGGAACTTGAAGAGCTTAAACGGCCGTCCATCGCGACCGATGCGCTCCTGGCTGAAGAGCACCGGGCCACGATCGTCGACGTAGATGAGCGCGGCCACCAGGCCTAACACCGGAGCCAGCAGTAGCACTCCGACGGCGGCGCCGATTCGGTCTAAGGTGCGCTTGAACACCAGTTGGGGGCCGACGAAGGTGGGGGACTCCACGTGCAGCAACGGCAGGCCCTGCACAGGGCGGGTCTTCACGCGCGGTCCGGCCACATCCATGATCCCTGGAGCCACGACCAAGTCGATGTCGGTGCCCTCCAAAGCCCAACCTAGGCGTCGCAATCCCTCACTGCCCAACCCTGAGGAAGAGGAGACCGCCACGACATCAACGTCCAAATCCAACGCCTGGACGACAGCATCCGAACTGGCCCCGACGACCGGAACCCCGCCGATCCGGGTGCCTGGAGCATCGTCGATGCAGGCGCCCAACACGTTGTATCCGGCGCTCGGGGTGCGGTGTAGCGCCTGAATCAGGGGCGACATGTCGGCACGATCACCGACCAGCAACACCCGATCCGAAAGGTGACCACGACTGCGCTGGCGGACCAGCCAACGGCGCGCTAGCCAACGCCCCCCCAGCAGAGCAAGGGTTCCCAGTGGGAAGGCGATCATGACGTAGCCGCGGGCAAAATCGAGCTTCAACACGAAAGAGAAGATCGCCAGGAGGGAGAACAGCCACATCGAGGCCGTGAACACGGCTCGGTATTCCTGGATGCCGTGACCACTCAACCGGCCGTCGTAGGCGTCTTGAAGGTGCAGCATGAGGAGCCAACCGGCCACCAGCGCCATGGAGACCGCCCAGTAGCCCACCATCCCGGGGCCGTTGGCAACCCTCACCGTGGGCGCGTCCAACCCGAAACGGCCGACTTGGGCGATCGCCACGGCAACGGTAATCACCACAACGTCAAGGAACAGTAAAGTTCGTAAATAGCTTTGAAGATAGCCGCGAGCGCGGTGTGGGCGAGCGAGCCGTGAGGCTGCCGAGGCAGGACCCTGGAAATGCGGCGGCAAGACGAATTGCATTGTGCCATTACTCTTTTCCTGCGGTCTATCGCGCACTCTATCGGGCGAAATCCCAGCGGCTGGAGCCGTTGAGGGCTCTAGGGTCGTGGTCATTAGCATTCCTTGCCTACGTGTCCGAATAGGTGGTGCGGACAAGCATCCCCAGTGATGTTCTTGACCGAAACTTTACTGACTCTAGACAGAAACGCCTCCCAGTGTCCAGTGCGCAGCGGTTTCAGGGCCCACGTGTGTGCCCTTTGAGGCAGGCTAGCGCTCATTTCGTGCTCATGTAGCGAAGGTCAAGAATTGGTAAAGGTCCGCGACTTTGCCTCCAGCCGGTGGCACGATGAGCCGAGCACGTCATGACCCCTGACCGAAAGGCACCACGATGACCCGCCCCACGAACCCGTGGCTCGCAACCACCGCATCCTTGGCCGCGCTCACGCTCACCCTGGCCGCGTGCGGCTCCGAAGAGGAGCCAGCCGCCGAGGAGACCAGCGAGGAGTCGAACGAGGGCGGTGACAGCGACGCCGCTGACATGGTGCCTGCAGACATCGCCGAAAGCGGCACGTTGCGTATCGGCACGGACGCAACTTATGCGCCCAACGAGTTTTTCGACGCCGACGGAGAAACCATCATCGGTATGGATATCGACCTATTCGACGCTGTTGCAGGGGAACTCGGCTTGGAAACCGAATATCAAAGCGCTGATTTCGCGTCGATCATCCCCGGTGTTAATAGCGACAAGTACGACGTGGGCGTCTCGAGCTTCACCGTGAACGAAGAGCGCATGCTCGAGGTCAACATGGTCAGTTACTTCAATGCCGGCACTCAATGGGCTGTTGCTTCCGGCAACCCCAAGGACGTTGACCCGGACTCTCCGTGCGGCCTCACCGTGGCGGTGCAGGCCAACACCGTGCAGGACCAGGAAGATCTGCCTCCTAAGGTCGATGCCTGTGAAGGTGAGGGCAATCCGCTGACCGTGCAGCAGTACGAGGGCCAAGATCAGGCCACAAGTGCGCTGGTGTCCGGTAAGGCTGACGCCATGTTGGCCGACTCCCCCGTGGTGTCTTACGCCGTCCAGCAGGTCGGCGGAGACATCGAGACGGCAGGCGAGGTGTACGACGCGGCCCCCTACGGCTACGCGATCGGTATGGAGAACACCGAGTTGGCCGAAGCGATTCAGATGGCCCTGACAACGCTGGGCGAGGACGGCTCGTATGAGTCCGTTCTCGAAGAGTGGGGCCAGAGCGACGGCGCGATTGACGACTTCGCCGTCAACCCGTGACAGCTGGCCCACCGCCCGGCAATACCGAAAGCCCGCAGAGCACTGAGCGTCCGGGGCGGATTGACGCCGTCCCGGTTCGACACCCTGGGCGGTGGGTCGCAGTCGCCGTCATCGGCGTGTTGGTGGCGATGTTCATCAACATGCTCGTCACCAACGATGCCTTCGAGTGGCGATTCGTCCTTGACGTGATGACCCGCGAGCCAGTTCTGCGCGGATTGCTGCTCGGCACCCTATGGGTCACCGTGCTCGCGATGCTGATCGGGGTCACTGTCGGCGTCACGCTTGCCGTTATGCGGCTCTCGCCAAACCCCGTGCTGTCCTCCGTAGCGTTCGTCTTCATCTGGTTCTTCCGCGGTGTTCCCCGGCTGGTCCTGCTGACCATCATGGGCTCGCTCGGCGTGCTGTTTCAGGGCGGAATGGACTTTGGTGTGCCCTTCGACCACGTCATTCTGGGATGGATGGGGGTAGACGGCGACTTACGATTTTTCAGCCTCGACGCCAACACTGTCTTTGTCGGTGTCACCGGTGGCGCGATCGGACTGGGCCTGAGCGAGGCTGCCTATATGGCCGAGATTGCCCGCGCCGGCATTACGTCAGTCGATGAAGGGCAACGAGAGGCGGCCCAGGCGCTAGGCATGACGCCCGCCACTACGATGCGGCGGATTGTGCTGCCGCAAGCGATGCGCGTCATCGTCCCGCCGACCGGCAATGAACTGATGTCGATGGTGAAGGACACCTCACTCTTGATCGGCATCCCGGTTGCTACGGAATTGTTCTTCCAGCTCAGAAGCATCGGGTCGGCCACGTTCAAGGTCATCCCGGTGCTCACTGCGGCATGCCTGTGGTACCTCATCATCGGCAGCCTCCTGATGGTCGGTCAATACTTCTTGGAGCAACACTTCAACCGTGGGTATGGCGCACGCACCGGCAACGCGGTCACCACCGGCTCAGACGACGACGCACCGGGTGCCACTGCGAGTGACGAGGCAACCGTGGGAGGAGGTCGATGAGCGAGCCACTGGTGCATGCGGTGAATGTGACCAAGTCGTTCGGTGACAACGACGTCCTCAAGGGCATCGACGTGGATGTCTTTCCCGGTCAGGTCGTCACGCTGCTGGGCCCTTCGGGCTCGGGCAAGACCACGTTCTTGAGGTGCATCAACCAACTCGAGACGATCGACGGCGGCCGGATCTACGTCGATGGCGACTTGATGGGGTTTGAGCACCGCAACGGCAAGTTGCATGAGCTGTCCGACAAGCGAATCGCTGCGCAGCGACGTGACATCGGCATGGTCTTTCAACGTTTCAACCTCTTCCCGCACAAAACGGTGCTGGACAACATCTGTGAAGCTCCGGTGATCGTGCAGCGCCGCAAGCGATCCGAGGTCGCAGTCGAGGCCACTGCCCTGTTGGATCAGGTCGGGTTGGGCGACAAGGCAGACGCCTATCCCAATCAACTCTCCGGCGGCCAGCAGCAACGCGTCGCGATAGCCAGAGCCCTGGCCATGTCGCCCAAACTGATGCTCTTCGACGAGCCGACCTCGGCGCTGGATCCAGAGTTGGTCGGTGACGTGTTGGCGGTGATGCGTGACCTCGCCGAGTCAGGCATGACGATGATCGTGGTGACCCATGAGATGAGCTTCGCCCGCGAAGTCGCCGACGAAGTGGTCTTCATGGACGGCGGTGTGGCGGTCGAGGTCGGCCCGCCATCCGAGATCCTGATCAACCCGCAGCATCAACGCACCCAAGACTTCCTGCGGCGGGTGACCGCCGACGAGGAAGACAGCGGCGTGGTCGAGCACATTCCCGATCACGTCCGTCAACCGGGAGAATCGACCTCCTGAGGCTGCGCGATCGCATACCCCACGTCGGCCTCGCTCGGGTGCGAGGCTCCTCGATGGAGCCCGGACTGCGAAACGGTCAATTCCTGCTGATCCGGTATGCCGACGCCCGTGCCTCTCCACCCACCCTGGGAAGCCTGGTCGTCATCAATCTGCCGCGCGACTCCGCGGGCCGACCCCGGCCGGTGGCGATCAAGCGGCTGACGCGCCGCGAGGCTAACGGCGGATTGTGGGTCGAGTCCGACAACACCGCAGACGTTCACCGGGTTGACTCGTGGACGGTTGGGGCGTTGCCACGCTCGGCCCTGCTGGCCACCGTTGTCTTCATCTTCCCCGCCTGGCTGGGATCTGCTCGGCGTCCGTCGTCGGGCTGATCGCCGCTACCGCATCCGGCAACCAGCGCTCGATCTGTCGCCTCATCCGGTCGTAGGCTTCCTCGGTTCCGCCATACGGATCATCGATGTCGAGCTCATCGGGTGGTACTGCTGTGACGATCGTCGGACGGCGGGTCACGACCGCGCGTGCCGCGCAGCGCAGCCATGAGGACAAGTCATCCTCGGTGACCTCGGCCCCGTCTGCGCCTCGCACGGATGAGTCGCAGCTCACCGCTGGCGGCTCGGGCAGGTGGCCATGGGCCAATGCCAACTCCGGCAGCAGCACCGCGCGACGCAAGAGCGCCGGGACCAGTTGGACGACGGCACTGCGGTGCGCGCGTGTCGCGCAGATCACCAGGTCGGCACCCTTGAGATCCTGCGGGCTCACCCGGCGAGCGCGGAAGTCGGCGCTGTCGATGCCCTCCGCCTTCAGCAGCCCAGCCGATGCCCCCGTCATCGGCTCACCCACCAAACCCCGGACCCCGGCGCTGCGCACCGTCATTCGCCGCGATCCCCATACCTGATGCAACCTGTCCCGTAGCAGGTATTCCAGGTATGGCGAGCGGCACACGTTGCCGGTGCAGACGACCAGGATGCTGGCGCCGCTGGTTTCAGCGCTACGGCCGCTCGCGCCGGTGGCTTCAGCCCCGCTGCTGGCGCCTGTCGCAACTATGCCCACAAGATAGCCGCCAGTTCATCCTGGGCATGCGGGCCGCTCCACCGCGGGCCCACCCCCCGCACGGCTATCTGGCGAGAGCCGTCGGCCTGCCCGACCGCGCCACCGGGTCCGGTCAGCGAGATCTCCAGTCGGTCCTGTCCCAACGACTCGGCCAGGCCGCTTCCCCACTCGACCACCGTCACCGCAGACTCGACCTCGGCGTCCAGATCGAGGTCGTCCATCTCCGCTCGAGCACCTAACCGGTAGGCATCCGCATGTACCAAGGCTGGCCCTCCGACTAGCGAGGGATGCACCCGGGCAATCACGAACGTGGGTGAGGTGATCGGTCCGCGCACCCCGAGCCCCTCACCGAGGCCTTGCGTGAAGGTGGTCTTCCCGGCGCCGAGCTCGCCGGTCAGCAGGATCACGTCGCCCGGCCCAAGGAGACCGGCCAAGCGCGCCCCGAGCGCGCGAGTGCCTTCCGCAGTGCCCACAAACGATCGCAACTCGGTCATCTCATTGTCCTCAGGGTCACAGCTCGCCGTCCCCGGTTGTGCCGTAGGTCGGTGCTACGCAGCCTCACCTGACCTTGCGCGTCACCCTCGGCCGACGTCTCGCCGGACACCGCCGCGATCCGATCTATTCGCCGCAAGAGATCGAGCAGATGATCGGCCACCAACTCCGGGTGCTCCAAGACCAGGATGTGCCCGGCTCTGCGCACCAGGACGTAGACCGCGCCGGGCAACGCGCGAGCAAGAGCGTCGCTGTGCCGCCTGGGGGTCAGCACATCGCGGTCGCCGACCATGATGAGGGCGGGCAGGTGCGCGAGTGTCGACAGGGATGTCGCCTTATCGTGACTGGTCAGTGTCGGAGCGAACGCAGACGTGACCTCGAAGTCGGTCTCCACCATCATCTGCGTCGTCAAGGTGGTCACGGGCGCGGGCACTCGGGATCCAAACGCCGAGGCAGCTACCGCTGGGCTGCCGAGCCACGGCAGAGCGGTCAGCACAGCGCGCACGCGCCGCTGGTATGGCGCGAGCGCTGCGGTGACGCGTGGGCCGGCTCGATTGACGACATCGCCGACCCGACGACCGAGGCCCCAGTCGACGCGTTGCATCTGCCCGCTACTGCTGTCGATGAAGGCCACCCCCGCCACGCGTTGCGCGACTACATCCGGACAGTGTTGAGCCATGGCCATCATGGCCATGCCGCCCATCGAGTGACCGACCAGCACAACCGATCCTAGTGGCACCGCTTGGGCCACCACACACGCCAGGTCCGAGCCCAGGCGATCGATGGTGTAGGCCGCGGCCGCCCCCTTGTCCGAACGGCCGTGTCCGCGCTGATCCCACAACACCACCCGATATCCGGCCGCCACGAGGGCCTGGCGCTGGTAGATCCAACACCGCCGGTCCAGGGTGTACCCGTGACTGAGCACCACCGTGGGGGCAGCGCGCGTGGTTGCCGGTCGCTCGATTTCCACGTGCAACCCGACACCGTCATCGGTTACTACCCGGGTGATCATCGTGCCGCGACCAGTGTCGTGCGTTGCGCTCATGTGCCGGGTGCCCCGACGTACACCCGAGGTAGGCTCGGTCCAGAGCGAGTGACGATCTCGTAGTTGATGGTTCCCACCGCGTCGGCCCAGTGGGTAGCGCTGGGCTCGCCGCGGTCGCCGGGGCCAAAGAGCACCACCTCGTCACCGGCACGTACCTCCAGGTCCCCGGCGTCGATGACGATCTGATCCATGCAGACGCGACCGGCGATCGGCCGCCTTTCCCCAGCGACCAGCACCTCGACGGCGTTGGAACCGTGCCGTGGCACCCCGTCGGCATACCCCACTGGCAGGTCGAACAGCGTCGTGGCTCGCTGCGTGTGAAAGGTGTGCCCGTAGGAGACGCCTTGGCCGGCCGGAACCCGTTTGACCGTGGCCGCTCGGGCCGTGACGGTCATCGCCGGGATGAGGTCGAAGGCGGCACTATCGCCAATATCTGGGACCGGAGACAGGCCGAACACCGATAGGCCCGGACGCACCATGTCCCAGGCAGCCCCGGGGTTGGTCAGCGTTGCCGCGGAATTCGACATATGGCATACCCCAGGGTCGATCCCGGCTCGCTTGACGACCTCAACCGCCTCGGCAAAGGACCGCTCCTGCTGACGCACCGTCGGGTGGTTGGGGGAATCGGCATAGGCGAAGTGCGTAAACACTCCGACGACGTGCAGCGTTCCTTCGCTCTGGGCCGCGGCCGCAGCATCGACGAGATCGGCCCAGTCCTGGCTTGCGGTGTAGGCGCCGTTGCGGGCCAGCCCCGTGTCGGCCTTCAGATGTATGCGGGCCACCCGGTTCTGCGTGCGGGCTGCCGCGGCGATCTCGGCCACCGCCCACGGCGCGGAGACGCCCAGTTCGATGTCGGCTGCGAGCGCGCGCCCGAACGCCGCACCGGGGGCGTGCAGCCAGGTCAACAGCGGCGCAGCAACACCGGCCGAACGAAGCCTCAGCGCTTCGCCCAACTGAGCAACACCCAACCGGTCCGCCCCACCGCGTAGGGCAGCCTGCGCGCTCGGCAGCAGACCGTGCCCGTAGGCGTCGGCCTTGACCACCGCCATCAACTCGGCGCTACCTGCATGCGTCTTGAGCACCCCGACGTTGTGCTCGATCGCGGCAAGGTCGATGGTGGCCCAGGCCGGGTGCACCTCGGGGTCAAAAGCGGCCAGATCAGACATGGTGCTGCACCGCCGCGAGCTGAGTCATCAGTGACCCCGGATCAGGCGGCGCGTTGTTGGGACCGGGGGCCACTCGTTCGGCAATGCGTGACCCGATATCTGCGGTGCTGGCCTCCATCGCCTCACCTGCCATCGCCGGCAACTCGGCGAGGACACTCACTGTTGCTGCCTCGATAGCCGACGATGCTGCGGCCTCGCCCAGCGTCGCTAGGCACAGCGCGAGCGAGAGCACGGCACCGGCCGGGTTGGCCCATCCGCGACCGGCGATGTCTGGAGCCGAGCCGTGGATCGGCTCGAACATTGAGGTTCCGGTGCCATCGAGATTGAGATTGCCGCTGGCCGCTACACCCAAACCGCCCTGCAGCACCGCGCCGAGGTCAGTGACGATGTCGCCGAACAGGTTGTCGGTGACGACCACGTCGAATCGCTCAGGGCCGATCGGCAGATGCATACACATGGCATCGACGTGCACGTAGTCGGTCTCGACCTCGGGATAGCGCGCCGAGACCTCGTCCATCACCGAGAGCCACAGCGCCCCCGAGGCCACCAACACATTCGTCTTGTGGCACAGGGTGACTTTCTTGGATCGCTGCATCGCCAACGCGAAGGCAAACTCGACGGCGCGGTGGCAGGCATACCAGGTCGTGATCGAGTCTTGCGTGGCTACCGCCCCGTGCGTGCCGTGATGCACGGTGCTGCCGCTGCCGGCGTAGGCGCCCTCAGTGTTTTCTCGCACCACCACCAGGTCGCACCGCTGCGGCGTGAGACCGGCGATCGGGGTGGGCACCCCCTCATACAGCCGAATCGGTCGCAGGTTGATCGCTTGCGCCATCGAGGCACGCAACGCCAAGATGATCCCGCGCTCCAAGATGCCAGGTTGCACCGTCGGGCTGCCAATCGCACCGAACAAGAGGGCATCGTTGGCGCGCAAGGTGTCGATGTGGCTCTGCGTCAACAGCTCGCCGGTGGCTTGATAGTGATCGGCCCCCAATGGGACAACGGTGCGTTCGGTGCTGAACCCGAAGGCGCGCTCGGTTGCGTCGAGGACCTCCAGCGCTGCCGCATTCACCTCGGGGCCCACCCCGTCGCCGGGGATAACCGCGAGACGGTGGGCGGGACGAGACACTGACTGGGGCATCGGCGGATATCTCCTGAGGGCGGGCGCGAATCGGTGGGCGGCTGTGGTCGTACTACAGTTTCGCTCACATCATCGATGAGAATGCGGGAGAATCCGTTGAGTACTACGTTGGCAGAGAAATTATGGCGTAGCCACCTCGTGCGTGAAGCCGACGGCGAGCCCGACCTGCTCTACATCGATCTCCACTTAGTGCACGAAGTCACCAGTCCGCAAGCTTTCGAGGGTCTGCGGAGCGCCGGACGCTCGGTGCGCCGACCGGATCTCACGCTGGCGACCGAGGACCACAACGTGCCCACCACGCTTGGCCCGGTCATCGACCTGACCTCCCGTACGCAGCTGGAGGCGCTGGCTACGAACTGCGCCGACTTCGGCATCGTGCATCACCGCCGCGGGGAGCTCGGCCAGGGCATCGTGCACGTGATCGGGCCAGAGTTAGGGCTGACCCAACCCGGTATGACGATCGTCTGCGGCGACTCGCATACCTCCACCCACGGCGCGTTCGGGGCGTTGGCGTTCGGCATCGGGACCAGCGAGGTAGAACACGTGCTCGCCACGCAGACCCTCCCGCTCAAACCGTTCAAGACGATGGCCATCACGGTGCAGGGCGAGCTGGCGCCCGGGTCGTCGGCCAAGGACATCATCTTGGCGGTGATCAACGAGATCGGCACCGGCGGCGGCCAAGGATACGTCCTGGAATACCGCGGGAGCGCCATCGAAGCGTTGTCGATGGAGGGCCGGATGACGATCTGCAACATGTCGATCGAGGCCGGGGCTCGCGCCGGGATGGTCGCCCCGGATCAGATCACCTTCGACTACGTGCGGGGTCGCCCTCATGCGCCCAGCGGCTCCGACTGGGATGACGCGGTCGCTGCTTGGAGCGCGTTGCGCACCGACGACGATGCCGTGTTCGACGCCGAGATCATCCTCGACGCGGCCTCGCTGACGCCGTATGTCACCTGGGGCACGAACCCCGGCCAGTCCGTGCAGTTGAGCCAGGCGGTGCCCGACCCGGAGGCTCTCGGCGACGAAGACGCCAAGGACGGCGCTCGCCGCGCACTGGACTACATGGGTCTGGAGGCCGGAACGGCGATGCGCGACATCGGGGTGGATGTGGTCTTCCTCGGCTCCTGCACCAATGGACGCATCGAGGATTTGCGGGTGGCCGCTGACGTCCTGCGCGAGCGCGCGGTCGCTGATGGCGTTCAGTTGCTCGTCGTGCCGGGGTCGCACGCGGTGCGACTCCAGGCTGAGTCCGAGGGCCTGGATCAGGTGTTCACGGCTGCCGGAGGCGACTGGCGGTTGGCCGGATGCTCGATGTGTTTGGGCATGAACCCAGACCAGATGGCACCGCTGCAGCGCTGCGCCTCGACGTCCAACCGCAACTTCGAAGGCCGCCAAGGCGCACGCTCCCGCACCCACCTGGTGTCCCCGGCCGTGGCCGCTGCCACGGCAGTGCTCGGCACACTCGGCTCACCGGCCGATCTCCCACCTCTGCCCGCTCTCACCTCACCGCGCTAGGAGCCTGCCCCGATGCAAGCCTTCAGCACGCATACCGGCATTGGAGTGCCGATGCGACGCAGCAACGTCGACACTGACCAGATCATCCCGGCCCACTTCTTGAAGCGGGTTGCTCGCACCGGATTCGAGGATGGCCTGTTTGCCCGCTGGCGTGAGGACGAGTCGTTCATCCTCAATGCACCGGTATACGCCGACGCATCCGTGCTGGTCGCCGGACCGGACTTCGGCACCGGCTCCTCTCGTGAGCACGCCGTCTGGGCGCTGATGCAGTACGGCTTTAGGGTAGTGATCTCGGCGAGATTCGGAGATATCTTCGCCGGCAACTCTGGCAAGGAGGGGTTGCTGTGTGCTCAGACCGCCCAGGATGACGTGGAGCTGATCTGGAAAGTCCTGGAGAACGAGCCCGGAGCACACGTGACCGTCGACCTATCGGCGCGGACTATCTCGGTCGCTGACATCGTGGCGTCTTTCACCGTCGACAACTACACGGCCTGGCGGCTCGCCAACGGCTTCGACGACATCTCACTGACGTTGCGTCACGCTGAGTTGATCGACTCCTTCGAGGCCGAGCGGCCGGCGTTCACGCCCGTTGTCACGAACGCCACCTAGCCTCATCCCGCAGGCGTGTCACGGTTGACGCCACGTCATGGCGATGGGTTAGAGTCGTCTGCAATGCGCCTCACATCGCTTCTCCTCGGCTGCCGCAGCGAGACCTCCTAGGTCCGGCCCTCGCTGCGGAGTTCTTGCGCCTCGGACGCCAAGCACCCAGCGAGGATGAAGCCACGTGACACGCGTCAACAACCCCCAGCAACCCAGCGGTATGCCGCATACCCGCTATTCCCCCTTCCAGCCGATTGATCTGCCGCACAGGCGGTGGCCCACCCGAACCATGCAGGCCGCCCCCCGGTGGTGTGCTGTTGATCTGCGTGACGGCAACCAAGCATTGATCGACCCGATGACGCCAGATCGCAAAAGGCTCATGTTCGAGTTGCTGGTCAAAATGGGTTACAAGGAGATTGAGATCGGTTTCCCAGCGGCCAGTCAGACCGACTTCGACTTCGTCAGGATGCTCATCGAGGAGGACATGATCCCCGACGATGTGGTCATTCAGGTGCTGACTCAGGCGCGTGAGCACCTGATCGAGCGCACGTATGAGTCCATCGACGGTGCCAAGCAGGCCATCGTGCACCTGTATAACTCGACCTCGACGCTGCAACGCAAGGTCGTCTTCGACACCGACATGGACGGCATCATCGACATCGCCATGACCGGCGCTCGGTTCTGCAAGAAGTATGAAGAGCAACTCCGCGGCGACACCGACGTTTTCTACGAGTACTCCCCCGAGTCTTACACCGGCACTGAGCTCGAGTTTGCGGCGCGGATTTGCAACCGGGTCATGGAGGTGCTGAAGCCGACAGCTCACCACCCATTGATCATCAACCTGCCGGCCACCGTCGAAATGGCCACTCCCAATGTGTATGCCGACTCCATTGAGTGGATGAGCGCCAACTTGGATCACCGCGAGCACGTTGTCTTGTCACTTCACCCGCACAATGACCGCGGCTGCGCTGTGGCAGCGGCCGAGTTGGGCTACCTGGCCGGCGCAGATCGGATCGAGGGCTGCCTCTTCGGCAATGGCGAGCGC
Organism: Ornithinimicrobium sp.; assembly: GCA_049649785.1. Classification (GTDB taxonomy): domain Bacteria; phylum Actinomycetota; class Actinomycetes; order Actinomycetales; family Dermatophilaceae; genus Ornithinicoccus. Next base: position 22,920 of record JBARZG010000040.1, on the reverse strand, counting down.
ACCGGCAACGTCTGCCTCGTGACTCTGGGCATTAACCTGTTTTCACACGGCATCGATCCGCACATCGACTTCTCCGACATCAACGAGATCCGCCGCACGGTCGAGCACTGCAACCAGATGCCCGTTCCCGAGCGCCACCCCTATGGCGGCGACCTGGTCTTCACGGCTTTCTCCGGCTCACATCAAGACGCCATCAAGAAGGGATTGGAAGCGCTTGACAAAGAAGCAAGCGCCGCTGCTTTCGCTGTCGAGGACTACCCGTGGGCCGTGCCCTACCTGCCGATCGACCCCAAGGATGTTGGCCGCTCGTACGAAGCCGTCATCCGGGTCAACAGCCAGTCCGGCAAGGGCGGTGTCGCCTATATCCTGCGCACCGAGCACAAACTTGATCTGCCACGGCGGCTGCAGATCGAGTTCAGCCGGGTCATCCAGCAGTTCACCGAGGATTCCGGTGGTGAGATATCTTCCGCTGCGATCTGGGAGGCATTCCAGACTGAGTACCTGGTGCCAACGACCCCCGTTCTGTTGCACCAGTTCGAGAATCGAATCGCCGAGGACGGCACGGATCAAATTGCAGCCACCGTGTTCGCGCAGGGCCGCGAGCAGGTCATTGTGGGCACAGGCAACGGGCCGATCAACGCATTTGTCGCGGCACTGGCGACGTTGGGGCACGACATACGGGTGCTCGACTATGCCGAGCACGCTCTATCGTCCGGCGATGACGCGATTGCCGCCGCATACGTCGAATGCGCCATCGATGGCGAAGTGCGCTGGGGCGTCGGGATCGACCCGAACATCGTGACGGCGTCGCTGCGTGGCATCACCAGTGCGCTGAACCGCGGCCGCTAGGACCCGACAGCGCTCAGACCCCGGCCCCCGGAGGATTCAGACTCTGGTGTTGCGTTGTCTATCTTGTGCTGCGTTACAAGAGCGCACCAGATGCACAACGCAGCACTAGGTCCAGACCCTACGTCTCTAGCGGTTCAACAAGCGCGCCACTGTGGTGGGTATGGCGCGCGCCACCCTCAGCGCCCGCAGCGGCCCGCCGGGGTTGGCATCATCGGCGGCGATGCCATGCACCAGTGCGGCGAGCGATCCGGCGTCTCTGGGTGACAATCCGGCGGCTAGCAGGGTGCCGCACAATCCCGCCAGGACGTCACCTGCCCCTGCCGTCGCCAACCACGCGGGAGCACTCGAAGCGATCCGAATCGGCATACCCTCATCCGGCACCGCCACCACGGTGCTCGCGCCTTTGAGCAACATGGTCGCACCGCTGGCCTGAGCCGCCGCATGGGCGTAGGCGACCGGCGCAGCCTCGACTTGCTCGCGGGTAACCTCTTCGTGGCCGGGCCAGTTCGTCAGGAATTGGGCCAGTTCGCCGGCATGCGGCGTCAGCAGCGTTGGTGCGTTACGGGGGTAGTCGAACAACGCCAGCGCTCCGGCATCGACCACACAAGGGTCATCGGATTCCAGAGCCTCCGTGATGGCCGCAACCTGCACTCGCCCGGCTTCATCGGTTGCTTCTGGGTCGACGCCCGGCCCGAGGACCCATGCCTGCACCCTGCCACTCGCCGGGACGGCTTCAGGTGCCGCGGCGATGACGTGCGCGGTCGCTTGCGCCGGGCCGGTATACCGAACCATCCCGGCCCCCGACTCCACTGCCGACGTGGTGGCCAAAATCGCCGCGCCCGGGAAGGTGTCGCTCCCGGCGATGATGCCGACTACGCCGCGGGTGTACTTCTGGTCACGTGCGCTCGGAACTGGCCACATACTCGCTACGTCGTCGTGTTCCATCCGCTCGACCGCCGCGGTCACGTCATCCATCTGCAGGCCGATGTCCACCACGGTGAGCAAACCCACCGCCGGCTCCGTGACCGGTAGCAGGTGCACCGGCTTTGCGACACCAAGGGTCACCGTTTCGTCGGCAAACACCGCCCCGGCGCCGATCCGGTGACCGCTTGGATCGACGCCACTGGGTAGATCCACCGCCACCACATAACTGTCGTCATCGATGCTCTCGACCAGCGCCCGCATCGCACCACTCAAACCAGCTCGGCCGCCGATGCCGGTCAGCGCGTCCAGCACAATATCTGCTCCGGCCAACACCTCCACAGCCTCCGGCGGCAGGGTGGTGTTCGACCGTTCCAGTCCGATCAACGGCACGTGGGCCGCCCGGGCTGCGGTCGACCCGTCATGGTGAATTTCTTCGCCGACATACAGGATCTGCACGCGATGGTCCCCGGCGAGATCCACGGCCGCAAACAGGCCATCGCCGCCATTGTTGCCACCGCCAACCAGCACCGCGACCGTACGCCCACCCTGTTGGGCCGCCCGAGAGCGGACGACCTCAGCCAGCCCTCGAGCCGCCCGCAACATCAATTCGCCCTCCTGCAACGAGGCCATCAGCTCTTGCTCGGCCGCACGCACAGAGTCAACGGAGTACGCCCGGATCATCGATCTGCCCGGCGCTCGTAGATGCTCATGGAGATCAACCTTCCGCGATGACAACCGCCGAGGCGATCCCGGCGTCGTGGGACAGCGAGACATGCAGTGAGTTCGCGCCCAGTGCTGCGGCGCGGGCAGCGACGGTGCCGGTGACCTGCAGCTCGGGACGGCCTTCGGCGCCGCGCACGACAGTGGCGTCGTGCCACTGCAATCCCACCGGGGCGCCAAGAGCTTTGGCCAGGGCCTCCTTCGCGGCAAAACGTGCTGCTAAGGAGTTGAGGCGCAGATCGCGCTCGGTCTCGGTGAAGAGCCGCTGCGCCAAACGCGGGGTGCGCTCCAACCTTTCGCCGAAACGCGCTATGTCGACCACATCGATCCCGACCCCAATGATCATCAGTGACGAACCCCCGTCGGCCTGCCGGCGAGCGCTCGTCGGTCAGTACATGTGGGATTCACGAGATCCCCTGTTGGGCAGCGCTCACGTGTTGACCGGTGACCGGGCTGCGGCTGTTCACTGGGCCCCCTAACTCACTCGACCGTGACTGACTTGGCCAGGTTGCGCGGCTGGTCCACGTCCAATCCCTTGGCCGTTGAGAGGTGCAACGCGAAGACCTGCAGGGGCACCACCGTCAGCAACGGCGCCAAGAGCGCTGGGCTGCGCGGCACCCGGATTACCTCATCGGCAAAGGGCACCACATCCTCATCGCCGTCTTCGGCGATCACCAGCGTGCGCGCCCCGCGAGCCCGGATCTCTTGGATGTTCGAGACCACCTTGCCGTGCAACCCATGCTCTGCACTGGGCGAGGGCACCACGATGAACACGGGCTGCCCCGGCTCGATCAACGCGATCGGCCCGTGCTTGAGCTCGCCGGCAGCAAAACCCTCAGCGTGGATGTAGGCCAGTTCCTTCAACTTCAGCGCGCCCTCCATAGCCACCGGGAATCCGACGTGCCGCCCGAGGAAGAGCACAGCACGGGTGTCCGACATGAAATGGGCGATCTCTTTGACCCGCTCCATCCCGTCCAACACCGTCTGGATCTTGTCCGGGACCTGGTGCAGATCATCCATCACATCCGAGGCCGCGCGGCCGTAGGACTCGCCGCGCAGTTGGCTGAGGTAGAGGCCCAGGACATAGCTGGCCGTGATCTGGGCCAAGAATGCCTTGGTCGAGGCCACCGCGATCTCGGGGCCAGCATGGGTGTAGAGCACAGCGTCGGATTCGCGCGGAATCGTTGAGCCGTGAGTGTTACAGATCGACACCGTCTTTGCCCCGAGTTCAATGGCGTGCCGCACCGCCATCAGCGTGTCCATGGTCTCCCCGGACTGCGAGATCGACACAACCAGCGTCTGCTCGTCGATCACCGGGTCGCGGTACCTGAATTCGTGGGCGAGTTCTACTTCTACCGGGATGCGGGTCCAACGTTCGATCGCGTATTTGGCGACCATCCCGGCATACGCTGCCGTCCCACACGCCACGATCACGATCTTGCCGACCGCACGCAACTCTTCCTCGGAGATGCTCATGTCGTCCAGCACCAAGGCGCCGTGTTCGTCGGTGCGCCCCAAGAGTGTGTCGCGCACGGCGTGCGGCTGTTCGTGAATTTCCTTCTCCATGAAGGTGGCGAAGCCGCCTTTCTCGGCCGCGGCTGCGTCCCAGGTCACCTCGTATGCCTTACCGTCACTGGGCGTGCCGTCGAAGTCGATCACCGCATAGGTTTCTGCCGTGATGGTCACGATCTGGTCTTGGCCCAACTCCAAGGCGTGACGGGTCTGACCAATGAAGGCCGCCACATCGGAGCCGAGGAAGTTCTCCCCCTCACCGAGGCCGACCACCAGCGGTGAATTGCGCCGAGCCGCCACGATGGTCTCCGGTGCGTCAGCATGCACCGCAAGCAGCGTGAATGCCCCTTCCAAGGCGTTGACCACGCCACGCATGGCGTCGGTGAGATCGCCGCACTCCTCATACGCACTGCTCAACAGGTGCGCTACCACTTCTGTGTCCGTCTCGGAGGTGAACTCGACCCCATCGCCTAGCAACCTCTGACGCAGTCCGTGGAAGTTCTCGATGATCCCGTTGTGCACCAACGCCAACTCACGGCGCGAACCGCCACGGTGTGGGTGGGCGTTGGCGTCGGTCGGTCCGCCGTGAGTCGCCCAACGGGTGTGGCCGATCGCGGTGGCGGTCAGCGGCATCGGTGCCGCTTCCAGCGCCGAAACAAGGTTGGTGAGTTTTCCAGCGCGTTTGACGGTGATGACCTCACCGCCGGGCACCAGCGCGACGCCGGCCGAGTCATACCCCCGATATTCCAGTCGTCCCAGCCCTTCCATCACCACATCGAGGGCCTTTTCGCTGGCAACTGGTCCGACGTAGCCCACAATTCCGCACATGACCGCCACCCTAAGCCGTATGAGGCGCTCGCTGTGTGCACAATGACCCCCATGTCAGCGACGCAGCAGATCCTGCCCTCGCCATATGTGGAGTTGGACCGAGCCGGGTGGGCACGCCTGCGCGAGCACTATCCGATGAACTTGTCCGCAGCCGAAGTCGACGCGTTGCAAGGCTTGGAGGACCGCCTGGACATTGGCGAGGTCGAGGAGGTCTATCTGCCGCTGTCGCGGTTGTTGGCGTTCTACGAAGAAGCCACCAAGGATCTGCACCAGGTGACGACCACGTTCCTCGGTGAGCAGCGCGAACGCACCCCGTTCGTGATCGGCGTGGCCGGTTCGGTGGCCGTGGGCAAGTCGACGACGGCACGCATTCTCAAAGAGCTGATCTCGCGCTGGGACTCTGCGCCGAACGTCGAGCTGATCACTACCGACGGATTCCTGCACTCCAACGCGGTCTTGACCGAGCGTGACCTGATGACGCGCAAAGGATTTCCGGAGTCCTACGACCGTCGAGCGCTGTTGCGATTCGTGGCCGAGGTGAAGGCCGGCAAGGCGGAGGTGACCGCGCCGGTCTACTCGCACCTGACATACGACATCGTGCCGGATGAGCAGATCGTGGTCCGTCGGCCAGACGTTCTCATTGTCGAGGGGTTGAACGTGCTGCAGCGTCCACTGCCCAAGGGGGATGGTCGTGCTGGGATGGCGGTGAGTGACTTCTTCGACTTCTCGGTCTATGTCGATGCTCATGTGGACGACATCAAGACGTGGTTCACCAACAGATTCCTCGCTCTGCGGCAAACGGCGTTCGCGCAGCCGGAGTCCCACTTCCATCGGTATGCGAGTCTGTCCGACGATGCCGCTCGCGACCTAGCCGACAACATCTGGGAGGCCATCAACGCCCCCAACCTCCGGCAGAACATTGCCCCCACACGCAGTTTGGCAACGCTCGTGTTGTCCAAGGGGGACGACCACTCCGTGCGCCGAGTGCGGCTACGCCGACTCTGACCCGCAACGGTACACCGATGCGCTCGCCGCGCACCTCGCATACGCAAGAGTTTTCGTGATTGTTCCTGTGCCCGGTTAGGCCTTCCTGTGCCGGCCTATGGCGGCGTACAGGTCAGTTCTTGCCGTCACTGGCGGGGTGTACACGCTGGCGAAGAGTCTTGGCCGCGTGTCGCCTTAACAATCGAGCTCGTGCGGAGTTGTTGGGTGGGTGAGGGATGGCCGCCCTATGCGCATTCGGTGTAGAAATAGAGGTATGACGACGACGGACAGCGGCCATGGTCAAACACGCACCGAGCATGACTCGATGGGCGAGGTCGAGGTGCCGATCGACGCCCTGTATGGGGCACAGACCGCCCGTGCTGTGGCGAACTTCCCGATCTCGGGGCAGCGCGTGCCCTCGACCGTGGTCCACGCCCTAGCCAGGGTCAAGCAGGTTGCGGCACGGGTGAATGCCGAGCTCGAAGTGATCGACACCGACGTCGCCGAAGCCATCGAGGCCGCAGCCGCGGAGGTGATGCGGGGCCAACACGACGATCAGTTCCCGATCAACGTCTATCAGACCGGCTCGGGCACCTCGACGAACATGAATGTCAATGAGGTCGTGGCGCGGCTGGCCAGCCAGAAAAGTGGGCTGAAGGTCCACCCCAACGATCACGTCAATGCCGGCCAATCCAGCAACGACACCTTCCCGACTGCGCTGCGCATCGTCGCGGTGCAGTTGGCCATCGACACGCTGGACCCGGCATTGGAGCACCTGGAGCAGACGCTGCGCGCCAAGGCGGACGAGTTTGCGGACGTGGTCAAGGCGGGCCGAACGCACCTGATGGACGCGGTGCCGGTCACCCTCGGCCAGGAGTTCGCGGGCTACGCACGCCAGATCGAGCTGGGCCGCGAGCGAGTTCGCGACGCAGCCGGCCGGGCCGCGGAGCTTCCCCTCGGGGGCACCGCGGCTGGCACCGGGCTCAATGCTGACCCACAGTTCGCGGGGCGGGTCATCGAGATTGTCGCCGAGGAGATGGGCTTGGAGCTACGGGAGGCGGCCGACCATTTCGAGGCACAATCGGCGCAGGACGCCCTGGTGGAAGTCTCCGCAGCAGCCAAGGTCGTCGCCGTGTCGCTGACCAAAATCTGCAACGACCTACGCTGGATGGGGTCCGGCCCGCGCGCCGGTTTAGGCGAGATTCACCTGCCGGACCTACAGCCCGGGTCCAGCATCATGCCCGGCAAGGTCAACCCTGTCCTGCCCGAAGCCACCCTGATGGCCTGCGCGAGGGTGATGGGCAACGACATCACGATGACCGTTGCCGGTGCTTCCGGCACCTTCGAGCTCAACGTTATGTTGCCCGTCATGGGGTTAGCCCTGGTGGAGTCGCTCACGATCTTGGCCTCCAGCGCCAGGGTGCTGGCCGATGGGGCCATCGCAGGAATCGAGGCCAACGAAGAGCGGTGCAAAGAGATGGCCCAGAGTTCTTCGTCCATCGTCACGCCGCTGAACAAGTGGATCGGCTATGACAATGCGGCCGCCGTGGCCAAGCAGTCACTCGCCGAGCGTCGCACGATCCGGGAGGTTGTCATCGCCCGCGGGCACGTCGAGCGCGGCGACCTGACCGAAGAGCAGATGGATCAGGCGTTGGATGTGCTGAGCATGTCCCGCCCGCACGACTCGGCCTGACGACGCGACGGGGCGCTCACAGGTCGGCGTAGCGTGCCCGAGCAAAGCTGTAGAGCCCATAGGCCGCAAAGCCCAAGGCGATCACGATCAGCACAGCTGCCCCGAAAGTGTCGCCTGCCACGGCCTGCACTGCGCCGTCCAGCCCGGTGGCATCGTCTGGGTCCGACGTCCAGGCCGCCCAGCCAAAGAGCGCACCGACCATCGTCAACGCTATTCCCTTGGCGACGTAGCCGAGCACGCCCAAGACGATGACCGCCTGACCGAGTCGACCGTCGGCGTTCCCGTCCAGATCGTCCATGAACGCCCGAGACAGTCCTTTCCATCCGTGGTAGCCGCCCACCCCAACCACGGCCAACCCCACAGCGCCAACCAACAGTTGCCCGAAGGGTGCGCTCATCAGGGTCGAAGTGAAGTCAGCCGTGGACTCACCACTATCCGTGCTGCCGCCACTGGCGAACCGCCACGTCGTCCATGCCAACACGGCATACACGACCGCTTTGCCGGCGTCCTTAAGCCGGTCCAGCAAGGAACTGGCCCCACCCCCCGGCCGGTATCCCACGGCTGCGTCCAGCAACTGCCAGAGTGTCAGTCCGGCATACCCGATCACCCCGACCCACAGCAATGGCCGCCCCAGCGGAGCCTGAGCGACTTCGGCCAGGGCCCCTGACTGCTCCGCCTCTCCGCCACCACCGACGGCGATCCGGAAGACGATGATGGCGATCATCAGGTGGAGCATTCCGTTCACCGCGTACCCAGCCCGAGCCGTCATCTCCAACGCCGGGTGATCACCGACCTGCTCGGCGGCCTGCTTGGTGGAGTTGCTCATCGGGCCAGTGTGGGACACAACAACGCGGCCCGCCAGAGGACGGGCCGCGTTGCGTTGATCAAACGGGTGAGACTCAGTACCAGTTGTTGGCCTGACTGTGCGACCAAGCGGCGCAGGGGGTGCCGTAGCGACCCTGGATGTAGCCCAAACCCCACTCAATCTGAGTGGCGGGGTTGGTGCGCCAGTCCGATCCAGCGGAAGCCATCTTCGAGCCGGGCAACGACTGCGGGATCCCGTAGGCACCTGAGGACGGGTTGGACGCGGAGGAGTTCCAGCCGCTTTCCTTGGCCCACAGCGAATCCAGACAACCGAACTGTTCACTGCTCCAGCCGTAGCTGCTGACCATCGACTGGGCGATCGAGCGAGCGTCGCCCGACGGGGCGGGTGCGGCCACCGGCTCGGCGGGTGCCTCATCCGACGATGAGGAGCTATCCGAGGATTCAGAGGACGAAGAGGCTTCGGAGGGAGAAGACGACGAGGACTCGCGCTCTTCAGACCGGGACGCAGCCTGGCTCTCTTCGCGTTCCTGTGCTGCCGCAGCGGCCTCAGCCTCGGCCTGAGCTTCCGCTTCGGCCTGTGCCTGGCGCTCGGCCTCCGCCTTCTCCTCAGCCTTGATCTCGGCAACCTTGTCGGCAACGGCGGCGCCACCTTCGGCGCCCGCCTCGCGAGAGGACTGCAGTGAGGAAACGCCACCGACTGCTTCGTCCATCGTTTGCGAACGGTCCGAAATATGGGCTAACGAATCGGACCCCTCAACCCCATCAGTGGCCGAGTCGGCCACCAGCGGCGCACTGTCGCTCAAACTGCTGGCGAGCTGATCGGAGGTCATTCCCGATGATCCGTATGCTGCGTAGCCGGCCAAAGCCAACGAGGCCGCGGTAATCGTAGCGGTGACCAACGTCGCCGGGTGCTTGACAAATGCTGCGCCCCGGTGACGGCCGGACTCGGCCGGGTCGAACGTCACGTCGTCAGCCTGAGCCTCGACGTCAGCTCCAGCCGACGAGGCCGTGTCGACCTTGGCGGCAGCGTTGAACGGGTTGCTGTTCAGCCATGTTTTGGGCAAGAGAACCTCCGAGAAGAATGCGTGTAGGCCACTGGTGTGCTCCGGACTGTGTCAACGGAGTGCGTTACCGTTTCGTGACCAAGTGGTTCTACCGTGCCAGGTTTCGGCGCCTCGTGGCAACCTCAGAGGGCCGATCGTGGGCAAGGTCACAGAATGATAACGGGCCCTGCCGCAGTGGGGTGCTGGACCTAACGTTTCGGGGCGCTGGTCCTACATCTCGGGCCGATCGCCCTCCAGCATCTCGGTCACCAAAGCCGCGATCGGGCTACGTTCGCTGCGGTGCAACGTCATGTGGGCAAAGAGGGGGTGGCCCTTCAGGGTTTCAATAATGGACGCGACCCCGTCAAACCTCCCCACGCGCAGGTTGTCTCGCTGGGCGACGTCGTGAGTCAGCACCACTCGCGAGCTTTGTCCGATCCGAGAGAGCACCGTGAGGAGGACGTTGCGTTCCAGCGACTGCGCTTCGTCGACGATCACAAAGGCGTCGTGCAGCGAGCGGCCGCGGATATGGGTCAGTGGCAACACCTCGATGAGGTCCCGGGCGACGATCTCCTCGACCACCTCTTTGGAGACCACAGCACCCAAGGTGTCGAAGACGGCCTGCGCCCAGGGACCCATCTTCTCGTTCTCCGAGCCCGGCAAGTAGCCCAACTCTTGGCCGCCGACGGCATACAACGGACGGAAGACGATGACCTTTCGGTGTTGACGCCGTTCCATCACCGCCTCGAGGCCGGCACACAACGCCAGCGCACTTTTACCGGTTCCAGCACGCCCACCCAGGCTGATGATGCCTACGTCCGGATCCAGCAGCAGATCGAGCGCGATCCGCTGCTCGGCCGACCGCCCATGCAAGCCGAAGGCATCGCGATCCCCGCGGACCAACCGCAACCCGCCATCCGGACCCACCCGCCCGAGCGCGCTGCCCGACGTGCCGAACACGGTTACGCCGGTGTGACACGGCATCGACGCGAGGTCTTCGTGGCGCAACCGCCCAGCGTCATACAACTGCGCCATCTCGGTGTCGTTCACATCCAGGCTGGTCATCCCGGTCCACCCGGACTCGACCGCCAGTTCAGCGCGATACTCCTGGGCGTCCAACCCCACCGCAGATGCCTTCACCCGCATCGGCAGGTCCTTGCTGACCACTGTCACGGCGTAGCCCTCGGCCGCCAGGTTTGCGGCCACGGCCAGGATCCGCGTGTCGTTGTCCCCGAGGCGAAACCCGGCCGGGATCGACTGGACGTCGGTGTGGTTCAACTCCACCCGTAGCGTTCCGCCGACGTCGTTAGCAGGCACCGCCTGAGCCAGTCCCCCATGATTAACGCGCAAGTCGTCGAGCAGCCGCAAGGCCTCGCGTGCGAAGTACCCCAGCTCTGGGTGGGCTCGCTTGGCTTCGAGCTCAGAGATCACGACCACCGGCAAGACCACCTGGTGCTCGGCGAACCGGAGCATGGCACGCGGATCGGACAACAGCACCGAGGTGTCGACCACGTACGTCTTTGTTGCGCTCTGGGTCACGTCCGGCTCTAGCTCATCGTGCGCCGCTTGCCCAGCCGCGCTCCCGTCCGCCAGCACCTGCCCTAAGAGGTCCTGCCGGATGGAACCGTATGCCCTGATCTTCCGATCGGTGCTGATCGTCATTGCGTGCTCTCCGCTCGGTGAGCCTGTCGCCGAAGGCGGCTGCCCTCGCCTGCGTTCGACGGTATGACAAGGCGAGGCTCGATCCGGACACGGCACGCCGAGGCAACGAATCAGAACCTTCAGGCGCCGTAGCGTCGCTCACGTTCGGCGTAGGAACGTAGAGCCCGCAAGAAGTCGACCCGCCTAAAGTCGGGCCAGAACGCTTCACAGAAGTAGAACTCGCTGTGCGCGCTCTGCCACAGCAGGAAGCCGCCGAGTCGCTGCTCGCCGCTGGTCCGGATCACCAGATCCGGGTCGGGCTGCCCCTTGGTGTAGAGGTGCTCGGCAATGTGCTCCATCTGGATACAGCGCGCCAACTCATCCAGCGACGTGCCCTTGGCGGAGTGCTCGCGCAGCAACGACCGGACCGCATCGGCTATTTCTTCCCTGCCGCCGTAGCCGATCGCCACATTTACCACCATGCCGGGAAGATCGGCGGTCGCGGCTGCCGAAGCATCCAGATGCTCTCGGGTGCGCTCGGGTAGGAGGTCCCGGGCGCCGACCACATTCAGCCGCCAGCGACCGGCGCCGGCAAGGTCAGAGACCACCTCGGAAATGATCGCGAGCAGTGGTTCGAGTTCGTCTGGATCTCGGTTCAAGTTGTTGGTCGACAGCAGCCACAGGGTCACCACCTCTACCCCCGCTTCCTCACACCAACTCAGCAGCGGCTTGATGTTGTCCGCCCCGGCCTGGTGACCGGCGGTTGCCTTGGCCCCCCGCTGCCGAGCCCAGCGCCGATTGCCGTCCAACATCACACCGACGTGCCGGGGCACCGCCGCCGCGGGCAGGCTACGGCTCAACGAGCGGTTGTATACGCGATAGATCAGGTCGCGCAGTCGGGGCATGAAGCCAACCTACTGCTCAGCGGCCCCCGGTCTGGGAGCCACGGAGGTCGGGATCGTCGAGGGTCTCAGGGAACTTACGGTTGCGTAGGTTAGCGTGAAGCCCATGACTCCCCGCTCCACCGGCAAGTCCGAGGAATCGGCTGTGGCACATGCAGCACACGAAGTTTCGCATGCTGCCCACGAGGTAAGCCGGGCAACTGCCGAGGTTGCCGAACAGGTCGCCGCCACCATCAAACCCAAACTGCGCGGGTGGCTTCACCTCGGGATGGTGCCGCTGTGCGTGGCCGCCTGCATCGTGCTGATTGTGCTGGCCCCGACCACTGCCGGGCGCATCTCGTCCACGATCTTCGGAATCTGCTCCGTCTCCCTGTTCGCCACGTCCGCCACCTACCACCGGGGCCGCTGGCAGCCCACCGTCAGTCGCTTCCTGAAGCGGATGGATCACGCCAACATTTTCTTGATCATCGCCGGTTCCTACACGCCGCTCGCGGTGATGCTGCTACCCCCCGATCAGGCACGCACCCTCTTGGTCCTGGTATGGGTGGGCGCGCTCGGTGGGGTGCTCTTTCGGGTCTTCTGGGTCGGCGCTCCGCGGTGGCTCTACACCCCGTTGTACGTTGTGCTGGGCTGGGTCGCGGTCTTCTACATCGTGCCGTTCTACCGCGAGGGCGGCGCTGCCGTGGTGGCCCTGATCGCGACCGGTGGCCTGTTGTACACGCTCGGCGCGGTCGTTTATGGCCTCAAATGGCCCAATCCCTCACCGCAGTGGTTCGGGTTCCACGAGGTGTTTCACGCCTTCACGCTGGCAGCGTTCAGCACGCACTACATCGCCGTGTCGCTAGCGGTGTACGGGGCTACGCCCGCGGCGACCTAGGCTCCTCGGGGTCCTCATCCCTGCGCTGTCGATCCTTCCCGAGTTCTTCGAGACGTTGCGCCTCGGCCGCGCGCATCCGTCGCAACCGCCGACTGAGGTCACGGCCGATAAACCACACCACGAGGCCCAGGGCGAACACCACCAGGAATCCGCCGAGACCGGCGGTGACCTCGACGTTGCTGACGTTCACGAAGCTTTGTCCTCCAGCACCGGCAACGGCGAGGTGTATGCCGTCGCCAGCCTGCCCTCAGCGGTGCGGGCAGCGGGTTGCTCGCACAAGGCATCCAGGGCCGCGATCTGAGGCAACCCGCTAAACAGATCGTCCTCGGGAAGTTCGACCGGGACCAATGAGGCTCCGAGTTCGAAGTCCTCGTAGGGGTGCACGCGGCGTTGGATATCCATCGGAATGGCGAACCACATACCGTCCGGGTCGACCTGGGTGGCGTGCGCCAGCAGTGCTTCATCGCGACGATCGAAGAAGTCGGCGCACTCGATGTGCGTCTTGATGGCTCGCTCCGGACGGTCCTGCATCCGCTCGATCCAGTCCGCGAAAGGCGACTCCAAGCCGTCATCCAGCATGGCTTGGTGCAAGTTGATCAGGCGCTGCGGGGAGAACATCGTGTAGTACACCTTTTGCGGCTGCCATGGCGCGCCGGCGTGCGGGAACGCCTCGGGGTCTCCAGCAGCCTCGAAGGCGGCCATCGACACGACATGCGTCATCACGTGGTCAGGGTGCGGGTAACCGCCCTGCTCGTCGTAGGTGGTGATCACGTGCGGGCGGAAGGCTCGGATGACGCGCACCAGAGCCTCGGTCGTCACGCTCAGTGGCTCGGTCGCGAAGCAACCTTCCGGTAGCGCAGGCAACGGATCGCCCTCGGGCAGGCCGGAGTCGACGAACCCGAGCCAGGTGTGCTCGACGCCCAAGGCGCGGACTGCGGCAGCCATTTCGTTTCGGCGCACCTGGGCGACGTCTCGGGTGATCTCGGGATCGTTAACCAACTGTGGGTTGAGGATGTCGCCGCGCTCACCGCCGGTGCACGAGACAACCATCACGCCTACCCCTTGTGCGACGTACTTCGCCGTCGTCGCCGCGCCCTTCGACGACTCATCGTCAGGATGGGCATGGATCGCCAATAGCCTCAGGCCAGGTGCCACCTGTGCTCCTCGTGTTCTGGTTGGGGGCATGCTGCCGCTTCGGGAGAGCGGGCATGCGGGATACTAACTGTCATCATCTCATCCGAGATCCGAACCTCAGCGCACCCGTCAGGAGCAACGATGTCGCTGGCTACGCCCGTCCGCAACTCCCGCCGGTGGTGGGTCATCGGAGTGGTCGGGGTTGCCGTGATGACCGCACTTGCCGTGTGGTTCGGGGTGGCGTCGGCGGTCGGCAAGGCGAACTGGGTCAATACCGGCTTTGATGTCGTGGCAGAAAATGAAGTTCAGGTCCGCTTCGATCTGCGCCGAGACCCCTCCCGAGCAGTCGAGTGTGCGGTTGAGGCCCAGGATGAGTCTCGCTTCGTCGTGGGACGAACGACCACCCGGATAGAACCGACAGATCAATCCCCATCACGACACGTGGCCATCGTCCAAACAACCAGTACGGCCGTCACGGGATACGTCGAAGATTGCCGGTACGTTTCCGAATAGTGTCTTCTCCACCCAAGCCCCCGGCCGTGCTCCTGTGGTTGTCCGGAAGACCTTCTGGTGACTCTCTGGCTCTTGGCGTTTCGCCGCACAGCACCTTACTTGGTAAAGTAGTGCTGTCCGGGCAAACCCGTTTGACGTACCAGGTCCGTCATCGGTGCCCGGACTTTGCGTATCTACAACGAAGGAGTAGACACCGTGACCGAGGCAACCAAGCACACGTCGAGTTTCCTCACCCAGGAAGCCTATGACCGACTACACGCCGAGTTGAAGCGATTGTCGGGTCCGGGTCGTTCCGACATAGCCAAGCGCATCGAAGCCGCTCGGGATGAGGGCGACCTGAAGGAGAACGGGGGTTACCACGCCGCCAAAGAAGAGCAGGGCAAAATGGAGGCCCGCATCCGCCAACTCCAGCATCTGCTCGACAACGCCAGCGTGGGGCAAACGCCGACCGGCGAAGGACCTATTCAGCCGGGCACAGTCGTGACGGTAGAGATGTTCGGCGACACCGAAAAGTTCTTGATCGGCAGCCGGGAGATCACTCACGGCGGCGACAACGTCGACGTATACAGCGAACGTTCACCACTAGGCGCGGCCATCTTGGGCCACGAGGCCGGTGACACGGTCACCTATGAGGCCCCGAATGGTTCCTCAATCGAGGTCAACATTATCTCTTCAGAGGCCTACCGCCCTTAGAGCGCGCGGACAGGTCGGCTCTCGTCGGTCCATCGCATTTGCCGGCTACGGCGACTAGGTCTAAGGCCGATGATGCGCTCGTAGGCGTCCAACGCCTCGGTCTGCAGCTTGTCGAAGACGCGGGCGGTGAGCCACTTCGAAGGGCGTATGTGCGCTCATATCGGTCAGCCAAGCGCATATCGGTCAGCCAAGCGCATATCGGTCAGCCGAGCTCATATCGGTCAGCCGAGCGCGTGGGTGCAGGATGCGGACTGGTCAAGGGCAGAGGCGCCCGACCAAGAGCTTCCGCCGACCATGACCCATCCGCGGACAATCTCAGGTCGAGTTTTCATCCAGCAAGGAAGCGGCCAAGGTCGCGGCGACGTGCGGATAGTCCTGCGCCAAGAGACCGATCCCTGCCAGGAGGTATGCCCGGTCAACGACGAGTCGAGCGCGGGCGGGGGGTCGCCAGCCGCCGCCATGGTCATTCAGCACGGCCTGCAGGACTGCCGTCGACGCGGATCGGTCACTGTGCCGCAGCACGCCACCGGATCCGACCAGAATGCCGACGTCACTCAGTGCGCGGGGCGGATGCCCGGGTGCCGCCGGGCGACCATGCCGGCGAGCGGCCAGCACAGCGGCATGCCTGGCCAACTGGCCGTCGCAGCGACGCTCTACCTCCGATCGCGGCACCCGGTCGGGGCGAGCGGCAGCCTGCTCAACCCAGTGGCTCAAGGCATCGAGCGGCGGCAGCACCACACCCTCGCTGAGCGCAGCCCGGAGCACGCCGGGTGCACTGTGGCGCATCCCGAGGTCTGCCTCCACGCTGCGGGCCAGCGGCAACAGGCCGATCACATCCTTGGCCAACGCCTGGTCCTCGCCGTATGGCAGAAGCGCAGAGTAGACATCGGTGGTGGCTCCTCCGATGTCGATCACCATGACGTCTTGATCGGCCACGGCGCGCAACACGGCGACGCCGTCGAGCACGGCATCTGGGGTCGGCGCTCGGACGCTGGCCGCGAACCCGCGATGGCTCGACAGTGCCTTGCCCGCGATGACGTGCTGCAGGAAAGCCGAGCGGATCGCGCCCCGGGCAGATTCCGGCGCGAGGTGACCGATCCTCGGCAGAACGTTGTCGGCGCAGAGTGCCACCCCGCCCGCCGCAGCAATGATGTCTCGGGCTTGTGGCGCAGCCGCATTGTTCCCGGCCACTATTGTCGCCGCCGATAACCCGGCGCCAGCCAGGGTTGCGGCGTTGCGCAACAGCGTGCCGGAGTTCCCGCCGTCGGTGCCGCCGACCAACAGAACGAGGTCTGGCATCGATTCCCGCAGGCTCGCAATGTCGCTATGCCCGAGGTCTCCGTCGCAGATGTGAACGATCCTCGCACCTGCCGACAGTGCCACCCACTGGCCAGCTTCGGCGCTGACCACCCGCTCGAAGCCGACCACGGCCAGTCGCAAGCCGCCCCCGGCGCTGGAGCAGATTCGCACCCGATCTCGATCATCCACCGCAGGCGCGTGCGCGTCGCGAGCCGCCAACTGATCCCTCACCTGGCGAACTCCGTCCCACACGTCGGTGTCGACGGTGGTGGGTACTTGCGCCGTCCCGCATACCGCGCCGGCCTGGCCATCGATCAGGGAGGCTTTGGTGTAGGTCGAGCCGACGTCGACGCACAACAGCCTCAGCTGAAGATCCTCCAGAACGTCACCCCTAGCAGTGTGAGCGAGCCGCCGAGCATGATCAGCAAGCCGATCAGCACTTTGCGGGTTGCAACGTGCATTTCATTCCGAAAGCGCTCGATATCGAAGCCCTCTGCGGTCCCCACATCGGTTGTTCCTGGGGGCCCGCCAAAACCGCCGCGTTGCGTGGCCTCAGCCTTCAGCACTTTACGCTCGGTCCGACCTCCGAGAAAGACGATCAGGCCGACCAAGACCACGGCAAACGGAAATCCGAATCGGATGGCTAGCTCGGTGGCGGACCACGGCTCAACGGCGGACGTGTCCTGCAAATAGATCAGTGCCGGGTGCATAGGGGAACCGTACCGTCGCGATGGAATGGCTCCCTGTTGCGGCGCGTTCCCATCGTGTGAGCCTCTTCTCCGCCAAACCCCCCACTGGCCGAACTCAGCAACTACCCGGTATCCCGACCCACCACGAGGTGCTCGACGGCCCGTTGCAGGGCCCGTGGCCATCCGGCACGGAACGCCTCTATCTGGCGATGGGCTGTTTCTGGGGGGCCGAGCGCATGTTCTGGTCGATGCCTGGCGTGATCAGCACAGCAGTGGGATATATGGGCGGATCGGTGAGCCACCCGACATACCGAGAGGTATGCAGCGCGCGGACCGGGCACACCGAAACGGCGCAGATCGTCTACGACCCCGCACAGATCTCACCCGAAGAACTCCTCAAGGTGTTCTGGGAAAATCACGATCCGACGACCCGCAATCGTCAGGGCAACGACGTGGGGCCGCAATACCGGTCGGCCATCTTCTGGACCACACCAGCGCAGCAGGCGGCAGCCCGCGCCACCAGTGAGGCCTTCCAGCAGGTTCTGACCGAGCATGGTCACGGCGCGATCAGCACCCAGATGGAGTCGGCGGACGTGGTCGGCGACTTCTACTACGCCGAGGCAGAGCATCAGCAATACCTGCACAAGCACCCGGGTGGGTACTGCAACCACGGCCCCAACGGTCTGACCTGCCCGGTTGGCATCGTTCGTCAAGACGACCTGCCTTCGCAGGAGTCAGTGCTCGACGCGCAGGACTAGCGGGCACCGGCGTGCCTGTCCGACAAGGCGGTGGTCAGCGAATCTGGTCGGCTAGCTCAGCGCAGATGAGGTCCAGCCAGTGCTGGACCGAGGCGCGCGCTTGGCCCGTGTCCGGATAGCGGCATCGCACACGTAACCCCTGCGCGGACACGACGAACCAGATCATCACGCCGTCGGTGTCGATCACCGCCGAGACGTGTTGGGCTCTGAGTGCGGGGTCGATCGAAACCGGCAGCCTGCGGTTGTCCAGCCACGACATCGCGAACATTCCGGGACCGGCCGGCATACCGCCGTACTGGGCCATGATCGGTGCCAGTGGGTAGGAGCCGAGGGCTAAAGCTTCCTTGAGCGCCGCCCGGCACGCTTGCGGGTCCGGGTCAGCGGATTCCAGCACTGCGTTGGTGATGAACCACCCGACGCTGTCGTGCCATCGCTCCTGCGAGCGACTGTGCACCGGCAGCACCGCACGCAGGGGTTGACCAGCCACGTCAGCAGCGATCCGGGTCAACGTCGAGATCACTGCCGGGAGCATCCGCACCCCCTTCGCGGCAGCTTGTTCCTCGAAACGAGTGAGTTCATCCGCATCGAACACATCTCGGAACTCAACGACTTCGGGTTGAGGTGTGGCGATATCGCCTAGTGGCAGCGGGAAAGTCGGCATCATCCCGCCGCCTGCGCTCAATACCTCCGCCCAGCGGCGCCGCACCATTTCGGGTGCCGCCGGCGCCGACTCCAGCACGGCGCTGTGCTCGGCGAACGAGTGTGCCGCAGGCAAGGTGAGACCAGGGACTCGGCCCTCGGCAAGATCAGTCAGGCACACCACCAGGTCGCGAGCCAAGATCAGCAGTGACCACGCATCGGCGTGCGCGTGATCCAGCCCGATGAGCACCCTCGGATGAGCGTCCCCGACCCCCGCCAGAATCAGTCGATGGGAAGGCCGTGCCAACGGCGCGCAGGCTTCATCGAACACCTCCCTGGCCACCTCTGCGGAGCGTCGGCCAGCCGGGACCTGGTGCTCGGTCCAGATCGCTCCCAGGACGTCGACCTCGTGCAGCGCCAGCTCCACGCCGCCGTCAGCCAGCGACGGGGCACTGAACACCGTGCGCAGTGTGCCGTGCCGGGCGATCACGGTCAGCCACGCCTGCTGCAGCTGCGCCTGGCTGACCGAAGGCGGCACGCGCAACGCCAGAGCTATCCACGACCCAGGGCGCTGCCCGAGACCGACGTGCCGGCGCTGATCGAACGACACCGGCACGGCACGCCCCGCTCGCCCCACCTCGACAGCACAACTGTGCAGTGGACCCCCAGGGAGGTCCACTGCGGTCACGCTCGTCATGTGCATCGCGTCGTACAGTAATCCTTCCCGCCGAGATTGTGAGGAGTGCGTTGCCCCACCTGCTCACGAGGCACGCCCGGCTCGACTACGACGTGACCGGCCACGGTCCCACGGTGGTTCAGTTACACGGGCTGACCTCCAGCCAGAAGCGCGATGCGCAACTCGGGCTGGACCTGTGCCGGGGCCTCAGCGATCAGCGCATCATCCGCTACGACGCTCGTGGCCACGGCCGGTCGACCGGTCGTGCAATGTCAGATGACTACACCTGGCCGCATCTGGCAGGCGACCTGCTGCACCTCCTCGACCAAGCGGCACCATCCCAGCACGTATGTGGTGTCGGTCAGTCGATGGGTGCCGCCACGCTGCTGCACGCCGCATGCTCAGATCCTCCGCGGTTCCAGGCCCTGGTGTTGGGCATCCCACCCACGGCGTGGAGCTCCCGAGCAGCGCAACAGGCGGCCTACCTGCAAACCGCCGATGCCGTTGAACAGCGCGGGATCGAAGAACTGATGGACACCGCCCGCACCGCTCCTCGACCACCAGCAGTAGGCCCAGAGGTGCCGATCACCGTTCCGGATGTCCAGACCGCACTGCTACCGAGCGTGTTCCGAGGCGCCGCCCGGAGCGACCTTCCGCCGCGAGAAGCGATTGCGAACCTGCAGGTGCCGACGTTGCTGTTGTGCTGGGCGGGCGACCCTGCCCATCCGGTGAGCACCGCCAGGCGGCTCAGCCAACTCCTGCCTCAGCATCGTCTCGAGGTGGCTCACACCCCAGCGGATACCGCGACGTGGCCCGTCTTGGTCGCCGAACATCTCGCCGCTCACCTATCTCCTTCCCCACCATGTTGACGTCCGCGCCGCCCGCCACGTCAGGCATCTCCTGCTCGCCGGGCAGGCTGCTGAAAGGTTCCGCGGATAGGCGGGTGAGTGGGGACTGTTGACCTGCTGATTGTGACGGGTGTGGCGCGTGTTGATGAGCGTGTGCAGGCACAGCACCGGTAGGAGAGGAAGTGTCCAACGTCTCCGCTCCGAAAGGGCGCCCGCTCCGAACGCCCGCGTCATCGACGCCTTCATCGCCCTAGCCAACGCCGTGATCATCACCGACGATTAATCCGCACCGCCTGGACCACCCGCCGCTGGGACACCCGACCACCCCGCCGACCATGACCTACCGCGGAATCTCTCAGCGCAACCTGTAACGGCCCTCACTGCCTGTGTTCCGCTATGGGGCGGCACAGGTGCGTGCTCGGCGTCACGGGTCAGGGGCAAAGATCAGAAACCAGGGATCTCGACCACGTCCGCGGCGTCGGGCACCTCGACCTTGAGATCCTGGCCCCAGTTGTCAAGGGTGATGGTGACCGCTGACTCTTCGCTGCCAATGACCATTTGGCGGATCAGGTTGTCCTCACCGATCCATATGCCATAGGTCCCGGCGCCGGCCAGGTCCATATCCAACCCCAACTCCGACCCCAGGTCGGGAGCCGCCGTCTGACCCATCTCGTCGAGCACCTTCTGGGGGTCGAGTTCGAGCTCGTAGTGATCTGTCTCGTTGCCGTTGATCTCCTCGGTGCCGACAAACGTGACCTCTTGGGCACTGGAATCCCAGGTGTCCATCAGCGAGTCAAGATCAAGGGTGTTGGTCAAATCCTGAGCGCCGAGGTTGTCCAACTCCTGGGCAGGGATCTCGAGGTACTTACCTTCCGGAGTCAGCCCCGGGATGTTGGCGTATGCCGAACCCTCCGCCAGCAAGAGGTCGACGACACCCATCGGCGGTAAGTCCATGCTTACCTCCAGCGCGGGCGAATCGCCGGCGAGGTCGACCGCACCGCTGATCGCGATCTGCTCCCCCTCAGCCATTGCCAGAACGGCGAAGTCGAAGGCGTTCAGCGTCTCAGCGCCTGGAGAAGACAGTCGATCGAGCAGGTCCGATGGCTCCACCTGGTCCCCCGGTTCTACATCGGCCAACGCTGCACCGTTCTGGGTCTGGCCCTCGTCCTCAACTGGCTCGGTGTCGCTTCCGCACGCTGCCAGCCCGAGGGTGAGCGCTAGGCCAGCCGCTGCGCCTCCTACGAACGATGAGCGCCGATTCTGAGATCGTGTCATGATGTCTCCTGTCCTTGGGGTACGTCTGCCGTTGGCGCACCTTTGCGGGAATTTGTTGAGGCCACGACGGGCTGTGGTGTCATAGTCCCACTCTGTAATGACGTCTGCACCCCTATCGAGGTTCCCTTTGAGCGCCAACATCACCTTCCGGCATCACAACACTGCGGTCTTGTCCATCACTGCTGTCGATGCCCCCGTCGTCAAAACCTCGGCAGAGTTCGATGCCATTATCGGCGACGCCTACACCCGCAACGGGCTACGACCGGGCATGTTGGCTCAGTTGGCCGGGATCGTGGAGCGGCGCTGGTGGCCGGTCGGCACCAGCTTTGTGGATGGTGCCGTCGAGGCTGGGGCCAAGGCCATCGCGGAATCCGGGGTGGACTCGGCCCGGATCGGGATGATGATCAACACCTCCGTCAGCCGGGAGCATCTAGAGCCTTCGGTCGCGGTCGGTATCCACCACCAGTTGGGCTTGCCGTCGAGCTGCCTGAACTTCGACCTCGCCAATGCCTGTCTGGGCTTTGTGAACGGCATGCAGTTGGCCGCAACGATGATCGACGCCGGACAGATCGACTACGCCCTGATCGTCGACGGCGAGGGATCGCGCACCCCGCAAGAAAACACGTTGCGCCGGCTGTCCTCCCCCGATACGACAGCGGAGGACATCCAGCGCGAGTTCGCGACGTTGACGCTGGGATCTGGCGCCGCAGCGATGGTCTTGGGCCGTTCCAGTGAACATCCTGGGGCCCACCGCGTTGTCGGTGGCGCCTCGCGAGCAGCCACTCAGCATCATGACTTGTGTGTCGGCGACTTCGACAAGATGCGCACGGACACCTCCGGATTGCTGGTGGCTGGTCTGGGGCTGGCGAGTGACCTGTGGGCCGACGCCAAGGCCGATTTCGACTGGACCGACATGGATCGCTACGTGATCCACCAAGTGTCACAGGTCCATACGTCCAAAACCGCCGAAATCCTCAACCTGCCCAAGGACCGCATCCCGTTGACCTTCCCCACCTTGGGTAACGTCGGCCCGGCAGCCGTCGCCATCACCCTGGCCAAAGAAGTGGAGCACCTCGAGCCCGGCGATCGAGTGCTGATGATGGGTATCGGGTCGGGTCTGAACATGACCTGCCTCGAACTTGCCTGGTGATCCCCCCCGGCCTACCCGGCCTCGACCCGGCCTGGTCGAGGTCGATCACTGCCCCTGACACCAGCGGGCAGATGCGCACCTGGCATGTGCTCGACACTCACGCCCGCACCGCGCAACAGCAAGATCATGTGCCCTCACCGGTGATCGGGACCGTCTTGTGCGTGCACGGCAACCCCACCTGGTCCTACCTCTGGCGGCGGGTACTGCAACAGGTGCGGCCGGGCTGGCGCGTGGTCGCCGTCGACCAGTTGGGAATGGGCTATTCCGAGCGCATCGACGAGCCCCGCCGGTTGGCTGATCGGGTGGAGGATCTGAGCTCACTGACCGCCGCGATGGACCTTCACGGCCCGATCGTCGTGCTGGCCCATGATTGGGGCGGGCCGATCTCGATGGGCTGGGCGCTGCGGCATACCGAGCAGGTCGCCGCCGTCGTCTTGACCAACACCGC
>JBARZG010000039.1:0-2253 GCA_049649785.1 Ornithinimicrobium sp. | reverse complement strand
GGCTCGCATCTCAACGACGCTGGGAGGCGTCGTCATTCTCGGATTCCTCGGAGACTGTTCTCGTGAACCGACGCCAAAAGTCAGGACCCCTCGACCGATACCCATCAAGTGTCGGCTTCATCGGGTTTATCGAGCGCGGATATGTCAGCGACCACGACGTCATCCCAGACGCAGTCCGCCGCCGTCACGCGCAATCTTTTCGGGCCCGAGCTGCCCTTCCTCTTTGAGACCAGCGGCCCTAATGCTGACTTCTCGTGGTCTGAATTGGTCGCTACCGGCGACACCGGCATCGGCACCGTCAACGGTGGGGCTGGGGAGGTCCTCGGGGTCGACGGCGAGTTCTATGTGGCTACCGCTGATGAGCCGACTCCTCAAATGGTGAGCGACGAACAGACACCCACGGGTGCAGTGGCGATCTTCGAGCCACAGGAGTCGGGGACCGTCGCGGTCGCGACTGACCTGGACGCCTTTCAAGACGCTCTGGACGAGGAGTTCGGCACCACTGACACGGAGACCTCCGTGTGGATCTTCACCGCCACCGGCACACTGTCCAGTCTTGAGTATCAACTGGAGTGGCCCACCCCTAACGACGAGGTCACGGACGAGATCTCCGAAGGTAAAAGCCTGTGATGGCAGTGCCGTACCCGCGTCCCCAGTGATCCCGATGCACCGCCGTCGGCTCGAGGAGGCCCGGACGATCTGGCCCCGCCGACCAGACCGTAGCCACGGCCACGGTGTTGTCGTGCTCGTCGAAGGCGGCCAAGCTGCGCGCGGAGTCAGCAAACCGCCCGGCTGCCATCGTGCGCAACCTGTCCAGGAAGAAGCCTCGGTCCCGTTCGGGGCGTGCCGCGAAACGCCGACCAATGCACGGACAACCAGGCATCAGTGTGAGCTCCGACCACCTCGATGGTGGCCCCTACCGGGTCTGAGAGTTCTAGATGAAACGGCGTCCATGGCTCTCCCTGTTGTCAGCCGTTTAGCAACAGCAGCCTCGCCAGCTTCGTGGCGCCCCGAGCTTCAGCATCCGCCACCCCAGCATCGAGTACTCCTCGCAGGGGGTCATTGACATCAGCAACGATCTGACGGGCCAGTTCTTCGTCATCGCGCGACTCGGGATCGACAGCCATCCTCAACAGTTGCGGGCCATCCAGAAGTCCGACTGCAAAGATCTTTTGGCCACGCGACCACGTGCGTATAGCAGCCGCCGTCGCCGCAGCGCCCCTTGATGAGTACCAACCCAGATCCCCAGGAGCCAGGTGCAGCGGCCCGTCGTCGTACTGCCAGCCTCTGAGCGACGCGGCCACCTCTCCAAGCTCCTCGGCGCGCGGAGTGTTCAACACGGTGCCCATGGATCGACTCATTAGCAGCGAAGACCACGTCGCAACGCAATTGTTGCGCCGTGCTGGCCCGCGGTTGGGTATCGACGTTCAGACGCTTCGCGAGATGGTGCACGTCTGCCCAATAAGTCCTGCCAGATGTCGATCGGTCATCGGGATTGAGAGAGGTGGCTGGCTTTGGGCGTGAATCCTGACGTCAGTTGGTTGCCCATTCGACGTCATCAGGGATCTAGCTGAGTCTGTGGTTGTGAATATTGACGTGACTAAGTGCAATGAGCGCGCGTTTTGTGAAGCGAAATTACGAGCGCGATGGTTAGGCTACCGACAGCGCCGGGAATAGTGCCCGGCCACGACTGATCTGAGTGAGTGGGGCCTGGTAATGGCACAGTGGCAGCAGTGGCGCGAAGCGTTGAGCGACCGACTTAGGAAGGCCATCGGCAACCCGCAGATTGAGGAGAAGGAGCTGGCGGCCTTCGATGTTGTGATGAGCCGGCGCCAGGTGCTGCACGGCGCTCAGCTGACCGCAGTGGCTGGGCTCGTCACTGCGGGTACGCCACCCACGATGTGGGGGCGCACGGACCCCCTGTTGCATGTACCGGCCGGTGATGTCGGGTTGACGACGGCCGACATCGCGTCGGTTTCCACTCCGGCCCAGCTGGCCCTCGGCACCGAGCTTTTCCAAGACACCGTTTACGCGCAGCCAGTGGTGTCCTCGGAGGCGGTCGATGCGCATGCGCTCATCGAGGGGGCGCGGGGCAACTTGCGGTTGCGGAGCGACCTGGAGGCCGAGGACCCGACGTTCTTGGACGCCGGCTACCACTGGGGACCTCCTGAGGTCATCCAGCTCGAGGAAAGTGCTGACAATGGCTGGGAGGTGGTGCATTACCACCACCCGTGGAACGCGCGCAGCGACGGC
>JBARZG010000038.1:0-17501 GCA_049649785.1 Ornithinimicrobium sp. | reverse complement strand
CCCCGAGGCCATAGCGCTCGCGAGTCGCGTCTTCGACGGTGTGCACAAAGTGCCCGATGAGCTGGCTGGTCATATCTTTGAGCGCGGCCAACGAAGCCCGTGAGCCGTCGTGGACCGCTGGGATGAGGTTGCCGTCGAGGAGTCCGTCCAACGCCTGCGCAAGCAGGTCGCGGTCCAGGTCGGGGGCATACCACCGATGAGCAACGTCGACTATCTCTCGGGCGTCGCCGGCGCTGCGCAACGCGCCAGGGTCGATCCGTCGCGAGGCGATGCCGTCTTCGATGTCGTGCACGCAGTAGGCCACGTCGTCGGACCAGTCCATCACCTGAGCCTCTAAGCACCGGCTGTGGGCCACGGCATCCGCGGGACGCCTGATCCAGTCGAAGACCGCGGCATCGTCGGCGTAGTAGCCAAACTTCGCTGTGCCGGCCAACTCCCCGCGCGCCCACGGATACTTCAACACCGCATCCAGGCTCGCTCGGGTCAGGTTGAGCCCGGCTGAGCGCCCGTCTGGATGGACTCGCTTGGCCTCCAGCCGCGTCAACACGCGCAGCGTTTGGGCGTTGCCTTCGAACCCCCCGATGCCGTCGGCAAGCTCGTTCAACACCGCCTCGCCGTGATGGCCGAACGGCGGGTGGCCCAAGTCGTGGGCCAGACTTGCGGTGTCGACGACGTCGGCGGCACACCCCAGGGCGGCACCGAACTCGCGAGCGATCTGAGCAACCTCCAACGAATGGGTCAACCGGTTCCGCACGAAGTCATCCGACCCGGGCTGTACCACCTGTGTCGTCAGGGCAAGCCGCCGCAAACCCGCTGAGTGCACCACCCGTGCTCGATCGCGGGCGAAGTCGTCGCGATCGGCCGCCTTGTTCGCGGGATCCTCCGGCAGCCAGCGCTGCCGATCTGCCGGGCTGTAGCCCAATGACCCTCCCGTTGTCGACGTCACCTGGCCGCCCGTGCCAGGCGCAGCCGGCGCGCGCCACCGGCCAGGGCAGGTCCTAGCGGGCGGACCGGCACCTCGGCATACCCGCCCTTGGCGAGGTCGGCGTGCCGTTCGAAGAAGCAGTATGCGGCGCGGTCCCCGGTGCGTAGCCAGGACCATCCCATCGAGGCCAGGTACAGCGGCAGAAACGGCATACCCAAGCACGCCATCCATTGCCGCGCGTGCACCTCTTCGTGCTCCAGCAGGCCGGGGCGATGCTGCCACACCTGAGCCAGATCGTGCCGCGAAATCACGACGTCACCGACCGTGAAAGCCGACGCCATCGGAAACCCCCAGCGGTAATGGCTCGCCAGGCGAAGGCGGAACGGTCCGGGCGCCACCTCGGCCCTGCCGACCGCGGCGATCGCCAGACCGAGCGGGGTCGAGAAGTTGGCCCAGTTGGCCCATCGGCGTAGCCGGATCAACTGCGGGCTCGGCGCTGCGGCCGCCACGTCAGGCGACGCCGCCGTACCGTGCCGCCGAGCGTGCCCGCGCCTTGGCGGCTTCCACTTCCCGGTTGCGAGGCTGTCCGCGCGAGGTCAGCTCATCCAGCAACTGCTGGGTGACGGCGGCAATCTGGCGTGCGGCCCGCTCGTATGCAGCAGCGTTGGCCTGCGAGGGCTTCGAGGTGCCGCCGATTTTCCGGACGTACTGCACGGCCGCAGCGTGTACTTCCTCGGCAGTGGCCGGTGGCTCGAAGTGGTGCAGTTGTCGAATATTGCGGCACATGTCTTTGACCTCGTTGATCGCCGAATCGGATGACGTGCAGGTCCACCTTAGAGTGAGCGCCGTGGAAGACTCCTCGACAACGTCGGTGACTGTGAGCATCATCCGGCACATTGACCCGGATCAGGCTGATCGGATGGTGGCCTGGTTCAACGCCGGGGCTTCGCTGGCGGAGCGCTTTCCGGGCTTCCTCGGCACCGGATGGGTGCGGCCGTCGTTGGACTCCGACCAGTGGCACATGCTTTACCGGTTCGCCAGCGCCGAGGATGTGGCCCACTGGGAGGCTTCGGAACAGCGTCGCTGGTGGTTGGACTCCTCGTTGGGGATCGTGGGCGAGAGCACGAAGGAACGCCGAACGGGCATCGAAGGGTGGTTCGACCGCCCGGCTGCCACCGATGTCGACGATCTGCGTCCGGCCGAGCCTGCCCCGCCGCGGTGGAAGCAAGCCTGTGTGATCTGGATGGCGTTCTTTCCCTTGAACCTCGTGGCGACCTGGCTGCTGACCCTCGTGCTGCCCGCAGGCTTCCCACTCGTGCTGCGGGTGCTGCTCGGGACACTGCTCTTGACTCCGGTGATGACCTACTACGCGCTTCCGGCGGTGACGTCCTGGATGGGGTGGTGGCTGGCAGGCAAGGCACCTCCGTGGAGGAAGAGCGACCAAGAGACGGAGACATGATGGTTGATCCACTGATCGAGCCCGCGGAGTTGGCCCGGCAGTTGGCAGGCGACCGGCCGCCGATCTTGCTCGACGTTCGCTGGCAGCTCGGCCAGCCACGGGCGCAGAACTATGCGGACTATCTGGCAGGGCATCTACCGGACGCTGCCTTCCTCGACCTCGACAGCGCCCTGTCCGGCCCGGTCAGCGCAGACGGCGTCGGCGGGCGTCACCCGATGCCTTCAACTCAGACCGCCTCGGATGGCTTTCGTGCCGCTGGCGTCCGCCACGACTATCCGGTGGCGATCTACGACGGCTCGACATCGCTAGCGGCTGCACGGGCCTGGTGGCTGCTGCAGTACTTCGGGCACGAAGATGCGCGCGTCCTCAACGGCGGGTATGCAGCGTGGATCGGGGCAGACCTACCCGTGGCATCGGGGTCGGTGCAGACACCAGCCGGGGATGTCGAGTTGCGTCCTGGCCATCGGCGGATCGTCAGCGCCCAGGACGTGCTCGAACTGACTGAGGACCCAGGCAGCTACCTGATCGACGCCCGCGCAGCCGAACGCTACCGCGGCGAGGTTGAGCCGATCGATCCGGTGGCCGGGCACATACCTGGGGCGCTCAACGTGGCGACGCTGGCCGCCCTGGATCCTTTGGGGCGGTTCAGAAGCCAACACGCCGTCCAGCAACTCGCGAGCCTCGGTGTCGATCCCGATGCGCCCACGACGCTTTACTGCGGATCGGGAGTGCAGGCCATGCACTTGGCACTCACCCTGGAGGCGGCACAGCCAGCGCGCCGACCTCCGGCGGTCTACGTCGGCTCGTGGAGTGACTGGGTCAGCAACGCTTCGCGACCAACGAGGCGCGGTCGCGAAGCGTCGGGTCGCGACTAAGTCGACGTGATCGCACCGCGCCACAAACTCTCACCGCTGTGCTCTGGGTTGCCGTCGTAGTGTTCGACCGACACGTCGATGGTGGTGAAGGTGTCCGTCGATAGGCCATCGGGCAGAACGAACTCTTCGCCGCTGGCGGTCAGAGCACCGATAGTCACCATCCCGGCAACGTCGTCTTCGAGCAACCACACCTGCAGGTAGCCGTCCTCAACCTCAGGCAACGAAGCGGTGTCGACGCGCAACAACCGCTGTCCGTCACGCGCGATGATCTCTGCCGTCGCTGGATCGACGGTTTCCTCTAACGCGGCCAGGTCCGCCGATGCGACGATGTCGGGTTCGACCACATCCTCCTGGCTGGGGTCAGCATCGTCGGGGGCCTCACTGAGAGTGGCTTCTTGACCTGGCTGTAGACCGTCATCAGTGGCCAGCGATGTGCCGAGCCACATGACGCCTGCACCCACAGCAGCAGCACCCAACAGGCTGAGTGCAGTGAAGCGACGGTTGGTGGCCGCAGCGCGGTCTCGGTATGCCCGGCGAGTTGTGATGTCCGCTGGCTCCTGGTCGGGCACAGTTGCTGCTGTGCCGTCAGCTGTGCCGTCTGCTGTGATGGCAGCCTCAATGGCAGTCCAGAGGTGTGCCGGTGCCTGCACTGGCATCGGTCCGCCGGCAGCCATGATCTCGCTTACGGTGGACAAGGACTCCACGTCGGAGCGGCACTGCACGCAAGACTCCAGGTGTGTCCGGTCGCGCTCGATGGGCTCGCCGAGGGCAAGCAGGGCTAGATCGCTGTCATCAATGTGCACCGTCACCCTCCAATCGACTGCGCAACTTGCGCAAGGTGCGCGAGATGTAACTCTTGACCGTTCCGAGAGGCATATCCATGCTCTCGGCGATCTGGGCGTGGGTCATGTCCTCGAAGAAAGCCAGGACCATGATGTGACGTTGCGGGTCTCCGATCCGTTCCAGTTCTTCCCATAGCACCAACAGTTGGTCGATGCGTTCGCTTGTGTAGGTATTCGGAGCGGGATACTGCTCCAGATTGGCGTGCAGGACCGCCGGATCGGCCGAGACTTCGCTGGTGCGGTGCCGTTTGCCCCAGTGGTCTGCAATCCGGTGCCGGGTGATCCCCACCAGCCAGGCACCCAACGGCCCTTGGCTGCTCCGGTACCGGTGTCTTGACTGCCATGCGGAGACGAAAACCTGCTGCGTCAGGTCGTCGGCGTCGCTGCGCCCGACTCCCTTGATCGCCAGGCCGTGCACCAAGGCGCCCCACCGCTGGAACGCCTGGGCCAGTGCGGTGTCCTCCCCCTGTTCGAAGGCACGGCTGATCTCTGAGTCGACGGCGACGTCCAACTCGAGGCGACTGATGGGTTCGGTCACCTGCCCACCGTATCGAGTCTTGCGCCCAGATTTCGATTGTCACGATCGTTCACCGGCTTCCCAGCGGGGTCGCAACGACCACAACGTTGTCGCGATAACTCGATTCCGAGTCTCGCCAAGGACCTCCGCAGGTGATCAGCGTGAGGCGCTCCGGGCCCTCGCGGTTGAAGATGGTCTCGGTCGGCAGGTCGTTCTTCGGGACCGTCTCGCGCCCGACAATTTCGTACTCGCGCACTTCCCCGTCGCTCATCTCGACCTGCACGACGGTCTTTAAAGGCACCTCCCGCAGCGCCGCCATGGCACCGAGACCCGCCTTGGTGTCGACATGACCGGCGATCACTACTGACCCCTGTCCGCCACCAGGTGAGGAGCCATACCGATACCAGCCCGTACGGTCACCGTCGTCCGGGATTTCCATCAAGCCGTCTGCTGCGACTCCGGTCGCGTCTACGGGTGCGTCAAGGTCAACGTCAGCGACTCGGATCCGAACCGGCATTTCAGCCTGGACGACCTCACCCGCTCGTGCCGATGAACGATTCACTTCAGGCACTGCTGGTGCCGCACCGGCACGTTCGCCGTCATCCTCGGAATTCGCGGCGGCGGTCTGCTCGGTCGCGTCCTCGGTGGATTCAGTTCCGGCAACCTCGATGCTGCCAACGTCCTGCGGCTGACCGGTCGACAGGATCGTGAAGCCAGCCGTGACCACTGCCACGAGGCACACCACCAGCACGACCAGCCACCTAGCGCGATGCATGATCGGCCCTACTTTCATCTATGCGGCGCCGACCTCAGCCCACGAAAGGGGGTCGACCTGAGGTCGGCGCTCGATGAGATGCGGCGATGCCGAGCAGTTCGATCTGCTCGGCACCGCCGCTGTCACGGGTCCGCCAGAAGCGAATCAGGCAGAGGCGCCGCTGAGCTTGCGGGATGCCACGAGCGCACCGGCGACACCGGCCAGGCCCATCACCCACAGCCATGCGGAAGCTCCACCCTCAAGCAGGCCGCCCTCACCGGTGGGGACACCGTGGGGGTCGCCGTGCAGTCCGTCGATCGTCTGAACTGCCAGGTCAAGGTTGCCGTCGGCAGCCGAACCCCAGGCGTAGACGATGGTGTTGGTGCCCTCGCCGAGGTCGAGGTCGGCTGGACCGATCACTACGTCTTCGGTGCCGGCCAACACAACATCAGCGCTGACTGAGCCGGCGTCAAGGTTGAGGACCTCTTCGTTCGGGTTGGTCAGGCCCTCGATCACGGGGCTGCCACCGGCGCGGACATCCACGGCGGGGGCGGCGGCGACGTGACGAACGGTCAGGCGCGCCTGCCCGGCATCCAGCGTCGAGGTGTCGTTGACGAAGGCATTCAGCGCTGGGTTGCCGTCAGCGTCGAGGTTGGCGGTCAAGGTGATGTCGGCTCCACCCGGCACGGCTAGTCCTTCAGCGGATATGGCCGGGTCTTCGGTCTCGGGGTCGGAGCCGTCGGCGTAGACCTCAATGTCGTAGTCGCCAGCTGGCAACGTCAGTGGGCCGGCGAGGGTGCCGGGCTCGAAGTCAGGCAAGGTCTCTTCGCCGTTGACATACACGTCGACGGTGAGGCCCGGAACGGCGTGCAACACCGATACCTGGGAGTCGTCCTGAGCAATGGCCGGTGCAGCGGTCGCGACGAGGGCGAGGCTCGCAGCCGCACCCCAAGCAATGGAACGCATGTGCATCTCCTGTGTCTGTGGGGAACCTCGGTGGAACCCTTGTGCCAGTACTTCTGTGGAGGAGGCACGTTTGGATGCAACAGAGTCAAAGAATCTTGTGGCGACGGATCTGGGTCACGAACCCACGACGAGATTGGGGGTTTGAGAAGGCGGCCCCGATGCCGCTATCCGCCCGAGATGGAGAGCTCTGCAGCCGCGATCACGGCGCGCTGACTCGCGTTCAGTTGGCGCGAGTCCAGCCAAAACTCGGGGAGCGTGACACGACGCGGTGACCCGGAGCGCCCTCGTTGCCCCTCCGCATCGCCACCAGGCCACGGTTGGTCCAGGTCAAGGGTGTCGATCAGCGCGTCCAGCCCAGCCAATGAATCGATCAACCCCAACTGGTGACGCAGCGAACCACCGACAGCAAAGCCCTTGAAGTACCAGGAGATGTGCTTGCGAATGTCGCGACACGCCTGCGCCTCATTGCCGTAGAACTCCACCAGGTATGCCGCGTGTCGGCGCAGCGTGTCGCTCACCTCATACAGGCCGGGCTCGACCCGCAGGTCGGACCCGGCAAAGGCCGCCGCAAGGTCGGTGAACAGCCAGGGCCTGCCCAAGCATCCCCGCCCCACGACAACGCCGTCGCAGCCTGTCTCGCGAACCATGGCAAGGGCGTCTTCGGCTGACCAAATGTCGCCATTGCCAAGCACCGGGATGCTAGTCACGGATTGCTTCAGGGCCGCGATCCGGGACCAGTCGGCCTGCCCGCTGTAGGCCTGCGCGGCTGTGCGCGCATGTAGAGCCACTGCGGCCGCACCCTCGTCTTCGGCGATCTTGCCGGCATCGAGGAAGGTGACGTGGTCGCTGTCGATTCCGAGCCGCATCTTCACCGTGACCGGCACCCCTGCCGGTGCTGCTTCGCGGACCGCCGCGCGCACAATTCCGCGAAACAGGTCGGTTTTCCACGGGAGGGCCGCACCCCCGCCCTTGCGGGTGACCTTGGCGACCGGGCAGCCGAAGTTAAGGTCGATGTGGTCGACCCGCTCCTCGCCGACCAACATCCTTACTGCCGCACCCACGGTAGCCGGATCAACGCCATACAGTTGGATGGAACGTGGCGATTCGTCCTCGTCGTGCTCGATCAGCCGCATCGAGATGGGGGTGCGCTCCACCAGGGCACGCGAGGTGATCATCTCGCTGACATACAGCGAACTGGCGCCGCTAGCTCCCCCTGCGCTCGCCCCCTGCGTGCCGTACTGACGACAGAGCCTGCGAAAGGCTCGATTGGTGATGCCGGCCATCGGTGCCAATACCACCGGTGAATCGAAGGTATACCGCCCGATTCGCAGTGCCCTGGCAACCGGCGGCGCCGCCTCGCTGATCGTCATCACGCTCGCTAGTCTCTCAACCACCTGCGCCAAGATGAAACCTTCAACGTGAGCGGCCCGAGCAGTTCAGCCGAACTCGGTGCCGAGCCAACCCTGATGCTCAGACAACGACGAAGCTCAGGTAACCGACGTGCTCAGACAACGAGGACGCGTGTCCCCGGCGACATCCTTCCGGTACCCCACAGGAGGTCGGTGGCTGCCGTGGACAGGCGGCAACATCCGTGGGAGGCGGGATACGGCGGGATGGAGCGGGATCCGTGGATTGCTCTACCTCGATCGAAGTAGGCCGGCCGGTAGAGTTCGCCCAACTTGCCCTTTTGCCATCCGCTGCTGTGCGTGCTGTGAACCCTGAACGAACCGGTGTACGTGTGTGCGTAGTAGGTGCGCCCGTACCAGTCATACGGCTCACCGTTGCCGGTCGAGGTGTTGAACAGCCGGTAGGTGCGTCCCCAGCGCACTTCGAGCACCAACTGACGTGCAAGGTGCACCTCGAATCGGCTGCCAGAACCTCCAGCGGGGGCCAGTGTGGTGTCGCGCGCGAGGGCAGCGCGAGTGTTCGGACCCACGATGGCGTCGCGCACGAGGCCGTGCCGTTTCTGCAATGCCCAGGCGGCTTGCTGGGTCAGGTGACCAAAGGCGCCGTCGGCCCGGCCACACCAATAGCCTCGGGCGGCCAAGTCTCGCTGCAGCGCTGCCACACCCGAGCCTCGACTTCCCCGCCGGTAGGTGCTGGCCGCTGTCGCGGGCGCAGCCGACAAGACGGTCGCGAGGCCGGCGCCGATTCCGCCGATCAGCACGGTACGGCGATCAGTGTGTAGGTCGGTGAGTTTCATCGGGTGTCCTTCGTCCGGCAAGTGGTTACTACCCAGGACAGTCAAGGCAGTCGTCCTGATACCAAGGCACCGTCACGATTCGGTCACGCTAGATCAAGTACCGCGACAGCTGTGCGAGGTGTGACGGCTCATTGGTCGAGCTAGCGCAATGGCGGCAGCAGGACTCCGAAGTCGGACAGGCCACCGTCTGCCTCAAGGGACTCTGCGTGTGACAGGTCATCCTGTCGTTGCCGATAGGGCGCCACTGCTAAAGGTTCCTGTGCCTGTGCGGAGGTTTCACGGGCGGTGATCAGCGCCGTGAGCTCCTGCGCCGCGCGTCCGATTCGCTCGGTCAGCGCGGGGGTCTGCGAGGGATCTGTACCGAAGTCGGCGGTTGCGGCGAAGATTCCTGTCGGCAAGACCATGGCCCCCAGATAGGCGAACAACGGTCGCAAGGCGTGATCGAGCACGAGTTGGTGCCGCTGCGACCCACCGGTTGCCGCCACCAGGACGGGCGTACCGCGCAATGCTGCCGGATCGACCACGTCGAAGAAGGACTTGAACAACCCGGAGTAGGACCCGGCGAACACCGGTGTCACCGCGATCACGGCGTCTGCGACGGTCAACGCCGCGTTTGCTCGCTCGACCGTCGGCGAGCGCCGTCCGCCATGCAGGCCGGCTGCCGTGATGTCCATGCCCATCTCGCGCAGGTCCAACGTGGTGATCTCGACCGTGAGGTCGCCCACTCGCAACCGATCGGAGACGGCCTGCGCCATCTGATCGGCAAGCATCCTGGTCGACGACGGCGTGCCGACCCCGGCTGAGATCACGACCACCGACGTCATACTGTGCCCGCCACTGGGGCTGCCGACCGCTGCATACCTGGGCGTAGTTGGGCATGGGGATGCGCCGGGCCCGCCGCCACAAGTGATTCATGAGTCGGCGGGTCAGAGGGAACGTGAGCCGGTCGCCGCGATGCGAATTCTCGGCGCAAGACGGGAACAACGTCCGCGCCGAGCATCTCCAGCTGCTCCAGGACGGTGCCCAGGGGTAGGCCGGCGTGGTCGATCAGGAACATTTGACGTTGGTAGTCCCCGACGGCGTCGGCAAAGCCCAGCGTGCGTTCGATGACCTGCTGTGGGCTACCGACAGTCAGCGGCGTCTGCTCGGTGAACTGCTCCAGCGACGGACCGTGACCATAGACGGGGGCCACGTCGAAGTAGGGACGGAAAGCGCGCACCGCATCCTGGCTGTTCTTGGCCAGGAACACCTGCCCACCGAGACCTACCGTCGCGGTGTTGCCCAGGCCGTGGCCGTAGTGCTCATAACGTCGCCGGTAGAGCCCGATCATCCGGGCCGTGTGCTCGATGTTCCAGAAAATGTTGTTGTGGAAGAAGCCGTCGCCGTAGAAGGCCGCTTGCTCGGCCACTTCAGGTGTCCGGATCGACCCGTGCCACACGAACGGTGGTATGCCGTCCAGTGGTCGGGGTGTGGAAGTAAAACCGTGTAAGGGGGTCCGGAACTGTCCGGACCAGTCGACAACGTCTTCGCGCCAGAGTCGGCGCACTAGGTCGTAGTTTTCAACGGCCAGAGGCATCGCTTCGCGAATGTCTTTGCCGAACCACGGGTAAACCGGTCCGGTATTGCCCCGGCCCATCATCAGGTCGACCCGACCACCGGATAAGTGCTGGAGCATCGCGTAGTCCTCAGCGATTTTCACCGGGTCGTTGGTTGTGATCAGCGTGACTGCGGTCGATAGCTTGATAGACGCCGTCTGCGCCGCGATGAAGGCCAGCATCGTGGTCGGCGAGGATGACATGAATGGCGGGTTATGGTGCTCGCCGGTGGCGAACACATCCATCCCGACTTCTTCGGTCTTGAGCGCGATCTGGACTTGGGCCTGCACCCGCTCTGCGTCGGTCGGCGTACGACCGGTCGTCGGGTCGGTCGTGATGTCACCGACGCTAAAGACCCCAAACTGCATGATGACCTCTTCCGCGATTTAGTTGACGTGTCACATTAGCGAACCACGAGTGGGCGTGGGTTGTTCCCGGCAGCCGATCGGTCGGTGGGCAAGCACGTGCACAGACCCCGTCGCTTGGTCGGTGATCAGGCGCTTCCCCAATACCCGTCGCTCCATCGGCGATCAGGCGCTTCCCCATACCCGTCGCTTAGTCGACAATCAGGCGCTTCCCCATACCCGTCGCTCCATCGGCGTGGTAGCCCCAGTCTTCGTAGCGCGCCTGGAGCTCCGCGTTGCCGTCGCGAATCTGCACGTTGAGCTTGGGGCAACCCCGCTCGATGAGCAACCGCTCGACCTCGGTGAGTAGTGCCTTCCCCAAGCCGCGACCCTGCTGGCTGGGGGAGACCGCAAAGTAGTAGAGCCAGCCGCGGTGTCCATCGAACCCAGCCATTGCGGAGGCAACCACGACGTCGTCATGGACGCCGACCAAGAACAACTCGGGTTGGACGGTCAGTTTGCGCTCGATGTCACGGTGTGGGTCGTTCCACGATCGCGTGATGCCGACCTCATGCCACAAGGCGACGACGGGCTTTGTGTCCGCGGACTGGAACGGGCGAATGTGCATACCGCATCAGACCACGAGACCAGGGCTCTCGTCGCCCAGCAGGACGGTGAACTAACAGCCCAGCAATCGCTGCGCGAGATAACCCTCGACCTCACTCAGCCCGATGCGCTGTTGAGCCATCGAGTCGCGCTCACGGATCGTGACGGCCTGATCCTGCCGGGTGTCGAAGTCGACCGTGATGCAGAAAGGGGTGCCGATCTCGTCCTGTCGGCGATACCGCCGACCAATCGCCCCGGCATCGTCGAAGTCGACCATCCAGTGTTGGCGCAGTGTGGCGGCCAGGTCTTTGGCCACTGGTGACAGGTCGACGTTGCGAGAGAGCGGCAGCACCGCGACCTTGATCGGCGCGAGGCGGGGGTCAAGGCGCAACACGGTGCGTTTGTCGACTCCGCCCTTGGCGTTCGGAGCCTCGTCCTCGCTGTAAGCGTCAACCAGGAAGGTCATCAACGATCTGGACAGTCCGGCGGCGGGTTCGATCACGTAGGGCGTGTAGCGCTCCCCCGATGCCTGATCGAAGTAGGACAGGTCCGTGCCCGAGTGCTGCGAGTGGATCTTGAGGTCAAAGTCGGTGCGGTTGGCTACACCTTCCAACTCCCCCCACTCGCTGCCGGCGAAGTTGAAGCGGTACTCGATGTCGACGGTGCGGTCGGAGTAGTGCGACAACTTTGCTTCGGGATGTTCGTAGTGGCGCAGGTTGACGGGATCGACGCCCAGGTCGACATACCAAGCTGTCCGGGCATCGATCCAATGCTGGTGCCAGTCCGGGGCGGTTGAAGGCTCGACGAAGAACTCCATCTCCATCTGCTCGAACTCCCGCGTACGGAAGATGAAGTTCCCCGGGGTGATCTCGTTGCGGAAACTCTTGCCGACTTGGGCAATCCCGAACGGCGGCTTGGCCCGTGCCGAGGTCATCACGTTGGCGAAGTTCACGAAGATGCCCTGGGCCGTCTCGGGTCGCAGGTAGTGCAGACCGGACTCGTCTTGGAGCACGCCTAGATGTGTCTTCAGCATCATGTTGAACTCGCGGGGTGCCGTCCACTGTCCCCTGGTGCCGCAGTTCGGGCAGTTCAGGTCCGCCAGAGCGATCGAGTCCGGGTCGACCGCTTTGCCCTTCTTGGCCGCCTTGGCGGCGACCGCTTCCTGCATATGGTCGAGCCGAAAGCGCTTGTGGCAGCTGAGGCACTCGGTCAGCGGGTCGGAGAACGCGCCGACGTGCCCGGAGGCGACCCACGTTTGCTTGGGAAGTATCACCGAGGAGTCCAGGCCGACCACGTCGTCGCGGGTCTGCACCATCGCTCGCCACCACTGAGCCTTGATGTTGTCCTTCAGCGCGACCCCCAATGGGCCGTAATCCCAGGCTGAGCGGGTCCCGCCGTAGATTTCACCGCTGGGAAAGACAAAGCCCCTGCGCTTGCAGAGGCTGACGACCTTTTCGACTGTAGAGGGGGCTGCCATGGGGGCAATCCTAGAGCCGGTCGACGGCTAGGCTGCCATGGTGCCAAACCACCCCGATCCTGCAGGCTCACAACCGCCACCTTCCGAGCCGCGCAATGGCATACGTTCTCGCATCGAGCAAGCGAGCACTCCATGGGTGACCAGAATGTCGCGCCTGCCGGCGATCCTGCCGTTCCTGGTGATGATGGTGGTGTTGCTGACTGGGGTCTTCGTCGGCGGCGTGATCGGCGCGTGCTTGCTCGCGCTGCCGATCGCCTTCCTGGGCTGGTTGCTCTATCTCACCTGGCCGCACCTGCGCACCGCTGAGCGCCTACTCAGGCTGGCCGTGCTGCTTCTCGTGCTCGGCATCGCGGTCACCCAGATCATTCCTCGGTAGGAACCCTTGACTCGGACGCACTCTCGACATATTTTTGCAGTGTGTTAATTAACTATCATGTTCAGTACGAAGGCCCGCGATGAGCGTTACGGCCCAGGAACATCTCGATGTGGCATTCGCGGCGCTCAGCAATCCCACCCGGCGGGCCATGGTCGATCGGCTCGCACTGGGTCAGGCCACCGTGTCCGAACTTGCCCAACCCTTCGACATGTCGCTTCCAGCTATCTCGCGACACATCAAGGTTCTGGAACGGGCAGGGCTGCTCACCCAGTCGCACGTGGCGCAGTTCCGGCCGTGTTTCCTGCGACCGGAGCCGCTGCGGAACGTCTCGACCTGGGCTGAGCAGTACCGCCCGATCTGGGACGCCCGTTTCGATCGCATGCAGGACTACCTCAACCATCTCCCCACTACCAAGGACGGAACCCCATGAGCACCACAAGCGACCCCAGCGCCTCGATCGTCATTGAGCGAACCATGCCTGCCCCGGTTGACACCGTGTGGCAGATGTGGACCGACCCGACTCACTTCGCTGCGTGGTACGGACCCGATGGGGCGACCATCGAGGTCCAAGCCATGGACGTGCGCGTCAGCGGCGAACGGCGCATCTCGATGACCATGCATACCCCCAATGGGGTCATGAACATGCACTTCGGCGGCGAACACCTGGAGGTCACCTCCCCGAGCCATTTGGCCTACAGCGAGGCGATTTGCGACGAGGCAGGCGGGCCCGTGCCAGCCTCGAACACTCCACCCGGGCATCCCGCGACAACCCAGGTGGTCGTCGACCTCGCTCAAGACTCAGACGGCACCCTGATGCGTATGACGCACGTCGGCGTGCCCTCTGACTCAGGCGGAGCAGCCGGTTGGGCGATGGCTATCGACAAGCTCGCGATTCACCTGGCATCGCTAACCGAGGCCTCATCGTCTCACTGACCACCGCGATGCATGGTCGTCTCACTGACCACCGCGATGCCTGGTCGTCTCACTGACCACCGCGGCGCCTGGTCGTCTCACTGACCACCGCGGCGCCTCGTTGCCCATGACGCAATGTGTCCCGCTCGCTTTCGCGGGGCAGGCCTCCAGACAGATGGCCTAGGCGGTGGACGAAGCGCTATCCCGCGCCCCGCCGTAGCGACGATCACGATCGGCATACAGTTGAATGGCGCGCCACAGGTCCCGTCGATCGAAGTCGGGCCACAAGGTGTCGAGGAACACCATCTCGGCGTAGGCGCTTTGCCACAGCATGAAGTTCGAAGTGCGCTGCTCCCCTGAGGAGCGCACGAAGAGGTCTACGTCGGGCACTTCCGGGTGGTATAGGTGCCGCGCGATTGTCCGGTCGTCAATGAGCGCCGGATTTAGCCGCCCGGCGACGACCTCGGCGCCGATCTCTCGGACAGCGTCGGCGATCTCGGCACGTCCGCCGTAGTTCACGCAGAAGTTGAGGGTTATAACGCTGTTGTCCTTCGTGCGTTCTTGAGCGTCTTCAAGCTCGTTGATCACCGATCGCCACAGCCTTGGCCGGCGACCCGACCAGACCACGCGCACTCCCCACGCGTCCATCTCGTCCCGCCGACGCCGGATGACGTCCCGGTTGAAACCCATCAAAAAGCGCACCTCTTCGGGTGAACGCTTCCAGTTCTCGGTCGAGAAGGCATAGGCACTGACGTACTTGACGCCGATATCGATAGCTCCCGCGACGACGTCCAACAGCGAGGACTCGCCGGCCTTGTGCCCTTCTACCCTGGTCAGCCCTTGCGCGTTGGCCCACCGCCCATTGCCGTCCATCACGATGGCGACGTGGGAAGGCACCACCCGTGCGGGCAGGCTCGGGGGGCGGGCGCCGCTGTCGTGTGGGAACGGCTTGACCGGCTCTTTCCGCCGCGATGTGGACGAAGCGCCGGGGCGTTCCGTCCGCTGTTCGTCTGTGCCGTCAGCCATAAGCGCGATCATGCCAGAGCACAGTGAAGTTCCACGGAAGCGGGAGCGACGATCGAGACATGACGTGGCCGGCTTGAGCCGACTCAGCGCGGGGAGGATGTCTGCGGCAACTTCCGACGCGCCGCATACCTGCCCCTGGCGCTTGTAGACGTAGCCGATATTCCAGTCTTCAACTGAGCAACTGAGCAACTGAGCAACTGAGCAACTGAGCAACTGAGCAACTGAGCAACTGAGCAACTCTACGGGCCGGCCGCTCTTCGGCTTAGCGACCGGCCGTTGGTGCCTCGTGGGTCGACGTGGTCGAGGGCGGAGCCTTCACGTAACGCAGCGCACGCACGCCGCGCTCGGTGTGCCATTGAAGGTATGCCGCGACCAGTCCGCTTGCTTGAGTGCGGTGTTGGCGGTGACTGCTGTCTGCGTAGGTCCAATCCCCCGCCTGCAGGGCTCCCAGCAGGGCAAACGTCTCCGCCGCGGGGGCCAGCGATCCCGGCGGACGGCATACCGAACAGACCGCTCCTCCGACCCGAACGTTGAAGGCCCGGTGAGGACCACCCTCGCCGCACCTGGCGCAGTCAGTGAAACTCGCGGCCCAGCCCGCGATGGCCATCGTGCGCAGGAGAAAACTATCGAGCACCAGTCGTGGGTCATGGTCACCTTCGGCAAGGGCCGCGAGGCCACCTGCCAGCAAGACGAACTGGCGCGCCGCGACCTCGTGCTCATTGATGAGTTGATCACACAGTTCCAGCATTGCGTTGGCAGCTGTCCAGGCCTCATAGTCGCGAGAAATGGCGTCCCCATAGGACGCCAGCGACTCGGCCTGAGTGACGGTGTCGAGATTGCGACCCTCGTAGCACTGGACGTCAACGACCATGCCCGGCTCCAATCGCGCCCCGAACTTCGACCTGGTGCGACGCACCCCCTTGGCCACTGCCCGCACCTTGCCGCGCCCCCTCGTGAGCAGCGTGACGATGCGATCTGCCTCACCCAGCTTATGGGTACGCAGAACGATCGCGGCGTCCCGATAGAGCGGCATGCATCCATTGTGTGCCACCGCGTGCCCGGCGGAGAGGCCGACTCGCTGGCGCTCTGGTCATGATCGAACATGTGTTCTATAGTGCACGGATGAGCGAGAGTTGGCAAGGAAGCCTCTTGGACCAGGCGGACGAGGTTGGACTGCGCCCTCTGGCGCATGGCTTGCAACGCACCGACCTGGGCGACGGCGCCTGGTTGGACCTGCGCCGAGGGTGGCTTACTGGGTCCGACGAGTTGTTTGATCGCCTTCGACCGGGTGGGGTGTGCGGCGTCGGCTGGCAGGGTGAACGGCGACGGATGTTTGACCGCGTGGTGGACACGCCTCGACTGCTGCGGCACTACGACGAATCGGAGGCACTCCCCGACCCGGTCATCGATCAAGCGAGGTCAGCGCTGAGCGCCCACTACCGCGGCGAGCTCGGCGAGCCATTTCGCACGGTGGGGATGTGCCTGTATCGCAGCGGTCAGGACAGCGTGGCATGGCACGGTGATCGCTTCGGTCGAGGCGCGACCCACGACACGATGGTCGCGATCGTCTCGATCGGTACCCCACGTGCACTGCTGCTGCGACCGCGCAGTGGCGGCGCCTCGCTCCGCCACGTCGTCGGCCACGGTGACCTTCTCGTGATGGGCGGTTCGTGCCAACGCACCTGGGATCATTGCGTCCCCAAGACGTCTGCAGCTGGCCCCCGGATCAGTATGCAGTTCCGCACCCGCGGCGTCCGATGAAGCGTGTCGCTGAGGGAAGTGGACTCCAGGAGTTCGACGGGAGAAGGGCTCCTCATGAGAGCGTTGGAGATGCTGCGCGAGCCACGACCAGGTGATCGGCCAGGCACTCCGACGATGGCCCTCATCGACAGATGGACCAGTGCGCCTCGGCGGCTTTGTGGATAGAGTTGTGTTCGCGTGTCTTCGAACTCCCGGGTGTGGTCGAGGGCATCAGCCAGATCTCTCCTGAGTCATCTCGCGCCGTTTTACTCCGTGACCTAGCCCAAGAGATATCACCCGAGTCATCGCTTGCGCCACGGCAGCGTCTTGAGCCGGTGCATGTGCATGGCGAGCAGGACACCAGTGTCCATCTGGTGCTACCCCCGGCTCGGGGTGAGGAACTAGTGCGACTGGGCTGGGCTGAACCCCACCAGTATGCCGATTTCGGCACCGAGTTCATGGTCTACGGTCCCCGCAGCGAAAGCGAGCTCGACGCGATCAAGTCTGTCATTCACGAGAGCCTGGCCTTTGCGCGCGGCGCTGGCCTACACGAAGGCTGAGCTGCCGAGACGTCGGCGAAGCGCAGAGGCAGCCAGTACTCGACGATCTTTCGACGGGCCTTGAGTCATTCGGGGATACTCGGCGGCGATCTTGGGTCGCGCATGGTCTGATGACCAGGTGGCGCTTGGCGCTCGCCCGGGACATCGCAGTCTTCGCGGGCCCGGTCGACGGGTGATCTGTGGATAACTGCGAGGTGTGTCACACCCGAGTGCGATACTGGACACATGTTCGAACGACGAGTCAGTGGAGGGTTGCGGTGAGCGCGG
The DNA here is from genome assembly GCA_049649785.1 of Ornithinimicrobium sp. GTDB lineage: Bacteria > Actinomycetota > Actinomycetes > Actinomycetales > Dermatophilaceae > Ornithinicoccus. The sequence goes on along the minus strand of JBARZG010000038.1, from coordinate 57 downwards.
CCGCCGCTACCGACGCTTCGTCCTGGCAATCGCAGGGCGAGGTGCTCCTCGGCGAGG
>JBARZG010000037.1:0-79449 GCA_049649785.1 Ornithinimicrobium sp. | reverse complement strand
GACAACTGTGAGCGCTCACGCAGCGTGAGGGTCAAGCCGCATCATCAGAACTTGCCAGAGTTGACCCAGGTTGACTCGGGGGTGATCTCTTCGGCAACAGACCACTGCTCCACGATCTGGTCGTCCTGGACCCGGAACAGGTCGATCACCGCGTGCTGTATGGCGTGCGCCTCGACGTGCGCTAGCACTGCCACGAAGTCGCCACTGCCGATGACCAGGTGGACATCGACATAGCGAAGGTGCGCTGCTCGAGCGTATGCCCACAGCGCCTTGGCGCCGTCGCCGATATCCGGATGGTGTTGCGCAAGATCGTCGGTGACGAACTCTGCGATCCGGTCGTGATCGGCACGGCCAAGCACCTCGTGGACATACCGGCGAACCAGTGCCTTGTTGTTCTCGGTCTGCCCAGCATCGCCAGCCTCCGTTGCTTCGGCGGGGCCATCGAGCTGCGTGCGCTCCCCCACCGTGGGTACCCGCAACTCCTCGATGACGTCCCAGTGCTCGATCAATCGTGCGTCGTCATCGGTGTCGAAGATGTCGGCGGTGACGTACTGAAACTCGCCGTCGTTCAGGAATTGCAGCACGTGCAGGAACACATACTGACCGTCCTCAAAACTGCGCACGATCTGGATATCGCGGCTCGGGTTGCGCCGGGTGAAGCTCTGGAAAAACTTGATGAATCCTTCGCGGCCATCGCGCACCGGCGTCGAGTGCTGGGTATAGCGCGCACCGGACAAGTCCGTGATGGCCTCGACATAGTCGCCGTCCCCGATGGCACGCAGGTACAGGGCCTTTGCGTTGTCCAGTCGCTGGCCCATCCTGCCTCCTCATGCCCACGTTGCGAGCCTCAACCGTGCCTCATACTAAAACCGCTGCGACCTGGGCTACCTGGAATGCCTGGGATGCCTGGGATGCCTGGACGGCCTCGACAGTTTCGACAGTCTCGACACCATGATGGCCCGCCCGCACCCTTCCATGGGGAAACCAAGGCCCGGCCGGGGGTGGCAGGGCCCTTCAATCGCGCCAGACGGCGTTGCTGTGCCGACGACACGCCCGCCGAAAACGGCTCAGGGTTTCACGTGAACCCCTGAGCTGCTCGTGCTCGGGCGTGTCGCGGGACCGAGCGTGATCGGTGTATGCCAGGGGACTATCCACCGGCAGATTCCGGAGCTGGCTCATTTTCTTCGCCGAAGTCCGTCTCAGGTGGTGGCGAGCGAAACCCGCGGGTGGGGTAGGTCAGCCAGGCGAGTCCTAGAAGCAGCCAGATACCGCCGACGGTGAGGGCATTGGCGTCGAGGCTGCTGTGTGGAGCGTGGCGACACATATCCGAAGACACCGCGAGGTAAGGATCCGTCGCGTCCCATCGCATACATCAGTAGTGCGCCGGCCGCCTGGATGTCGTGCGCCGGCCGCCTGGATGTCGTGCCGGCGGTGAACTGGGCAACGATGACGGTGGCCAGGAAGACGGCAGCAAACAGGTCGCCTCCGATCGCCCGTGCGATATCGAGGGCCGCACTGTCGGGGTTGTCGAAGATGCCACCGGCGTGGACCAGTTGAACGACGTAGGCGACCACGGTGAAGATGGATCCACCGATGGCAACTATGACCACGATGGCCCGGGGGACGGTCCGCCGCGGGTCGACTGTCTCTTCAGCGAAGGTACTCACCGCGTCGAAGCCGATGAAGCTGTAGCCTCACAAAAAACGCCGAACGTCGTAAGCATCACGAACGGGGCGATGTACGCAATGCCGAACAGGACCAGGGGCCAGAAGGTAATTGTCCGCCAATTGAGGCGTTGGTGTGGAGGCGGAGGCTCTGATGGCGGTTCTCCTCGGAATGGGTGATGAGTGCCCCATGGAGCGGGCTCTATCACTGCTGTGTCAGCAGTTAGCAGAATCGAAGGATCACCCAGTCAAACTGGGAGCAGACCCCCTCCTCCAGCGCTGCCAATCTTGGGGAGAACCCCATCATGGCCCTGCACTACCTCAGGTTTTTAGTCCGTCGCGGGGTATCACTGCGCGCGCCACCAGCGGTGCGAGGTGACGAAGAAGTGAGGCCACTGCCTCTGCAGAGCGGGCCGCAATCCGAACCCATGTGTCATCCAAACCCGGGAACGTATCGCACCGCCGGACAACAAACCCAGCCGCTCGTAACTCGGAGCGCACTCCGGCGCCGACCTGGACCAGCACAAATGGCGCCACACCGGGGATCGGGCGCAACCCGAGATCGCTCAACCCCGCCACCAGTGCCTCGCGCCAAGCCCGCTGCTGCATCGCGCCGCGCTCGGCTTCAGCGAGGGCATCGGGCGTGGCCGTGGCCACCATGACCGACGCGGACAACGATGAGACGGACCAGGGCGATTGAAGCGCTGCCAATCGGGTGATCAGCGGGGGGTCCCCGACGACATACCCGGCGCGCAGCCCCGCTAAGCCCCAGGTCTTGGTCAGCGAACGCACGACCAGCAGCCCGTCCATCTTCGCGCTGATCATGGTCTCTGGCTCCCCCGGCACCGCATCACCGAACGCCTCGTCGACCACCACCGTTCGCCCCCCACGCCGCAGCTCGTCGAGCCGATCGCGCCGGTGGAGCACCGACGTGGGATTGGTCGGATTGCCCACCATGACTAAATCGGCGGCAGCGGAGACCACCGCGGGGTTCAATGCGAAGTCGTCTGTGGCCTGCAGCAGGTGACGTTCCGGTATCCTGCCGACCCGCCAAAGTGCCGCCTCAGGTTCGGTGAACTGCGGGTGGATCACTAGCGGGTTCCGCCCGTCGATGCCCTGGGCGATCAGGGTGAACGCCTCGGCGCCGCCGTTCGTTGGCAGCACCATATCGGCGCTCACGCCGTGTCGAGCAGCGATGGCGTCACGGGCTTTGGTGGCGTCGGGGTAGGCACCCAGGCCGCCGATCTCCTTCGTGATGAGCTGAGCCAACCAGTCGGGTGGCCGAGGAAAGCGAACGTTGACCGCCAAATCGACCAGCCCCGCGCCCACCTCTTGGTCTCCGTGGTGGTCCAGGCCGGGAACCCCCGAGGCTAGGGATGGTGCCGCGGCGGGAGTCTTCGGTGTGGCCACCGGCGAGCCTACACCGGTGAGTGGCGGGAGGTGGCTGGTCGCCATCCGCACCGGGTCGACGTCCGTCACGTCAGACTCGCTTGACCCCGCAGCGACTCGAAAATGAGTGAACTCTCGGCGTGCAACACCCCGGGTCGCGAGGTCAAGTGGTCCAGCACGAAGTCGCGCAGCGCATCGGCCGACTCAGCCGCCACCAGCACCATGTAGTCGTTGGCTCCAGCGACGTGATAGGCCGCAGTTACCCCCGGCAGGCGAGGCACCTCGTCACGGAACTGTTCGAAGTGACTGCGCCGATGGCCCCCAAACCGCACCGCGATCACGGCTTGCACCGGGCGACCGACCGCGTGCGGGTCGACATCAGCGTGGATACCCCGGATCACTCCTCGCTCACGCAGCGACCGCACCCGCACCAGACAGGTCGACTCGGCAATGCCCGCCTCCCGCGCCAGCGTGGCGTTCGAGGCGCGGCCATCGGCCTCGAGCAGGCTGACCAGCGTGCGGTCGGTCTCATCGAGCGGCTGAGCCACCGGCGTGGGCGCGTACTTGGCCATACCCGTAAGCCTATCGCCGTGCCGACGAAGAATCTGCGCTTCCCGGACAGCAGAACTGGGGATAAGGCGGTCGCGAGCTCAGACGACTAAGGGGTGGGCTGCAGCTCGGATCGCGGCGCTGCTTTCGGTGTGTTCGCCGGTCGAGGAGCCGGTCGGCAGTCGTAGGGGATGAGGACGTGGACCGGTGACCCAGTCACGATCTCGGCCAGGGTCTCGGTTTTGGGGACAACCGATCGCATCGCAAGGTCACGAGTCCGCAGCGTTTCCAGCACCCACGACTGAAGCTCAGGAGGCAACATGTCGGCCCCCTCGTCCGACGCGTTGGAGACCAACAGCAGATTGTCCCGGACCCGATCGAGAGCGCGAGCGAAGAGACGGCTGCTCCTGCCAGTGTTCTTGACGCCTCTAGGAGCCCGCGGGTATGACGTCAGGTCCGGTCGCGGTGGCCCGGTCCACCGGGGACGCTTGAGAGCAGGGTCTTCCTGCCAAAATCCGTTCCAGTCTCCGGTGTGGAGTTGCAGCGACGCCAACTCGGGGCACGCGCGTCGCACCAGATCGAAATTGACCCATCCCGTGCGCTTGCGCTCCAATCCGGCGACTTCCGCGGCAAACAGAAATTCGGGATAGGCCAATGCGTGCCACACCCTCGTGTTCCTCATCCTGTGCTCGATCGCGTGACCGAAGTGGTAGCGATTGCGGTACAACGGGTATTGGCGACTCAGCGCCTGAGCGAAATCATGCCTGTCTGCGGCAAGGAAAGAGTCGGTGAACAGTTGGCGCCCCCCTTGATGGATACGATCCGGAATCACGTCCCTCGGCACGAAGGTGTTGTACAAGAGCTCGCTGCTTGCGAAGACGTCATTGCCGAGTGCTGCTAGCTGATTGGCGACATCGAACTTGCCCAGTTGCTCCTCCCAGTAGTCGCGCATCAGCTCACCGCCTCCGCCGCGAACGGAGACGCGAAGGGGCGGATCGACAGGCAACCGTGAGCGCGGCTGAAACCACGCCTCGCGGTGTGAGCCGAAGCGCTGATGATCAGCTAGCGACTGCTCCCACGTCACCGGCAGGCTCTGACCAGAGCGAGTCGACTGCGCCCATGACATGTCGTAGCGGCGCCGCATCCGGTCGGCAAGGCTCAGGTCTTGGCGGAAACTCGCTCGCTTCGCCGAAACTTGAGTGGCGGGGTCGGCCGTGCGGACCTCGAAGTGGCGCTGCGCTCCGGCCGCCACGAGGATAGCCAAGCACCCTCGGGAATCTCGGCCACCGGAAAGGCGAATACGCCGCTCGCCGTCCATCGCAGCCAGTTGCTCGACGTGCGTCACCGCTCGCTGTATGCCGTCGTCCATCAGTTGTGAGTAGCTGCGGCCTTTCGGATCGGCGAAGAACGGACGCCGGACCGGGCCAACTCCTGCTGAGGATGCGAGGAGCAACTCGTCGGGGCGAAGCAGTCTGACTCCGGTGAGCACCGTGTTCTCACACCACGGCTGCGTGAAGAGGCCTCGACGTCCAACCAAATGGGGCAACGCGACCGCCCAGTCGATCGTGAGAGACACGCCTGCTGCACGGAGGGCGGCCAGCATGGCCTGGAAGGTCCGGGCGGCATACAACGTGCGGGTGCCATCCGGCGCGGGCTGCACTGTCCAAAAGATGGGATGAAAACCCAACGGATCGGCAAAAATCGCAGTCACAGGTCCGTTCGGCCGATCACCGCGCGCCACAGCCATCCACTCCCCTACTCGCTGGCTGGCCGTGTCGTAGTCAAGATCCGCTGGCCGAACCTCGTCCGCCAACGACCGCGGCACCGGCCTGTTGTCCCCCACGAGGTCGCCAGCCTCCGCCTTAACCAGCAGCCCGGCCAATGTCACATCGCCGGGGTCGTTCGAGGTTCCACAGGCAGTCACGCTGACCACTTCGTGCAGGATGGTCATACCCCCCACTTTCGCTGCAATTGGGTCCAGCTTCACTGCCGGTAGCTTGGCGAGATGTTAGACCGATCCCTGCTACCAGTCCGTGAGGCACACCGACGTTGTTCCGAGCAGCCAACGGACGACCCTAGACTGAGATTGCGAAACCCACGGCATTGGAAAGCAAGTCCGCCACATCCATGCAGGCACAGCTCGCAAAATGGTTAGTGACAGCGGTGAGTGGCGCCCGCACCCTGAGCGGGGCCTAGCGGCATACTCGATCCATGGACCCTGCCGCCCTCGAGGCCACGCCTGCCTCGGACTTTCTTGCCTTTGAGATGCTGCTCGACGATGAGGAGCGGGAGGTACTGGCCCGGGTGCGCGACTTCATGACGACCGCTGTCGAGCCCGTCATCAACGACTACTGGGTGCGCGCGGAGTTCCCGCACGACCTCGTGCCGGGCATGGCCGAGTTGGGCATCGCCGGTCTGCCTCACGATGCACCGGGGTGCCCTGGGCGCAGTGCGCTGCTCGACGGCATGGTGCACATGGAGATGGCCCGCACGGATGCCTCGATGGAGACCTTCATGGGAGTGCACGGCGGGTTGGCAATGGGCTCGATCGCGCTGTGCGGTTCGCAGGAGCAGCAGGAACGGTGGTTGCCCGCGATGGCCCGGATGGAACTCATCGGGGCCTTCGGGCTGACCGAGCCGGAGGTGGGGTCAGGTATCGCTGGGGGTTTGGCCACGACCGCCCGGCGCGACGGTGACGAGTGGATTCTGGACGGGCAGAAGAAGTGGATCGGCAACGCCTCCTTCGCCGACCTCGTGGTGATCTGGGCGCGTGACGTCGAGGACGATCAGGTCAAGGGCTTCGTCATCGAGCAGGGCACCGAGGGGATGAACTTTGAGATCCAGCGCGACAAGATGGCCTTGCGGGTCGTGCTCAATGCCGAGATCGAGCTGACCGGGGTCCGCGTGCCCGAGGCCAACCGGCTGACCGAGGCCAACTCGTTCAAGGACACCGCCAAGGTTCTGAAGGTCACTCGGATGGGGGTGGCGTGGGCGGCGACCGGTTGCGGGCGCGGAGCGTATGAGCACGCGCTGGCCTACACCAAGACGCGGGAGCAATTCGGCCAGCCGATCGCCGGTTTCCAGCTGGTGCAGGACCTGCTGGTCAAGATGCTGGCCAACGTCACCGCTTCTACCGCGATGTGCGTGCGCGTTTCGCAGCTGCAGGACGCGGGATTGCTGCGTGATGAGCACGCGTCGTTGGCCAAGGCGTTCACGACGGCTCGGATGCGCGAGACCGTTGGGTGGGCGCGTGAGGTGCTCGGCGGCAACGGGATCTTGCTCGGCCACCACGTAGGGCGCTTCGTGGCCGACGCCGAGGCTATCTACTCCTACGAGGGGACGCGCGAAATCAACACGCTGATCGTCGGCCGGGCAATCACTGGCACCGGCGCCTTCGTCTAGCCATCGCTGGCGTCTTCATGCCCGATCAAGGTTGTATTGACGGCTACGCCACGCTGTGTTTCGGACTTCGTTGGCCGAAGCCGAGACGAGTAGACGCTTAGCCTAGTCCGTCTTAGCGCGCTACCTCAGACGTCATCGACCGCGATGAACGAACCCGCGCACGCTGGCTGGACATTGGTCCGAGCCACGCCTGGGGTGCCCACAAGTTTGAAGGGATGCCGCACTCCGACCCCTTTGAGCGGTTGCTGATCGCTCAGGCAGCATCCGAGAAGATCGTCCTCATGACTGCCGACCGCACGCTGCTCGATTATCGGCGCAGTCCCGCGATACGGCTCGCTGACGAGGCTCTAGGCGGATCCATGTCGAAGAATCTTCTAGTGACTTGAGTATTTTCAGCATCTTCTGCATTATGGGTAGATGTTTAACGAACACTCCGGCATGGGAACCCGCGCTATCCACGGAGGTCGAGAGGACCTGACGGCCCTGGGGGTGCACGTGCCCCCTATCGACCTCTCCAGCACCTCCCCGGTGCCCGACCTGGAAGCCGGTGGTTCGGCATACGAACATCTGGCGACTGGCGGAGCGCTGCAGCCGGGCCAGAGTGGCATCTACCAGCGCCTGTGGAACCCGACGGTGGCCCGGTTCGAGCGAGCATTGGCCGATCTCGAAGGCGCCGAGGCATCGGTCGCTTTCGCCTCCGGCATGGCTGCACTGTCGGCCGTGCTGCTGTCTTGTGTGGCTGCGGGCAAACAGCATGTCGTGGCAGTGCGACCGTTGTATGGCGGCACCGACCACATTCTGGCCACCGGCCTGCTCGGCACCGAGGTCACCTGGAGCGACCCGGCAGGCGTTCGGGCGGCGATCACCGACCGCACCGGCTTGGTCATCGTGGAGACGCCTGCCAACCCGAGTCTGGATCTCGTCAACATCCACTCCGTAGCCCATGCGGCCGGCGATGTGCCCGTGCTCGTCGACAACACCTTCGCCACCCCCGTGCTACAGCAGCCGATCGCTCATGGCGCACGGCTCGTGTTGCACTCCGCGACGAAGTTCATCGGCGGGCACGGCGACCTACTGGCCGGGGTTGTGGCCTGCGACGACGAATGGGCAGCCCGCATCCGGGGCGTCCGCGCTCTCACCGGCGGCATCCTGCACCCCATGGCCGCGTATACGGCACACCGCGGACTGCAGACCTTGCCGGTTCGGGTCCGCGCGCAACAGCACACCGCTGGCCTTCTAGCTCGCTGGCTCGGCGACCACCCTGGCGTGACGCGGGTGTACTACCCCGGCTTTGGTGACAGCGACCCCGCCGGACTCATCGGGCGCCAGATGTCGGGCGGCGGCGCCGTATTAGCCTTCGAGGTCGACTCGTATGAGCAGGCGCGGACTGTTGTCCAGAACTGTGCGCTGATCGTGCACGCTGTGTCCCTCGGCGGGGTGGACAGCCTGATCCAACATCCGGCCTCGTTGACCCACCGCCCGGTGACGGCCGAAGCGCGTCCTGGGGACAGTCTGATCCGGCTGGCCGTTGGCCTCGAGGACATCGCAGACCTGAAGACCGACCTGTCGGCGGCGCTCAGCCGTTCGACCCCAGGACACAGCGCCGCGATACGCCCGGCGCGCCACCGGGCTCCTGCATACGCCTAGAGCGCGCCTCCCACCCGCTCCTACGATCAACTCAGGAGCGAACGGCTGAACTCATGCCTTCTTTGCGGCTGCTGTCCTCGCTGGCGCCTTTTTACGTGGAGCGGCCTTCTTGGCCGGTCTCTTCGCGGCCCGCTTACGTGTCGTCGGGCCCTTGGCACGCTTGTCAGCCAGCAACTCGAACCCGCGCTCGGGCGTGATGGTGTCCGGGTCGTCGTCTTTGCGCAGCGTGGCGTTGGTCTCGCCATCGGTCACATAAGGGCCGAACCGGCCATCCTTGACCACCACCGGCTTCTCCGAGACAGGGTCATTGCCAAGCTCTTTGAGCGGAGGCGCCGCCACGCGGCCACGCTGCTTGGGCTGGGCGTAGAGCGCCAATGCCTCCTCCAGGGTGATCGCGAAGATCTGATCCTCGGTGGCGATCGACCGCGAGTCCGTGCCCTTCTTGAGGTAAGGCCCATACCGACCGTTCTGCGCGGTGATGTTTTCACCCGACTCGGGATCGGCACCGACTACTCGCGGCAAACTGAGCAGTTTCAGCGCCGTATCGAGCTCGATGGTGGCGAGGTCCATGTCCTTGAACAAGCTGCCCGTGCGCGGCTTGACCTTCGCGGCCTTCCTCGGCGGCTTCTTCGGTCCGGTTCCGTTTGTTCCTGTCTCGGCGGCCGCGCCTGCCCCATCATCGGGGTCAGGCAGTACCTCGGTGACATACGGCCCATAGCGGCCGGTCTTCGCCACGATGTCGCGCCCGGTCTCCGGGTCTTGACCAAGCACCCGGCCATCGTCGGCCGTGCTTTCCAACAATTCCCGGCCCTTGGCGACGGTCATCTCATCCGGCGCCACGTCGTCGGTGATGCTGGCCCGCTTGACCTCACCCTCGGCCGCTGTGTCCTCGACGTAGGGACCGTACCGGCCGACCCGCACAACGATGCCTTCGCCGATCTCGATCGTCGAGACCCCGCGGGCATCGATCTCGCCAAGGTCTTGCACCAGGTCCCGCAGGCCTTCGGCGTCCGTGGCCTCGTCGCCGTAGTAGAACCGCTGCAGCCAGGCCACTCGCTGCTCATCGCCGCTGGCAATCCGGTCGAGGTCTTCTTCCATCGAGGCGGTGAAGTCGTAGTCCACCAACCGCGGAAAATGCAGCTCCAGCAGCCGGGTGACCGCGAATGCCAACCAGGTCGGGATCAGCGCCGACCCGCGGGTGCGGACGTAACCGCGGTCCTGGATGGTGCCGACAGTGGCGGCGTAGGTTGACGGTCGACCGATGCCCTTCTCTTCCAGTGCTTTGACCAAGGTGGCCTCGGTGTAGCGCGCCGGAGGGTTCGTTTGGTGTCCCTGTGCTTCGGCGCGCAGCGTGTCCAGGTCCACGCCTTGGGACAGTTTGGGCAGGCGACGCTCTGACACTGCCTCGCTACGCCCATGACGGTCCTCGTCCCGGCCCTCCTCGTAGGCCGCCAAGAACCCCCGGAACGTGATGACGGTGCCGCTGGCCGAGAACTCGACGTCGCGGCAGGTGTTGCCGGCTGATCCAACGCCGTCACCCAGCGAAGCGCCGAGTTTGACACTGGCAGTGGAGCCCCGAGCGTCCGCCATCTGCGAGGCAACGGTGCGCTTCCAGATCAACTCGTAGAGGGCATATTCCTGCCCGCGCAGTTCACCGGCGACCTGGGCCGGCGTGCGGAAGGAGTCGCCCGCGGGCCGGATCGCCTCGTGGGCCTCCTGCGCATTCTTGGCCTTCTTGCCGTAGGCCCGGGGCGCGTCCGGCACATACTCCGCGCCGTACAGATCGCTGGCCTGGGACCGGGCGGCGCTGATCGCGGCGCCGCTGAGGGTGGTCGAGTCGGTGCGCATGTAGGTGATGTAGCCGTTTTCGTACAACCGCTGGGCGGTGCGCATCGCGCTCTGGCTATTCATCCGCAGTTTGCGGCTCGCCTCTTGCTGCAGGGTCGAGGTCGTGAAGGGCGCCGAGGGACGGCGGGTATACGGTTTCTCGCTGACCTCACGAACGCTGACCTGAGTCTGCGGCATGGCCTCGGCGATGGCGGTGGCCAGGGCCGCGTCCAGGTGGCGAGCGCCGGCACTCTTGAGGGTCCCGGAGTCGTTGAAGTCGCGGCCGGTGGCAACCTTGGCGCCGTCGACGCCGGTCAGTCGAGCCGTGAATTGCTGCCCGGAGTTGCTCGACGGGGCGAACTCGCCCTCGACATCCCAATAGGAGGCCGACCGGAACGCCATCCGCTCACGCTCACGCTCCACGACCATCCGAGTCGCCACGGACTGCACCCGCCCGGCCGACAGGCCCTGCTTGACCTTGCGCCACAGAACGGGCGACACCTCATACCCGTAGAGCCGGTCGAGCACTCGGCGGGTTTCCTGGGCATCGACCATGCGAATGTCGATGTCGCGGGTTTCGTTGGCCGCGCGCTGGATGGCTTCTTTGGTGATCTCGTGGAACACCATGCGCTTGACCGGCACCTTGGGCTTCAGCACTTCGAGCAGGTGCCAGGCGATGGCCTCGCCCTCGCGATCCTCATCGGTGGCGAGGAACAACTCGTCGGCGTCCCTCAGGGCGCGCTTGAGCTCGGTGACCTTTTTCTTTTTGTCGCTATCGACGACGTAGTACGGCTCGAAGCCGTCTTCGATATTGATCGCGAAGCGGCCATAGGGCCCCTTTTTCATATCGGCCGGCAATTCACTGGGGTTCGGAAGGTCTCGGATATGCCCCACGCTGGCGTCAACGTGATAGTCCCGGCCGAGGAATTCGCCGATCTTCTTGGCCTTTGCCGGCGACTCGACGATGACGAGTTTGTTTGCCACGTAACGCTCCTTGCTGTGGTCCCCGTGCCGCGGATTCGTCGCGGCTCCGACGTGGGACCCCGCGCATACCGTAGCCGACCCACGCTCTCCCGCCATCTCCAGCCGCCGGTATCCCGGCTAGCAGCCCATGCCAAGCCGCGGGTATGCCGCCGGGCACCTTCGGTGAGACTGCGGTCGTGACGTGTCGCGTGCCGAAACCCACAGGGCAATAGCTGCTGTCACCCCAGGGCTTCCCGAGGCATGACAGCCTCTGAGAACCGACCCGCCGCAGAGTCCGTCCCGGCGGGGCACTACCCGAACTCCCGGTGACTCGCGGGCATACCGCGCCCGCCGCCAAGCGCGTCCGGACCATCTTCGACGGGGTGACCGTGGTCGATTCTTCGCGCGCTCTCTATCTCTGGGAGCACCCCTACTACCCGCAGTTCTACGTTCCTGCGGAAGATGTCGCCGTCGATGCTCTGGTGACAGATGGCCGATCGCCACCCGCAGGACCGCCCTAGGCTCAAAAGTGCGGCCTTTAAGGCGGGCTTTGACGTCAAGGCCGACCCGGTGACTCAGAGAGCTTCGGCGGGGGCGGCGAACTGAGCCTCATACAGTGCCGCGTAGGCGCCACCAGCGTTGAGCAGTTCGGTGTGGGTGCCTTGTTCGACGATCCGTCCGTCTTCCATCACCAAGATCAGGTCGGCATCGCGAATCGTCGACAGCCGGTGCGCGATCACGAATGAGGTCCGGTCAGCACGCAAGGCGTTCATCGCGTGCTGCAACAACACCTCGGTGCGGGTGTCGACAGAGGATGTCGCCTCGTCCAAGATCAACAGCGCCGGATCGATCAGGAACGCGCGGGCGATCGTGATCAACTGCCGCTCCCCGGCCGAGACGCTGCCGCCCTCGGCATCCAGCTCCGTGTCATACCCCTGCGGTAGCGAGCGCACGAACCGATCCACGTATGTCGCCCGCGCAGCCTCCAGGATCTGTTCTTCACTGGCTTCGGGTCGCCCGTAGGCGATGTTGTCTCGGATCGACCCGCCGAACAGCCACGCATCCTGCAGCACCATCCCGACCTTTGACCGCAGCTCTCGGCGGGTGAGGTCGGTGATGTCGATGCCATCCAGGGTGATCCGCCCCCGATCCAACTCATAGAAGCGCATCAGCAGGTTGACCAGGGTGGTCTTGCCGGCACCGGTAGGACCAACGATGGCGACCGTTTGACCTGGCTCGACGCACAGATCCAAGTGCTCGATCAGCGGTTGGTCGTCGGCATAGGAGAAGGTCACGTCCTCAAACGACACCCGACCCCGCGCGGTCCCGAGCGAGGCCGGCGAGCCTTTCTCGACCTGCTGTTCGGGGGCATCCAGCACCTCGAAGACCCGCTCGGCCGAAGCCACCCCGGACTGCATCAGGTTCGCCATCGAGGCCACTTGGGTCAGCGGCTGGGTGAACTGTCGGGAGTACTGGATAAACGCCTGCACCTCACCCAGACTCATCGAGCCGCTGGCCACCCGCAGCCCGCCGAGCACTGCGATCACCACGAAGTTCAGGTTCCCGACGAACATCATCGTGGGCATGATCAGCCCGGAGACGAACTGCGCCCCGAAGCTAGCCTCGTACAACTCGTCATTGGCACGGGTGAAGGTGGCCCTCGCCTCGCGGCGCCGGCCGAAGACCTGGATCAGCTCGTGGCCGGTGAAGGCTTCCTCGACCACGCCATTGACTTCGCCGGTGTGCTTCCACTGCCGGATGAACAGACGCTGGGCACGTTTGCCGATCAGCGCGGTCAGCCCGATCGCTACCGGGATGGTGATAAGTGCGACGAGGGCCAGGAGCGGCGAGACGATAAACATCATGGTGACCATCGCGACCACCGTCAGCAGCGAGGTCAGCAACTGACTCAGAGTTTGCTGCAGGCTCTGGGCCACGTTGTCGATGTCGTTGGTGACCCTGCTCAGCACCTCGCCGCGAGGTTGGGAGTCGAAGTAGGGCAGCGGCAGTCGGTGCAGCTTGTCTTCGACGCTACGCCGCAGGGCGAAGATGGTGCGGTTGACGACCATGACCAGCAGCCGGCCTTGCCCCCAGGACAGCAGCGCAGCAACGACATACAGAGCCAACGCGAGGAGCAGCACCCGGGCCACGCCGTCGAAGTCGATGCCCTGGCCTGGCACCACGTTGCCCATCGCGGCCAGAATGTCGGCGACCGTGTCGTTGCCGGAGTCTCGCAGGTTTTGCACGGCCTCTTGCTGCGTCGTGCCCGGGTCGAGCCGCGCGCTGAAGACGCCCGCGAAGATCAGATCGGTGGCGCGGGCCAAAATCAACGGGCCGACCGCAATCAGGATCACGCTGATGCTCGTCATCGCGAGGACCGCAAGCAGCGCCATCCGATCCGGGCGCAACAGGCCGAGCAGACGCCCGGCGGAGCCCCGGAAGTTTAGCGGCTTCTCCACCGGCGCCCCGATGCCTGCACCAGGACCGCGCCGTGGGATCGGCGGACCGCGGCGTGCTTCGGCGGCCTTCTCTTCATCCGACTTCACTCCCTCGCTCACTCCGCCACCCCCTCGGCGGTCAGTTGCGAGGCCACGATCTGCTGGTATGTCGCATTGTCGGCCAACAGTTCATCGTGCGTTCCGGCGCCGACCACCGCCCCGTCCTCCAGGACGATGATCTGATCGGCGCCGAGGATGGTCGACACCCGCTGAGCCACCACGAGCACCGTTGAGGTCGTGGTCAGCGCGCTCAGCGCTGCCCGCAGCCGGGCATCGGTGGCAACGTCCAGCGCCGAGAACGAATCGTCGAAAACATAGACCTCCGGGCGTTTGACCAACGCTCGTGCAATGGCCAGCCGCTGCCGTTGACCGCCGGAGACCGTGGTACCGCCTTGAGCAATAGGGGCCTCCAACCCGCCGGTCATCCGCTCAACGAAGTCATCGGCCTGGGCGATACGCAGGGCCTCGCGCAGTTCCTGGTCGGTGGCCGCCGGGTCGCCGTAACGCAGGTTGGAGGCGACCGTGCCGGAGAACAGATAAGGCTTCTGCGGCACCAGACCGACTTTGGACCACACATCTTCCAGGGAGGCGTCTCGCACATCCACGCCGTTGACCCGCACGGCCCCGGCGCTGACGTCATACAACCGGGTGAGTAGGGACACGGCGGTCGTCTTCCCTGAGCCGGTGGAGCCGATCAACGCGGTCATCTGGCCCGGCCGGGCGGTGAACGAGACATCGCGAAGGACTGGTGCGGCCGCTCCCGGATACCCAAAGGTCACCGCGTCGAACTCGACCGTCACCGGACCCTCGGGCACGTCCACCGGGTCAGCCGCCTCGACGACCGTGCTATCGGTGGCGAGCACCTCACTGATCCGGCCGGCGGACACCGAAGCACGCGGGATCATGGTGGCCATAAAGGTCGCCATCATCACCGACATCAGCACGAACAGCAGATAGGCCATGAACGCGATCAGCGAACCGACCTGCATTTCGCCGCTCTCTACCCGCTGAGCCCCAAACCACAGCACCGCCACGGTCGAGGCGTTCAGGATGAGCGTGACGATCGGAAACACCATCGCCATCAGCTTGCCGACCGCCAACGCGGCCGAGGTGTATTGGGTATTGGCCCCAGCGAACCGCTCTCGCTCCTGGTCCTCACGCACAAAGGCACGCACCACTCGCACCCCGGTGATCTGCTCGCGCAACACCCGGTTCACCAGATCGACGCTGCGCTGCATGATTCCGAACTGCGGCACCATCTGACGCAAGATGAGGCCAATGCATACCGCGAGCAGGGGCACTGCGACGGCCATCAACCAGGCGAGGCCGGGGTCCTCACGCAGCGCCATCACCACGCCCCCAATCATCATGATCGGGATGGTGACCATCATTGCCAGACCCATGAAGACGACGTTCTGGACTTGGGTGACGTCGTTGGTCGAGCGGCTGATCAGCGTCGGAGCGCCGAACTGACCGACCTCTTGGGCACTGAACGAGCTGACTCGGTCAAAGACGTTGCCGCGCAGATCCCGGGCAACATTGGCAGCAGTTCGAGCGGCAAGGTAGGTCGCACCGATGGTGACCGTGATCTGGATCAGCGTGAAGATCAACATTTGCCAGCCGAGGTCGATAATCTGGCCGGTGTCCCCGACCGCCACTCCCTCGTCGATGATCCGCCCGTTCAAACTCGGCAGATAGAGCGAGGCCAGGGTGGCGAGGAGTTGTAGCACTAGCAACACCATGATGAACCGTCGGTATGGCGCCAGGTGGGTGCGCAGTAGCGAGATCAGCACGCGGATTCTCCTGATTCGGCCCGCGCAGGGCTGGTCGTTCCCAGCGCTCCGTCCAGCACGATGCCGGTGATGTCGTCTGGGGTGAGCAGCTCGCCATGGGATATGTGTGGATTGCTTCCCGAGAACGTGAGCATCCGGAGCACCCGCAGCAGTTGTTCAGGTGGCACCCTAAGCTGGTCGGTATCGGGGGTGATCAACTCGAGCATCCTGGTATGCAGCTGCTCGTGCCTACTGCCTTGCGCATGTTTGTCGTGGTGTTGCTCTGGTGGACGAACCATGCCGACGGCTGACATCAATTCGAAGAGGCCGATGAGGTGGCTTTGGTGTGCGGTGACGAGCGCGAGAACTTTGACCCGCAGTGGTGCGTCAGGATCGATGTCGCTGATCTGCCGCAGGAGGGGGGCCGGGTCGAATGCGCGGACCAGGGCGGCCTGAACCAAGTCGTCTTTACAGTCGAAGACCCGGAAGATGGTGCCCTCGGCCACGTCGGCCGCCGCAGCGATTTCCCGTGTTGTGGCTGCGAGTCCCCGCTCGCGCAGCACTGACACCGCAGCCGCCTCGAGCTGGCAACGACGATCTTCGACGCTCATCGCTGGACTTCTGGTCGACATCGCCCGAGTGTACATGAGTGAGCGCTCACTCATACCCGGGGGGGTCATCGCCATCGCCATCGCCATCGCCATCGCCATCGCCATCGCCATCGCCATCGCCATCGCCATCGCCATCGCCATCGAGAATGGTGAAGGTTTCGGCCATCCCTGAAGGTCACGATTCGGTAACAGTCGGCGCTAGGATGTCACTCGCTCGTGAAAGGAGCCTCCGTGACGCTCTTTCTCCTTCGTCCGTTCTACCGTGCGCTCGCTCTGGGCGGCGCCGCAGTGCTGATGGCGAGCGGTGCCGGTTGCGCTGTCGGCAACGATCCCGTCGTGGGCGAAGCGGTGCCCTCGGACCCAGCTCCCGAAAGCGCGACGGCCAGCGGTCCCCGGCCTTCCGAGAAGGACGACCCTGCCCAGGAGACCCCGTTACAGGACCAAGCGATCGATGTCGCCGCCGACGGTACGTACGTGGTGTCCGGAGACCAGGCGAGTTTTGTGATGCCCTCGGGCAACATTCAGTGCGTGATGCGCTCGGGATCGGTGGTATGCCAGATATCGCAGAAGCGTTTCGAGCCCGCGGCGAAAGATCTCTCCGATGCGGTCCTCGGCGAATGCGGCACGAACAACGCGGACGCGCTGACCTTGCTGGACAATGATGTCGCGGCCTGGACCTGCACCTCAGAGACGATCCGCGGCCAGGCCTCGATCGATCTCGGCGGATGGTGGGCGGCCGATGGTGTTGGTGACACGGAGTCCGTCGACGGCTTGGACCTGGCGGTGCTCAACTACGGACAGGCAATCCAACTCGGGTCAATCTTGTGCAGCAGCGAGTCCGCTGGCATCTCCTGCCGCGACACTGCTTCCTCCGCCGGCTTCACGCTGGCTCGCGAGGATTACACGGTCAACTAGCCCGTTGCGCACGAGATTGTCGTCCTCTGGACCCAGTTGCGCACGAGATTGTCGTCCTCTGGACTCGGTTGCGCACGAGATTGTCGCCCGGGTGAGCCGGTTGCGCACGAAGTTGCTTGTTCTCCACACCGTCTCCGCTACCGCGAAAACCTGCCGATGACTTGTGGACACCCATTGGTCAGAGGCAGCGCCGAGGTCTACTTGACCCTCGGTGACAGCAAAGGGGACAGCGATGACCGAAACATCGGCTCATAGTCGCGTCGACGACGCCACCCGCGTTCGTCTCGCCTCGCTCTCCCTTGTTACCCGGCTGCGATCGACCAACACCATCGCGGTTCGGATCCGCAGCCAGTGGCTCGGGTTGGCCCCGGCATACAGAGCGCCCGAAGCCGACCTCCTGCTGCACCGAATGGACCGCCCCGCGACTCGGGCCGTGGAGTTGGTCGATGCAGCGAACCTGGCACACGACGCTCTCCAGGCGTATGCCGATCGACTCGGCGAGCTTGCCGGTTGGCAGGCGACGACGACCACTGAGGCGGCCAGGCTCGACGAGGCTCGTTCCGCCGCCGAGTTGGTATGCGCTGCTGCCCTGCAAGCTATCCCCCGACCCGCGCAGGGGATGGCGGGCCCTACCGACCACCACTTGACGACGGGCATGGTCGCCGCACCAGGGCACACATCGGCTCATCCGCTTGGTCAACCTTGGTCGCCCGCGATCCCGATGCAGTGCGTTCCGCCACCAACGGGGTGGAGCCATCCCGAGCGAGCAACAACCGGGCTACTCCCGCGGCTCATCGACCTGTGGGGCGCTGTGGCTCCGCCCGACACGGACGACCCTATGAGTCACGGGCTCTACACATTCGGCATGCTCGGATTTGCCGGTGAAGCGCGGGCCAGCTGGATGGTCACCGTGGAGCACGGCAGCTTTAGGCCTCGGGGTGCCCTGGGCCGCTATCTGCCGGTGTCATCGCTCAGCACGGTTCAGCGATTCGCGGCCGGCGCCGGGTCGGTGTCTACGAAGAAGGGACTCAGCAACGCCCAGCGGCTTGCGACCTTCACACCCGGCGGCACCTTTGAGGCCAAGGGTCACCGAGGCGCGGTGCGTACGCAGTGGACGGCGACTGCGAGCAGGTGGGGACGAGCCAACGCAGCCGTGACCGTGGCAAGTTCCGGCCTCGCAGCGTGGCAGGACAACAGCGGGTATGCCACCAACCAACGGATCGGCAGGACCGCCACCCAAGGCGCTGCCGTCGCCGGAGGCGCAGTGGCTGGTGGGCAAGCCGGGGCCCTCGTCGGCAGTGCGATCGGCACCGCGATCATGCCCGGGGCGGGCACAGTGGTGGGGGCCACCGTCGGCGGTCTGGTCGGTGGTTTCGCCGGATCCGAGCTCGGCGGGTGGGTCGGTGATCAGCTGGTCGATGTTGGCGGTGAGGCTGGGGATCTGATCGGCGATTCGTTGTTGTGGGCTGGCGATCAAACTCAGGATATTGGCGGCGACCTGCTCGACATGGCGACGTTCTGGGACTGAAAGCCACCCACCCCTGCACCGGCATCGAGTTTGCGCCGCCGGCCGACTGGCGAGTTGTGGTGAGCGGGCCCGACATCATGGTGGCGATCGAAGATGCCCGCGCCGGTGTCCAGTCTCGCGCCAACGTGCAACTGCGTGCCGGTGTCCAGCCCCGCGTGGTGGCTCCGTTTCGCGCCAACCTCGTGCTGACGGTCGCCGACAACGCTGACGTGACGTTTGGGCAGTGGCAAAGGGCTAGCGATGAAGCCCTACCAACGTTGTTGAAGGGGTATGAGTTGTTGGACCTCGAAAAGCTTCGAGTCGCGGGGCACCCCGGCGGCCGGCGCCTCGCCCGGCACCTCAGCACCGAGGGCGAAGTGTTGGTGATGCAGCAATGGTTCACCGTCTTCGGACACCTCGGTGTCACGCTGACGGCTACGTGCGACCTTGGCTCCTATCGACTTTTGCTACCTCAGATCCGCACCGCCGCCTCATCGCTCGCGCTGCCACCGCCCGGTCACGCGCCCTCCCGAACATGACCACCGCAGCCGAGGTCGATCTTGGCCTCGGGCGCCTTACTGTGCACCGTCTGGACGAGGCACTCTGGTTGCCCTGGCCGGAGCAAGAGTGCTCGACCCACCGGCAGCCCGCGCGGACGCACAGATCCGAAAAGTTGACCCTCGCTGCGATCACCGGAGAACATCACACCGGTGGCGCCACATTCGCGCAGCACCGCGAACGCCGACTCGAAGATGCCACGGGCTGCGCCGTTCGTGCGCCGAGCGACGATCACGTTCAAGTTGATCTCTCGGGCCATCGCGATGTACGGCACGAGGGCTTGTAGTGGCGACGCCCCGGAGGCGGTCAGCGCGTCGTAGTCATCGACCACCACCACGATCCGGGGACTGGGCGGAGCGAAACTTGCCGCGGCATCGGCCAGACCGGCCGCGCGACGTTCGAGCTCGGGCAACACGGCTTCCACCAATCGGGTCGCCAGGGGTGCAGACGCCGCGTACCCACCGAGGTAGTCCTGCGAGATTTCGCCCTGCATCGCCCGCTTCGGGTCGATCTGCGCAATCACAAGGTCGTCAGAATCGTTGTGCTGCACCAGGGCAGAGGTGATGTGCCGTAGCAGTGAGGTACGCCCGGTGCCGGGGTCTCCAATCAGCAGTAGGTGCCGGTCGAGGCCGTCGAGGTCGATGCTGCGGGTCGCGAAGGTGCTGCCGTCCATCCCGATTGCTACCTGAGCGCCGGTATCGGGTGACTCGATGTCGGTGGGACTGAGCGATGCCGGCAGGAGCATCATGGCGCGGGCACGTTCGGGGGCGGCTGCGCTGATCGCCGCGATCGTCGACGTCATCGCAGTCACGGGGTCGGCTCCGCGCTGATCCCCACCGCCATTTTCGATTATCGGTTGTGCCACCTGCGCAAACAACCCTGATGGCAGCAAGCATCGTCCTGGAGCCGCAGCACTCAGGGTTTGCGACCGCGCGCGCCCGACCCGAGACTCCGCCGGGTCGGCAAGCCGCAATTCGATGGTGTGGTCAAAGAAGGTCTGCTGGTTGAGCCGGATCTCGTTCCACCGGCTGACAGTGCTGACGACGTGAATG
Organism: Ornithinimicrobium sp.; assembly: GCA_049649785.1. Taxonomy (GTDB): domain Bacteria; phylum Actinomycetota; class Actinomycetes; order Actinomycetales; family Dermatophilaceae; genus Ornithinicoccus. Next base: position 59,095 of record JBARZG010000037.1, on the reverse strand, counting down.
CCGTATGCCGGGCCGCGGCGGACCAGGTCTGCCAGGGCCTCGGCGCAGGCCGGGTGCTCCTCTGCTAGCGGCCCGTAGCCATCGATCAGCAGGACAACCTCGGCCAGCATCGGTCCCTTGCGGCCGTTGGATGGCCCGAGGGGCATGGCGGCTCGGGCCGCCGCGAGTGACTCGGCGCGCAGCTGGCCAAAAACCTCTTCGCGTTCGCACAGCACCGCGTGCACGTCGTCGATGACCCGTTGGACGCGCTCGGACTCCAGCCGGCCGGCAAGGCCGGCCATGATCGGCAGCGACTCAAGCGCGCCAAGATTGTTGCCGAGCGCGTCGACGCCATAGACCACCACGTCGCTGGGGCTATGCGTCAAGGCGATCGAGGCGGCCAGCGTGCGAAGGAGGGTGGTACTGCCACTGCGTGGACCGCCGACAACCAGCACATTGCCGACCGACATGAAATCGAGCTCCCAGACTCCTTGCCACTGCCGCGCCGGGTCATCCACCAGGCCGAGCGGGACCGCGAGCGTCGCGGAGCAGGGGATCCGCAACCCGGCGCTGGTGTGGGCTACCCCGGCCCCCCGGGTGCCTTCGAGAGACAGCGTCGCGGGCAACGGCTCGGACCATACGGCTGGGCCTACACCGGGGCGAGTCGCCAACGCGTGCATGATGCCGCTGAGGATCGAAGGGCGATCCGCGGCGGGGTCAACCTCCGAGATGGGCTGACCTGACGCCGATGGGCTTTCCTGAGCGGAGTCAACCACCGGGACCTGCTGAGTTGACGCGGCAACTCGGGGCTCATCGTCTGGATAGTCGGGGACACGCCGCGCCGCAACCGACGGCATCGACTCCTTAGGTTGTGAGGTCGGCATCGGACCGGAGACATAGCCAGCTCGAAAGCGGGTGTAGGTGGTCGTGTCCACGCTGAGGTAGCCATACCCCGGCAGGGCGGGGAGGGCGAAGGCATCGGGGGTATCTAGCACGGTGCGACTCTCGGACTCAGACAGGGTTCGCAAACCCAGGCGATAGGACAGGTAGGTGTCGAGGCCGCGCAACTTGCCGGCCTCGATGCGCTGACTGCTGAGCAGCAGGTGCATGCCGATGGAGCGCCCGATGCGACCGATCGAGAGGAACAACTCGATGAAGTCGGGCCGGGCGCTCAGCAACTCCCCGAACTCATCGATGATCACTAACAAATGCGGCATCGGAGCCATGTCTTCCCCGGCGTCGGGATGCTCGCGGCGCCGCCGGTATGCCGTGATGTCAGCAACGTTGCCGGCGCCGCGCAGCATTTCCTGCCGGCGGCGCACTTCACCGGCCAAACTGGTGTAGATACGTTCGATCAAGACGGCGTCGTCATCGAGATTGGTGATCACCCCGTGCACGTGCGGTGCCTGGGCGAACGGCGCGAATGTCGCTCCTCCCTTGTAGTCGACCAACACCATCGCCACGTCTTCGGGGCTATGCGTGCTCAACAAACCGAGGACCAAAGTGCGTAGCAGTTCCGACTTGCCCGAGCCGGTGGCGCCGACGCACAAGCCGTGCGGGCCCATACCGGATTGGGCTGACTCCTTGAGGTCCAACCAGACTGGGTCGCCGGCATCGTTCGTACCGATCGGCACTCGCAGGAAGTCACTCTGGCTGGGACGCGTCCAGGTCCGATCCAGATCGACGTTAGCGGGATCTTCGATGCCGATCATCGCCGCAATCCCCTGCACCGCGCCGGCGTCGTCGTGCTCCAGGCTGTCCGGGGAAAGCCGTACCTGCGCCAGCGCGCGAGCCAACGCGCAGGCCTGGGCCACACTGAAACTATCCACAGTGACCGGTTGCTCGGTAGGCAGCGCGTCGGCGCGTTCGTAGCGCTCGATCAGCGCTGCATTCGAGCCAGGTGCACCCTGGGATATCCGCATCGAGATGGCAGCAGGCTCATCCTCGACCCTAGCCAGCAGATGCAGGGTCGTCACCCCCAATGCTGCGTCGTTCAGATCACGAACGGATGTTGTCACGCTGGCGGCTGGGTCGCCGTGTTGATCGGCGATGACCAACAAGGTGGCCATCCCGATGCCCGGCGCCGGACGTCGCAGGTGCGACTGTTGACTAGCCACCGCAGCCCGGCGGGCGAGTGCCGGCGCCAAGTCGGCGGCCAATTCAGCCGCCTTCCGCGCTAGGCGTGGCCGGGGCCCGCACGGTGTCGGACGTTCCTGGTCGCCCAAGTGCGGCAACCAGGTCAGCCAGTCCCACTCCCGCCGCCGACTCGGCGGCACGGCTGCCGCCAGATGCAGGTCCTCCGGCGAAACCAGCGTCGCCGCTGCGCTGACCAGCACGCGCGCCACCCGGTCGCAGAACTCGCGGTCACCCACGACGCTGACGGCACCAGCGGCTGCCAGCGGAAGATCCACCGGGGCATCGAGGGCACGCGAAAAGCGCCGCTCAAGGTGCTCTAACTCTGCGTTCATGAAGTCATCCGGACGCCGGATGGGGTTGTCATCGCCCTGCCGCGCGAACTGCCGGACGTGGGCGGGTCCACTGCCCAACCGAACGTGCAGATAGTCCAGGTCGGATCGGCGCCGTTCCCAGAGCCGGTGCCGATCGCGCACTAGTGAGGCCAAGGCTCCAGTATGCGGTTGGGCGAGTCGCAGCCCGGCCAGGTGAACGTCCTCGGCCTCCCGCAGGTCGCAACGGGTCCGCTCCACATAGGCCAAGTAGGCCTCGCGTTGGCCGCGCCGAGCCCGAGTTGCTTTGCCTCGCTGGCTGAAGACCATCACGATCGAGGCGAGCACGGTCAAGATCATCATCAAGGCCCCCACCGCAGCCAGACTTGAGCCCCGAAAGATCATCATCACAGTCATCGACGCTCCGGCCCCTAGCATCGGCACCAGCATCAGCAAGCCGCCCCACCCGCCGCCGCTTTCGCTCAGCGCCGGGGGCCGTTCCACCTCGTAACTGGTGGGTTCAGGTGCTCGGGGAGTCCGGCGGGCAGCGCGGTGCACGATCTCCACGCTCATCGCGAATCCACTCCTGGGGCCACCTCGCGTCCAGTGACATCGCACCCGCCGCTGACCCCAGTGCTGGCCTCGATCACGGCTGCGGCAATGTGTGTCAACGCCATCGACGTGCCGGGCGAGAGCAGGTCAAGACGCACCTGGGCTGCCCCGGCGAGGTGGCGGTCGGGTGGGACGTGGAAAACTTGAGCAGCGGCCATGCTCGACACCTCACCCTCTAGCCAGTCCCTGCCTACTCCGGAGCCCGCCACACGCTCGGTGAAGATGACGACCGCGGACTCACTCGGCATACCGACGTGGCGTAGCTCGCTCAGGCATCCCTGCACCGCCGCCGACCCGCGCACCGTGTTTTCGGCGACGATGACCGATGCGTTGGCCAGGTAGCCCGCACCACCTGGGTAGCCGTTGGCCACACATGCAGTGTCAGCGCAGGCGGTACCCACCGATGCGGCGTCCACGAAGGTCAGCGCCGCGTGTCGCTGAATGCCGTCCAGCACGTGATCGCTGAGGCTGGGCGAGGCAGGACTGAAGACGTGCGGGGCCTGCCCCCGCAGCAGCGCCGGGCGAGATTGCGCCGATGCCCCACGTAAGTGACGGGCGGCCGCCTCGACGCTCATGGCAGGCGCCGACGTCAGCCTCGTCAACAGGCCACCGTGTGCAACCGAAGCATCGACGAGAGCGACCGGATCACCTCGGTAGATGGCGGCGAGGCTGGCCAGGCACAGCGCCACCGTTGTCGATCCCGCCCCGCCGTGTGCGCCCACGACGCAGATCCGTCGACCCGTGGCCACCGGGAGGGCGATCCTCGTGATCGCGTCGGTGAGACGAACCGGGCGGTCATCCGGGGTGAGCAGTGTCCGCGCGGCGGACCAGAATCGTTGGGTCGCGGTGCTCGCCGGACGTGCCGACAGACGACGATGCGTAGTGCGCGGACGCTGAGCCAAGGCCGCAACCTGGTGCGGCGGGCAATATTCAGACTCAGCAGGACCCTCGGCGCCAACACCCTCAACCGCAGCACGCCGCACCGTTGGCCCTGCAGTTGGCCCTGCGGTTGGCCCATCGAGCGGCCAGCCGGAGACGGCGCCCTGCACGAAGGGCACTCTCTCGACGGCGCCCTGCACTGAGGGCACTGTCTCTACGGGGCCCTGCACTGAGGGCACTCTCTCGGCGTGCTCGACATCGAACTGGTGAAGCACCTGCTCGGTCCACCCTTGCGGTTGCTGCATCGAATCCATGGCGCCTTCAGAAGGTCGCGATCAAGTCGCCGTAGACACCGAAGAAGCCCACCACGATGGGCACGGTGGCGAGCACGCCGATCACTTCCACTCGGCGAATCCACCGCCTTCCGATGGCCGCCAGCAACGCGCTGGCTCGCGCTCGGTGCCCAACGAGGGCGAGGGCGCCGACCAGCATCAGCGTGATAGACAACACCGGCAGGACTGCGATGGGCTCGCGCGCAGCACCGACCATCCACCAGGTGATCGAGACAACGGCCGCGCCCAGCACGAGGACACGCTGCACGGTGAGCGGGAAGTGACGGATCCGGCAGATCCAGACCAGGAGCAGCACCACGTACACGGCACATGCCCAGCGATCTGTCGGGGTCGCAGCGGCCACAGCCGATCCGGACACGGCGAACAGCAGGCAGGTCACAGCGAGCGCAGCGGTGAGCGTCCGCCCGGCCTCGAGCAGGCAGTGCTGTGCCAGCGATCTCCCGAGAACGTCTCCGCGCTGCACCCGCCCATCGATCGTGAAGGCACCGGACAACCCAAGGGCCCACTGTGGCAACAGTCCGCATACCGCCACGCTGGTGGCCATGCCAACCGCTCCGGTGGCAGTGACATCTGACGTCGTCATCCAGGTCAAACCCATCGCCGACCCCATGCCCGCGAAAACGGCGCAGGCAATCGTGGCGGGGCGCCACCGGTCGGCGCAGGCACCGGCCGCGAGCACGCTGGCGATCACGGCTGTGACGGTCAGCAGGCCACGCTGCGGGGCCGAGATCTGCACCGTGACCAATGCGCCGATGCCCAGGAGCGAGGCGGCCACAGCGAGGCTGATCCACGCCGGAGACCAGGGTGGCGCCGAAGCGGCCAGCGCCATCAGCCACAAGGCAACTGCCGAGCCGGCGAGCAGAAACGGCGCCCACGGACCGGCTGTGCTGGCCAGCCCAGCACCACCGAGCGCCAACAGCACCGCACCGCTCGCACTCAACAGCCATTGCTGGGCCGCGGCATCGAACCGGTCCCGAGACGTATCGGCGGTCTCGAAGACATCGATCAGATCTGCCACGACGGGCTCGGCTGGGGCCTCACGGACGGCAACCAGGTGTAGCACAACGCCGTCGTGCAGTCCCGTGTGGCTCAGCGACCGATCCAACTCGATCGCCTGCCCGGCGTCGGTATGCAGCATGCTCACCGTCCCCGGATCAGCGATCTCGAGCAGATCCAACACCGCCGGCAGCACTTCGGCGACCGGTTGATCGGTGGGTAGCACCACGTCAACACGCTGCCCTCCGCCGAGCACGGTGGTGCGCAGATAGGGGCCGGTGACCGGCGTCATACTCCGCCTCGCTGGGCAAGCAGGTTCATCACGAAACTGGCCGCGACGCAGCCGGCGCTGATCAGGGCCGCAATGAGCCCACTGGCCAGGAACGTCATGGCGAGGTTGGAGAACTGGCGGCGCAACCGCTGCGGGCCGTGCAACAGTGCCCCGGTCAAACGCCGTCGCCGCACTCCCGTGGCATCGATGAGTTGTTCGTCGTAGGTGTAGGTCACCTCATGCCTCCACGCTTTCTGAGACTGATTGCGGCTTAGCAGGACGGGACTCCGGCTGGTTGGCGCCGCTGCCGGCCAGCGCTTGGAGCACCCGCCTCCAGACCTCGCGCAGTCGTGTGCGGTCCTCATCGCGGCGGGCCCCCACAGCCTCAAAGGCGATCACCACGCCAACGTCGGTTTTCGCGGCGTGCACGCCTGACGTCGATGTCACGCCGAGGTTATCGAGGGCAGTGAGGTCGTGCAGGTCGGCAAAGCGTCCGGACCGGTAGGCGATCAACCCTGGTAGGGGCTCCGCCGCGAGGCCACCGGGCTCACCGTTAGCTGAGGCTGCGGGCCGATACCCCAGCACCGACCAGTCACACCCCGCCTGAAGCAGCCGCTCCCCCATCCGCTGCTGGTCGATGCCCCCCGCAAGCAGCTCGGCAACCCCAGCAGCCCCTGCAACGACAACGACGTCCTCGCGGACTCCGATCGGCTCCGGGACGACGGTGCAGATGCCGTGCGCATCTGCGGAGCGAGTGAAGAACCTAAACAAGTTCGGCGAGGTGGATGCCGCCTGGTCAGCGATCACCTGCCGATCCCAGGGCCGATCCGTGGGCTCCAACAATCCCCACGTGCCGGGCGTCGCCAAGCCCACGGCAGCCTGCGCGGCGGACACCAGGTGGGCGATCGGGGCGCTGCTCGCCTGTGGGTGGTAGGCCTCACACTCCAGCAACAGTTCCCATGGACCGTTACTCGCCGGCGCGTGGGCAGCCGGGCCAGTCGGTTGGAAAGCTTGCCCGTCCCAGACCAGCGGTGCCCCGTCGAAGCCGTCTATCATCCCGTCGCTGCCTTGCTGAATCCAACCACACCCCCCGCGCCCCGCAAGGTGACGCAACACCGGCGAGAGCCGGGCGGTGTTGGGGGTGACAAAGACTGCTCGCAGCCCGCGATCTGCAGCCCAGGACATGGCATACGTCACCCACCCGGTCATCGCCAGGATCGGGCGGGTTTGCAGGAAGATCGCTGATGAGTCAGTCAGCACGTCGCACGCCACATCGTCGACCGGTTGGCCGCCATGGACGCGGGCAGAGTGCTGTGCGCCGGTGGTCGTGCTCAACGGCAACGCCTCCCCTCCCGCTGCATGAGCGATGGCCCGTGCCAATCTGCGGGTGCCTGGCGTGTCTTGCGCCCCGTGACGGCCTGCTGGGACTACCACCTCGGTCCACCAGGTCCGCTCTGCGTTCAGGCCGGGCAGCTCGTGATCACGGACAACATCGGCGAGGTCGGTGACCGGGACGCTGGGGGTGATCCAGGCGACGGCGTGATCGGCTGAATCGATGATGAGGGTGCACGACTCATCGGCGCTGGCCCGCAACGTCAACGTGTCGCCCCATGGCTGCAACGCCTGGAGCAGCTCTGCAAACTGCACGGATCGGTCAGTGGTCACCAGCCAGTCTTCGGACATGGTCCGATGCTCTCGCGATTGCAGACCTCCGATGTGCCGCCTGTGGATAACTTTCGCGGCGCTGTGGCGAATCGTGTTTCTAATAGGCCGTGTTGGTGCCGCCGGGCAATCCCGCCGGGTGGTCGCACCGAGTCAACGGAGGTTCGACGTGAAATTCGATATGGGAAGCGCCACCCTGAGCGTGCTGTCCAAGGGCACGCACGGCTCACACGAGGATCTGGGGGCACTGGTGACCAGTTTGGTGACCTGCGTAGAGCCGCTGGAGGGCAAGTTCAACGGAGCTGGTCGCGCTGCGTTCGATGCCTTCAAGATGCGCACCGACCAGGTCGCGGCGGATCTGAATGGCTCGCTGTCGGCGATCCTGCAAGGCCAAGGCGGGATGGATCTGGCCTTCCAGACCGGTGACATGGAGTCCAGCGACAACGCCACTGCAGCACAAGGCTCAGCCAACTTCGACGGCGCACGCTTCGCTTCCCGCGCTTAGTCACCAGCCCACCCGCACCACCCGCGTACCGGCACCGCCCGCGTACCGGCACCACCCGCTCCACCCGCACCACCCGCATACCGGCACCACCCGCACCGCTCCGACACCCGCACCCGCACCCGCACATACAGTCCGTGAAAGGAACACCATGAGCAGCACAGATCGCATCTCTTTCGACACCGGGGTCTCGGCCACCGTGCAGTCAGACATCGCCGGCATCATCGGCCGGCTCGAGTCGTTGATGGCCACCCGGGATGCCCAAGTGGCCGCCGCGATGTCGGATTTCCAGGCCGATGGCGTCTCGGAGGACTACCACATGGTGGAGCAGCGCTGGCGCCGCGCGAGCGACGAGGTCCGCTCGATCATCACGCTGGTCCGCACGACGATGGCGCGCAATGACGAGACCGCCATCGCTGCTCAAGGTCGAGCTCGGGTGGCGGTTCAGAACATCGGCTGACGTCGCTGATCCTGCCCGTTCGCTACATGTGAGGAGAGATGGATGACCGCGTGGGACATCCACGTTGCCGAGGTGCACCAGGTGTTGCTCAACGCTGGCCACAGCGCTGCCGAGTATGACGCACACGTCGCCCGTGTCGAGGAGTCCGTTGGCGAACTGCTGATGGCGCTACCCAGCAGCCCGCATGTTTCCATGCGGGTCGATGAGTTCGCGCAGGAAGTCGTTCTTCCCCATCTGAGAGCGATCATCGGTGACACTACTGCTGCCCTCGAAGGCACGATGCTTGCCCTCCACGCATACCAGGAGGGCGATGAGCTGATGGCGCGCCGGGCTCAGTATGAAGCCGCTGCGATGACACCACTGCGGGTACCTGGAGCTCTGTAGGCGCGGTAACGGTCACCTGATGAGCGACGGGCTGCGTATTGCCGACCTCCTCATGGTGGATGGCAGACAAGGAATTCCCACAAGAAAACTCACCGCGGCACGTATCACCAGCCAAACTGCATGCTCTACAGGCTTGTCACGCTCATCCCCCGCCGGAAGGTGTCGAGTCAATGCGACAGTCCGTAGACCACCGTTTTCCCGCAAGCCATGAGATCAACCACGCCTGCCCATCCCTTGCGCAGGTGTCCGATCCCCGACAACTGGCACGTGCCAGAGCGGTTCAAATGCTGTGCACGCTGATGCGGGAAGATCCGCGGGCACGCCAGATGTGGATGCCGTATGCGCCCGCTTCAGGTCGCGGCATACACCAGGGTGCAATCGCCCAGGTCCTCGCCGAATATCAATGGTCGACCGGCCAGCAGCCCCGCTCCAACTCGGACCTGCCGCGCCGCCTCAAAGACACCGTCAGTCGAGCACTGTCCGGAAAGTCACTGTCTCGCCGTTCGCTGCGGATGTTCATCGACGCTTTCGCTCTCGATGAGCAGAGCTCCGAGGCGCTTTGGGCATGCTGGGCTGGCCTGGACCAACAGCGGGAGCCCGCCGTTCAGCACAGCAGACCGAACGCCACCAACTCGCGCACTGCACTCACTGCCTGAGCCAGGGCCTCATCGAGGTCCACGTCCAGGAGCGTGGCCACGGCGACGATGATCTGCCGAGCGCTGAGCTCCCCATCGCAGGCTCCGACAACTGCGGCGGTCACCGTGCCGACGTCGGCAACATGGCCAAACCCTCCTGCCTGGCGAAGTCTGATCACTGCCGGATCAGCTGCCCCCGGCCTGCCGATCTGCTCCTGGGTCACGTCATCGGCCATCGTCCATGGCACCGAGAGAACGTCCTGGTCGGTATGCATGGCTAGCCAACTTCGTGCCCTGACGTGGGCGAGAACGTGCGGGCCCATCGGGTGATCCATTCCCCCGCGTAGCTCGGTGAAGTGTCGCCAAGGCGCCCGATCTTCAGCCGGTCGCTGCAGCACCACAACGCCGAAACCGATGCGCTCCACATCCCGGCTCGCGAAGTCGGTGAGCCAGTGTTCGTAGGCATCCTCGTACGCGAGCTCTCCTGGGCGCAGGCCGGCATCGCCCGCCCAGGTTTCCGCATACTCGCTCGGCTCTTGCACGTCTCGTTGGACGACGAGCGCGTCCAGTCCCGTCCCGTCCAGCCATCCGCCGAGTCGCTCCGTCCAGCGCCCGCCAACTGGCACCTCCCAGTTGCCCAGGAACACGGCGATTCCACCCGGCCCCAGGTGCGCCTGGACACCACCGATTAACTCGGCCAAGAACCCATCACCGATGGCCCCGGCATCTCGATAGCTCAGTGCCGCGGCCTGGCTCGTGCGCGGGGTGATCACGAACGGCGGGTTGCAGACGATGAGGTCGAACTGCTCGCCAACGACCGGGTCGAACGCCGATCCTGCTCGTGGCTCGACGTCGACGCCGTTCAGTGTGGCCGTTATCAGCGCGAACTGCAGCGCGCGATCGCTCAGGTCGGTGACCACCCGGTATGCCGAATGGCTGGCCAGAGCCAGCGCCTGCACCCCCGAGCCGGTGCCGAGATCAAGCACCCGCGCCGTCCAGGGCCGCGGAGTCCACGACGCCAGCGTCACAGACGCCCCACCCACACCGGTCACGTGAGCTTCATCCAGCGGCCTGGACGTAGCCATGCTGGTCAGGTCGGATACCACCCACCAGTCATGGTCCCGATCGGCATAGGGCCGCAGGTCGACCGACCCGGCGACCTGGGTGCCTGGCTCGATCAGCCGAGCCAGGCCGATGTGCACGATCCCGTCGACACCCACCGTAGGCAGGGCAGCCTGAACCGCGGCGGTATCCACCGGCAATCCGAGCACCCACAGTCGCAGCAGCACCGCGGCGGGAGTACTGTCGCTGCGCGTCGCCAGGTCGGCGGGGACCCGCTGACCCCTAGCCATCGCAGCGTGCGCCATCGGGCCGAGCAGATCGGTCAACGTGTCGACGGTGTAGGCCGCCGCGGTTAGGTCAGATCGCAGCCGCCCCAGCGTGCCCTCATCGGCCGCCCTCGGCCTCTGGACCCGCTCAGGCAGTGGTGGCGTCCTGAGTGCTGTCGTCGCTGATCGCCAAATCGCGGCGCTTGCTGAACCACACTGCGCCAACAATGATCGCGGTCGCTGCGAGCGCGATGGCCCAGCGCAGCAGATCGTTGGCGTCGTCACCGATGGACATGGTCACGATGGCCGGTGCGATCAGCAGCGCAACGAGGTTCATCACCTTGATCAACGGGTTGATCGCTGGGCCAGCGGTGTCCTTGAACGGGTCGCCGACGGTGTCACCAATGATCGTTGCCTCGTGGGCAACTGTGCCTTTACCGCCGTGCTTGCCGTCTTCGACGATCTTCTTGGCGTTGTCCCAGGCTCCACCGGAGTTGGCCAAGAACACCGCCATCAACACACCTGTGCCGATCGCGCCAGCCAAGTAGCCGGCGAGCGCACCAACACCGAGGGAGAACCCGACGGCGATCGGGGCCAACACGGCCAGCAGACCGGGAGTGGCCAATTCGCGCAGCGAGTCCTTGGTGCAGATATCGACGACCCGTGCGTAGTCCGGCTTCTGCGTGTGGTTCATGATTCCGGGCATGTCACGGAATTGGCGACGCACCTCGAACACGATGGCACCAGCAGCACGGGTCACCGCGTTGATCGCCAACCCGGAGAACAGGAACACCACCGAGCCCCCGATGATCAGACCGACCAGCGAGCGCGGGTCGAAGACCAGGAAGGACTGCAGCACCGATACCCCTTCCTCGGGAGCGACACCGGACAGGTCGGTCAGCGACTCGTTCACCGCGTCCCAATAGGAACCGAACAGTGCGGTCGCGGCCAACACGGCAGTCGCGATGGCAATGCCCTTGGTGATCGCCTTCGTCGTGTTCCCGACCGCGTCGAGTTCGGTCAGCACCTGGGCGGCTTCACCGTGGACGTCGCCCGACATTTCGGCGATGCCTTGGGCGTTGTCGGAGACCGGCCCGAAGGTGTCCATGGCAACGATGACACCGACTGTGGTGAGCAACCCGCATCCGGCGAGCGCCACGAAGAACAATGACAAGATCAGTGATCCGCCGCCCAGGGTGAACAAGATGTAGACGGCTCCGGCGATGGTGACGGCGGTATAGACCGCTGACTCAAAGCCAACACCGATCCCGGCCAGGATCACCGTGGCCGGCCCGGTCAACGAGGTGCGTGCCACATCCTTGGTGGGTTTGGAGTCGGTGCCGGTGAAGTGACCGGTCAACTTCAAGATGGCCACAGCCAAGACGATGCCGATGACGACGGCGCCGGCGCCTCGCGCGGCCGGGTTGAGATCCGGGGTGGTGCTGGCGCCAAAGATCGTGAGCTCGGTGAAGTCCGCGCCCAGGCTCTTCGGCAGGAAGATGAACGCGGCGACGACTGAGGCCAAGGCAGCAACCCCGGCCGATTGGTAGAAGCCTCGGTTGATCGCGGCCAAGCCGGTCTCATTGGGTCGAGCCTTGGTGATGTAAACACCCATGATCGCGGTGAGCGCACCAATGGCCGGGACGATCAGCGGGAAGGTTAGACCGTTCGTGCCCAGCGCCGCGGTCCCGAGGATGAGCGCTGCAACCAGCGTGACGGCATACGACTCGAACAGGTCGGCAGCCATGCCGGCGCAGTCACCGACATTGTCACCGACGTTGTCAGCGATCGTGGCGGGGTTGCGCGCGTCATCCTCCGGTATGCCGGCCTCCACCTTGCCGACGAGGTCGGCCCCCACGTCGGCGGCCTTGGTGAAGATGCCGCCGCCGACTCGCATGAACATGGCCAGCAGGGCCGCGCCGAAACCGAAGCCCTCCAGGACTTTGGCGGCGTCCCCCTGGTAGATGAGCACGACCAGCGAGGCGCCGAGCAGGCCCAGGCCCACCGTGAACATGCCGACGGTCCCGCCGGTGCGGAAGGCAATCTTCATCCCGAGGTCGCGGCCGGAGGTGCGGGCGGCCTCGGCTACGCGCATGTTAGCGGCTGTCGCCAGGTTCATCCCGAGGTAGCCGATGGCCGCAGAGAAGACAGCACCTATCACGAAGAACGCGGAGCGCCCGATCCGAATTGACAGGCCGTCAGCGGGAAGCAACAACAGGAGGAAAAACGCAAGAATCACGAAGACGATCAGCGTCCTGAACTGGCGCCGCAGGTAGGCCTGCGCCCCCTCCTGCACCGCAGCACCAATCTCTTGCATGCTTTCGGTGCCAGGTGAGGTGGCCAGCACCTCTTGCCGGAACTTCAGGCCCATCACCAACGCGGCAATGGAAATACAGAGCACCACGACCACAATGGACGTGCCTCCCCAGCCCAGACTGATCTCCTGGGTCATCGGCGTCATTCGTTACCTCCAAGCAGCGGGCATCAACAGGCGACGCACCAAGTGTGTGGGTTTCTGCGGCTCACAGTAGTGCCTTTAGTCCTTGCGTGATTGCGCCGCGGTTGCGCATACGGTGGCACCGATGACCCATTCCGCACAATTCGACCCCGAAGACGTGCTGGCACATCTAGCTCGGGGCCAGCGCCGCCGCTCGCTGATACACACCCACACGGTGCCCGCCCGAGCAGCCAGCACCGCCGACTTTCCACCCTGGGTGGACCCCGCCCTCTACGCCGCCCTCACCGGCTCGGGTATCTGCGCCCTGTGGTCCCACCAGCGGCACGCAGCCGACAGTCTGTGGTCGGGTGAACATGTCGCCGTTGCCACCGGGACGGCCTCGGGCAAGTCTTTGGGCTACCTGTTGCCGACACTGACTTCGCTGGCCAGCGGCCTGGAGGCCCCGACTGGCCGCGGCTCGACGGCTCTGTATCTCGCTCCGACCAAAGCGCTGGCCGCCGACCACGAAGCACGTATCCGCGCCTTGGCGATCCCGGGCCTGCGAGCGGCTACCTATGACGGTGATACACCCAGTGAAGAACGCCGTTGGATCCGCGACCACGCCCACCTGGTGTTGACCAACCCGGATCTGCTGCACGCCTCGTTGCTGCCTGGCCACTCTCACTGGGCCCCGTTCTTACGCCGGCTCGACTACGTCATCGTCGATGAGTCGCATGTGTATCGGGGTGTCTTCGGGGCCCAGGTGGCGCTCGTTCTGCGCCGATTGCTTAGGGTGGCGGCTCGGTATGGCGCTGACCCCACATTGGCCTTCGCCTCGGCAACCAGCGCGAACCCAGGTGAGCACGCCAGCGCTTTAGCCGGCTTCCGGGTGCGAGCGATCACCGAGGACGGGTCGGCGCGCGAAGCAGTGACGTTTGCGTTGTGGGAGCCGCCACTCGGTCAGGATGGGAAGCGGCGCAGCGCGGTGGCCCAGTCCGGGGACCTGTTGACCGATCTGGTGGATGGCGGCATCCAGACCGTGGTTTTTGCGCGGTCGCGAACCGGTGTCGAGGTAGTGGCCGATATCGCCCGGCGCGGGCTGAGTGAGCTGAGCCCGCACCGCGTCGACACGATTGCGGCATACCGGGGCGGGTACCTGCCTGAGGATCGACGCGACCTCGAAACCGCGCTGCGCTCTGGGGAGGTGATGGGGTTGGCCGCAACCACGGCCTTAGAACTCGGCATCGATGTGGCGGGCTTGGACGCCGTGGTGCTGGCTGGGTGGCCGGGCACGCTGTCCTCGATGTGGCAGCAAGCCGGCCGGGCAGGCCGGGTCGCACGCCCATCACTCGCCGTGCTCGTCGCGGCCGACGACCCGTTGGACAGTTACCTGATCCACCATCCCGAGCGGATCTTCTCCGACCCGATCGAAGCGGGGGTCATCGACCCGGAGAATCCGCGTGTCCTTGCCCAACAACTGGCGGCCGCTGCCGCCGAACTGCCGCTGACCGACGCCGACGTTCGGTGGTTCGGACCCACCATGACGGGGCTGGCCGACTCGTTGGTCACCGCGAAAGTGCTGCGCCGCCGGCCCGGCGGGTGGTTCTGGGCCAGGCAGGACCGCGCCGCTGACCACGTGTCCCTACGCGGCACCGGGACCGCTGTCCGGATCGTCGAGTCGGCGACCGGTCGCGTGCTGGGCACCGTCGATGAGGCCCGCGCGCCCGCTGCGGTCCACACCGGCGCGGTATACGTGCACCAGGGGCAGACGTATCTCGTCACTGAGCTCGACCTCAACCAGGCACAAGCGGTAGTGGTCCGCGGCGACCCAGGGTGGAACACTCACGCGGCCTCAGTCAGCGACTTTCGGCTGCTGGCTACATCTGAGGTGCCGATGGTCCAACTCGGCCCGGGGATGGCTCAGGTCGGTGAGGTGGAAGTGACCTCGCATGTGACGTCGTTTCTGCGACGCCTACCCAGTGGTGAAGTCATCGGGCAGCACTCCCTCGATCTACCGGTGCGCAGGCTGCGCACGCGCGGTGTCTGGTGGACGCTGCCGGTGGAGGCTATCCAGGCAGCAGGGGTCTCGAAAGCCGATGCCCCCGGAGCCCTGCATGCCGCCGAGCACGCTGCGATCGGTATGTTGCCGCTGGTTGCGACGTGTGATCGCTGGGATATCGGCGGCGTCTCAACGCTCCGGCACGTCGACACCGACGAGCCCACCGTGTTGGTCTATGACGGTCACCCCGGCGGTGCTGGACTAGCCGATCGCGGCTTTGCTGCCTTGCGCCCGTGGCTTGTCGCGACCCTGTCGACGATCGAAGATTGCAGCTGCACCACCGGCTGTCCTAGTTGTGTGCAATCACCCAAGTGCGGCAACGGCAACGACCCGTTGGACAAGACGGGTGCAGTGCGTGTGCTTCGTGCCCTCGTGGTTGACTGAGGCCTCGTCCGGGGCGCCTGCAGTAGAGGCCGCCTATTGCGCGGTGCTCGGCTAGGCTTGAACGAGTTCATACCACTGCGGTCGGAAAGGGTTGTCATGTTTGCCATCGGTCTGATCTTGGTCATCCTCGCGGTGATCGTCGTGGTCTATGTCATGTTTGCTACAAGCGGCTTGGAACCGATGCCCATTGACTGGGGCGTGTTCACCGCTGAGTTGACGCCCTTGCAGTTGTTTTTCTTGGGTGCCGCCACCATTGTCGTGATGGCGATCGGTGCCCTGATGCTGAGCATCGGCCTGAAGAAACAAGGCGAGAAGCGGGCCGAGGTCAAGCGGTTGCGCCAGGAAGTTAAGAAGGGGCAGGAAGCGCAGCCTCGCGACGACGCTCAGGATCGCAGCGACGTTAGCGGCCCCACGGAGCCGCCAGACCAGAAGAGCACGAAAGGCACCTCGGCAGCGGTTTCTTCGAAGCGCAACCCCGGTGATTCGGCCACGACGTCCGGTGTCAGCAAGCGCCAAGGTGGGCCGACCGGGCCGGTGCAGTCCACGCGCTCACCCTCCACAGGAAGTTCCTCCGGCGGCTCATCCTCGGACGCCGGCAAGCCGCCTCCGCCGCCACGACACTGAGGCGAGTGGCGTCACGGCGCAACCAAACCTGCTCTGGCGCTGGCGCGAGCGGTCCATCCGGGACCTAACCTGACCCGCACACTGGTGCTCACTCGCACTTCGGGAGCGCTGCTTTCGGCTTGGCCCGTGCGCACAGTGCACGCATCCACGGTGGCATTGTTTTCCTGCACGAAGTGGGCCACGCGATCGCAGACCGCTGCTGCTCCCGCGCCGTGGCGTAGCGACTGGGCCCCTGCCACGGCTGAAAGATCGGCGGCTAGTTGAGCCTGTTGGCGTGCCGCAACCGCGGCGGCAAGCAACGACAAAGCCAGCAGAGTCGTGATCAGCACCGCGATCACACCGAGCGCCAGAACCGTAGCCGACCCCGATTCGGCATCACGCCCGCGGCGACCCTGCGCCAGGTGAAACTCCTTTCGGTGACCAGGCGGTCGCACCGCGCGGTGCCTGCTCATCGCCGATCGTTGCCGCGTCCTCATCAGCCACCTTTGGCGGGCGCTCTTCGGCCACCGCTGGCGCGTGCTCATGGGTCGCTGCCCACCACCGGCTCCAGGGGAGCGCTCGCGGTGGCTGACGGCGCGGGCAGGGAAGCCAACAGCCTGGTGTGCCGTGGAGCCCGCACGGTGACACTCACCTCGCCGCGCCCTGCGTCCAGGTCGATCTGGACCTGTGACCCGCTGGGGGCCAAGGCCTGAGCCAAGCGACGCACATCGGCGGTCGGTTCACCGCGAGACGCGGCGCGCGCTGCTGCACGCGCCGCGTCCACGCAGCGGATCTGATCGGCGCCGAGACTCAATCCAGTCAAGCACATCGCGAGCACCAGCAAGACCGCCGGAATCACCATCGCCAACTCGGCCGTGGCCATACCGGCGTCCCGGCGCTCGCGTGCCACTAGAGGGCCACCGACAGGGCGGTTTGGATCACCGTGCTGATCAGCTCTTCGATCACTCCGCTCTGCACCACGGCGAGGAGCACGGCTGCCAGGGCACAGGCTGCCAGAGTCCCCACAGCCTACCTATGGGGCAGCCCTCTAGTCGGAATGGCTAGGAAGCGTGCAGCAGCTGATTGAGCATGCTCTTAATCTCGCCGATGTCCCGCTTGAGCTCGTTAATTTCGAGCTCGCGTTCTGTCTCCACTTTGGCGGCGTCCTGCTCACGAATGTGCTCAAGACGCGGCAGGATCTCGGCGATCGCCTCAGCACCCTCGATCTCGTGGCGGACCAGCGTTCGCTGACTCAGGCCGGTCTCGTTCATGTACTTGAGCCGACGCTGAGTGAGCGTCTGGCCAGCAGTTTCGATGCCGAGAGCACTTCGGATGGCACGGCGGTGCACTGCTTCAATAATGAGTTCAGACGCGTCGACGATCGCCGTCCGCAGTTCAGCAGCGATGTTCGGGTCAAGCCCACGACGGGCGGCGCTGAGCTTCAGTGCCTCATCAGTCATACCCTCCCCCTGAGAGAGCTCTCGAACCAAAGTAGTGAGCTCGTCGTGGCTGAGTCCCGCTATCTCACGCATCTCCATCATCGCCTTTTCTCTTCAGTGAATGCGCAGTTTTGATAACAACAACATAACGGTCTTACCCACATGACCGCCGCTACATACTGCCACGACACGCCGTCCACCACCAGGGGGGCTGCATCTACGTGTCACGACTTGACACCGCACTGACACCCGTTTTAACGTGTCTGTCACGCGACGTAGCTCGGCAGCTTCAAGTCGTCAGCAACTTGAGAACTGAACAGTGGAAGGGACGGCGGTCCCTCACCGATCCGGTAGCGCGGGTCGTTTCCACGCACTCTTCTCGCTGGCTTGGTCGTGACCAACCAGCCTGAGCCCCTGGAGGCATCATGAGTAGCAGCATCAACCACTACAACGGTGGCGACTACAACGAGATCGAGCGACCCCAGCGGTCTTCCGCGATGGCGCGTTGGTCCAACCCTCAATTGGCGAAGCACGAAGACCGGATGGTGGGCGAGTACCAGAACCACCAGCTCACCGAGGTGAAGATTCGTCACCAGGCCGAGGAAGCTCGGACAAGGATCGACGCGATGGCCGCGCTCACGGGCCTAGGCATGCATCGTTTCGCTGACGTCTACCGCGAGGCAGCTTTCGTCTCCGGTGGCGATCCGGAGCTCTCCGCATCCTTGCAGGGCTATGTCATGAACTTCGGCCATGGCTCGCAGAAGACCATCCGCGACGCGGTCTGATCGACATGGGCATCGTGGTCGTAGCAGTCCTCTGCTTTGCAATCGGTCTTGTTACTCCGAAGGCGTGGACTGAGTTCCGCGATCAGCTTCGAGCCTGGCGAGACCGCGAGTCCTCTGATCTAGCGGTAACGGAAGTTGCTGTAGATCAGACTCGGCTAGCCGACCAAGTCGTAGCGAATACTACGGTCGTCAAGCATCAAGCCAGCATCCTCGCTGGTGACGATCCTGCTCTGCAGGACGCGCTCGACGGATATGGCCGGCAGTTCCTGGCAATGAATCGAAAGTACTTCGAGGAGTGATGGCTATGGAGATACTCGGCTTTATACTGATCGTCGGAGCAGTGGCGATCAGCATGGCCGTAATTTGGGACGTAGGCCGATTTGTGCGACAGGCAAATGAGCACAAATCTCATCTGAAAAAGGTGGAGCGCATCCGCGAACGAGAGGCCGCGGCCGCGTTGGAGATCAACAAGCTGGCCAATGAGACCATCCGGAAGATTCGCTCGGAGGGCAATCAAGGTTGGCGTAACGTAATATGAGACGGGCGAGAGACGTCCTGGTTCTCATCATCCTGGTCGCCCTAGCGGCAAGGATCATCTGGTGGAGCGTAGAGCCATTGCTGCCCGCCGTATTAATCGGGCTGGCGCTCCTTCTCATTATCGGAACTATCGTTCGACGACAGCGAACGTGGTGACGTGAAGGCGAGGATTTTCATGCCATAGTAGGAAGTGGTATGGAAATCCTCGCCTTCTACATTTCAGCCATCTCCCTGACTCTGCTTGGAGGCGTTGCTACCGTGAAGACGCTAGATCAGAAGGCTAAAGACCAGGAGCGCCGCACCTATTCGCTGACCTTTCCTGCCAGCCTAGACAACAAGCAGGTCATGGCTTGGCTTCGTAGCCTGAGCGGCACGCTTCAACCCCATCGCTTGACCGGTCACGACTCGATCGTGTTCGAGGTCTGCGCCGACTCCAGCGGCATCCGCCACTACATGAAGATCCCCTGGAGGAGCGACGCCGAATACGTCATCGGCCAGTTGAGCGTCATGGTCCCTGGCGTCGTGGCCACACGCGAGGCTACTTTGCCGAAGCATCGATGGAGGTACGCAGTCGAACTTGGCATGAGCAAGGTCAGCCAACCACTTGACATCGCATCACCGGACGAGTTGAGTGCCCGGCTACTTACGGCGCTCACGCATCTGGCTGACGACGAGGCGTTAATGATGCAGTGGGTCATAACCTCGGCGCATAGGCAGCCGAAGCCGCACGTAAAGCAATCGGAGTTCCGTTGGATGAATGTCCTTACCGGCACGGTGCAACGGGATGTCATTGAGGAAGAACGGGCAAAGCTCAGCGAAGCTAACATGCTGGCCGTCATGAGGGTTGCGTCTCAAGCCTCCTCTGACTCCCGTGCCCGACATATCGCGCAGAACATCGGCAAGGCACTCAGGAGCACGAAGTCTGCCCACAACTCAATCGTGAAGCGGCTCGTCCCAATGTCATCAGTTATTCAGCGCATCGAGGCAGGCCGAGGTTTGATGGTTTACCCGGCGCAGCTGTCGCTGACCGAGTTATCGGCGCTCATCGCTTGGCCGCTTGGCTCACCATTCGTGCCAGGACTCCCGCAGAGTCGGACTCGTCAAATGCCCGCCAACAAAACGGTGCCAACTGATGGCTTAGTGGTCGGCCACTCCAATGTCTCCGGCCATGAACGCCCAATCGGTATCTCGTTCAACGATGCACTCCTGCATACCTACGTCGGCGGACGAACGGGCGTCGGCAAGTCGGAGGTGCTCGCCCACGTGGCTCGGCAGGCGATGCACGCCGGGGCAGGCGTCATCCTCATGGAGACCGAGGGCGACCTTTACCAGAAAGTGTTGGACTACGTGCCCTCACACCGGATTAAAGACGTCATCTTGCTCGACGTGCGGGATAGCAACTTCCCAGTGGGGTTTAACGTGCTGGACCAGGGCAACCCTGACAAGGTGGTCGACGAGCTGATATCTCTCCTGCAGTACCGCTTCGGCAGCAACTCGATGGGGATCTGGAGCAAGGAGTACCTCTATCACGGGCTGAAGACCATCGCTCAATTCCCCGGACTTAGCTTCGTGGACATCCTCCCGCTACTGAACCCATCCACTGAGGAGGAAGCCGCTTGGGCCGACGAGGTAGTACGCAACGTCGAGGATCACGAGCTCAAGCGGTGGTGGCAGCGCCATGAGAACCGGCGCAAGCAGGAACAGCAGCAGCGGGCCGACCCCGTACTATCCCGCGTCTGGGAGCTCATCTCGCGACCGGAGCTGCGCTACATCATGGGACAGAGCGAGTCGAGTTTTCAGATGCGGGACGTGCTGCAAGACAACAAGGTGCTCCTAATCAACCTCAAAGGTGCGCCTGAAGGGACGGTCAGTCTGGCCGGCACGCTCCTCATGAACGCCATCTGGTCGGCCACCAAGAGCGTCCAGAAGTCGGCGCCGACTTACGTGCTGCTGGACGAGTTCGGCGACTTCATGGACCTACCGATCAACACTGAATCGATGCTCGCACAGGCCAGGAAGCACAGGGTGGGCATGGTCCTGGCCACCCAGTATCTCGACCAGCTCAAGCCGACCGTGCGTGATGCCGTACTGGTCAACACCGGCTCTAAGCTTATTATGAAGTCGGGAGATAAGGACGCACGTCTCATCGCCCGAGAGATGTCGAGCATGCTCAATCCCGAGGACTTCGTGAATCTGCAGCGATTCGAAGCAATCGCGCAGGTTGCGACTCCGACTGGCACTAGCCCACCGATGACGCTCCTGACCACACCCCCTGCCCAGACAACGAGCCACGCGGCGAGAGTGGTGGCGACGTCACGCAATCAATACGGCAAGCCACTCGCTCAAGTGAGGGACGAGATAGAGCGACGCAACCAGCCGAAGACCCAGCGCAAGCCGAAACCAGCTCCCGGCAGCGTCGGCTGGGACGACATCTAGGAGGAGACATGGACAGAGAGCAACGTGCCCGATGCATCGACCGCGCCACTATTGAACTGGCTGATGCTGCCCGAATGCTCCTCGATGAAAGCCAGCGCCTACGCGAGGTCGCAGATGGCGTGCGCCAAGGCGAGGTTCATCCGGACCGACTGCCGTTGGAGGGCAACACTATGTCGCACGCACTCGACAGCGCGCGCAACCTCTTAGAGGACGCCACTCGCCATCTGTATATCGCTACCTGAGCAACACCTCGTTTCAATGGGCGGCCTGGTACGCCTCTCTCACCGCCTTGCTGATCCGGCCACGGCTGCTCACCTGGTGGCCGTTCTCGCGCGCCCACGAGCGCATAGCGTCAAGCTGAGCCTTGTCTGTGCGAGTAGATGAGGTACCGGAGGGCTCTTTGCGACCGCCCAAGCGAGTGGCGTGGGTGAGGTAGAAGTCCATCGCTTCGTCGAACTTCTTGGCGTTCTCGTCATTGAGGTCGATCTGGTAGTTGACTCCCCGGTAGCCGAAGCTGATCGTCTCGCCACCCTCCTTGATCTCCGTACCCTCGATGTCATCCACAAGGATGGTTCGAACACGCTGTGCCACTTGCTTCTCCCTTGGTTGGTTTCCGGGCCTGCTAGCCCAACTATCCCATTGAGAGGCGCTCTGAGGCGTCGATATACACTAGATAGCGTCGTTGGGCGTGTCAGGACTCTCGTCGGCAGCAGGCAGGCTCTGAGCGGCCTCATGAGCCAATTTCCGATCTAGCTCGTCCACCATGGCGCGTATGGCGACCTGCTCAGCAGTCAGGGCTCGCGGGTCGCGGGTCAGAACTCGTGCCTCGTATCGCTCCGACTCGCTCATGCACTCCATCACAACTTGATGACAGTCAGACTGCCAACCACTGGCCTATCCCCGCCGTGGTTGTGCTTCACATAGGCGGATATGCTCTGGGAACTCGGAAGTATGACTAGACCAGAGGCCTGGATGGTCTGCGACGCACCACCAGTACTGGTGTTCCGATAGGACGTAACAGTCTCTACGGCCGGCGTCGTCGGTGATCCATTGACATATACTTTCAGATGGAACTGGTCGTTGTTGAATGATAGAGCCAACTCACACTGTGCAATAACCCAGTATCCGCCTCCGCTGCTTGGCGAGATGTTTGTTGTGCTGGTTGCGGAGTCGAACCAACCCGACGGGTCAGTCAGTTCAGTGTTGTATTGCATTGCAGTCAGCGTGTTAGTGGATACATTCTGTGTGCTTGATTGGTATACCTTGCAGTATTGTCTGACTATTGTGTTGCTTGCCGTGTCGATGGTCTTATTCGTCAGCGTCGCAGTAGTAGACGCACCGATTCCACCTAGATTCGATAGCGCGGTTGCAGTTGAAGTGGCTCCCGTACCGCCGTTGCTAATCGGCAATGTGCCTGTAACTCCCGGCGTGATATTGGCGCTGCCATTGAATGAAGCCGTTGCGGTTGAACCGAGATTGGTACGGACAGTGCGCGAGGTCTGCAGTATTGTGGCCGTACCAGCATTGCCCGTGATAGTCGTGACGTTCGAGTTCTTGTAGCTCGCATCGGTGATTGCATCAAGTCGTGTACCGTCTGCTGCAACATCTCGACCGTCTACTTTGCCATCTTTCAGTGGAACATCCTCTACGATAACACCAAAACCAGCAGTCTTCTCCTGCACTGTATTAGTTATTACAGCTGAGCCAACCGTTAAAAAGCCCTCATCTATCAGTACACTTTCCTCCCCGTTTGGGTCTCCACCCGGCACAGAAAAAACAGCGTATGGGAAACCAGTTAGAGAACCGCCAGGTCCAGATACATTAGATAAATAGCCATAGCCAAAACCATCAAGGCCAGTTTTTACACCGCTGTTTTTAAGCAGTTTACCCGTTATTCCGTCAAAGACCGCTATAGCATCATCAGTAGAATTAGCTGGACCAATGACATCACCTGAACTGGCATGCTCATCAACATACGCCTTAGTCGCCGCATCCTGGTTGTTGCTTGGATCGGGTACGTTGACCAGGGGCAAGTTGTTCTGGTCAACCCCGGTCGTTTGCTTCTTATTGTGGCTCATGGGCTAACCCACGATGACGTATCTATACTGTCCAGCGGTCGGTGCGGATGGGAAGTCGAAGGTTACGACCGTAGACGACGTCACAGTAGGAGATGCCCCCACCTGATCGCCAGTCGATGCCTCATAGAGTTGAGCCGTCACCCACTGCGTTCCGAGTCCGTGGGTAATCGCGAAACTCGTTGCGGCGTTGTCGCCAAGCGTCCCGGTCACTTTGCGTGCGAAGTCTGAGACAGAGGCCGGCGTCAGCACCTTGTCACTTGCGCTCTTCGCCTGGGCTTCCGCCTGCGTAGCCAGTTCGACAACTCCGGTAGCCGAGGTGCTCGCCGCCTGCTTGATGTTGCCGAATGCGGTGGCGGCGTTGGCCACATCGCCAAGGTTGTTGTCGGCTAAGACGGCGCCTTCAAGGTTGTGCTCCAGGATCGCCCAGCTCGCGCCCACGGATGCTTCGGTGCCTCCGGCGTTGTCGGCTGTTGCGAAGTACACATCACCTACGTCGACGGCCTTGCCGCTGGATCCACCAATCTTGCCGGAGGTAGAGACTAGGTAGGCGTCACCCTTCGATGCGGATGGGTAGTTCGGGTTCGAGCTGGTATCAGTGGAGCCCTTGAAGTCCAGCAGCCCAGTCACTGCATTATCAACATAGGCCTTGCTGGCAGCGTCCGTCGCGTTGGCTGGATTCGGAACCGTGACACTAGTCGTGAAAACCGGTGAGTCTTTCGGTGCTTTGACGTCGAGTTGCGTCTGGATGTCCGAGGTGACGCCATCGACATGGTTGATCTCAGCTGTTGTAGCTGTCACACCATCTAGCTTGTTTAGTTCAGTTGCGGTGGCCGTCACCCCGAGGTCGGTGAGGCTCTGATCACCCGTATTGCTACCCGACGTATCGGCCAGCCGGGTGTAGTCGGCCGCCGTCAAAACGCCAGCGTTGCTACCGTCAGCAGTGGCGATAGCGCCATCCGCTCCGGTGTTGGAGTTGACCGTGACCGTGGTGCCACTTCGTGAGATCGAGATGTCAGTAGCGCCCGCGCCACCTTGAACACCGAGGTCGAGCCATCCGCCATCCGCGTAGATGTATGGCGTATCGTCCGTGGTATTGTAGTACATCTGCCCCTCGACGGGCGAGCTCGGTGCACTAGCGAGCGGTTGCAGCACCGCGTTGCGGAGCTCCAACTTAGCGAGATCGATGTGTGTGGTTTGTTTGAGAGTGTCGGCCATATATTAGTTCCTGTTTACATGTTACTACGATTCGCTCAATTGCAGTAAACTTTCCCACTGAACGGGTTGATAAATGTGAGCACCACCTGATTGACCGAGGTGTACTTTGGCGATGCACTTACCTGGTCGCCAGCGCTGTCGACGACAGTGACCGCTGGGTACTTCCCAAGGTTGTGATCGACGCTGACGACCGAGGTGTTGGTGAAGCTCATCACGTAGTTCTTGTCTCCGCTGCTTCCACTCGAAACACTGACCATGCCGCCGTCGCCAGCGCCAGTCATTATCGTTGAGCCTCCGTTACCGGTCGTCATCAGGGTCATGTGCGAGTCCTAGAACGGCGCGATGCCCTTAGCGTCGATGTTCTGTGCCTCGTGGACGTACTTGTCCACTAGCCTGAGCAGCAGCGTGCCGATGATGTAGAACGAACTACCTGGGTCCAGCCCGGCCAGTTGCTCGGTAGCCCATGCGATGAGGGCTGTGATCGCGGCGAACAGGGCTATCCTGCCCGCTTCCAGTGCCATTTTTTTGATTGCTTCTTTGTCCATACTATTCTCCTTGGACCTCGTAGAGGCCTTGGGTTAATACCGTTGCTTTCGGGTTGCTATCTAGCGGGGCGACATACACGTCGCGAATTTCACGCTTCAGACCCTTCAGTGGATCTAAGTCGCCGGCTTTCGCTCCCGCGATCAAGACCTTGAACGTCTTCGATTGCGCGAGCTCCTTGACCATTGCGTCCCAGCTATACTTGCCGACGTAGCGGCTATAGGCCCACTTGGTGCCCCCCATGTGCTTGTAGATCAAGTAGGCATGATCTACTTGACTTCGATTTACCATCTCCTCCTCCTTCCTTTCAACTATTACTTGCCCGGGTTGAACTCTGATCTCAGATAGGTGTGCGTAGCAGCAGTAGTACCGCCCAACATTGATGATGACGTAGTGCCCCCACGCCGAGGCGTATCCGGCGTACTTGACCGTTCCGGGCTGGAACTCGTACAGGCTCGGGTCGACGGTGTTTTGGCACCACTCATCGCTACCCGCCTGGGTGTGCAGGTGCGGTCCCGACGAGAGACCGGAGTTGCCGGTGAGCCCGATCGTCGTTGTGCCGATCACGATCGGCGTGCCGACTGGCGTTGGTCGGTCATTGCCCCGGTGGAAATTGGGAGCCACGTAGTACACACCATCACGCGCTCCGTAGCCGAAGGTCACTTTGTAGCCCCTGGCTGTCATAGACGGCCTCGCGCTTCCACGTCAAAGCTCTCAGTGAAGAACAACTCGTCGTCGAAGAACTGCCACGGTTTCTGCACGGGCACGGTGCGGATCTGTAGCTTGTAACGTCCAGGTAGGAGGTCCTCCGGTACGTCGTAACACACCTCAACACGGTTACCGCCGGTGTAGTCACCAGCTGGCAAATCCACTCCTCTGGGCGCTATACGACGGTAGTCCGCGCCTTGGAAGGCGATTGATATATCCACACTAGTGTCATAGTTCTTGATTAGATCGATGAAATAGCACACCTCGCCGCCCTGACGAATCGTCTGCTCTCGATTGGCAATGACGAAGTTGTCACCACGTCGTTCGTACAAGTCGGGGTACAGCCAGACATATGACAAGATCGAAGCAACCACAAGGCTGAAGCCCGTTGCCAACGCGGCGAGCGTACTCACATAGTCCTTGGTGTCCCAGCTACGTCCGGTAGGGAGCTTCGCCATTGCTAAGACCTCACCACCGTATTAATCGCGGCAGTCGCTACCGCCACAAGAATGATGGCGACCAGGCCGTAGACGATTCTCTGAAGCAACACCACATCTTTCTCGATAGACGCAAAGCGGCCCGAGAGTTCCGGGCGGCTGACGTAGTTGTCGCCCTGGTGTTTTTCAATACGGCTGACAGCATCCTTGATGAACTTGACATCCTGCTCAATCAGGGCGACCTTTGTTTCGCTGCTTCGAGGAGTAGAGCTTGCCATGGCTGCTAGTTACCCTCTTTGACTACCTGCAGCTCAAAGTCGGTGGACAAGGTACTTCCAGAGTTTTGATAAGCTTTTAACTCGACGTAGTCGCCGGCGCTGAGGTCTCTATGGAAATGGCCGGACACGGTATGTGCGAAGCTGGAGTCGAACGACTGGGCGTCTCGAAACTGGCGCGTGTTCGAGCCGTTGATGCTCACCTCCAGCATTCGGAGATCGCCGCCGCCACTTGCTTCAAAGAGTCCGTAAACGCCAATAGAGTACAGGCCGTCCTCATCGACCGTTATCCTGGTGTTATTCGTGTCGGAGTGCCAGCCGCCTGTGTCTCGTTGCTCATCGCTGGTTGCGAATCCAACCGTGACCGTGGTCGCATTAGCCAGATTGATAGTCCGCTTCAACAGAGTGGCCTTGACATCCGCGCGCTTGTCGTCGGTGATCGAGCCGTCCCCCACTTCAATGTGCTCCCCTAACAGGGCGTAGGTCGTGTTACCGCTCGCGTTACCATTATCGTCTACCAGATAGAATATATCCCCAGCAGTCGGTATGGTTGGTGTTGAGTTGAGGCCCGTTACGGTCACCATATTTAGTTTTCTCCTTTATTACACTATAGCACTATGACGGTTGCGCGGGAATAGTTTCGAACTGCTCGTTGTCCAATGACGACTCAACGCTACTGAGGGTGTCCTGAGTCGTTGGCAGATGCCCGCCGAGCTGCATCTTCACTTCGTAAGGCGCGTATCCCAGCGAGACTATTTGCAGCAGGAGGTCGTCGATGTAATTGCCATTGTTCGCCAGTCTTACCATTTGGCCCAGCTTGATAAGCTCAATGTTGTAGCGGGCGGATGAGATAGATAGCGTAGTCGTATAGATTGGGCTGCTACGTTCCCCCATGATCTTGTCGGCGTACCGCTGGGTCGATGCCGCCAGGGTGTAGCGCCGGTCTGTCTTTCGATGCAGACCGACTCCCCACATCGCCTGACTGGCTACGTCAACGTACTTCTTGTACAAGAAGTTGCCGGGGCTGATTTCGCCACCCACGAAGTGGACCTCGTTGACGAGCCCCTCGATGGTCCGCTCGACGTGGACTTCCTTGATATGTTTGCCGCGGATGAAGGTGTGATCTGCCGCACTACTGGCCTGCTTGAGGTACACCTTGTTTTCGGCCACGTTCCCGTACCAATAGAACCCAGCCGGAGCCTGGTCGTGTAGGTGCTGTATGCCTTCAAGCTTTGTGTTCAACTGAAACTTGGCGGGCACGCTAACACCCGTACTGTCTAAGGTGCCGTTGTCGTGGGTCATCACGCCGGGGTTCGTGTCTAGCACGCTGGCGAGGGTCGTCTCGATCGGCTGCGAATTGTAGTTGACCGTTGTGACCTCCCCGCTTCTAATCAGCTGCTCGCTGAGGCGGTATCCGTGGGACGCCAGAGTGACCACGACGCCGTCTTTGGTGGCGTATGTCGCGTCATAGTCGAGTATGAAGCCGGAGAAGATACGTACACCCAAAGGGGCACCAAGGGCAGCTTCTAGCGGTCGTCCATCTTCAGTCTCTAGCGGGCGACCATCCTCGGCTTGTAGCTGCTCGAAGTAGCCGTAGTGGGCAAAGATGTCTACGCGGTAGCCCAGATCGACATCTGTACCGGGACCAATGGCGTTAGCTGTTTGCAGGGTTGCAGTGAGCGGTCGTCCATCTTCAGTCTCTAGCGGGCGACCATCCTCGGCTTGTAGCTGCTCGCGCACTTCCTTCACTGCGTCAGCAGATCGAGGGAGCAGGACAGTCATGGTCGTGCCAGGGGTGCCAAGTCTCTGTGTGAACTCGGGCTCATCCTTCACCGTCCAGACGCCGATGAAGTCGCCATCTCGGTCGTACACCTTGTAGATGAACTCTTTCTCATCCTCCTTACCGACAGCCTCCCAGTCTGTCGGTGGCGGCGGTGGTGGAGCGGACTGCGCTACCTCCCAGCTATCTCCGATGGCGAGGTTGCTTGCCGTACCGCCGTAGCCAGCCACGACGACACCGCCTGGTACAACGCTGTAGTCGCCAAAACTCGGCCCGTCATGAGCGCTCCCCCCGCTGATGACGACCCCAAGCCGTATGACCGTCCAGTCATCTCCAAAGGCGATGCTGGAATCGATCGAGCCTCCTGACACCGTCTTGTTGCCAGTGATAATCGTCCAGTTGCTGCCGAAAGACGCACTAGATGGCACGCTGCCACCCGAGATCGCAAGCAGCACGTTGTAGCTACCGAAAGCCGCACCTGATGCTATGCCTCCTCCGGAGATCGTGACAGCCCCCGCAGCAACCTCGAAAGCACCGAAGGCCGCGCCCGTTGCTATGCCTCCATACCCGGTGACCAGCGTCTCCTCCGCTGAGATGTAGGCGTTCTTTATCTCGCTGTCTGATCCAAGTGAATTGCTAGCGGTCAGACTGACGTTATACGTTCCCGTAGCTGAATAAGTATGAGAAGGGTTTTGACCACTACTGTAGGTACCGTCACCGAAGTTCCATAACCAGGTGTCAGGGATCCCCGCAGACGTGTCTGCGAAAGATACGGCGAGAGGCGCTCTGCCAGTCGTTGGTGACCCAGTGAATGATGCCGTCGGGACAGTGGGACCGAGAGTCGGATTGATTGAACCTATGTCAGTTGCGTTCGACTTGCTACCACTAGGAGTTGAGCTCATGACTATTTTCGAAGATCGTAGTAGGCTTCTAGCGTAAGAGTCAAAGGTAGCGGAACCAAAGCTAGACCAAGTATTGCCGTCAGTCGAACGACTGATAGTCATCAGTCCAGTTGAGTCCTTCAAACTAAATCTAACGTAGTTGGGCAGCGACGTTGGGATGCTAGTAGAACCACCACTTGTGCTACCACCCCCAGCAGATAAGATGTTCACATACCCACTTCCCAGCTCTTTGTTGACTCGATCAACGTGCAACTCGACACCAAGATACAGTTCGTACAGTCCGAAGCCATATTCGATTGCTCCATCGCCTCTAATGAAGCCAATGGCCAGCGCAAACCCATTTTCGTCACCGGACATGGCGACCGGAGGTATCTCTACAACTATGTCTTCGTCGACCACATCAAACGTGTTCGTAGAATATAGCGTGTCTTTATTTGAGAAGCGATACCCACCGCCCTGAACTCCGGTGTTAGTTTGTGCCGGTAGTGATGCCCCCGAGTATGTTGAGCTAGTCCAGTTCGGGTTACTCCCTGGCGCTGTCGTCAGTGGGTCTACGAGGGTGGATATTTTTGGGGGGTCTTGGGTGAGCCAACCTATCGAACCTGTCGTCGTAGAGTTACTGCCTATGTACATAGGGGTATCGTTCTCGGATTGAGTGTCTTCATTAACATCCAGTGAACTTATAGCTATAAATTGACCGTATGAACTATCCGAAATATCTATGTTAGCGATGTCATTCACAGCCTTGAGGGTAAGCTTGTTATTTGAAGAAGAACCTATAGCTATAAGTTTTGAAGCTTTGGTGTATGAAAGAGTATCGAAATTAACTGTATGCGCCGCACTGTTCGCCGAACGTATATCCAGTAGGCGGAAAGTTGGTGAGCCGGTTACATTAAGGGTCGTTGATTTGGAAGCACTCCCCAAACGTATGCACACATCATTGAACATCGTCGATCCGGTGTTTAGTGTTTTATGACCATCGAACGAGTCATTCTCCTTTATATTGATTTCGATCGTGGATGACCCGGCATCAATAGTAAGGTTCGAGCCGCCAAAGTCTATTACTAAACTCGCGGGATAAGTCCCGAGATCATCAGCGTTTATGACCAATTTCCCGTTACCAAAATTTACGGTTCTTGCCGCTGCACCATTTGCATACAGTGGACCATGCTCAAGTGTAAGCGTATAGCTGGAGAGGAAGAGCGAGCCTTTCGACAGGTACACAGATTCGCAAGTGGCGTTGTCGTTGAGGGTTACCGTAAAGTTTCGATCAAGATCGACGACATCGCTAGCTGTCGGTTCGCCAGCCCCACCAACTCCACCACTAGTAGTGCTCCATATAGCGGGGTTAGTCCAGCTTCCTGACGCTACCAAGTACCGATTCGCCATCTAGACCTCCTGGGCGGCTGCTGGCCGCTGACGGAAGGTCTTGTTGGGTCGAGGGTCCTCCTCACATTGTGGTGGTACCGCGGCGTGGCAAGCGGGGGGCAGCGTGATGTATTGATCTGGGGTGACGAGATCGTAAAGAAAGCCGCCAAGCGACATAGACAACAGTGAGACGACGATGCCGCCTGCAATCACTTGTTTGATGGTGTAGCGGCGCTTCACGGGCAAGCCCCTATAGCTTGAATATCTTGTTGCTGCCATTGCTCCATTGGAACGTGATGTCACCGCCGTTCGGTGTCACTGGGAGTCCAGTGCCGCCCGAGTCGATGAAACTGATGAGGCGCGAACTGGCAGCGGTGCCGGTGTCTTTGTATAGCACGATGGCTTCGACCGTGGCGCCTGTAACACTTGTGAATGTGACGTCGGCTGCGTCGGCCACTCCCCCGGTTGCCGTCTTGCTGCTCAAGTTACCACTCGTCGCCACTCGGGCACTTGCCGGAATGTCGGCTAGGTCTTCATGAGCGGCGCTGAAGGTGTAGTTGCCCGTATCGACGAATACTGCCTTGATGTTGTCGCCGGTCCAGCTAATGTTGCCAGCTAAGAAATCTTCCAGCCCCTTATCATAAATTGCGTTTGCCATATATTCTCCTCATTTACTTTCTAATATACGTCATAGCCAGCGTCGTGTATAGCTTGCAGACATTGTCACGTCGCGGCTCGTTAAGGTATCGACATAGCCGATTCCACCTTCACCGGGTGCGAAGGCGAGAAACTGACCCGAGAACTCTTCGGCGCGGTCATTGACGAATACTGTCTTCTTCAAGTTGTTTATCTCGACAGTGTCACCATCGACCCAATCGCGCGTGATCTTCATACCCCTGAGGGTGCTGGTGTTGGTGAGCGACAGGCTCTGACCCGCACCACCCGTGACCGTGTTGATCGTGATGTAGATCAGCGGCTCGGCTTGGTAGCTCCCGCCGACCGTGATCGCCTGCGTACTGCTCGCCGTAGTGATCCCAGTCGGATCGAGCAGTGATGTGCTGGTGAGATCCCAACCCATGCCGTCCGGAGATAGGAACTCGATATTGAAGCGGGGGCGCGTGAGGCCACGAGGCCGCTCGACGGCGATGTTCCGCGGGGTTGCTAGGTATCGCCTAGTCCCACCTGCATAGTCGATGTCGAAGGCCTGATTCTTCTGACTCATTGCAATCTTGAGTTCGTCTGACAGTGCATCGGCTTCGGGCACCGAGTCGGCCTTGAGGTACCCCCATATCGAAAACGTCTTGGACTTGTAGCGCTGCTTGACGACGAGGGCACCGTCTGAATCTACGAGCTCGTCGGCCTGCACCTCGTTGGTTGGTGCCGAATAGAGATCGGTGCCGGTCGTAACGATTTGGTCGGTCTGGAGGCTCTGCGCGCCGTAGGTCATGTTGATCATCAGGCCATTCCCTTCCTGGCCAGGCGCTGCATCTTGCTGAAGCGCTCAGCGAAGTAGTCGATGTCACTGCGATCGTTGAAACTGACCGGCCCCGTGATGTTGATAATCACCTGTGAGGGCTCATGAGAGCCCGCCTGTGCGGTCCGGTAGGCCGGCATGACTTGGGAGCCACGTGGGAGGTTCACCAGCTCAGGACCGTGCTCTCCGACGAGCGTCCGGCCACCGGCCGCAAAGTTGGTGCCGGTTGCATTCGCATAGCCGGTGCGTCCGATCTCTTGGAAATTGTTGGACGCCCAGTTGATACGCTTGCGATATTCCTTCTTGCTGATCTTGCCCGACTTGTACTGCTCGTGAGCCTGGTTCGCGTAGTTCTCTGTCGAGGAGATCGCACCGTCTGCCGCGGACTTGGCATTCTCGACTGCGGCTTTCGTCTTCTGCGCCGCGTCATAAACGAGAGCTAAAGCCGCCAGGGCGGCCCCAACCGCTATGGCCGGCATGATCATCCGGGCCGAGACTGCTATCCGGAGCAGAGAGTGAGACCGCCTGGCGCCATTGAAGGATCGGGAAGAACTGATACCGAACACGTTCGCCACCGTCTGCGCTGCTTTGAGGCCGCCTGCCAGGACGCCTAGTCCCGCCACCATGCCGAGGACAACGCCCGTCGTGATGATTATTCCGGCACTTAGATTCTTGTTCTCGGATACCCATATACTGGTCTTCTGGATGATTGGCGTCACGGTCTCTAGAAAGGCAAGCAGCGCCGGTTGCAGCGCCAGCCCGAGCTGCTGATAGAGGACTTCGGTTTGCGCTGCCATCTGCGCTTCCTTGCCTGCGGCGCTTTCTGCGAGCCGTGCCGCATCCCCGACTTGCGGGTTGGTCTCTTCCAGGATGCCCTTGAAGATCGCCTGGCGGACCCCGGCGTCGTCAGTGGCTTTAGAGAGGTCCTGCGCACTGTAGCCAGCGTCGACCAGGATGTTGCTGAGGTTCTTCGTTACACCGGCGTTGTCGACAAGGATCGAGTTGCCGTTCTTGATACCTTCGGTGGCGCTGGCGATCGCCTGACCGAACTCCAGCGAACCTTGTCGGCCGAAGGCGGCACTGTCCTTGAATCGGTCCATCAGCTGGATGGCTTCGTCGAGCCCATAGCCGGAGGCAAGTAGGTTCTTCAGACCGGTGGCTGAGTCCGCGACCGTCATGAGCCCGTCTTCGGCCAAGCTTCTGGCGGCGTCCTTCGCGGCGTCCGCGTTCTCTCCGAAGGCCCCGGCGATACTATCGAGGCCAATCAGGGCGCTTTGGAGTCGCTTCGCCGAGTCCTTGGCTCGTGTGACCTGACCTGCCAGCCCATACATCGCCACACCAGCGCCGGCCGATATGGCAGCTAGTCCACCCCAGTTATCGCGCAGCCGCTTGACGGTACCGGACTGCTTCCTGGCAGTACCGCTGGTTTGGTCAATCTCCCCCGCAACCTTGCGTAAGGCCGGCGACGCCTGGTCCTTCGCCTTGATAATGATATACGTTGTATTTTCTGCCATATTGGAGGGTTATTGACTGTTGCGCCTTTCTTCTTCCAATTTAGCACGCTCCTGATCCAATGACCATATTAACGACGCTCGCTCGACTTCCTCGAACGGATCGCTGGCAGCTTCCCGATAACTGATGCCAAGCCGCTCCTGGTAGCGAAGCAGCATGATCTCTTCGATGACGTCCTCGTCTAATTCTTTGGTGAGTCCGTGGATGATGGCGTCTTCGTACTGGCCTCTTCGCTCGTCTGCTTGGCGGCTTCGAGTTCGTCCGCCCACTCTTTTGGGTCCAGGTCGAATCCCATGATGTCCATAGCCAGGCGGTCATTGATCAGTCCGATACTCAGATCCTCTTCGGTCATTTCTACAAGCTGGAAGTCTTTGGCTTTGGGATCGAAGCTCATGATGTAGCCCGAGACAAAGTGCGACTTCACTAGCTGGGCCTGGAACTCTTCTAGTTCATCCGGCCCGACGTCAGATGCCTCTCGAAATTGCTTTCGGTCCTCGTAGGTGGCCGGCTTGATGTAGGCGTAGCAGGACTCGTCCCACCCGTCCATGATGTCTTCTAGGCTCGATTTTTTTACTATGATGTTTGCCACGTATGTACCTCACTATTAGATATAGCCCCATTTAAGCATGGGGCTATATCTACGTAAAGTGCTTGCAGCTAAGCTGCGACGTAGGCGCTGGTGGTGTTTGTCAGGGTTGGCGTCAGCGTCTCACCGGTCGATGCGTCAAGTTCAAAGTACAGACTGAGCGTCACCGTCACGATCTCGCCGAGACTACGTGACTTGCTGAGTTCTCGGATGCGCGTCTTCGGAGCAGTGAAGGTGAGGGTCGTGTCGCCGTTGCTCATAGTAACCCGGAAGGCTCTCGCCGTGTTGGCGATGAAGTTCTCTTCGTACACCGTATCCCGGAGCTTGAGTGTCAGCTCACCCTTGACTTCCCAGTCGCCGCGATCGAAATCGGGTGCGTCTTTCGTACCCAGTGCGTCGTCGCGCTCACTCGATCGCTCAGGGATGAGCTTGACTATGCGGGCCTTGAGCAAGTCGGCTGCATCGAGGTTGGCCACGCTGTCAGCCATCTTGACTGTGACGTCGGCGGCCGTGAACTCGTCCTCATCGGGGAAGGCCATCGTGTCGGCCGGGACCACAGTGCCCGGGTGCGCCAGGGCGGCAGTCGATACTTCCACCCAACCACCACGCTCGGCGCTGATCTCTAGGTTCTCAAACACCGTCGATGGGTGTCGCTTAGTCTGGATCGGTGACTGTGTCGTGGTCGTCAAGGTCTTGGCGATGCTGCTGGGATTGACTGAGTAGGCGTGCGTGTACGTGCCGTCGCCGTTGCTTGAGCTCGATACCGCACCGTACATGCCTAGTAGCAGGTACCCAATGACGTCGGACGTCACCTTGCCACCGAGCTGACCGGCAGCGCCCCCACCGACGCTCGCGCTGTCGTTTACGCGCTCGATGCGCCCCATGGCGCTGTCGTTCTCGATGATTGTGTTGGTCGGCTGCAATTCGTTGGTGCGCCAGCGCATCCATACCTGTGGTGCCACGGCCACGCCTGGCGTGGCTTCAATACCAAGACCGACGCCTTCTAATCGACTGTTGTAAGGATCACCTGTTGCCATCCTGCTTGTCCTTTTCTTTATTAAGTACTGGTGTGATGCCTGCGAGACTTCTCGCCTCTACCGTTATGCCCTGCTTCGGGAGAAAGTAGCGCCGTTTACGAGCTGCTTTTGCCTGCTTTGCCGGTTGAGACTTCTTTCTTGCCATACGTTTAATGTAACACCGAACGAGTGGATTGGGAATACTTAGCGGATCGGTACGGAATGCTGAACCGGCACTGTTATATGCCCCTCCATAGTGACGACGTCATTGGGCCGAGGAAGCGTGCCGATCTCGAATGTCGTCGGTCCAGCGATGAGCAAGTTCTCCTGTTCCAGGGTCTCTCGAAGGACTTTCTTGACCGTGTTATCTAGGTAGCGACCGGTCGTCTCGTCGCGCGCCTCAATCAGGCGGCGAATCTTCGCCTCAGTCAGATCGACCTCGTCCGTTTGTGCAGTCCAGTCGTCTCGCTTATCGAGTATCAGTTTCACGATGATGCGCTCCGTCACCTGGTCGTCCGCCATGCTGTCGGCGATACTCTCGTCGGACAGCTTTGACACCACGATGGCAGGTAAGTTAAAGGCCGGGATGACGTCGGGATCGCCACTGTAGAACGCCTTGATGACATTATCCTGTTTGAAAGCGTCCCGGAGTCCATCTCGGACCACATCCACGATCTCGCGCTTCATGCAGCCGCCCTCTGGATATGCTCGTTGATGATCTGCGCCACTTTCTGCGTGCGCTGCATGTCGACAGCCATCATCACGCGAGCCGGCATCTTGGTGGTGCCGTCTTGGTGCCAATCGAAGTATGGCGCCGTATTGCGGATCTCCACTTGCTGCTGGCTCGGGGTGGACTTGAAGGATCGGAGCATTTGGCCGGACCGGATGAGTGGTGGTCGTCCAGGCCACTGCCGAGCCTTGAGTGCGGCGTACTGGGTACTGAGCGGAGCCCATGGTCTCCCTATCACGCCACCACGTGAGGCGAAAACCTCGCCCGAGAAGAAGCCTCGCAAGTACATGCCGATCTCGCGCATCGGGCTAGTCAGGTTGATCACACCATCGGCTGTGCGCTCAAGACTTGCTATCAACTCTCTGTCGCCATAGAACTCGATTTCGTAGTCCATCAGTACACGTCCCCAATACGAAACAGCCGCTCACCACCACCGTCCTCTACGGGAGCAGTTGCCGTGCTGTCGTTGGGCCAGCTAGCCAC
Organism: Ornithinimicrobium sp.; assembly: GCA_049649785.1. Lineage (GTDB taxonomy): Bacteria > Actinomycetota > Actinomycetes > Actinomycetales > Dermatophilaceae > Ornithinicoccus. The sequence goes on along the minus strand of JBARZG010000037.1, from coordinate 22,803 downwards.
GTCATCGCCCCGAATGCTGGCCGCTTCAGATGACGGGAGGTCGAGGTCGCCGTCTTGCAGTCGCATGAGCTCGCCTCGGACTTGCTTGAGTAGTTCCTTGCCGCGCGTACTGTCCTGGCCGTAGGCCTGGATTAACAGCAAACCAGCCGCGAGTTGGATCGTCAGGGTGCGTACCATCTCGGGGATCGGCGAGAACGGTGTCGCGTAGGTGCCACCGAGCTTGGCATTGATCTCAGCCTCGGCGGCGCGGCGCTGTTGATCCACGGTCACGTCAGACAAGTTGTGTGCCTCTAGGAAGCCTGCCTCCCGGCGAATGTCGGTCAGGCTGGCGTAGTGGCTGTAGTCGTCGCCCCGGACTGCATTGGCGGCTGCCAGCGATGTCTCCTCAAGCGTGGTCTCGTTGAAGTAGGTGTGCTTGTACCAATACGCCGAGCCACCTGAGCTGTCGGTGTAGTACGTGGTCTCTTGGTCGGGATCAAGTGATCGGGTGGCCAGCACTGAGAAGCTCCCATCACCTGGTACCGAGCCATCCACGTTGGCAGCTCGGTAGATGCGCGCCCGGTCGCCAAGTACGGCTGTGACAGGCTCAAAGCGGCTGTGAGCGCGTTCTAGGGCGGATGTGAGTGTCAGGGTCGTTCCGTCCGTTACCGCGTCTATGGCGGCTCTCTCGCACCCCTCACGCGACAATTGGCCCAAGTAGATTACGGTGCCCGCGCTGTATCCTTCGGTGCTATCTACCGTTAGTACACTTTCGCCTTCCCCAGCACCGGCGGCTAGCGCGGTCCTTTCGCGAAGATTGCTGGGTACGAATGATTCGAAGCGCAGTGTTGTAGCCATATGCCACTATTTAAACACCCCGAGGGCAATATAGGAAGACTAAGCGCTCCTCTCCCAGAAGAAGACATAGCTAGACCTCATCCCATTACTTACAGTCTCCGTACTGACTAACCGCCACCCTTTACCCGAGATATCCTTAACATGCGCCTCCACATCTTGGAGCATTAATGGCAGTTGGTGGCTGTATTCAACACTTACCCATGTGACGCTATTGTTGGCCATCGCTACACCTTACCAGCGCGCGGTGTATCCTACCGGCATGTGGTCACAGGCCGTTTCAACCTCGCCGGGCACTTACGTCTGGTTGCCGTTGCTCGTCGGCCTCGTTGGGGCGCTGATAGGGCTAGCTGGTGGCGTGATCGTGGAGTCAGTCCGTCAACGCGAGTCGAGATTGCGGAGGTGGGATAACGAGATTATCGAGACCGCTCTGCTCATAATTGATGAGTGTGACCACCTCGCGCATTCCGCAGATATTCACGATCCTCACTATGTTGGACCAGAGTCGAGAGACGACTACGTAATGGCGACCAACAGTCGTTTGGCGGTTCAGGTCTCTCGACTAGACCTCATAGCGCCGAATAGGTTGTCGACCGCTGCAAGTACGCTCATCCTAGCTTCCATTGATGATGCTTGGAAGTCAAAAGACTTTGTAGGTCAGCATGAGACAAGGGTCGAGGCATTCCGCTCGGAAGTTCGCCGGTGCATCGCAGCAAGAAAATAGGCGCCCTTTTGGACGCCTATTTGAACGCAGATGAATGCTATTTAGTCTTCGGCTGTGATGCCGCCTTCTGCGGTACTACGACAGCCTCCACGAACTTGCGCTCTACTAGGCTGTTGGCGATCTTCTCTTCGACATCGAAGGCATCATCTTTTATATAGATTCGACCATCATGCATGACGTTTCGCAATGCTTTGACTTTCATAGCTCGGCCTACCCTACGACGTCTTCTAGGAGATAGAACATGTCGGAGTTGAACATGAACTGATCGTAGTAGTCGTTGCTACGGATCCATGTGCCTTTAGGATCAGCATCATCCCAACGATCGACATACTTGCCACCGTTGAGACGGAAGGTGTAGCCACCGTTGAGGGTGCGCAAGCCCGGTGTTGGCGTTACGTAGCTGAGGAGGGCGTCCTTGCCCCATACCGACGCGAGAGAGTCAGATGCACCTTCGTTGGCGTCATTGATGGTCACATCACCGACCAGGATGGTCTTGATGCCGTACGGCGCGAACAGAGCGAGCAGCAGTTCCTTCGTGACCACGACGTCGCGGTTGGCACCGAGACGAGCCTTGACTGCCGGGTTGTTGATCAGCCCCATCCAGACATCCCAGCCGAAGCTAAGAGTGTTGGGCATCTTCATAGCACTGCCCTTCTGGGCTTTGATCGCGGTGACGATATCCGCGAACGGGTCGCCGTTGTCCGTGTCCCAAGCGCTCGAAGGACTGGAGTTGTGGGTGATTACGCTGGTATCAGACAGGACGTCGGCTAGGTCCTTCTCCTGGGCGATGAGCATCTGCTCATTGAGGAAGTTGACCAAGTCGGTTTCTGGGTTGAGCGGGTTGTCAGTGAACTTGTACTCGTCGACCGAGATGAAGTCCTTGAGCGCGTGCTCATTTAGTGGGCCCCAGTCCTTGAGTTCACGCCCGAAGGTTGCCTCATGCGTCTTGCTGCGACCGGTGCGGAGCGTAGACGATGGGACACGCAAGTTGTCCTTGTTGTATGCCCAGTATTTGCCAGAGCGCTGATCTGTCGGGATGACAGGGAACAGTTGTTCAGCGATGAAGCTGGAAGTGTCATTGGTGTATGCCTCCGACACGCTCGTCAGAACGGTGTCGATGGTTGTTGGTCCAGTTGCCATATTTAGTTATCCTTTTCCGTTACGTTTCTAGTACTTCTCGTTGCATTTGACGTACTCAATGACGTCGCCCGAGGTACCTGCCGTCAGTGCTCGACCAAACACTCGGTTGCCAGAAGTGGTCGTGCTGATAGCGAGACCGCTTCCGTTGGTGGTGAGATACGCGTCTTTAGCGACGTTCGCACCGGTTTTGACTTTGTAGGTGCCCGCGCCGCTGATCATTGCGACTGAGGTTGTCTCACCTGCTTTAGAGGGTTTCTCGATAACCCCTACGATTGCGTCCGTTGCTGCGGTAGCGAGTACGGCCTTTCCGTCAGCGTCCGTCTTGACGACTTGGTACGCGTTGTCCGAAAGGTCTGCACCGGCTTCGAAACTTCGGTAGCTTCCTTCTACATATGATGCCATGATAATTCCTTTCTATGGCCTTACTGTTTACTGCTGCGCTCAGCGTTCACCCGCTCGTTGAGGCCTGAGTCGGCGGCGAGCACCTGCTTCATGGCTGCGTCGAGCTTGGTTTTACCTTGAGAGTCAGCGACTAGTTTCTTGGAGCGATCCATCAGCTCGGCTTGGGCTGAGGCTGCGACACGACCGCCGTGGCCTTGTTCGCCTGCGGTGATGATTCTGTTCTCCGGCAGCGCCTCCATGAAGGCTTCGAGTTTGGTGCGAGTGTCCTCACTGGATGCCATCAGAAGCTCAACGGTTGAGTCGAGCTGGTCACTCGTGATCGCACCACGATCAACGTGTGTCTTGACTGATGCCGTCAGACGGGTCTTGAGCAGCTCCTGCTGCGCCTCACGCCCAGCTTTGGCGTCCGCCTGGAGCTGTTTAACCTGCTCGTCAGTGAGCCCGGTCTTGGTTGACGCCTGCTTTGGGTCGGCGTCAGGCGTAGGTGGCTCATCCTTCGGCTTACCCTCGTCCGGGTTCGGGTTGCTATCTGCGCCGCCGCCTTGGTCGATGTCGAACGTGGTGCGCTCGTCCTCGGTCAGGTCGGCCTTGTGTTCAACCAGGAAGTTCTTCTCATCTTCTGATAGCTCTTCTGGTTTCTTGGCACGTACTGTTTTTAGTTCCATGCTTCCTCCTTGCTTAGGTTTATCACTGTTGCCGACGTCGGTAGACGCCATGATTGGCCTCAGTTTCTTAAATAGTGGGATATTGGTTAGGCCAGCGCCGGTGAAGACGTTGTCGACGAAGACGCCCTCCTCCTCAGGGTCTTCCCACGGAAAGTCTCGGGGGTTCCACTCAGGTGAGATGTACTGGTATTCGCCGCTCTTGACCGACCGGGTGCCCTCATCTGTCCAGGCGACGTCGCCCCACAGCTCGGTGCCATTGTTCTCCAGGCTCAGACTCTTGATCCAGCCTGCGGCTTTACCACCGCGGTCGTGCCCGTAGTTGACGGGCGCCTTTCGTTCGCTCTCAGCGACGAGGCCGGTGCCTTCCTCGAAGTTGACGATCATGTCAGCGAGGTCTTCAGCAGTGTGCTCGAATGCCCCGTGCCATGGAGTGTGCCAATGACCAATACTCAAGAGGTGGATGCGGTCTGGCAGGTTACCGTTCGCGTCGGCTTCCATTCGGATTAATCTTTGGACTGCTTTATGACCCATATACCAATGAATATGAACGACAGAGACGGATTAGTCAATGCTTATTGTTAGTAGTTATAGATACAACCACAACGACATCGCGGGTGGGCTGCCGGTTTTTCGACCTGCACACCATTCGGCAGCGTGAACTGTTTGTCTCGGCGGATAGTCTCGCCGTCCAGAGGACTACACAGCTGGCAGGCACCACTGAGGGCATCCCATGTCTTTGTCTTCGCCCCCGTCTGCTCAGCAAAGCGGCTCAGTCCGTCCTGGTAGGCGTTGACTGACTCTGTGCTGGCGATCATCTCGGCACGGACCGGGTTGCTGACGGTCTCCTTGAGCAGATCTAGAGTGCTGGCGAAGTCCCGTCCCTCCGCGATGCTGCGCTTGATCGAGCGCTGGATCAGCCTACGAGTCGTGCCAGTCACCTGGCTGACCAGCTGGGCGGTGTGACGCTCGGCCGAGTCCAGGATGAAGTCGTCGAGGGACGTGATGCCGATCGGGCGCTTGTACAAATGCTCCCCCGCCTGCGCCCCGATGGTGGTCATCTCAAGGATGTAGGTGCTCACGACGGCGCTCAGCAGCGCCATCTCCGCTTTGAAGCGCTCGTCGTTCTCGGGCGGTACGGCGGCTGCTTGGACTGGGGCGAGCTTCACCTCGGACCAATTGACGATGCTGGAGACGCGACCAGACAAGCCGACCAGATACTCCACTGCCGCCGCTTGGAGTTCTGCCTCCTGGCGGACCAGGCGCTTGAACGTGGCCGGAGAGTCGCGGTAGCTCTGCTCCCAGGACTCGGACGCCTTCAGAGCACTCTGGACGTCGACGTAAGCCTCAAGCAGCTGCGTCTTGCTCATACAGCCTCTTCTCGATGCTGGCGGCGAGGGTTCGTGCTGCCTTGATCTCACGTTCGCCGTCATCATCCGAGGTCTCATCCCCTGACGCGTACGTCTCCTTTAGCTCGTCTTCATCCACCTCGGCCAGCCCGATCATCTTGCGGACACTGTTCTCGTCGGCGGCACGCGGGTGCAGGATGCCGGCGGTCACGAACTTGGCAATGGCGTCGCTGATCATCGGCACGTTGTCATCGCTGATCTTCTCGACGCGCATTTGTGGGTAGGTAGTCACGCCCGTGAAGTTCAAGTCAACGAGTTGCTTGATCACGTGGTTCTGGATCGTGGCGACGATGTTGTCGGCCACCTCCTGCACGGCCAGCATGTAGAGGCGCGTGTGGTCCTCGGACAAAGCACGTGAGCCGGAGCCACCAGAGCTGCCGAGTTCAAGCCACTGCGCGAGAACGTTCTTGCTGATCTGCCGCACGTGGTGGTCGATCGACGGCTTGATGTCGCGCAGCGTGTTGGCTTTCATATCCATGAACTGCATGACGATGCCGTCGGTGTGCTCGACGTACGACTGCTCGTTGGCTCGCATGTTGCGAGCTGCCTCACGAGCCTTCTTCTTATCCTTCTCGTCGGTGTTCTTCGGGTAGGAGATGTCGAGGACGCCTAGGGCGTGCTTCTCATGCCCCACGGCGTCGATCTTGTACAGCTTGTCGAGGATGTGCCAGTGCTTGTAGGCGGTGCGCAGCAGACTGATGCCCTCGTAGTTGTCACCCTCTTGCTGGTTGGTGAAGCGGACTATCTTCTCGATGGGGATTGAGTACTTGTCACCAAATCCGGTGAACTGAGTGATGCCCTTGCCGCCGTCTTCGGTTTGCCAGGCTTGGATCGTCGTCTGTTTGCGGTACCCGAGTTTCACGAGTGCGATGCGGGCCTTGCCGTCGATCTCTCGTGGCTCGTAGACCTTCTCATGGATGTCGTGCCCGAACTCAAGGAACGTCAGTATCTCGCCCAGTGTCTTTTTCCAGTTGATCACCTCGAATAGGCAGTCCTCGACAAAGTCAGCGATCTCAACGTCCTTGTCGTCCTGCGAGGCTGGGTCGATATAGAAATGGGCGGATAGGATCGGCTGCTTGAGTGCCGCCATCGTGGAGCGAACTGTGGCGTCGCTACGGCGCATCTGGTCGTATACACGGATGGCACGCTGACCAATCAGGTCGCGGTTATATTCTTCCGCCGAGATCATGCCATGCTGGATGTTAGTGCCGGTGACACCTATCTCTTCCCTTTTGATCGCTTTGTGCTTATCTGCCATTACTTCAAATGTACGCTAAAAGTCCCGGTCTAACAATCCCGAGGTGGTGGGTTCCCAATCGTCCTCGTCGTCTTTTTCGTACATAGTCTCAGGCTTTCCACCGACGACATCGACAGTCGCGTACCGCCCGGCATCCATGCCGTGATTGAATAAATCGCGTGGCACATTGAGCGGCTCACCATTGCGGTCCATCTTCCAGACATAGTTTCGCTCCTCCTTGATGAGGTTGGTGCTGCGCTTCGTGACGTACACCTGCTGACGCTTGACGACGTCCAGACCGTGGCGGATCGAGTCAGCGCCTTTATCGGCTCCGATGATCTGCACACCTTCGTCCTCGATCTCGGCGATGGACTTCGGCTCGGCGCTGTCCGCTACGACCAGACACTGCTCAGGCTGGTCCAAAATGATCGCGGCCAGCTGGGGGTTGTTCAAGCCCTTCTGGTAGCAGATCTCATCCCAGATGTAGCCACCGTTCCACTCGTATAGGTCGATGAGAGCTGATGGGTGGTTGGAGTACCCGAAGTCGAGACCACGGCGAACTAACCGGGCGCCATCCGGCACTGACTCGATGTTGACCCAGTTGGTCATGATCTGACCCTCGTTGCGGCCGATCTCCCCGAGTGCGTAAACCTGGCGGTAGTTTTCGTCGACGGCGGCGTTCTCCTCGATCTCACGGACCAGGGCGGGTTCGAGTGCCTCGTTGTCCTTGTACGTCAGCTTCAGGAAGTCGTGGTCGCGGAACGGGATGAGTTTGTCGTGCGCCCAGAAGGCCGACACCGGATTGAAGTCGATGATGAGTACACGGCGGGTTCGTCCAGCCAGCTGACGATAGATCGGGTAGGTGATGTTGTTCGCCTCATTGACGAACAGGATGTCTCGTCGCGGCCCGTGTGCCTTGCCTGCGTTGTCCACACTGAAGAACTCGATGATCGAAGCACTCGCGAAGGTGTAGATGAACTCGCCCTTGCTCCAGGCGTCCTCGTCCCAGTACTGCTGAGATCGCATGATGATCTTGAAGTCTCGAATAGCACCAAGCTTGAGATGCGGTAGCGACTCCGACACCACGCTAATGATGAGGTTGTTGTTGCTCTGTGCGGTGTGGATAAGGTACGCCAGTATCGAGAACGTCTTGCTGGCGCTAGTGCCTCCCTGGATGATGCGGAGCCTCTTGCGGAGGCTACTGATCTTCCGAAGTGCTGTCGTCTGCTGGAGCAGTGCCGCCATCGTCTACCTCAAGTTCCTTGGGTGCGAGGCCGGCCAGCAGTGGAATCGGCTGGTCCTTGGTGGTGTGGTCGACTGACTGCTTGTCGGCCCATGGCACGTACTTGCCCTGGTAGTTGTTGACGAGGTTGAACTTGGCGCCGTTGGCGTATGGCCCGAAAAGTTGGCCTTCTGCGTACTCCTGGCAACGAGCCTTGGCAGCCTCTATCGAGCGAGAAAACTTCTCTTTTCTGCTGTAGTCGAGCAGAGTGGCGCGGTCGATCCCTAGCGCTCGTGCGAGTCCACTCATGGTGTAGGGCTTCTGCTCGGTCAGTACTGCGCGTGTAGCGAACATGGTTTCGCCGTTGTTGTTCACGCCCGTTGCGACCATATGCTCTTCGACGTGCGGGTCGCACTTATCGAAATATAGCTGAATAGCCATGTCGAGTTCCTCGACAGACTTGAAGGCCATTGGTCGACCACCGGCGTGTTTCGTTTGTTCGTCTGCTCCCTTTTTCATGTAGTTCTATTTAGGCACAAGCAACCGACTTAGTCAATCATCTTCATGCATGAATATGATTTCGATTTCTGGGAAGAATTGCCCCATTTCTTGTGCCACATGCTCTCGTTCGCGCCGCTTCAATGACGGTTTGCTAAGCGACACCGATTCGTGTCCTAAGCTGAACTCAGCATTATCATCTCTACCCATGCGCCCCAGGGTTGCATTAAGGACGGCGTCGACTTCTTGCCTCATGGACGACATGGATCGAGCGTGGGCGGTAGTCCGGAGCGAATCTGCCTGGCTCATCTGACTCAATTCTCGACTCTGCTGCCGCACGAGTGCGAGTATCTCCTCTAACATGTCGCTGTCCGTGCGACGTGGTCTATTTTGACTCGGGTGCCGGTGCTTGCTAATGGCATCCTTGTAGACGTCTTCGAACTTTGACCACGCAGACTCGAAGCGGTCCAAGACGCTTTGTTCAGAGGCGTCCGTCAGGCGAGCCAAACTGCTGATGATCGACTTCACGCCCTCCTTGTCCAGTTCCCGTCCCTGAAACTGGGTTAAAGGTCCGGGCTCCAGCTCGGAGATCGACAGATCGACGAGGAGTGGCATTACCCTCGTTTGGTCTTCTCCAACTTGCTTACTCAAAGCTCCGGCCTCGAAGTTCAACCACTTCGCGGACTGATTCTCGTCCGTCACGACGCAGATTCCGACTGTTGTCTCCCGAAGCTCCGTTGCTATCTTGTCTAGCCCGCGGACGCCACTCTCTATGTCCCTATCGGACATCCACGGTGCAAATTCATCGGAACTGAAATTGAGCAACTGCACGAGCCCATCAGCTACTGCGCGGGATAGATCACCAGACCAACTGATGAAGATCTTGGACTTGTTCGGCATGAGTATTCCTTCGACGGAGTTTTCTGTCAGCTAAGGCAATCTAGGGCAACAGCGCCACTTGCACCACTTCCCCACCGCTTCCAGACCACCCCCCCCGTGCGCTTAATTTTTACAACGGCTACCCCTGTTGGAGCCCTCTCGCAGCCGGGGCAGGGGAGTAACCCGACCCCTGTGGACGCCGAAGACAAGCCTGGGGCAGGGGACCGACCCTACGTGTGGGATCCTGCGTCTGGTCCTGGCCCGTTGGTCACTCATCTTCATCGATGGCAACGACGCACCGAGAAGTCTCCGGATGCCTGTACGCCTCAAGCCGTCGTTGGTACGTGGGCGTGGTGTAGTACCTGATCGTCTTCTGCAGCACCCCGAGGTGCTCGGCGACTTCATCGATCGTTCCGAGACACAGCAGTTCATCGCCTTGATAGACGGCAACTTGACGTGTGGTCATGGTCGGTCCCCGCTTCTTGCGTCTGTGTGATCAGCTGCGCTCAAGTACTGGTCACAGTCTGACTGACCGGCAAGCTCTACGCCTGTCGAGCCCGAACGGTAGATTCGCTACATCTTGCGGCCGGCACGCTGTGCGTAGACTCGACTGATCATCGTCACTGGTCAGTCAGGAGTAGAACGTGGGGTTCTTGGAGGACTGGGACTTGAGCTACGACGAGATCAACGAACTGCTGACCGACAACCCGAGTCTCCGCTCCTTCGTGATGGGCTACGCAGCTGAAGTGAAGTGCCGCCGCATGTACTTCGACAGTCACCCAGACATCTCAGAAGTCATGAAGTACGACGACCATGATAGAGCGAAGAAGGGTGACATAGCCTTCAAGTTCAAGGGCCACTGGTTCACGGTCGAGGTCAAGAGCATCCAGAGCAACAGCATGAGACCGAAACGTGATGGTTCGGTGCGGCCCAACTTCCAGTGCGATGCCAGCGATCGCCGTGTCGTTTCCTTCAAGGACGGATCCTCGGTCAACACGACCTGTCTCCTGGTTGGAGAATTCGACCTATTGGCGGTCAACCTGCACAGCTTCTACGGAGAGTGGGAGTTCGCCTTCGCCAGAAACGATGCACTGCCGCGTGTCAGCGGCAGACGTGGGGCGGCAAAGCACTACACGCAGTATCAGCGAGACAACCTCCTAGCCACTTTGATGCCTATGAACGAGCCGCCCATCGCTCCGTACGTAGACGACCCGTTCCTCCTGCTTGACGAGCTCATCTCCGAGCGAGAACTGGGCATTGAGCCGGATCTGGATGATGAAGTCTCAACCATATCCTCGACCAAGGGTTGACCATGTCCGTTGGGCGAGTCGTCAGACACATCTCCTACCTTGGACTTTCGGTAGAGCAAGGCACCGACCAGGTACCAGATGACGACCGCTTCCATGTCGTTCACAACGGAGTCGTCGTGAGGTCATGCAAGAGCGACACCGTGGCACTGGCCTACGCTGAACTTCTTGAAGAAGAGTTACTCGAAGCAGACCCATCCATAAAGAATCCAGCAGACTTTCTGCGGCAGGAGCGAGCCTTCGGGGACATCCTGAGCGTACGCGGCGACGCGCGCAGGCGAGCACGTACCCAGGCTCAAGGAAGCGGCGGTAAAGGTGGTCGCGGGGGTGTCTAGAAGAGTCCACCATCTACTGTCAGGACCCCTGTTGTCCAAGGAGCCAGTTTAGGTATACCCATATCCCGAGCTTCTTTGGTGGTGGGCCGGATGCGCTTCGGATGGTCCGGATTGCGTTTGACGAAAACTAAGAAATAGCTGTGGTTCTTACGTGCGTGTTCTTGGCGAAGCAGCCGTGTCACGCCGGGCTTGTTGTTCCGGGTAACGACGAAGATGTCTTTGCAGTAAAAACCGTCGGCCCACTCGTTGATCAGCTCGACATGTGTGAGCCGTTGACGGTTGGCCGAGACCTCGTCCTGGCACTTCACGATGAAAACGCCGTAGTTCCGCAGAACTCGCTGCGCTTCAAGTCCAGCTTTGAAATATAGATCCAGAACGGCATCATGCCATTTGGGGGCGCCCTCGACATGAAGCGTCGCTTTACCATCGCTGTAGCGCTCCCTGAAGGCCGAGTGCGTACCCTCACCGGCCATGTGTCCTGTCTCTTTTCGAAATAGACCCTCCATGTATGGCGGATCAAGAACTAGTGCATCTAGGCTATTGTCCTCATATGGAAGGTTGCGACAATCTACTCCGCCCTGAAGATCCGTGGCCTTAACCTCATACAGACCGTCGGGTACTTGTGTCCAGAACGCACCCTTTCCCCAGGTGACATCGGCTATCACTGAACCGACCGGTACAAACATCTCAAGAATGTCACGAAAGACGGGCGCATTACTCCCAGCTCGGGAGCTGTGAACGACCTGCGTCGTGGACGCGCCTTTCGCCACCCTTCGTATTTGAGCAGTGACTTTGGCTGGCGTGGCATCAGCTTCGGACATGAGAGCCGATCCTACCGCAGCGGCGATCAGTGATTCCCGATAGGGAAGCCCCGCCGATCTCTCAGCGGGGCAGGTGTCAGAGTCCGAACCACCTGAGCACAGTGGTGGGTACTGACGTGGTGTTGCCCTCATCGTCCACGGGGCCGACGAGAACGGCGTCGCCTACGAGGTAAGCCTGTCGGCTGGTGCGCCACATCGTGTAGACGGTGGCACGCTGGTTGTAGTCAAGGTCCATGAGCAACCCTTCCTCGTTGACGTAGAACGCTTCACGGTCTGCTCCGCCGCAGTCAACCGCCTCGATGAGGCCGCCGACGATATGCTGGTAGTCCGAGAGCTCTCCCTCGATCTCCATGCGCTGTACTGGCTGCTCGATTTCAGCCGGAATGACCACAACTGTGATCATGGTGCTCACCTCTTCCTCCGGTGCTAGAGCCGAGGCCGGTTGGTCTCAGCTGACAGCACCCGAAAAATCGCAGCCTCACTTAGTCAGAAACGCCATTACATAGGTTGGCTTCCTCTGGACTGTCTAAACCCGTCGAATTCGATAGGTTTGGGCTGTCCATAGGGGGGTTGGGGGTGGTCATACTGTCGCCTCCCGATAGGCCCGCTGCACCTCTTCAAACTCAGTGATCGAGCCGCCGTGGTCCGGATGCGTCCTTTGGAGTTGCTGTCGGTAGGCGGCCTTGACAATCTGCGGGCTCGCTGCCGGCGAGACTTCGAGAACCTCATGCCATGGCCGAACCGAAAAGGGCGTGACGATGGCGGTTTCAGGGAGTGCCTTGAAGCCCCGAAAGGCTGCATTGACCATCTCCTTCGCTCCCCAGCGTTCTAGCCCACGGAGCGCCTCAACAGTGAGACGGATCGCCTGGAGGTTGTCGTAGACCTGGCTCCACTTGTCACACGGGATGCACTGCTGCTCCCCGTTCAGGTCGAAGTAGACCGCCACACCCCGATCGTCCGGGACCCGCTGCTTGACGTACAGCAGTCCGTCCTGGCGCACCATCATGTTGGTGCTAATTACGACGTCCTTGGCCCCGAGCATCGCCAGCTCGCGGAGCAGGTTGTCTCGCGCATAGCTAAAGGGCGTCTTGAACTTGGCAGATTTTGGATGCTCTGTGCGCGGCCAGGTCTGTGGCCACTGTAGTGGGTACGCATCGATCATGACGCTGCTTCACTCTCGTCATCAAATCGCAGACGGGGGCAAGCCACCTTGTGTCGCCACACAACTAGTGACCCACAGCAGGTGTGACCACCTCGCTTGCCTACGCTGCGGTCAAAAGTCTCTTCGGTTCGGAAGCCAGCCTGACCCTTCATATAGGCCACTCGATAGTCATTGAGATGTCCGCTTGGCAGATACAGGCCGAGCCGTCTGCGTTCATCAACTGGTAGTTCCTTGACGTCATCGACGAAAGGTAGGTCCGCTACCGGCACGCGCGACTTGTCGCCGATCATGACGCGCCCACTTTCACCACCCTCCACACCCGTAGTGGCGCACGGTGGCGCGATGGCCGCTTGGTCGGGATGAAGTTGTCCGTCGCTTCGATCTGGCCCGCCTTGCGCGCGCCGATCAGGATGGCGGCCAGGGCACGGGTATCCCCCGTGACGACGCCCTGTTGCTCCAACGGGATCAGGATGTTGTCGCTCGTGAAGGTAGTCCGGGTCTCGATGACCTGCTGCAGTTGCTTGCGGGCTGCCTCCTTCCACGGCGTCGATGCGTTGCGATGGACAAGCTCGATGCCCTTGTCGCGGCGTTGCTCGGTAGGTGAGTACCGCTGGCGGTAGCGCTTCTCCTTCTCGCGCCGCCGTTCACGATTGCCGAGGTCGAACCATGTTGGTTGCCGCGTCATAGTGGCCTCGCTTGCACGACCCGTCGGCAATCAGTGCAGCGCTTCGTCTCGGTGTCTGCGTCGAGCGTGACGCCCTCGTGCTCGACCGGGATGGATCTCTCGATACGTGTGCGTGAGTGATCGCAAGCTCGTAGCTGACGCCACATGTCGTACACGATCGCCCGCAGACGATTCTCGCCTCTCGCCCCTTGCGACTCGTGCTGCTTCGCGGCTCGTGCTTGTTGTTCGATGCGTAAGCGACACCGGTCTATGTATCGCTCCCAGTACAGCGGGTTGTCCACATGAATAATGTCATCCGTCATTGTCACTCCTTTGTTTAGTTGTCGCTCGTGAACCTTGTCTGTTACGAGATGTGAAGGCTGGTAAAGTCAGTGCCGTACTTCCAGCCCTCGCACCTAGTAACAGGTGCCTCAGTGACGCTCGCAGGTCGTCACCAAGGATCGTAGACACCGGGTCAGCCTGATTATGCTTGCGAGGATAAGCGGCTGACCTATGGTGGACGGGTCTACTACTGCGCGCCTGGAGGGTATAACACATTGTCAGTTTTGGGGCGTCTTACAATTCCGAGCGTGGGATGGCTCGGCGGCGCGGCGCGTTGTTGATAGAGAGTATAGTGCTAGTAGGAATGAGTAGTGGACGACTTTTCTCTCCCAGTCGGTTCGTATCATTCACGGGTCTTTCATTGTGTACGTTCGCCATACCCTTTGGTAGCTACCCCATACTCTCTGGCCTATACCGCTTGTACATAGCTGCGTGTCACCACAATTCGATACTTTTGTCACTAAGTCGGGTTAATTCCCTGCTCATACTGGTCATGACTCCAGCGTGGTCGCCCAGCCCTCGTTACTACCAGCACAACTACTCTCTATTTGATACAGGGCAAGGAGCTGGAGTGAGGCAAGGTACACCAGTCCTGCTATGTACGGTCTTCGCTTCACTACGTCAGGGTCGGAGAAGCTACTCTTATTCGCTGCCCCTCACTACCAGCTCTTAGCCCTGTATCTACTAATTTAAGGTGCTAGTCTTATACTACGCCTATCGTGCATAATTGCAAGCACTTTCTTGTGCGAAACTGTGGAAAACTACCAGCGATTGCGTAGTATCACGAGGCGGCCATCATCCATTTGCAACATGTCGATCTCTCCGCTGAGGCGCCAGTCCTGAAACAGCGACTCACAGTCAATCTCGACATGCCGTCGAATATCCTCTGGCAGTTCGGACGACTCCAGCAGAGTCTCCAGCGTCCGCGAGTAGCCAAGCTCGTCGACCGCCTCGGCCACGTACTCTTCCCTGCTCGCGTAAGTACCGATGTAACAGGCACCCCACTCTCTAGAGGTGAGGCTCTGTCCAAGATGCTCCGTGACCAGGCAGTACTGCTCGCCACTTTGTGTGTCGATGCGTTGCTGCCAATCCTCAAGGGCCTCTCGGCCTTCGGCCGGCTGTGCCATGACGTACTCGGCTAGTCCTTCCGCCGCGCTCTCGGCCTCGTCTGAGTCAGCAAAGGCCAGGGCAATACCTAGCTCGACCTTAAGTGCCTCAACATGTACAAAGCCAGTGTCCGCGAGGAGGGCGATTGAGCCGTGCCCACTCGATAACCGTTCAGCCAGGATGGCAGCAGCCGCGTGTGTGATCGTCGTGTCTAGATTTCGAGCCTGGATCAGCTGCTCCTTGACGTATTCGTCGCGTCGCTGATCCTGCTTGGTACCGGGATCCTGATTTGGAGTTTCATCCATCATCGACGACCCCTTCAATCTTTCAACGGCATCACCACGCCAGTGATCGTTCGCTCAGCTGTTTTTGACCGGATGACTAGCGGTTTCAATGGACCATGCATCTCCAACTGCACTGAGTCAGTGCCAGCGAACACCCTCAGCACTTTCGCTAGGAACTTCGGATTTATCGTGACCCGCGCAACTCGCTGGTCGCTGGCGGGAATGAGTTTGCTGTACTCCGGATAGTCTCCCTCGGGGCGGGTGTCATCCAGGATCGTTTTTCGGTCTAGGTCTGTCACCACGAGCCCAGCGCTGGTTGCCTTGGCAAAACTCAGTACTGGCAGCAACTTGTTCGGTCGCAACACGCGCTTCGCTTCTTTAGCCGTGTTTGCGGATATTCGTAGATCCTTGACGGCCCCATGCTCGTCCGGGAAGTCCGCCGATGATGGAGTCGCCTCTCGGACCTCGGACAGGATGTAGCCATCGGTTGCCACCGCGACCACTTCGTCGTCTAGCTGCAATACTTGTATGTACTGCAGCAGGGGACGATAACCGTCCGTCCCGGCCGTGACCCCGACATTTAAGTGTTGTTTGCTGATCAACATTGTTGCTCCTTTGACCGGTTCGGTCTTATGTTTTCTTATGTATATGCCACGTACTAAACGCTCCGTGCTGTCCAGCTTTTCAACTAATTGACACGGCCGCTTAGATATGACACGGTATCGATTACGACCGCTACCCCTGTTGGGTCACGTCGCACAAGCTATCGTGGGCGACGTCGCCATCTTGCTGATTGTGACGCGCGAGGCGTCGCTTCAACCACCACTCCTGCACGAGCACGCCTAGCATCTGCGGCACGAAGATGATCAATGCCGCCCAGCCGAACAGCTGCAGAATGGGGAGCAGGGCTGCCCACAAAATCTCCAAGATATTCACCGCCGGCCCCCACGCTTCCATCGCGCCTTCAGTTTCACCCAGACGCCATCTATGAGGCTGACCAGCCGCGTGTCATCTACGTGTTCGTAGTGCAATTTGAATTCCGAAAGTTTAGAACGGTTTGTCATTCATCCACTCCTCCCATTGTTCCTCGATGGATTTCTGGATCTCGACGTCACCTGCTTCAGTTCCGCTCATAACTACTTCCCTCCAGTCTTTGCTTTAGTCTTTTCTATTGCATCCTGCAGCTCGCTTTCGGTGCTCAACTTGCCGATGGCAGCTCGAATCTCGTTCGGTGACTTCTTGAGACCTGTGCGCAACAGCTCTGCCAGCTCCTCCCGTAGGAAGTCCAGGGGATCGTCGTCCATAACCTTCTTGACGTGCGCCGCATCAGTCTCCTTGGCGTCGGCCTCCGGACTCTCGCGATCCGGGTCCTCACCCTTTTCGCTGATGTTGAACTGGCGCATCAGGTAGTACTTCAGCGCCGATGTGGCTGCCTTATTCGTGGCCTTGTCGCCGTAGTCCAGTGCCTCACCCGTCCACTGGACTGTGAACTTGTCATTGGGATCATCAGCGTTGACAACGCAGTACGTGAAGTTGATGTGGGTGTAGGTGCCCCGCTTCCCAGCCTTACTACTCACGGCCTCTCGCTGCTGTTTCCCGGACGGCTCCATGCGTGGCACGATGACTACGCCGTGCTTGGCGAACAGCTTGCGTAACTCACCAGCCACAGCGGCGTACTCAATGAAGTCGTACCCCTGCTCACGGTTGCGGCCGCCCTTTTGGATCGAGCCAAGCTCCCCTGTGATGAGCGCGATCTTCTGGTAGATGTTCATGGTTTGCTTGGTCTCAGCCATACCTACCCCCAGACCCGGTAGGCCAGGATCACCACCAGCCACAGGTTGGTCATAATCGACCCGACGAACCACAGGTGGATTACGTCGTAGCGCTTGGCGTACTTCGCCTTCTCTGCTTTGAGATCTAAGTCCGCATATGAGGTGGGCTCCTCATCGAGCCACGACAAGCCAGCATCCGTTGCCCCTTCGCGGGCCTCATGTGTGCTTGGGTTTGGTTTGGCGGCGGTGCCCTTCGGCTGGCGGTCACGCCTCGTCTTGATCTTTGTCTCCTTCGATTTCGTTGTCATATTCTCTGTTCCCCTTTTTCCAGTCTTGGCGGAAGGCCGGCGACTGGTTGATAATTAGTGTTGGTACCCATGTGTCCAGACTGGCCGGAGCTGCGTCACGGATCATCTGGTCGAGTACGGGATCGACTCGAATGCTCAAGAGTCGGAAGTGCTTGGACCTCCCCTGGCGCTTACGAAGTCTTGCGTACTCTTTCGGTGTAATGTGATTCATGTACTTCTTGGATTTCCGTTCTCCCTTTGCTTAATGTTGAACCTTGCCGCCAGTACATCCGAGCTACCGTATCGGTCTCGCGTCTGACTAGCTTCTATTATGAATACTTGGCGATAAATTGCAAGCACTTTCTTGGACCCTTATGTGGATAACTATTGCGTGCACTATGCGAGCCTGTGCGTCGCACGTGGGCAACTATGTGTGCCCGTAGGGGGCCAACCAGCCTCTGACCTGCAACGATGTGCCTGTAGGCGCGGGTGACGATCTTCAGTATCATGTGTTCATGATCTTCCGAGGCTCACCATGGCTACATTGACCCGCCGCGATCAACGCGTCGTAGCCCTCGTTAATGCCTTCGGGCAGCTCACCAGCAAGCACGTCAGGGCACTGGTCTTTGCCGATAACGCGTCAATGACACCCTGCAACGAGCGGCTAAAGAAGCTGGCTCAAATGAAGATGCTGTCGCGGGTGGAGCGACGTCTGGTTGGTGGTGACGGCGGTGGCTCCGGCCTGTACGCCTACCAGCTCGGGCCAGCAGGCTGGAAGCTGTGCGGCAGGGAGGGGAAGTACTGGGGCCGCAAGTCCATCGATCATCATGCGCTGGCGATCGCTGATGTGTTCGTCATGCTAAAGGAAGCCGAAACGGCCGGCCAACTGGTAGTCGCTGGGGTACTGACCGAGCCGGATTGCTGGGAAACGGTCGGTGGTGAGTCACTCAAGCCCGACATGCTCATCGAGGTAGAACTGCCGGCTTTAGGCAAGCGACGGCTGGTCTGGCTAGAAGTTGATCTCGGTACGGAGCGCCAGCGTCACATCACGGAGAAGCTCGACCGCTACGTGAGGGCGTATAAGCGCGCCTCGCATGATTTCACGTTCCCTCAGGTGGTGTTCGTCACGCCCGACAGTCTGCGAGCTGATGCGCTGCGGTGGCTGATGGGGCGTCGTGCCGGTGACTACGAGGCGCTGTTCCGCGTTGTAGATAACTCAGAGTTTATGGGGCTCTTCGTGGTATAAAGTGCTTGCAATTATACCCCCGTTGCGTCATACTCAAAGTACAACTAAAAAAGGAGTTAGTGCCATATGACAAGAAAGGACTATCAACTTATAGCGTCGCATGTTGATCTAGCAGTGCGACGGGGGGACATTAACCGCGAAGGGGTCGGCTTCATCGCTGAGGCGCTTGAGTACGACAACTCGCGTTTCAACCGCGACAAGTTCTTTGCCGCCTGCGGGGTGGAACATAGATCATGAAATGTGAACATTTGGACTACGACGAGTACTTCGAGAAGTGCCACGACTGCGGCAAGACACTACAAGCAATCCACGACGAGGAGCCTCCCTTAGCACCACGTTGCTACTACGGCAGAGCTGTCTACATTAGATGGAGCACGGAGGATGTCGCTGACGTGCGTACTGACTTATCACAGAGTGAGTGCCTCGCTGTACTGCTGATGGCGTGCCACAATCAACATGACGCGTCTGTGGGCGTAAACTGGGATACGCTCGAATGTTGGGCGGATGAAGTCAGTTCCTGGCCTCAGGAGCGCGTCGATAGAATTGTGTCCTATGGCCAAGAACATGGGATCATCACATAGTGGTCGAGCATATAGATCTCACGGGTCGGGAGTCGCAGACAGCGGCTCCTTACTCATACCAGCACGCCGGACGCGATGGCAGGGGTAGATCGATACCACCTATACCTTCACGGCCGGCTTTCAAGAAGGCTCACGTTCCAAGACGGCCTATGTCTCACCTCCTGTGGGTACTGGCGGTATACGGCCTCGTCATGACTGTGATGTACTTTCTGAAATAGAACAGCGCCGCGTGCTGTAGGTTGCGCGGCGCTGCGGATGCTTCCAAGTCGAGGGTTGGTGTCTCGCTTGGGACAAGGTTCATGAGAGGTACAAAGGGAAACCCCTCACGTCCAGCATTGTGAGGCACCGCAAAGCGCTCGTCAATAGACTTGCAATTCGATGGCGATCATGGTTAATTGGTAGGTAACTGATGCGTCTCCGTAGAAGGGCGCGTCGGGGGTATAAGGGCACATAAATGCCCACTATTGCTAGTGGGCTGCGCCTCCGTAGATGTATTCATTTAAGCACACTACGACCTTATGCACAAGTACCTAACAGCACAAAGTTTGCAGAATCTTCATATTCTGCCCACAACAGAGGCCACACGTCAGCTTGCCATTAGTGAATTGCGACACCATAGTAAGTGCTGTTACGTTCGGCGGCTTAGTAGGGTTGCGCCCATGGCCTCTGTTGTGGGCAGATCAAAACTGCATGGTAGCAAGTACTCTCAGGTGTGGTGAGCCGTGACTAAACATCAAATCACCACTCTTACAGAGTGCTTGTACTGCTGATCTCCTCGTTGGACCAGAACCGAACTGTCAAGGCCGTGGAAGCACGAAAGCACTTGTCGGGGAGTGAGAGTAGGTTGTAAGGCGTTGCATCTCGATCCCTCAAGTAGTAGGGAGGGGCGGGTCATGATCAGAAGAGGGATAGGATCAGTACTAAAAGCGTCGTCGCCATTGCCCCGAAGCCAGCGATATTGATGAGTCGTTGACGCCCTTGAGGTCGTATTTTGGACGAGTAAGTCCCAGCGAGGAGAACGCCTGTAAGCAACGCAAGCCAAAGGAACATCAGAAGATGCGGTAGGAGCCTCAAACCTGTGGGTGTCGCTAAGTAGCCAGCAGCCATTGCCCAGGCCGCAAGGAAGAGTCCCCCGATGATCGTCCCCAGTGCCTGAACGGCGACATCTCGTACGAACCGCTCCGTCTCCGTACGAGACTCACTCTCCTTGTCATCAGCCATGCGTCCATCCTCACAAATTGAAGCGCCCCCGCTACCCAGGACTCGAAGTCAACCGGATAGCGGGGGCTGTGCTGTTGCCCATGACGCTGGGCTGCGAGATGCGATCCCCTCCTCTTCCGTTAGGAGCGGGGAGACCAGCCGGGCCGACGTCCACGGGTGCCTCGTGCGGCCTGCACCTTCTTGTCGTCACAGAACTCACGGAAGTCCGCGAGACTGACAACCATCTGGCGCTTATCGCCGTTGTCGCCGATCTCCAGAGAGACCAGATCGTCGGCCTGCGTCAGGCCCTCGATCTCAGAGGGGAGTACATCGAGTGCTTTCGCTTCGTCGGCGGCCGGATGGGAGCGGACGGTGAGGGTAACGAAGTCTTGCTCGTCTCCCTCGGCGCCTGTGAGGTCACTGACCATGATCGAACGAATCGCCATTTTCACCATCACCTTTCTAGGTGCTTGGGACTGCCATAGCGGGGTGCCATAGCTGCACCCATTTATGAAGGATATAGACAAATAGTGCAATAGGGCGCATACTTGTAACAGATGAAAGAAAGGGAATACACAGCACTTCCACAAGACGAAATGCGGATTATGCGTATTGCTTTTGATGTGGATGGAACCCTTCGGTGCAACTGCACCGATACATGCGAGAGATCGAACCTCGACATAGTCGTCCTATTCCGGTTATTAGCGGCTTTCAAGAACACAGAGCTCTACGTCTGGAGTGGGCAGGGCAAGGAACACGCCGAGCGTTTCTCTGAGCTCTTCGAGCTGCCAATAGCTCGAACACGGTGCATTAGTAAGTTCGATGCACCGAAGATGGATATCGCGGTTGACGACATCCACGCGACAAATTTGGCGGACAAGAATCTCATCGTGAGGTGCAAGTGATGGATGTACATGGCTTGACCCAGCAGAGTGCGAAGCAGTCAGGCGTCCCGCTTCGAGTGGCGGACGACCAGGCGCTGGCGCTACTCGCTCAGTTGCTTTTTGTTTGAATCACGTGGTGTCGCTAAAAGGGGTGGTTCAATTTGAACCACCCCTTTGCTATGCCTTCCAATACACTTCAATAAGGTCAGGATTAAACTTCCACTGCCTTTCCGGTCCGAACCATTCATACCGAAAGCCGTTCGACGGATAGGGCTGGACAATCACTTTGTCGATCAAGAGGTCTATGACGGCGCGCTTCCACTCAAGGTTGGCACCTTCCCATTTCTGACGGATACCGGCTGTCATGTCGTCCATGCTCAGCGCCGAGCGGTAGGTGAGCGTATTGATCTGGCGTTCGACCACGCTGAGGTTGTGCTCGGCGATCTCCTTGGCTTGGGTCAGCTCGTTTCGCGTCAGCACCCCCGTCGCGTAATCCTCGACGAGATCACCGATGCGGGCACGCTGCATGTCGGCCTGCCGAGTTAGTTCCCGCAATTCCTCCGAGCCGTGCGAGCGGTTCACGACATCTAGCAGCTTGTCGCTTTCTAGGCGATACAACACCTCTTCCTGGATCATCCATTCAAGCGGCGCCACATGCCGGCTGATCTTGCCGCATCCGACCCGTTCGTATGAGTGAGACTTCCGGCCATCGCAACGGTAGGCGCTCTTGGCGTTGCTGCGTGCTGCGCCGACCGCAAGTGTGTTGCCACAGACACCACAGACGGCAAATCCGGTTAAGAGGTACCTGCGACCTGCTCCCCGCTTCCAGCGCCGCGAGTCTCGCGACTTCATGACTGCGGCCAACTGTCGGTAGATGTCTTTGCTGATGATTGCCTGCCAGTTGCCGTCGTACTCTCGCTCATAGTGGGTGCGTATGGCCGCGTTAGAAGCCCTGAGACCGATCTTTTTGACTCCGATGCCTGTCCATACCTTGCCGTGGGCTGTTCGCTCTCCACGAGCGTTCAGTGAAGCTGCAATACGGGTCTGTGGTTCGCCAGCCAACAAGCGCCCCGCGATCTCTCGCACGATGGCCGCTTCCGGCTCGCGGATCGTCATGCCGTCGTCGTCCCAGCCGTAGACTCGACCGGCCTTGTGTCTCCCCCCGCTCTCGGCGATGCGCCGCCTCTTGGCCCGCTCGCGCTCCGACTTGTGCTCGACTTCCTCCCGAGCGACTGCGCCACGGATACGGGCTGTCATGCGTCCGCTGGCTGTGCGGAGATCAAGTCGACCGGACTGCACGAACTCAGTGTCGATGTTCCTGGGCTGACAGACATCGATGTAGTGCTCAAGTTCAAGCGGTGAGCGGTGGAGGCGGTCTTCGTGCCAGGCGATGACGGCGTTTGCGTCACCCGCTTCAAGACGTCTGAGCAGTTCCTCGTAGGCCGGGCGGCGCTTGCCGCTGTAGGCACTCACGTCGTTGTCACTAAGCACGCCAGCGACCTGCCAGCCCAACTGCCGTGCCTTCTCCTCACAGGCCTCACGCTGTCGGGCAATGCCAGCACCGTCGCCTGAGCGATCCTGGGACATGCGGGTATAGATGAGCGTGGATGTGTGTTGCATGAGTATGTTTACCTTCGTATAAGTATACCCCAATCCGTGTTTTTGGGGTACTCCGTGCCCACAGCATATTCAGCTGTGGTCATGCCTGCCTCCGCTCCGTGATGCCCAAGCTTGTTGCACAGCCGGGTGATCCGGTGTCGAATCTTCATCGTTGTTCCCTTCCGTCACCCGGGGAGGATATCCT
>JBARZG010000036.1:0-3572 GCA_049649785.1 Ornithinimicrobium sp. | reverse complement strand
TTTATCGGCAATCTGCTCGATCTTGACATGGATAGTCCTATTGAGAGCCTGATGGGGATGGCCGAGGAGTACGGCCCAATCTTCAAGATCAGCGTCGCCGGCAACACGCGGGTATTTGTCAGTGGTCCTGGGATGGTGGACCAGGTCTGTGATGACTCGACCTTCCACAAGAAGCTGGCCGCGGGGGTTGAGCAGGCTAGTAAGAGCGCCGCCGGCAGTGGGTTGTTTACTACCGCCAACGATGACCCCATCTGGCAAAAGGCACACAACATCTTGATGGCGCCCTTCAGCCAGGCGTCGATGCGCACCTATATGCCTGCGATGGTCGACATCGCTGACCAGTTGATGACCAAATGGTCGCGGCTGAACGATGACGACAACGTCGTCCACGTGACCGACGACATGACGTCGGTGACCCTCGACACTATTGCCTTGTGCGGGTTCGGGTACCGGTTCAACAGTTTGCACCGTGAGACACCGCACCCGTTCGTCGGCGCGATGGTGCGCTCTCTGACCACAGCCCAGGACCGGACCAAGCGACTGCCTGTGGCTAACCGTGTACGGATCCGCGAGCAGCGCCGCGTGGCCGACGATCAGGAATATATGACGACCCTGGTGCAGGGGCTCATAGACCGGCGCCGCGCCGAGGGGGAAGACGCTGACAACACTGACTTGCTCGGGATCATGCTCACCGGCATTGACCCGCGCAGTGGCGAAGGCCTGCCTGACTACAACATCGTCGCCCAGTGCCTCACCTTCCTCATCGCCGGGCACGAGACCACCAGCGGTTTGCTGTCTTTCGCCGTGTACTTCCTGATGAAGAACCCGGAGTGCTTCGAGCGGGCCCGCGCCGAGGTCGACGAGGTGATGGGGACAACTGCCTGGCCGACGTATGAACAGGTGCACTCGCTGGCGTACATCAGCCAGGTGCTGGAAGAAACGTTGCGCCTGTGGCCCACTGCACCCATGTTCAACAGGGCGCCCAACGAGGACACGGTGCTCGGGGGCAGGTATGAGGTCCCTGCCGAGACGCCTGTGACCACGTTGATACCGATGCTGCACCGCAGCACCGAGACGTTCGGAGAAGACGCACTTGAGTTCAATCCCGATCACATGTCGGCCGAGCGCAAGGCCGAGATGCCGCCGCACGCCTTCAAGCCGTTCGGCACGGGTATGCGGGCGTGCATCGGGCGCCAGTTCGCGCTGCAGGAGGCAGCGCTGATCCTTGGCATGGTCGTGCAGCGCTTCGACGTTGAGGACGCCCTGGGTTATGAGTTGAAACTGAAGACCGCGCTGACGATCAAGCCGGATGAGTTCTACGCCCGGATTGTGCCTCGCCAGGGGTTCGAGCTGGACCGCACCGGGCCTGGGTCGGCTGGGCAGGAGTCCGACGCCGCTGGGACGACCGCGGTCTCGACACTTCCTGGTGTCGAGCAGCACAACACCCCGCTGCGGGTGTTGTTCGGGTCGAATCTCGGGACTGCCGAGGGGGTTGCGACGAAGCTCGCCGCGGAGGGCACGGAGCGTGGGTACGCCGTCACCTTGGCCTCGCTCGACGAGCACGCCCGGCAGCTCGAGAGCGACGGGGCGACGCTCGTCGTGTGCTCGTCGTACAACGGTATGCCGCCGGAGAACGCTCGCGGGTTCACCGAGTGGTTGCAAGAAGCCGGCACTCCTGACGATGTCTTCACGGGCGGCAGTTTCGCTGTGTTCGGCTGCGGCGACCGGGACTGGGCCGCGACCTACCAGAAGGTCCCGACAGTGCTGGACGCCGAGCTCGAGGCTCACGGTGGCACCCGGGTGCACCCGCGGGGTGAGGGAAACGTCGGTGGTGACTTCGATGGGGAGTACCGCGCCTGGCATAGGGGGCTGTGGGAGGACCTGGCGGAGGCCCTGGACCTGCCGGAGAGCGCCGCAACGGTCTCCAGGGGCGGTCCGCGGTTGACCGTGACCGCGGTCAATCCTCAGGCGAGCAACCCGGTGATCGTGTCGTACGAAGCCGGTGCCGCTGTGGTGCAGGTCAACCGTGAGCTGGAGCGCGGGCGCAACGGTCATCCGCTGGACCGCTCGGTGCGGCATCTGGAGATCGCGCTGCCTGCTGGCATGTCGTACAGCACCGGTGACCACCTAGGCGTCGTGCCGCGCAATGACCTGGGCCTGATCAGGCGGGTCATGGCCCGTTTCACCTTGGACGCCGGGATGTATCTGACGATCGTGGAGAAGGAGGGCACCCAGACACATCTGCCCACCGACGAGCCGGTGCCACTGCTGTCGATACTTGGCACGTGTGTCGAGCTACAGGATGTGGCGAGCCGGGAGAGCATCGAAAAGCTGGCGGAGTACACCGAGGACCCGCGGGAGCGCGCCCACCTGGAGTCGCTGGTCGGGGATGACGAGGAGTCGTCAAAACGGTACCGGGAGCAGATCGTCAAGCCCTACCGGTCGGTGCTCGACCTGCTGGAAGAGCACCCCTGCTGCGCAGTGCCCTTCGAGGAGTACCTCGACATGCTTCCTCCGATACGGCCGCGCTACTACTCGATCTCGTCCTCTCCGAAGGTCGAGGCTACGGCGCCCGCCGTGACCGCGGCGGTGGTCCGCGGGCCTAACCGAGGGCGCGACGGGGTCTTCGCCGGGGTGGCGTCCAACTATCTGGCCGCGATGGCCCCGGGCAACTCGGTGTTCGCCTTCACCCGAACGCCGACCATTGCCTTCCACCCACCCGCCGACCCGACCGCCCCGATGATGGTGGTGGGTGCCGGCACCGGGCTCGCCCCGTTCCGCGGCTTCCTGCAGGAGCGGGCGGCGCTCAAGGCCGAGGGAGCCAAGACCGGACCATCGTTGGTGTTCTTCGGATGCCGCGAACCCAACGACGACATCTATGCCGACGAGCTCGCGCAGTTCGAGCAGGACGGTGTCGCTACCGTGCACACGGTGTACTCAAGCCAGCCGGTCGAGGACCGACGCTACGTCCAACACGAGATCGCGCGCCGGTCCGACGAAGTGTGGGACCTCATCGAGCAAGGCGGGCACATCTATGTATGCGGCAACGCCAACACCATGGCGCCCGGGGTGCGCGCAGCGTTGATGGAAATCCACCGCGAGCGCACGGGCGGCACTGGGCAGGACGCGCAGGCATGGCTGAGCGACCTTCGCGAGCAAGACCGGTTCGTCGAGGACATCTGGGGCGGCAGTGGCTGATGGGCGAGTTGGGGCCGAGTCATGACTTCGCTGTGGGCGACGTTGGTGCCGATCATCATCGGCAGTGCGCTGGTCCCCGTCCAAATCTTGATTGTGATGCTCCTGCTCCGGTCGAACGCTGGTCGGCGAACGGCCGTGGGGTATGTCGCAGGCCTGACGACGGTCCGCCTGTTGCAGGGCCTGATCTTCGGCCTGATCCTGTCCCGTGGTGCAACCTCCTCCGACGATCACACCACCCGCACGTCGTTCGTCTTGCTGGTCCTGGCGATCCTGTTCCTGGTCTCGGGCGCGCGAAGCCTGATGAAGCAACCAGACTCCGACGACCCACCGCCGAAGTGGCTGACGATGACCGAGACCGTGGGGCCAGCAGGGGC
>JBARZG010000035.1:0-56060 GCA_049649785.1 Ornithinimicrobium sp. | reverse complement strand
TCCTGAGGCGGAGTTGGCCGAGACCGAGATCAAGTTGGCGGCGATGCGGTACGCCCTGGAGGCGTAGGTCGCCGTGTCGGCGACGGGCAAGGGGACCACAGCGGGCAATGGGCCGACAAGGTTGAGGATGCGACCCCGGCGGGTGAGCGATGAGGCGCAGATGCGAGCAGCCCATGCCGAGCTCCTGCCTGAAGGATCCGAGCGGCCTGGAACCGGGCATCGGCGCCTTCGACCCGGGTGGCGTCCGCCATCTGGTCGGCAGGGTCTCGATCCGGCACACGCTCACGCCTGTTCTCCTGGAGCTCGGCGGACCATCGAGCGATGCGGCAGCGTGCTCCAAGACACTCGCCACTTCGCCGATGGAGCACCGGCGAAGCGACGTTACTGGATCGAGGCGGACTGATCGCGGCGGGTGCTGGCGCCCGGTCGCAGGCTCGGTGACACGGCGATCATCACGATCAGGAAGCCGATGACGACGAACAACGCCCTGTTCAAGCCAAATTGCTCGGCGAGCAGCCCAATGGTGGGGGCACCAAAGAGGAATGCCCCGTAGGCGATGGTGCTGACCACCGTGATCGCGCGGTTTCCGCGCCCGACGACTTCGCCGGCGGCCGAGATTGCGGCCGGGAATATCGTGGACACTCCCAGGCCCCAGATCAGGCCGCCGACCAATGACACCGTCAGCGAGGGCACTTGACTGGCCAACAGGATGCCTACGATCGCCAGCACTCCGCCGGCCCGGGCTACCCGCTCTCGGCCGAACGCGTTGATCGCAGGAGCACCCAACAACCGGCCGATGGTCATCGCCACGTTGAAGGCGGTCAGGGCCAGCGCACCGATCGCCGCGGGGGCACCTTGGACGTCGACCAGCAGGATCGCGAGCCAGTCGTTGGCCGAGCCCTCCGCCAACGCCCCGCCCAGGCACACGACTCCGATCAGGATCTCCAGAGCGCTCACGCCGCGGCGGGCAACAGGCGCCGAGTCAGTCTCAGCACCTTGAGCCACTGCTGAATCATCCGGGATGAAGTGGCGCACCGCAGCCAGCCCGATCACCAACGCCAGAGCACCAAGCACCGGCAGCTGCACCAACCCAACGTCGGAGAATGCGGCCAGCGCCCCCAGGCCGGCCCCGATGACTGCCCCACCGGAGAAGGCGGCATGAAAGTAGGGCATCAGCGAGCGCCGGCGCAGTTGTTCGACCCGGCTGGCCTGCACGTTCATCGCCACGTCCCAGATACCGACCGGAGCGCCAGTCGCGACCAGTGCCATGCCTAGTGCTACCGGGGTGCCCACGAACGCCAACGAGCTCCACCCGGCGCAGGCCAAGACGATCGAGACCGCCACCACGGCCCGGCTGCCGAATCGGTCCACCAGGCGGCCGGTGAACGGCATCGCGAGCAATGACCCCAGTCCCCCGCCGATCAGAGCCAGGCCGAGTTCGCCCGTGCTCGCCTCCACGGCGTCTCGCACTGCCGGCATCCGCGCAAAGGTCTGAGCCATGACCAAGCCTGCCATCGCGAACACGACCGCGACCGCGACCGGCGATCCGGCGTCCGTCGTGCGGGTGGAACGAGGGGGAGAGGTGTTGTAAGCCACTGACCGAACTGTGGCATCTCGTGTCGGAGTCAGAGAAATCAGTGGCACGCGATGGCACCGAACGGCATCCTGGTCAGGTGAAGAACGACTCGCAGCCGGCCGATCCGGCATACGACCTGGTGACGCTAAGCACTGACGACGTCGTCCGAATGACAGACCTGGAGCACATCGTCTGGTTCGAGGTACTTCCAGGCGCCTCCCCCGAGGACGTCGTCGAAACCTTCGACTACTCCCGGGGGCGTGGGGTCGAGCCTGCCCCGTCACTGCGCCGGCCGTTGTCCGGATTGGACGGCACACCGACACCGCTGGTCGGCATTTATGGCGCCTATGAGATGCAACTGAGCGCACCCGGACCCAACTCGACCGTGACGCGGATGCCTATGTCGGGACTGACCTGGGTCGGCGTGCACCCGGACCATCGCCGGCGCGGCATCCTGACCCAGATGATGCGGGACCACTTGCACCGAATGTATGCCGAAGGAGCCGAGGCCGTCGCCGGGCTATGGGCTGCGGAGGTCGAGATTTACGGTCGCTATGGCTACGGCCCGGCCTCACTGGAGGTGATGCTGACGCTCGGCACCGGCACTGAGTTGAAAGCCCCCGCGCATCTGGTCGGTGAGGCCGAAGAGATCTCAACATTCACCCAGTCGGCGCACTCGCAGGAGGCAGCGACGATGATGCTTTCCGTGCATCAGGACGCGGCGGCGTCTACCTTGGGCACAGCCACTCGCCCGGACAGTTTGGCGAACATCTGGTTCCGGGACTACCCCCAGGCACGCGCCGCCAAAGAGCCACGGCGCGTGCTCTTCGCCGTCCGCGATGGCGACCCAGTCGGGTATGCCGTGTTCCGCCGCACGTCGGTGTGGGATGACCACAATGTGCCCGGCGGTGAGATGACAGTCGGCGAGATCGCGGCCGTGGACTCCGCCGCCCTACTAGCGCTGACGACGCGGTTGCTGAGTTTCGACCTGATCAGCAAGGTCAAGTTTTACGCCCGCAGCATCGACGACCCGTTGGTGTGGTGGTCCGGTGGGCCGCGATCCGGGGCGATGGCCGTCACCGACGCGTTGTGGGTACGACTGGTTGATCTGCCGCGGGCGATGAGCGAGCGCGGGTATGCCGCCGCGTGCGACGTCGTGATCCAGGTGATCGACGACGTGTGCGAGTGGAATGCCCGCCGGTGGCGACTGGTCGTCGGTGCTGACGGTGCGGGGGCCTGCGCGCCGACCGATGACCCGGCGGACGTGGAGTTGGGCGTCGCGGTGTTGGGTTCGGCATACCTCGGCGGACGGTCCATCGCCTCTCAGGCCGCGGCTGGCTTCGTCGTGGAGCATCGCGCCGGTGCAGTCGCCGAACTCTCGCGGGCTATGCGCGCTGATACCGAGCCATTGGGCACCAGCGGCTTCTAGGGTCGACCGAGTCAGCTCCT
The DNA here is from genome assembly GCA_049649785.1 of Ornithinimicrobium sp. Classification (GTDB taxonomy): domain Bacteria; phylum Actinomycetota; class Actinomycetes; order Actinomycetales; family Dermatophilaceae; genus Ornithinicoccus. The sequence continues at coordinate 53,035 of JBARZG010000035.1, read as the reverse complement.
TCCTCTGACCTGCCCTTGACATGCAAGTGATGACTTGCCTATCTTGAAGTGGTGGTCGATGTTTTCCGCGCGTTGGATGACCACACTCGACGACTCATCCTGGATGAGTTGAGCCGGCGCGATGGCCAGACCTTGTTTGCGATCTGCACCGTGCTGAACGGTCACGAAGTGGGTTCGACGCGGCAAGCGATATCGCAACACCTCGATGTCTTGGAGTCCGCTGGGCTGGTTCGGACCGAGCGCCGAGGCCGGTCCAAATTTCATTTCTACGACAGCACCCCCCTCGTGGCCATCAACGAACGGTGGCCCATTCACCCGAAGGAAGTCCCATGAAGATCACCCTGACGAGCATCTTCGTCGACGACCAGCAAGAGGCCTTGGCGTTCTACACCGACGTGCTCGGCTTCACCAAGCACCACAACATCTCGATGGGTGAGCACTCCTGGCTGACGGTCGTCTCGCCGGACGCGCCGGACGGCCCCGAGCTGCTGCTTGAGCCTGCCGAGCACCCAGCCGTCAAGCCTTACCGAGACGCCCTTGTGGAGGACGGCATCCCGTTGGCGCAGTTCTCGGTGGACGACGTTGAGGCTGAGCACGAGCGACTGGTCGAGCGCGGAGTCACCTTCACCCAACCCCCGACCGACGCAGGCGAAGTGATGACCGCGGTCCTCGACGACACCTGCGGCAACCTCATTCAGCTCATCAGTAGCCCGCAGCAATAGCCCGCAGTTCGGCGCGGGTGCGCTGATCGGTCGCTGGGTCTACGGCGACCTCAATCACGGCGACTCCCGTGGCCGGCTGCGACAACGCACGGCGCAGCCCGTCGAGAGTATCGACCCGGCGATACGACACGTCGTAACCGCCGCACAACGCCTCGATATCCGCCCCGGTTGGCGTCGTAAACAGCCTGCCCAACTGCTCCCCGTACTCCGGTTTGCCATACTCCAGGGTCGCAAAGATCCCACCGCCGCTGTCGTTGTTGACCACAATCGTCAGGTCGGGGCGGGGCTCATCCGGACCGATGAGCAGACCGTTGATGTCGTGTTCGAAGGTCAGGTCACCCATCAGCGCCAGGACTCGGCCTGCCCCGGCATCCGCTTGCCCTGGGGCCGTATCCGATCGCCGTGCCCCTTCAGGTGCTCGCCCTGCCCCCGGCACCGACAGCCCCACCCCGACTGCGCAGGACACGGTGCCGTCAATGCCGGACAGCCCTCGATTGCCGACGATCAGCGCACGTGGCGCTGTTGTGCTGTCGGCCAGGTTCAGATCTCGCGGGGTGTTGGACGAGCCGAGCACGAGGGTGTCGTCCTGATCGAGGGTGTCGAGCACTGTGGCGGCGATCGATACCCCGGCGACCTCGGTCCGTAGTACCTCGCTAGCGGCCACCCGCTGCGTCAGTTGCTGGCCTGCCTCGATCCATGCATGTGACCACGACGAGTCAGAGCCTTCCGGCGGATGGTGAAGGAAGTCGTGCCAGGTGAGCACGCGCGAGACGACATGCGAGGGGTCGCTCCACAGCTCCACCGCGCCGACCTGCTCGACCGTCATGCCCGGCCGACGAGCCAGCGCGGCGATGTCGCGATGCAGCGTATGCCGCCCGACGATCAGCAGCCGCTCGGGCAGATGTCCGTCGAGGAAGGCCGTGTCCGCCAGCAACAACGGTCCGTGCGGCAGCACAGCACCGCCGGGTTCCGCCGGGCGTCGGCCCCATGGCTCAGCGATCACAGGCCAGCGTTTTCGCTGAGCAAGCGAGATTGCCTGGGCGCCCATTGCGGGGTCCGCCAGATCACCGAGGATCATCAACGTCTTGGTATGCCGCTGGCTCACCCTGTCATCCGCCGCTGCCCCACCGTCTTTTCCGCCGCTCCAGGCGACCCACGGCTTACCGTCCGGCCTGCCCCCCAGCGACTCTGGCCAATCCGCCGATACGTCTCGGTCGGGGGCCAATGGGTCGCGCAGCGCCACATTCAGATGCACCGGTCCGGCGTCCCCGGCTCGGCCTACCGCGGCGGCGTAACACCGGCATACGGTCGAACGCCAGGACGCCTGCTCACCGATGCGTCCCTGCGCCGGGGGTTGATCGTGCTCGAAGCGCACTGCGCCGGCAAAGATTCCCGGTTGCACCGTTGTTTGGTTCGCGCCCGTTCCCCGCAGTTCGGCCGGGCGATCCGCGGACATCACGATCATCGGGACGCAGGCGTGCGATGCCTCGAGGACAGCCGGATGCAGATTGGCCACCGCGGTTCCCGACGTCATGATCACGACCGTGGGCTGCCAGGACAGTTTGGCCAACCCCAGCGCCAGGAAACCGGCCGATCGCTCATCGACGCGGACATGCAACCTCAGTCGACCGGCCTGCTCAGCCTCTAGGGCGGCGTAGGCCAGCGGCGCCGACCGCGACCCGGGGCACACCACTACCTCGGTAACCCCGCAACGCACCCATTCGTCGATGAGCACCGTGGCGAGCGCGGTCGAAGCATTCACCCCCCGATCTTCCCATCCGGCCGAGCCGCACCGCCCGTCGAGCCACCCACCACACGTGAGGAACATACTGATGTCCGGACTGACAGGAGCGAGATGACGAAGACGTCGAAGCAGCCCGGCCCAGTGATGGTCAGGAGCTGCCTGTGGGTGGCCGCTATCGCGAGCGTGGCTGGCTGCGGCAACCTGATCACAGCGCAAACCATCGGGTATACCGGCGTCACCGTGACGGCTGGGGGCGATCCGGTCGCTGTCATTGCGGTGTGCGATCAGTCCATTGACTCAGTGAACGTCTCCGAGGGCAGGTTTGGCCTGGAGGAGGACGAACCCAATACACCTGTGGGTGACTGGGTGAATGACGAGGAGGCAACTGGTCTGGTTCAGGTGGATTTGGTGACTCCCGAGGGGCCGTGGGAGGGGCCGAAGGGTGTCGACTTCGACGAACGGACCTTGTATATCGTCGGCGCATACTCCGAACGCCGCAACGCATCAGCCGGGCAAGTGGCCTTCTACGGCCAAGAATTGGCGCACATGCAGCCAGGGAACATCTATGCCAATCCCGCTGTCGACGGTGGTCTGGTCGCCACACCGAGAGCTACGTTCTTGCGGGATGGCTGCTCGATGGTCGGGTATGGCGAGGTCGTGACTTCGCCGTCGGAAACGCGCCGCGACCAGTGAGCGGCAGGTCGGGTCAGGGTTCGCGCCGCGGCACGTGTTGATCGTTGAGGTATGCCGTCAGTTGCGTCATCTCATCGGCGACGCCAGGCGCTCGTGGGTTGGCTCCATGGACCGAGCATGGCAGGCCGGCCGCGGCCTGCGCCGAAATATCGGGCCGAGCCACCAACAACCGATGCGACCGCCGTCTGCCCTCACGCCCAGCGCGCGACCCGCCGATGTCACTCCGAGCGGTCTCACGCCCAGTGCGCGACCCGCCGATGTCACTCCGAGCGGCCTCCCGCCTAGTGCGCCTTTGTCCATCTCGTGCGCTGTTGCATGAGCACACTAGATCGACAACCGCGCACTAGGCGTACGGCGCTGACGCCGCACGGACTGCAGGGTCCCCGACAGGATCGGCACGTAGCGACCACTGAATGAGACGACGGTGAAGTCGGCACTAATGTAGGTCGATGCCCACAAACCGCGACCAGCCCACTGCGCCCACCGCGCGATCGTTGGCCGACGACTTGCGCCACCGCAGCGACGAGGCTCTGGCCCTGCTACTGGAGGCCCGACCTGACTTGGCCCGACCCGCGCCCAATGACATCACCACGTTGGCGGCACGCGCGAACACCCGGGCCAGTACCGCCCGAGCGTTGGACGGTCTCGACCTGGCGCACCTGCATGCTCTCGAGGCCGCCCTTGTCGCGGGCGCGGCACACCTGACGTCGGTGGCAGCTCTGCTGGGCGAGCCTCACGACTCGACTGTGGTCAGCGGCCTTCTCGATGACCTCCTGTCGATCGCCCTCCTGTGGCGCAGCGGCGATGGACTGCATGTGGCGCGAGCCGCGGCCGAGGCCATTGGCGATCCGGCGGGGCTGGCGCCCCCGGCGGCCGTGGGACCCAGCAGCGATCAGATCCCCAGGCTTATCCAGGATGTGGATCGGCAGTCGCGAGCGATTCTGGACGCGCTGACGTGGGGGCCGCCGACCGGAGTGCTCTCCCACGATCCCCACCCGGCCGACGGTACGCTCGCTGCAGCAGGTCAGGACCTCATTGATCGTGGCCTGTTGCAACGTGTCGATTCCTCGCACGTCGTGTTACCTCGGCAGGTGGCGTTGGCCCTGCGCGAGCGCCGGCTGTATCCCGACGCGGCTCTGTCGATGCCGGCAGCGAGCGACACCCAATCCAGTGTCGACCTCGAGGTGGCCGACGCGACCGTGGGCGGAAGGGCCGCCGAGTTGCTGGTCCTGACGGCCGAGGTCATCGACACCTGGGGAACGAACCCGCCAAGGGTGTTGCGCTCGGGCGGACTCGCGGTGCGCGACCTCAACCGGCTAGCCACCCATCTGGAGACCACCACCGCGCAGACAGCCTGGCTGCTCGAGGTGATGCACGCCGCCGGGTTGTTGGCGCGGGACGATGTCGGCGAGTCCGGGACGGATGCCTGGATGCCGACCGGCGACGCGGACGATTGGGCCGAGGAGCCGCCGGAGCGTCGATGGGCACAGCTGGCCAGGTCCTGGATAGCGATGTCAGCCGCGCCCTCTCTGGTTGGCAACTCCGAGACCGGGCGGATCAACGCACTGTCGACGCAGACCTCCTGGCCCGCCGGCCGGCAACGCCGACGCGACGTGCTGCAGGCCCTTGCACAACTGCCCGACGGTAACGCCCCGGACGCGGACGGGGTCGTTGACCTGCTGCGATGGCACCACCCGATCCGTATGCAGCGTGCTTCCGCCGCAGGAAACAGCCCGGCGGTCGCTGTGGTGCTGCACGAGGCCGAATGGGCCGGGATTCTCGGCCGGGGCGCGCTCAGCACCCCTGGGCGAAAACTGGTGAGTGACGATGTCGCCGGTGCCTGGGACACGATGGCCACCCTCATCCCGGTTGCCGTCGACCACGTGCTCCTGCAAGCCGACCTGACGGCGATCGCGCCCGGCCGACTCGACGGACCTGCCCAGAGCGTCATGCGGATGGTCAGCGACGTGGAATCACGCGGTGGCGCGACGGTGTATCGGCTTACCGAGGCCACCTTGCGCCGCGGCTTGGATGCCGGATGGTCCGCCGATCACCTGCTCTCCGAAGTCGCCGCAATCAGCCGCACCGGCATCCCACAGCCGCTGGAGTACCTCGTCCGAGACGTCGCCCGCCGCCACGGTGTGGCCCGGATCGGCGCCTGCTCGGCATACGTCCGCTCCGACGACGAGGCACTACTAGACCGGGTGCAGGCCGACCGCTCGCTAGCCCTGCTGCAGTTGCGGCGGATCGCCGCCACCGTCCTGATCAGCCCGGTCCCGGCGCCCACCGTGCTGGATCTGCTGCGCGAGGAGGAGTATGGACCGGTCGCTGAGGGGATCGACGGCGGGATATCGCTGGCCCCGGGTCGCTACCACCGCACCACCAGGCGCTCCCGGCCCGAGATGAGCTTGAGCGCCGTGGACCGAAACATCGCTAGGCAGATCGTGACCTCGATGCGCCGGGGCGAAGAGGTACGTGACGTACACAAGGACGCTGAGGACGGCAGGGTGCACAGCACCGATCCGGTGGTGACGGCGTCGATGCTGCGCGAGGCTGCCACGGAAGGATCGGCCGTCTGGGTGGGCTACGTGGACGATGTCGGCGGCGTCCAGCGGATGCTGCTGCGACCACATCGGGTCGAGGGTGGTCGAGTGCTGGCCACGATCGGCGACGGCGACCAGACCCGCACGCTGCTGCTGCACCGGATCACCGGGGCTCGCCCCGCGACATAACCCCAAGGGTGCCCATGGGTGCAACGTGCACCCATGCGGCGTATCCCGCCCTTGTGTCCAAAGTGATCCAGATCCGCGACGTGCCTGACGACGTGCATGAGCATCTCACCGAGGCTGCAGCCGCCCGTGGCCTTTCCCTGACCAGGTACGTCCGGCGCGAGCTCGAACATCTGGCCCTGCGGAGTCATGTCGTAGACGCCAACGCGGCCGTGGTGAGGCGCACGCAGGCCGGGGTCGACGGGCAGATTGATCGGCGGGCAATCCTGGAAGCTCTTCGCGAGGGCCGGGGCGTGTGATCGTTTTGGACGCCAGTGTCGTCGTTGAACTGGTGGGCAGCGACCTGGACCCAGACGCTCTCGGCACGCATGAGATCGCCGTGCCACACCTCATCGACAGCGAAGTCACGAACGTGCTGCGACGCCTCGTCGCACACGGTGATCTGACGCAAAGACAGGGCGCGTTGGCGCTGGACGGTTTCGCGCAGTTAACGCTTGTGCGCTATCCCGCCGATGGGCTCCGCCTGAGAATGTGGGAGCTGCGGCACACTCTGAGCGCTTATGACGCCACCTACGTGGCGTTGGCAGAGATGTTGGATGCCACGGCCCTGCTCACCACCGATGCTCGGCTTGCTACGGCACCCGGTATCCACTGCCGGATCGACGTGCTCTGAACCGCTCCCTCTGCTCACGTTAGCCTTCCACTCGTCGCACGACGGGGCGTCGCTAGCATCGGTGAGCGTAGAGATCCCGCAATAGCGCCATCTCGGCGAGGTGGTGGATCAACTCGCGATTAATGTGCAAAACCAGCTCGGCCATGGGCGCATCGGCAAACAGTCCCTCCGCCTCACCGCAAGGTTGCGACAGTTCATCCGGACTCAGACTCTTGACTCCGCCCAGCCATCGAGCCACGCCGTCGTCGAGTTGAACCAGCGCTTCGTTGGCCGTGCCGGCATACGCGAACGACTGGTAGTCGATCGGCGGTCCATCGAAGTGCGCACAGTTGCGCTCACCGAGGATGCCGACAATGACATGGCCGAGCCGCCAGGCGATGGTGGTCACCGGCGGTGGGGTAGGTTCGGCCATCGCGAAGTCAATGCTGAAGTCCCCGGTGCCGGCCATGATCGGCGCAGCATCTCGTTCGGCAACGTCGGCGCGACGCCGGACGTTCCAGGCGGGCACCGCTGGCTCCCAGAAGTACTCATCGTCGCTCAACCCCATGAGCCGCGCTCGAACTTGATGGTCCCAATGCCAGTGGAATTGCTCGCAGAGCAACCTGGTCCAGTCAAGGTCAGTGTCGTTGATATGTGGTGAATGCGCCATACCCCGAGCCTCGCAGCAGTAGAGGACTGTTTATGTCCGCTACCTGGGGCATTCTTGGGCTGTGACTGGCACGACACAACGAGTCCTGCGCTTACTCAGCCTGCTGCAATCAGCTCCGCCCCGCAGCGGCGCCGACCTCGCGCAGCGTCTCGATGTCACTCCTCGCTGTATTCGACGGGATATCGCGCGACTTCGAGATCTGGGTTATCCGGTGATCAGCGCCCACGGCATCGGCGGCGGCTATCGCCTCGGCGCAGGCACAGCGCTCCCCCCTTTGCTCTTGGACGACGAAGAGGCCATCGCTGTAGCGGTTTCGCTACGGCTGGCGGCCGGAGGCTCGGTGGCCCGAGCCAGCGAAGCCGCACTGCGGACATTGACCAAACTCGACGCCGTCACTCCACCGAGGCTGCGCGAGGAAATCCGAGCAATCACCGACGCGACCGAGACCTTGGTCGGTGACTCGAATCAGGTCGACGGCGAGACGCTACTCATGCTCGCTCGCGCCTGCCGGGACACCGTACGCACGTCCCTGCGGTATGAGGCACGCGACGGCACTATCAGCGAACGCACCGTGGAACCGGTTCGGCTCGTGGCGACGGGACGCAGGTGGTATCTCATGGCGTGGGACCGTAGCCGCGACGATTGGCGCACGTTTCGCCTTGACCGCATCTGCCAGGTCAACAGTTCGACCATGCCCTTCACCCCTCGGGAGCACCCGGACCCGGCCGACTTCGTGCAGGCCTGCGTGACATCGTCGCCATACCGCTACCAGGCGGTCGTCCGCGTGTCCTGCGACGCCGATGCTGTCCGTGCCCGGGTGAGTCCGAGCGCCGTCTCGGTCAGACCGGAGACCGATACGACATGCCTTGCGCAGGCCGGCGGCGACGATCTCGAGCACCTCGCGCTGCACTTCGCTTCGCTCGGCTTCGCCTTTGAGGTCATCGAGCCTCCGGCCCTGGCGGCAGCGATGGTCCGGCTCGGAGCCCGTCTCACCGCTTCAGCTGCCCTGGTCACCCAACCGCAGGCACAATCCGTCCCAGGAATCCCGCAGCCACCGGTCGTGTGAGGCGATGACGACGGCGCCCGGGTATCCGCCGATCCCGGCTTCCAACTCCGTCACCAAGGCCAGCGACAGGTGGTTGGTCGGTTCGTCGAGCAGCAACACCTCTGGCGGGTCGGCCAACAACACGGCAAGTGCCAGTCGACGCCGCTGGCCCACCGACATCGTGGCCACCGGGCGCCCCTCATCCCGCCCGTGCACCAGCCCGAAGGTGCTCAGCGGCACCTGTTCGGCACGTTCATGCCCGATCATGTCAACGTAGCTGCCGAGAACCGTCATGCCAGGCCCCCGCCGATGGGGGTCAGCTAGATGGTCATCTTGGGCGAGGAGGCCGGTGCGGACGGTGGGGGCGCGGGTGATGAAGCCCGAGGTAGGCAGCACGTGCTCGGCCAGCACTGCCAGCAGGGTGGACTTCCCGGCCCCGTTGGGCCCGGTGACCAGCCACCTTTCGCTTGATCTCACGGTGAGCGCGACAGACCCGAGGCGGCCCTGCACCGCGACGTCGGTGGCGCCGAGCAACTCTCGCGCTGGCGAAATCGGGCGGGTGCACGTATCGTCCGGCGAACTGAGGTCTGTGCCCGCATCGGCCGGCGATATGGGGCCGGTGCCCGCGTCGGCCGGCGAACGAGGGCTTGTGAGCGCGTGCCGATCGGCAACGCCCCAGCCGCGAAAGCTCAGGTGGCGGGGCGGCTTGGCGATTTGATGCTCCTGTAGGTTTTCTAGCTGAGCCCGAGCACGATGGACCCGGCGCGAAACGACCTTGGCGTTGCGGTCAGAGTAGAACTTGAGAGCGGAACGGGCCTCGGTGCGGGGAGCTCGGGCGGAGTTGCCGACGCTGTGGTTGTCGACCTCGGCAGCCGCCAGCCGGGCGATCTCTGCTTGCTCGTCGCGATACTGGAGCTCCCAGCGGTCACGAACTCGACGACGATCGGCGACGTAGTCCCGGTAGGTGCCGCTGAAGCGCGTCACCCCCAACCCTGAGCCCGGGTCGTCTTGTTCGTGCGAGAGAGTCCAGGCGCGCGGCACAGCGAACGGGTCGAGGTCAACGAGCGAGGTCACCGCCTCGGTCAGAAATGCCCGGTCATGGCTGGCGGTCAACACCGGTCCGCGCCACCGGGTGATCACCCGACACAGGTGGTCAACCGCGCTGTCATCGAGGTGGTTGGTCGGTTCGTCCAGCAGCAGGATGTCGGGGGCATTGAGCAACACCCAGGCCAGGGAGAGCCGAGATCGTTGGCCACCGGAGATCTTGGTCACGACCCGGTGGCGCGGTAGGTCCGCTATCCCCAGGCCGGCCAGCATGGTGTCGATCCGCGCGTCAGTGGCCCACGCATCGCAACGCTCAGCCTCGCCCAGGGCATCGCGGTAAGCCGCCGCCGAGGCCGGGTCGTCGGGGTTCTCCGCCAGCGCCGCTGCCGTGTCGGTGACGGCAGCAGCGGCCCGGCGAGATGGTGCCACGGATGCTTCCAGCGCTTCGGCGATTGTCATCTGCGGCGTGAACGGAGGCACTTGGTGCAGGATACCGATCCGCGGTGCGGGTATCGCCGGCGCCTTCGCGGTCACGACGCCCGCATCCGGCGAGGTCAAACCTGCGGCGATCCGCAACAGTGTCGACTTCCCGGAGCCGTTCTCACCGATCAGCCCGGCCGGTTCTCCTGTGGCGACAGCAAACGAGACGTCGCTCAACACCCGACGATCACCGAAAGACTTGGAGACCCCGTCGAAACGGAGGTGAGCCATCGGGCGTGTGGTCGCTGAGGTGAACGGGGACGTGGCAGACATCGCATCCTTGACGTCGTGGGGCCTCCCGCGGGGCTTTCGGACCACGGCGCGGAAGCGATCACAGACCTCAGATCAGCATGTGACCAGGGTAGGTAAGGCGACGTAGGGATGTCGACCTCTTTGCAGCCACGTGGACGCCATGATGAGAGCCTCAGCCGTCATAGAGCACTAACACCGCATTGAGCATGATGTTGAGCCTGCCTCGCCCCATCGGGTGGTGACCCGAAGGGGGGGCTAGAAGATGCGTACCCGCTCATCTGGCTCAAGCCACAAGCCGTCACCCGGTCCGACGTCAAACGCGTCATGGAACGCGTCGACGTTGCGCACGGTGTTGCCGCGCAGGTCGGCGGGAGCGTGCGGGTCGATCGCCATCAACCGCTTGGCTTCGGCCACGCGCACCTTGCCACGCCATACCTGGGCCCAGCCGAGGAAGAAGCGCTGCTCACCGGTCCAGCCATCAATCACCGGCGCATCGCCGTCGGTGGCGATCCGGTATGCCGCCAGGGCCATTTCCACACCGCAGAGGTCGCCGATGTTCTCTCCTACGGTCAGCCCACCGCTGACGGTCGCGTCCGGGACCTCCCGGGGTGATAGGCCGTCGAACTGGGCGATCAATTTTTCAGAGCGCAGATCGAAGGCAGCTCGGTCCGCCTCGGTCCACCAGTCGGTCAGCGACCCATCCCCGGCATACCGAGATCCCTGATCGTCGAAGCCATGCCCGATCTCGTGGGCGATGACACCACCGATGCCGCCGTAGTTCACCGCGTCGTCCGCATCGACGGTGAAGAACGGCGGCTGCAAAATGGCAGCGGGGAAGACGATCTCATTGAGCATCGGGTGGTAATACGCGTTGACAGTTTGAGGGGTCATCAACCACTCGTCGCGATCAATCGGACCCCCCAGTTTGGCCAGGTCTCGATCGGTCTCGAAGGCGTTGCCGGCCCGGACATTCGCCACCAACTCGGCCGGATCGACGTGGTATGCCATGTAGTCCCGCCACTGCGGCGGGTGACCGATCTTCGGTCGAAAGGCAGCCAACTTCTCCAGTGCCTTTTCCCGAGTGTCCTGCCCCATCCATTCCAACTCGGCGATGCGGCGCCGGAAAGCCTCGATGACGTTCTCGACCAGAGCCTGCATCCGCTGATGAGCCTCCGGCGGGTAGTGCCGGTCGACATAGACCTGACCAGCAGCCTCGCCGAGCAACGCCTCGACCAGACCAACCCCCCGCTTCCAGCGCTCCCGAATCTTCGGGGTGCCGGACAGGGCCGTGCCATGGAAGTCGAAGTGCGCTTGCACGAAGTCATCGCTGAGGTAGGGGGCTCGGCCATCGAGCAGTTGCATCGCCAGCCACGCTCGCCAATCACCCATCGGCACCTCACTGAGCGCCTCACCGATGCCGGTCAGCACGTCGGGTTGACGGGCCACGACATACTCGAACGCACCGGCCGGCGCTGCGAGCCCTTCAGCCCAGGCGCTCAAGTCCCATCCAGGAGCGGACTGCACAATGTCGGCTGCCGACATTTTGTTGTAGGCCTTGACCGCGTCCCGGGTGGCCACTCGATCCCAATGGTGGCCTGCGATGCGCTCCTCCAACGCGTACACCCGCTCCACTGCGCGCTCGCCCAGGTCCAGACCCGAGGCCTGGAGGGCAGGTGCAGCCAGCTCCATCAAGCGAGTGAGGTAACGCCGGTAGGCAACCCGCGCCTGCTCGTGCTCGTCGTCGCGATAATAGGCCTCGTCCGGCAATCCGATACCGCCCTGATGCAGGTAGGCGATGTAGTCCTCAGGGCTGCCCGCATCCGCAGTGACCCACACGTGGACCAATCCGCCGACGCCCTCGCGCTGCATCGTGCCCGAGAGTCGGCACACATCCGCAGAGTCCGACACCGTAGCGATCGCGACCAATTCATCAAGCAATGGCTCCGCGCCCACGTGCTCGATGCGCTCGGTGTCCATGAAGCTGGCGAACAGTGCCCCGACTTTGCCCGACGGGCTGTCCAGCGGCGGCTCGGCCGCCGCAGCGTCGGCAATCAACTCCCGGACGTCGGCTTCGGCCTTTTCGCGCAGCATGTCGAATGCGCCATACCGACTGCGATCCTCCGGGATCTCGGTGCGTTCGATCCAGGCTCCGTTGACATGCCCGAAGAGGTCATCGGGCGCGGTGGTGGAGGTGTCCATGCTCGTGCGGTCAATCCCTGAGTGCATGGCACTACCGTAAGCGTTGCTACCGACAACGACGCGGCCAGTGGGGTGTTGGCTCAGCCGGACAGAGCTCGTACCACGCGGCTCGGTGACGGCCGACCGAGGTGGCCCGCCATCCATACACTCGTCGCTGCCAGGGCCGCGAGGTCTACACCGTGCTCGATGCCCATTCCCGCCAAGGCCCAGATGAGGTCCTCAGTGGCGAGGTTGCCGGTCGCCGACTTCGCATACGGACAGCCTCCGAGCCCGCCTGCCGAGGCGTCCACGACACTCACTCCGCAACTCAGAGCGGCCATCGTGTTAGCCAGCGCCTGCCCGTAGGTGTCGTGAAAGTGCACACCGATCTGGTCCGGCTCGATGCCGGCATCTCCGAGCGCCTCGATGAGGGTGACCACGTGCCCAGGAGTGGCGACGCCGATGGTGTCGCCGATCGACAGCTGGTCGCAGCCCAGATCCATCAACGCCGAGCACGCGTCCACCACCTGCGTGATCGGCACCGGCCCTTCCCACGGATCTCCGAAACACATCGAGACGTAGCCGCGCACCCACGCACCAGCATCTAGGGCTCGGCTGACGACCGGGGCGAACATAGCCAACGATTGCGCCACGGACCGATTAAGATTGCGCTGGCTGAAGCTCTCGGTGGCGCTGCCAAAAATGGCCACCGATCGGGCCCCCGCCGCCAACGCACGGTCCAGCCCTCGTTCGTTCGGCACCAACACCGGCCGGTCCAGACCGATAGCCGCGCTGCCGAGGGCCGCCATTACAGCCTCGGCATCGCCCAGCTGGGGCACCCATTGCTCCGGCACGAAAGATGTCACTTCGACCGTGCCCAGCCCGGCGCCGAGCAGCCGAGTGATGAACTCGACCTTGACGTCAGTAGGCACCTGAGCAGCCTCGTTTTGCAGACCGTCCCGGGGCCCGACTTCGTACACCGTGATCCGCGTCGGCATACCGGATCGCGGGTGCACCATCGGCAACCCTGTCGTTGCGCTCATCACCTCAGACTGCCACTAGAACGGCCGCGACCCCACTTCGCTTACAGATTGGTCGTGACGTCTGCGTTGGCGCGTAGATCCTCCAGTAGCGTTTGCACCGCTGCCGATTGTGCCTCTTGGTCCAGCTGCTGCTGAAGTTGCGGCTGGACCTCCTCGAACGGAGGCAGGGTCTGCCCCGCAGCGTCGGCGCCCTCTGGCCCCTCTTGCCCGGCGATCGTGTCGTAGAGATCGCGGACCTCGTCCTCGCTGGGCGCCTCGATTTCTGCTTCCTGGGTGATGTACTGCTCGATCTTCAACTGATTGCGGATCTCGTCGCGGACCTCGGCCTCGGTGAAGCCCTGATCTTCGAGCGCAGCCAGAAACTCCTGCGCCGTGGGGGCACCGTTGCTGGTGGCCAGCTCATCGAGCGTGGCGTTCACCTCCTCATCGGTCGGCGCGATGTCTGCCGCGTCAGCGGCCTGGACCAGGAGCAGGTTGCTGACCAGGTTTTCCGCCGTTTCCTGCTTCAAGGTTTCTTGGTCGACCTCGGTTCCCGTCTGTTGGGCTTGCAGACTCGCCTGCTGGAGCTGTGCCTCGTAGGCCTCGACAAAGTCCTCCCGCGAGATCTCTTCGCCATCGACCTCGGCGACGACCTCGGGCAGCCCTTCGAGGTCGGCCTCAGGCGCGGCGGCCTCCCCCGCCGGCGCCTCGCTCGTGGCGGCGGATGCGTCGCCGCTCCCGGACTGTGAGTCGTCGTCGGCCGAGGAGTCGGAGTCTGCGCTGCAGGCGGTCAAGACGGCGGCGAGGGCCACGGCAGCCGCAGCGCTAGCGAAACGGGTGAGTGAACGGTGAGTCATGGATCCCCTTGATGTCGGAGCCCGTGACGCTAACACGGTCCGATCCGTCGCGTTGTCATCCGATTCCCAGGTGCCGCTCAACGGGTCGATCACGCATGCCGCGACCCATATCGAGAGCACCAGGATGACTCAAGGCTTCGCCTGCATACCAACAAGCAGCAGCGAGGAACATGACGCGCTGCAAAATCCCCCAGACCGAGGAGTCCATCAAGAGCGGCACTGTGACAGTGACCAACAACACCGCACCGTCTGGCGCGGCGCGCCGCCACGATGGTGGGCGCCGGGCGATCATCACTGCGGCCACCCCAGCGATGAAACCGAACCCCACGAGCGAGGCAAAGATGGAGTGAACCTGGTCCTCACGCACCGAATAGGGAACACCGGCCAGCCACGGCTGATGTGAGAAGGCGGCCACACCCAGCATGGAGAGACCGAAGACTGTGTGGCAGACCGCGCCAGGCCAGCGCCATCGGTTCGCATTCAACACGGTTAGCCACAGCACCGCGACACCGAAGGTGACGAAGCCCGAGCGGGCCACCCATGCACCGTCCACGCCCTGCGCAGCGGACTCACTCGTGCCGTTTGCGAGCCAGGAGTATGACGAAGGCAGGCCTAAAGGTGCCAGCGACAACAGCAACGTGGTCGCGGCCAAAAGTCCGACCACGCCCCATTGCAACGTCGATCTGGTAGGCACGGGATCAAAAGGCGCGGAAGGCCATGGCGGTGGCGATCGCCGCCGTGGCTGCCTCGTGACCTTTGTCTTCGTTCGATCCAGGCAGTCCTGCTCGGTCCAGGGCCTGCTGCTCGTTGTCACACGTCAACAATCCGAAGCCGATCGGCAGCCCGGTGTCGACAGCGACCTGGGTCAAGCCGTTCGTCGCGGCCTGGCAGACGTAGTCGAAGTGCGGGGTTCCGCCCCGGATCACGACGCCCAGCGCCACGAGCGCGTCGAACTTGCCCGACCCGGCCAGCCGCGAGCACCCCACCGGCAACTCAAAACTGCCGGGCACCTGTAGTGAGGCGACCTTGGTGACCCCGGCTTCCTCGAGGGCTCGGGCAGCGCCGGCACGCAGACCGTCCATCACCTGCTGGTGCCACGACGCCGACACGACGACAACGCGCAGCCCGCTGCCGTCGACTTTCACGGTTGGTGCTCCCGTTCCGCTCATGACAGCCTCCCTATCTCTGCTCTCTGATGTGCTGCACAGTGCTGCACTAGCTCGGCGATCGTCAAGACCGGCACGTTATGGTCCGCACCTAAGTCATAGACCTGTTGGCCGCGCAGCATCTCCCCCTCGTCGTCTACCAACTCGGCGAGGGCGGCGACCGGGCTCAGCCCGGCCAAGACACACAGCTCCACGGCGGCCTCGGTGTGACCCCTGCGTTCCAAGACACCGCCGCCGCGTGCCCGCAGCGGCACCACGTGACCCGGCCGGATCAAATCTGTGGCCACCGAGGTCGGGTCGCCCAGTATGCCCACGGTGCGAGCACGGTCAGTGGCGCTGATCCCCGTGCTTACACCTGCGGCCGCATCGACCGTGATGGCGTACGCGGTGCGGAAAGGGTCTTCATTTTCTCGCGGCGGGACCATCAGCGGCAGTTCCAGTCGGTCGGCCCACCAGGCGGGCATCGGAGCACAGATGTATCCCGAGGTATGCCGGATCGTCCACCCCATCCAGGCCGGAGTGACCGTCTGGGCGGCCAGGAAAACGTCGCCTTCGTTCTCGCGATGGACGTCGTCGAGGACCAAGACCGGCTGGCCAGCGCGGAGCGCCTCTAGCGCCGCGCGGATCGTCTCATCCATTGGTACTGGCCCCCATCAACCGCTCGACGTACTTCGCCAAGACATCGACCTCGACGTTGACGAAGTCGCCCACCTTGCGTGTGCCCAAGGTGGTGAGGTCCAACGTGGTCGGGATCAGCGACACGGAGAACGTGGACTGCCGCTGACCGCCATCGACGCCGCCGGCACAACCCTGACTCCCGTCGCCCCCGTCGCTCGATTCGCCCTCGTCGCCCTCGTCGCCCTCGTCGCCCTCGTCGCCCCCGTCGCCCCCGTCGCCCGATTCGCCCCCGCCGCTGACGTCGCTGACGTCGCTGACGGTCAACGAGACACCGTCGAGGGTGATGGAGCCTTTCGACACGACATACCGGGCGATATCCCGTCCCAGCGCAAACGTCAGCACGTCCCAGCGTTCCCCTGGCTGCCGGCTCAACAACGTGGTGGTCGTGTCAATATGTCCTTGCACCACGTGCCCGCCGAACCTGCCGTCGCTGCGCAGCGCTCGCTCAAGATTGACAGGGCTGCCGATCTCGAGGGCGCCCACCGAGCTGCGGTTCAGCGTCTCGGCCATGACGTCGACACTGAACCTGTCCGGCCCGAAGTCGGTCACGGTCAGACATACGCCGTTGACGCAGATCGACTCGCCGTGCCGAACGCCGTCGGTGACGACCGACCCGCCAATGGTGAGCCGTGCCGAGTCGCTCAACTGCTCGACCGCCAGTACTTCCCCTAGCTCTTCCACGATTCCGGTGAACACCGAGCTCACGCCTCTCTCTGGTCATTCGAGGGCCTCGCGGCTGGCCGCGCGGTGATCCGCACATCCGGCCCCACAAGGGTCATGTCTGTGATCTCGAGGCGCGCAATATCGGCCATCGAAGCGATCCCGAGGTCACCTACGGCCGCGGCGCCACTGCCCAAGAGCGCTGGCGCCAGATAGGCGACCACTTCGTCCACCAGCCCTGCTTGCCACCACTGCGCCGCTAGCGTCGGCCCCCCCTCCACCAACACGCGGCGTACCCCCCGGGTATGCAGCGTGGCCACGACCCCGATCGGATCCCGGTCGGTGACCTGCAGCAACGGCTCGGCAGGGAGGTCCGGAGGCAAGTCTCGCCGCCCCACGACAACCCGCAGCGGCTGCTCGGCATACAACGACTCATCCTCGCGGCGAGCAGTCAGGGAGGGCCTATCGGCCAGCGCGGTCCCAGTGCCGACGACGATGGCCCCGCACTGTGAGCGCAGCAGGTGAACGTCCGCGCGGGCCGAAGCCGAGGTGATCCAGGCGCTTGAGCCGTCGGCGGCGGCGATCCGCCCGTCGAGCGTCGCGGCATACTTCCAGGTCACCCAGGGACGTCCGTGGGTGATCGCGAATGACCAATGGCGAACCAGCTCTTCGGCTTCGGGCAACGGCAACAGGTGAGCCGCGACGCCACGCTGGGACAACCAGGCGGCGCCACCGGCGGCACGGGCATCTGGGTCAGCGTGGGCGAATACCACCCGCGTGACGCCGGCGTCATGCAGGGCCTGGGTGCACGGCGGGGTCCGGCCGTGGTGAGCACACGGCTCCAAACTGACGTAGGCCGTCCCACCCGCCGCGGCCGTCCCTGCTACGGCGAGCGCCTCCACCTCAGCGTGGGGCGTGCCCGCGCCGAGATGGTGGCCGATCCCGACAATCTCGCCCTCGGCGTCGACGATCACCGCGCCGACGCGCGGATTCGGATTGGCTTGTGGCCCGGCGAGCGCCTCGTTGACGCAGCGGCGTAGCAGCACGACATCCTCGGCGGCGCCGGGGAGCTGGCGATCTTGGACCGCCGCGGCTCCGGACTTGTCCACGTGCCACACCTCCTGACGCTGTCTCCGGGTCGAACTCCGGGGACCGCATAGGTGCGGCGACGGCACTCGCGGTGGCTGCGTGAAGGCAGCGGCGCAAAAACCGCCTCGCGCTGCCTACCATCCGGACTTTCACCGTCGGTCCTGGAGTTCCACCAGATCAACCGGCCGCTGGCTGCGGTCGGGTCGCGGACTATCACCGCCGGTTCGGAGTTGCACCGACCCCGGAGCGCGTTGCTAGCGGCAACGATACCCCTGCCGAGGCCGACCACACCACCTCCGCTTGCCAGCATCCACCTCTGCAGCATCAGCCACGCCGATGGAACCGACGCTCTCTCAGGCCGGGTGATCCACCATTGCCTTCAGTTAGGCCCCAGCCGAGGCCGGACCAGCGCTTCTAGTGCGCGTTTGTCGATCTGGCGCTGCAATATAACAGCGCACGAGATAGACAAGGGCGCACTAAAGGGGCCGACCCCTCCCAGCGGAGCCGACCCACCCAGCGGAGCCGACCCACCCAGCGGAGCCTGCCTGTGCACAATTCACGGCAGCGCGCAGGGAATGGGCGGGCCAGCGAGTAGCGTTATCGACCCGATGACCACTGGACCCCTGATCGTGCAGTCTGACAAGACCTTGCTGCTGGAGGTTGACCACCCCGGCGCAGAGGATGCCCGGCGAGCCGTGGCGCCGTTCGCCGAGTTGGAGCGGGCTCCTGAGCACGTGCATACCTATCGGGTAACCCCATTGGGTCTGTGGAACGCCCGGGCCGCCGGGCACGACGCCGAGCAGGTGGTGGACGCGCTGGTGCGGCACAGCCGCTACCCGGTGCCGAACGCCCTGCTGGTCGATGTGGCCGAGACGATGGACCGGTACGGCCGGTTGAGTCTGGAAAAGACTGATGACGGCGAACAACTGTTGCTGCGGACCACCGATCGGGCAGTCCTGACCGAGATCCTGCGGCACAAGAAGATCCAACCGCTGCTGGGCGAGCGGATCGACCCCGACACGGTGGTGGTGCATCCCAGCGAGCGCGGCCATCTCAAGCAGGAACTACTCAAAGTCGGCTGGCCCGCCGAAGACCGGGCAGGGTATGTCGACGGCGAGGCTCACCCGATCGCTCTGGACACCGGCGACTGGTCGCTGAGGCCGTATCAGCAGCAGGCCGTCGACGGATTTTGGGACGGTGGTTCCGGAGTCGTCGTGCTCCCGTGCGGGGCCGGCAAGACCCTGGTCGGCGCGGGCGCGATGGCGAGGTCGGGCACAACCACACTGATCCTGGTGACCAACACGGTGGCTGCCCGCCAGTGGCGCGATGAGTTGATCACACGCACGTCGTTGACGCAGGACGAGATCGGCGAGTACAGCGGCGCGCGCAAGGAGATCCGCCCGGTCACCATCGCGACATACCAAGTCCTCACGCTCAAACGCAAAGGCATCTACCCCCACTTAGACCTGCTCGACGCCAAAGACTGGGGGCTGATCTTGTATGACGAGGTGCACTTGCTTCCGGCGCCGATCTTCCGGATGACCGCCGATCTGCAGGCACGCCGCCGCCTCGGACTGACCGCAACCTTGGTTCGCGAAGACGGGCGCGAGTCCGACGTCTTCTCCCTGATCGGGCCGAAGCGGTATGACGCCCCATGGAAGGACATCGAGGCACAGGGCTACATCGCCCCGGCCGACTGCGTCGAGGTGCGGGTCACGCTGAGCGACTCGATGCGGATGGCGTATGCCGTGGCCGAGCCTGAGGAGCGCTACCGGTTCGCCTCGTGCGCTGCCGGCAAGGACGGTGTCGTCGAGTCGCTGGTGGCCCGGCATACCGGTGAGCAGACCTTGGTGATCGGGCAGTACCTAGACCAGCTCGAGCTCTTGGCCAACCGGTTGGACGCGCCGCTGATCACCGGCCAAACCACGGTCACCGAGCGGCAGAAGCTGTTCGGCGCCTTCCGCGAGGGCACGATCTCACTGCTGGTGGTCAGCAAGGTCGCCAACTTCTCGATCGACCTGCCGGAGGCATCGGTGGCGATCCAGGTGTCCGGCACGTTCGGCTCCCGGCAGGAGGAGGCCCAGCGGCTGGGAAGAGTGCTACGCCCTAAGGGCGATGGCCGCACGGCGCACTTTTACACGATCGTGGCCCGGGACACCGTGGACGCCGATTTCGCCGCGCATCGGCAGCGATTCCTGGCCGAGCAAGGCTACGCATACCAGATCGTCGACAGCGACGACCTGGGCGACCTCGCTGCACCACTTGCGCCACCCACGTAGGCCAGGGCATACAGTCGATTATCAGGAAACTCCCAGAAGCACTGCGAATAATGGATGTATGAGCACACCTGAAGCCACCCTCCTGGTCGTCGAAGACGAGACCAACATCCGCGAACTGCTGGCCACCAGCCTGAAATTCGCTGGGTTCGAGGTCCACGCGGCAGCCGACGGAGCTACCGCGCTGCAGATAGCCCAGGACCACGACCCCGACTTGGCCGTCATGGACGTGATGCTCCCCGACATGGATGGTTTCGCCGTGACCCGCCGGCTGCGCGACACCGGCCGCGAGTTGCCGGTGCTGTTCCTCACGGCGCGCGACTCCTTGGAGGACAAGGTCACTGGGCTGACCGTCGGCGGCGATGACTACGTCACCAAGCCGTTCAGCCTGGAGGAGGTCGTCGCTCGGATCCGGGCTGTGCTGCGACGCACCCAGGACGGTGAGCCCGAGGATGACCTGACGCTGCGAGTGGCCGATCTGGAACTGGACGAGGACAGCCACGAGGTACGTCGCGGCGGTCGCGTGATCGAGGTGTCTCCCACCGAGTTCAAGTTGTTGCGCTACCTGATGGTCAACTCGGGGCGAGTGCTGTCCAAGACCCAAATCCTGGACCACGTCTGGGACTACGACTTCCGCGGCGAGATGGGCATCGTCGAGTCCTACATTTCCTACCTCCGCCGCAAGATCGACAAGGACATCGACAGCGACACCGAGCCGCTGATCCACACCAAGCGCGGGGTCGGGTATGTGCTTCGTGCCCCGCGGGTGTGATGCGATGGGACGTATGACTCCCCGCAGCCACGCCCGCCATCGCTGACTTCGCGAGGTGATCGCGTGAGTCTCGTCGCATCCGCCAAGCAGTCGGCATACCGGCGGCTGCACGCGATGTCGCTCACGAAGCGGCTCGTAGCTGTGGTGGTGTTGATGGTGCTGGTCGCCTACGTCGTGACCACATCGATCACCATCATGCTGCTGCGCGGCGAACTGACAGCCAGGATGGACGTCGAGCTGGCTCAGTATGTGGGCCCGCTGGGTGATGCCGCCTACGCCCAGTCCGTGCAGGGCGGGTCGTTTTTGGCGCCGGGGGTGCCGAACGACTACTACGTCGAGATCACGCCGCGCGCGGAGGACTCCACCCCGTTCTCGTTCGTCACCGAAGCCACCGACCCCGATCACCCCGATCTGGCTCGGATTGAGGTCGATGACCCCAGCATCGGCGCCGGGCCCTTCACCGTGAGGTCCGAGTCCGGCCAGCTGAAGTGGCGGGCGACAACCGAGGAGCTGTCCAACGGGGCGGGCACCGCCACCGTCGCCCTGCCGATGACACCGATTGACAAGACCGTCGAGCAGTTGTGGGTGCTGACCCTGCTGGTCGGCCTGGCCACGCTGTTCGCCGTCGCGGCGATCGGGTGGTGGCTGGTCCGCCGCGCCTTCCGCCCCTTGACCAGGATTGAGGACACTGCCTCGGCCATCGCTGCTGGTGACCTGACTCGCCGCATACCGCCGCCGGGAGCCTCCGACGAGGTGTCCTCCCTGTCCGACTCGCTGAACACCATGCTGGCCGACATCGAGCAGGCCTTCGCTGTCCGGAAAGCCTCCGAGCAACGGATGCGACAGTTCGTCGCCGACGCCTCGCACGAGCTGCGCACTCCCCTGGCGACCGTGCGCGGGTATGCCGAGTTGTACCGGTTCGGAGGCGTGCGCGAGCCGGAGGATATCGCCACCGCGATGCGGCGGATCGAGGACGAAGCCACCCGGATGACCCGACTCGTGGAGTCCCTGCTGCTCTTGACCCGCTGGGACAGCACTGGGCAAATGGAGCGAGAACCCGTTGACCTCATGGTGTTGACCTCTGACGTCGTGCAAGACGCCAAGGTGCGAGCGCCCGATCGCAACGTCACCCTGCGCCGACTGGGCTCAGGCACCGCACACGCCATGGCGGTCGGCGACGACGGAGCCTTGCGGCAAGTCCTGACCAACCTGGTCGCCAATGCCATTGCACACACACCCGAGGGCACAAGTATCGAGGTGGCTCTCGGTGTGGAGGCTGCGCGTTGCGTGGTCGAGGTCCGCGACCACGGTGCAGGCATTGACGACGAGGCTGCCGCGAGGGTCTTCGAGCGCTTCTATCGGGCCGACGCTGGGCGCTCCCGCGAGCGCGGCGGCACCGGCCTCGGGCTTGCCATCGTGTCCACCATCATCGCCAGGCACGGTGGCACCGTGCGACACTCGCCCACCCCGGGCGGTGGGGCGACGTTCCGGGTGGAGCTCCCGCTTCAACCGGCCACAGAACGCGCAGTCGATACGTTCGCGCCGGACGCCGACGACGTGGGTCCTGAGGGTGAGATGAGCGGCACCGATGGCGGCCTCCAGCAGCCGGGCGACGGTGCCAGGGTGGGCTTCCACCCCCGCTGAGACTGGACGGCCGGACTCGGCGCCCAGCCTATCCACAGGCTCAGCACAGTTTGCGCCGAGGGCGTGGGTGTCTGATGGAGGTAGCACCACTCGACTACCCAGCACCATGGAGGGCCCCATGTCATCGACCTCACCCGGTCGGTCGTCTACCCACGCCGGGCGGCGCATCCGCAGCATCGACCTGTTCGCCGTCGCTTCACTGTCAGCGGTGCTCGCCGCCGGGGGAACCTACGGGCTGGTGTCCGTCGGCGACGACGGGCCGGTCGTGAGTGCGCCTGGGCAGAGTATCGATAGCGCCAAGGACGACCCATCAAACGCGACCCCCGCGAGCATCACGGGTGACCTCAACTGGACCGGCGTGGCCGACCAGGTCGCCCCCAGCGTCGTGTCGATCCAGGTCCTGACCGCCAACGGTGGGGGCGAAGGCTCCGGCGTGGTCTGGGACGACGCCGGCCACATCGTCACCAACGCCCACGTCGTCGACGGCGGCCAAGAAGTGCGCGTCACCCTGAACGACGGTCGCAGCTATCCCGCCGAGATCACCGGATCCGACCCATCAACCGACCTCGCTGTCTTGCAGCTCAGCGACATTCCGGAGGGGCTGACTCCGATCGACATCGGTGACGACCAAGCCCTGAACGTCGGCAGCCCGGTGATGGCCATCGGAAACCCGCTCGGTCTGTCCGGGACGGTCACCACCGGGATCGTCAGCGCCATGGACCGCCCGGTCAGCACCGCACCGACGTCGAATGACCCCAACAGTGGTGCCGTCACCAACGCGATCCAAACCAGCGCAGCCATCAACCCCGGCAACTCCGGAGGCGCGCTGGTGGACGGGTCCGGACGCTTGATCGGGATCAACTCCGCGATTGCCTCGTTGCCGTCGGCCAGTGGCGAGACCAGCGGCAATATCGGCATCGGCTTTGCCATCCCGATGGCCACGGCCAACGGAATCATCGATCAGCTCATCGATGGCGGGGTCGCCGAGCACGCCTTCCTCGGGGTCAGCCTCACCAGCGGTGAGGGCATCACCGGTGGTGCAGTGCTGACCGGCGCCGAAGTGACGTCCGTCGAACCCGGTTCCCCTGCTGCCGGGGGCGACCTGCAGGCAGGGGATGTCATCGTCTCCATCGACGGCGAGCGGGTAGGCAGCTCCACTGCTCTGGTGGCCCAAGTGCGTGAACGGGCCGCCGGCTCGGAAGCGCAGATCGGCTACTTGCGCAATGGCGAGACCGCCGAGGTCGTGGTCACGCTGGACACTCGCCCGGACACCGGCGGATGATCGGGTGACAATAGTCCGGCGATGGGTTGACAATTGCTTCTGGGTACACCATCCAGCGCCCGACCTCTAGGAGTCCTCATGCACCCCACCCACCTACCCCTTCGTCTCGCCACCGGCGTCTTTATCCTTAACTCTGGCATCAGCAAACTCGGCGCCGACGAGGAAACGGCCCAAGGGATCCACGGTCTGGCCAGCACCGCATACCCGATGATCAAGGACGTTAAGCCCAAGGACTTCACTGAGGTGCTGGCGTACGGTGAGATCGCGCTCGGGACGGCGCTGCTCATCCCCAAGGTGCCTTCCGGCGCCGCTGGTACGGCGCTGGCCGGCTTCGGTTCTGCGCTGTTGGGGATCTACTGGCAAGCTCCGGGTATGCGACAAGAGGGAAGTTTCCGTCCCACGCCGCAGGGTCTGGCTATCGCGAAGGATTCGTGGCTTGTGGGTATCGGGATCACGCTGGTCATGCAAAGCGCCTTGGGCGCGGCCAAGTCGGTAGCCAAAAGCGCCACCGGGTCGGCCAAAGACCTCGCCAGCGACATTTCATCTAGCACCAAGGGCCTGGCCAGCAGCACCAAGAGCGCCTTGCCGTTCAGCTGATTTTGGCGCCAGCCCCGATCGGGTGAGCCCAGGTCGCCAGAGTAGGCTGAGAAGCACGAGCGACGAAGGCACGGTGTGATGCAGGCAGAGAAGTTGAGACCCCGGGCCACCGGGCTGATCGTCGGTATCTGGGTGGCCCAGGCGTTGATCGCCGGGCTGTGGATCGGGACGAGCCGGATCGAGGGCGCCAGTGTGTGGGTCTGGCCGTTCGGTGTCGGGTGGGCCCTGATCAGTTTGACCATGGCATACCGGGCTCGGCGCCAGTGGGTGGAGGTCGACGGGGCCGGCATCCGCGTGCAATCAGGTTTTCGGCCGAGTTGGTCGTGGTCCTGGCAGAATATCGGGGACGTCACGGCTGACCCGGCAGGGCCCTTGGTCACACACTTGGCCGTCGTCGGTCGCGACGGCCGAGTCGTCGAAACGCCACTCGCCAAGCCGGACACCCGGCTCCGCGAAGCATGGTTGGCTGCTGCCCGTGACGGCAACGCCTCGGCCTCGACTCAACGCTCGTGATGACAACTTCGCTCGCAGCCAGCAGGTCGCAGACCTAAGGTCGCAGGCATAAGGTCCCTTTCATGAGCCGCGGACCGCAGTGGGCGCTTGCCCAGGCCAGAACGCGGTGTCATGCCGATCTCGGTGGGCTCGCTCCCGAAGCCCCCGCAGACCTCGTCGAGGCCGAGGGCATGTTCATCATCCACAGTTGGACCGAGCCGCATCGCGCCTACCACTGTCTGCGCCACGTCGCCGACATGCTCACCGTTCTCCCCCGGCTGTGTCGGCAGGAGTCGACACTCACTGACCACGTGGTGTTGCTGGCCAATGTGGCGACCTGGTATCACGACGTGGCCTATGACCCTCGCGCCACGCCCGGCAGCAACGAGCAGCGCAGCGCCAGCATCGCCCGCGACCATCTGCACCGACTAGGAGCCGCTGGGGAGGACATCGACGCCATTGAGGCACTCATCGTGATGACCGTCGATCATCGTGCCCAGGCACCAGACTCGGCAGTTTCGGCAGAGTTGCTCGGCGCTTTTCACGACGCCGATCTATGGATCTTGTCCGCCCCGGCGCAGCGATATCGAGAGTATGCGCGGCAGGTACGCGATGAGTACGCCCATGTGCCGGCTCCCCTCTTCGCCTCCGGCCGGTCGGTCCTCCTACGCGACTTCATGGCCCGCGACCACGTCTATCGCACGTCGTATGCTCGCGCCCACTGGGAGCAGTCGGCCCGCAACAACGTCGGCGCCGAGCTCACGGTGCTGGCGCAATCCTGAGCCGTTCCAGCCAGATCACGACCAGCGGCCACCAGGGCTGGGTGGCACACAGTCGGTGCACCTGATCGACGTCGAACCACGCGGCCTCCAGCACATCTGGGCTCATGGTCCGCACCGGCGCCGGTTGCCGGAGTTGGACCCCTAGGACGGCGAGGTGATTGTCGCCGTCGCGCCAGATGCCTCGCGCAGCGCCGGGCGCGATGGTGATCCGCTCGTACCCGACCGGGACCAAATCGAAGGGCGCGAGCACCAAGGAGGTTTCTTCGTGCGCCTCGCGGACGGCTGTCTCGCGGATGCTCTCACCTGCCTCGCGCTTACCGCCAGGTGGGGCCCAGCCTGGGCGAGATTCGTTGCGCACCAGAACGATCCGCGATTCGTCACAGATCAGCACAACGGCGGCTCCTGCCTCGGCGATGGGCTCGCGCGGCGAGGCGATCACATCGAGGGTGTGCGGTCCACCGACCGCGGCTAGGCCGTCGGGGTATCGGCCCAGAGGTCGTTCGCCCTTGCGTTTGCGGAAGCGTAGACCGCTGGCCGCCAGTTTGCGGGCCACGTCTCGACCTGAGACCGGGATGGCACCGGCTGCTACGACATCGGTATGCCGATGCTCGGGAATGTCGTAATGGTCGCCCTCGAAGGAGCGATCGGGAATGCCAGCCGCGACCGCAAAGGCGTGCAGTTCTTCGAGCGAGGTGTCGCTGATGACGTGGGACCAGAGCCGACCATGAGCGGGCCACGTCGGCGGGTCGACCCAGATCGTCACAGCATCCGACCCTATGGGGTTTTGCGCACGAAGTTGCGGCCCGAAAGATCACTTGAGCACGAAGTTGCAGCCTCGGCGGACCATTTGAGCATGAAGTTGCGGCCTTAGCGGATCCTTTGAGCGCGAAGTTGCGGCCCGAAAGATCACGTGAGCATGAAGTTGGGTCAACAACTTCATGCTCAACTACCGGCGTAAGGGTGCATCCGAACGAAGAACACGACAAGGGGCGTCCCGCGATGCGAGACACCCCTTGTCGTGGTGCAGTTCTGATGGTGGCTGCTGCCGCTGGCAGCGAGCCGGGCGGATCAGAAGCCCATACCGCCCATGTCACCCATGCCGCCGTCGCCACCGGGGGCGGGGGCAGCCTTCTCGGGCTTGTCGGCGATGACGGCCTCAGTGGTCAAGAACAGGGCCGCGATCGAGGCTGCGTTCTGCAGCGCCGAGCGGGTGACCTTGACCGGGTCGGCGACACCGAAGCCGAGCATGTCGCCATACTCACCGGTCGCGGCGTTCAGGCCGTGGCCCTCGGGCAAGTTGCGGACCTTCTCGGCCACGACTCCGCCTTCGAGCCCGCCGTTAACGGCGATCTGCTTCAACGGTGCCTCGACAGCCACCTTGACGATGTTGGCACCCGTGGCCTCATCGCCGGTCAGCGACAGCTTTTCGAACGCGGAAGCCGCCTGGATGAGCGCGACGCCACCACCGGCGACGATGCCCTCTTCGACGGCTGCCTTCGCATTGCGAACGGCGTCCTCGATGCGGTGCTTGCGCTCCTTGAGCTCGACCTCCGTTGCGGCTCCGGCCTTGATGACCGCAACACCGCCGGCCAGCTTGGCCAAGCGCTCCTGCAGCTTCTCACGGTCGTAGTCGGAGTCGGAGTTGTCGATCTCCTTGCGGATCTGGTTGACCCTGCCGGAGATGGCGTCGGCCTCGCCGGCGCCCTCAACGATCGTGGTCTCGTCCTTGGTGGAGACGACCTTGCGGGCCTTGCCGAGCATGTCCAACTCGGTCGACTCCAACTTCAGGCCGACCTCCTCGGAGATGACCTGACCACCGGTCAGCACGGCGATGTCGGCCAGCATGGCCTTGCGACGGTCGCCGAATCCGGGAGCCTTAACGGCAAGCACCTTGATGTGGCCACGCAGCTTGTTCAACACCATGGTGGCGAGCGCTTCGCCCTCGACGTCCTCGGCGATGATGGCCAGCGGCTTACCGGACTGAATTACCTTGTCCAGCAGCGGCACGATGTCCTTGATGGCGCCGATCTTGGAGTTGATGATCAGCAGGTACGGGTCATCGAGCACGGCTTCCATCGTGTCGGTGTCGGTGACGAAGTAGGGCGAGATGTAGCCCTTGTCGAACCGCATACCTTCAGTAAGCTCCAGCTCCAGGCCGAAGGTGTTGGACTCCTCGACGGTGATGACGCCTTCGTTGCCGACCTTATCCATCGCCTCGGCGATCATCTGGCCGATCTCGTTGTCTGCCGCGGAGATCGACGCGCTCTGGGCGATCTGCTCCTTGGTGTCCACGTCGGTGGCCATCCCGAGCAACTGCTCGCTGACGGCCTCGACGGCCGACTCGATGCCGCGCTTCAGACTCATCGGGTTCGCGCCGGCTGCGACGTTCCGCAGCCCTTCGCGGACCATGGCCTGAGCCAACACGGTCGCCGTCGTCGTGCCGTCACCGGCGACGTCGTCGGTCTTCTTGGCAACTTCCTTGACGAGCTCGGCGCCGATCTTCTCGTACGGGTCTTCGAGCTCGATCTCTTTGGCGATGGAGACGCCGTCATTGGTGATTGTCGGCGCTCCCCACTTCTTCTCCAGGACGACGTTGCGGCCACGCGGGCCGAGGGTCACCTTGACAGCGTCGGCCAGGGTATTCATACCCCGCTCCAACCCGCGGCGAGCCTCCTCGTCGAATGCAATGATCTTGGCCATTGGGGTGGTTCCTCCCACACACTCAGCGTTTGGTTGACCGCCCTGATGCCCGCGACGGACGAATCCATGCCCCACAGCTCACGTCGCCGTGGCGCAGTAGACCCTCATCAGAGAGGTCGGTGCACAACTTGTCACTCTCCTACCGAGAGTGCTAGGTCCATGATTAGCACTCGACCCCCTAGAGTGCAAATACTGAGGGCGTGTCGGTCATTTTTCGGCCCTTGTGGCGCCGCCGATCGAGTCGTCGTTGCCGTTGCTCATCTGCTCAATCCGCCGAGCCTGCCACTCGATGAAGCCCGCTCCCTCTGCAGATCCATGACCCGGCACATGGATCTGAGAGTCGAGGACGACGTCGCGGGCCGCGAGCGAGCGCAGTGTGATGGCCCACTCCGGCAGGTAGGCATCGTCGGTGCAGACATCGCCGTTCTGCTCGATCAGGTCGCCCCAAAAGACGACTCCAGCGTCCGGCACGGCAACCACCAGATCGTGGTCGGTATGCGCCCGCCCGCCATAGAGCAGGTGCACCACTCGTCCGCCCAGGTCGAGCAGGGTGTCGCCTTCGATCAGATAGAACGGCAGCACGATCTCGGTTGAGACGACATCGGGAACGACGTCGCCCAACCCGTGAGCTACCAAGAGTTCGATGGCTTCGGCGCGCTGCCGCTCCCCGGCCGCAAGCATGGCATCAGCAGCCCCGCTATGGGCGTAGATCTGAGATTCACGGAACGCGGCATTGCCAAAAACGTGATCAAAGTGAGCGTGCGTGTTGACCACGATGATCTCGGCGTGGGTGACCTCGCGGACGGCAGCGAGCAACTCCTGCCCGTGTCGGGCACTCAGATGGCTGTCAATCACCAGCGCACGGCGCTCCCCGAGGACGAGCCCACAGTTCAGGTCGAGCTCTGTATGGGCTCGTACCAGGACTCCCGAAGCCAACTCTTGCCACTGTGGCTGCGTCATACGGCCAGGGTAGGACACCTCTTCAGGAACCGACTCAGCGCACCAGTGCCTCGACAAGTGACCGTTGGCCAGCACTGATACGACGTTCAGGTCGCGGGATCGAGTCACTGGCATTAGCGTCTTTTCACGGCCCGTCAACGTCGACACCGGAAGGCTCCGCGCCTATGTTCCCGCAACGCATCCTCTTGGCAGTGGACGGCTCGGCTGAGTCGCATCTCGCCATCGAGCACGTGCTCGATCTACACAAGAACCTCCACGCCGAGGTGCACGCCGTGCACGTCGGCCTTGTCTCCGGGTGGACCAACTCCCGGACGCTCAACGATGACCAGTTGGGTCTGATGAGATCCGCCGCCCAAGAGGTTTTGGACGAGCAAGTTGCCACCATGGAGGCCGCCGGCCTCACCCCAACACACACCTACGTTCGGCTCGGGCGAGCCACCGACGAGATCCTGCGACTTCGCGATGAGATCGAAGCAGACCTGATCGTCATTGGCAGCCGCGGACTCAACGCCTTCACGCGCGTGCTTCTCGGCAGCGACGCCGAAGGCATCGTCCGTCACGCACCCTGCCCGGTGCTCGTGGTCAGGAGGGACAAGTAATGATGATTCCCACCCAAGACAGCGGCGGCGGGATGCCGGACTTCGAGGTCGGCGCGATCGACCTCACCGTAATCCTGGTCTATCTGCTGCTCAGCCGAATCATCCCGCTCGTTGTTGCCAGTAGGCAGAAGAAGAAGGCCGCCGTCGCGGCTAAGGAGAGCGGCAAGGAGAGCAGCGCCACCGAGAACTACTTCCTCGGCGGGCGCAACTTCATCTGGCCGTTCGTGGGGCTGTCCCTGGTGGCTACCAACATGTCGGGTGCGACGTTCGTCGGCTTGGCCGGTGGCGCCTACAACCAAGGCATCTCGATCTTCGCCTACGAGTGGATGACCACGGTCATCCTGGCCGTCTTCATCTTCTTCATCCTCCCGTTCTATCTGCGCTCCGGCGTCTTCACCCTGCCGGAGTTCTTGGAGAAGCGGTTCGACCGCCGCTCCCGGATGGCATTCGCCGGCTTCAACCTCTTTGCCAACATGTTTATTGACATGGCGGCAGCGCTATTCGCTGGCGCAGTCGTGATCCAGACGCTCTATCCCGACATCCCGATCATCGTGTCGGTGGCGGCATTGGCGATCCTGGCCGCGATCTACACCGTGATTGGCGGCCTCGGCGCCGTCATGGTCTCCGACAGCATCCAGGCGACGGTGACCATCATCGGCGGGTTGATCGTCTTTATCGCCACGTGGCGTGCCATCCCCTCCTGGAGCGAGATGTCAGAGACCGCGGGCGACGACAAGATGAGCCTGATCTTGCCGGCCGACAACGCCAACCTTCCGTGGCCGGGGTTGCTGACCGGTGTGCTGGTGATCGGCCTGTACTACTGGACCACCAACCAGTTGGTCGTGCAGCGAACCCTGGGCGCCAAGAGCCTGGACCACGGACGCTGGGGCGCCTTGATGGCAGGCTTCATCAAGTTGGCGTTCCTCTTCCTGTTCATCTTCCCCGGCGTCATGGCGATCTCGCTATACCCGAACCTGGAGAACCCGGACACCGTCTTCCCGACGCTCGTCTTCGATCTCGTGCCGATCGGCATTCGCGGTCTGATCCTGGCCGCGGTGATCGCGGCAATCACCTCGACTGTCGACTCGATCCTGAACTCGGCTTCGACGATCGTGACGATGGACTTCGTCAAGACACTGCGGCCGGACACCTCGGACGCTGCACTGGTCTCGATCGGTCGCATTGCCACTGTTGTCGCGCTGGTCGTGGCGATCGTCTGGGCGCCGTTCATTGCACAGTTCGACACGCTGTATGGCTATCTGCAGTCGGTGCTGTCATTCCTCGTCCCGCCGGTGGTTGCGGTCTTCTTGTTGGGTATTGCCTGGAAGCGCGTCAATGCTCCTGCCGCATTCTGGACGTTGACGATCCTGCAGCCGCTGGGCGTCGTGGCGTTCTACTTCACCCAAGTGCGGCCGGATGAGCCGACCATCCAGTTCCTGTATGCGGCCGGCATCGGCTTGGTCGCTGCGGTCGTGATGTTGGTCGCGATCAGCATCCTGGGACCTACGCCGGATTTGGAGAAGACGGACGAGTTGACCTGGAAGAACGAGTACTGGCGCACGGAGACCAAGGAGCTCAAGGGCACTCCGTTGCTGATCAACTACCGCTTCCTGACGATTGTCATGCTGATCGTTACCGCTGCATTGGTGATTTGGTTCGCCTAACTGTCCAGCGACACGCAGTTGAGCGCGGAGTTGTCGAGGTTTTCTCCCCGTTGAGCGCGGAGTTGTTGCCCCGAGTGAGCAACTCCGCGCTCAACCATGTGCGTGCGTCTGGCAAGTCCACGCTCTACGCTGCAAAAACGCCGACAACATCGCGCTCAACGGCGCCAGAACGCAACAACTTCGTGCTCAACCGGGTTAGGAAAGGTTGACGATCTCGCCGTCTTCATCGAGGTCGATGTTGTGGGCTGCGGGGTTCCGAGACAGGCCAGGCATGGTGCGCATGGCGCCAGCAATCGGGTAGACAAACCCGGCCCCAGCGGACACGCGGACCTCGCGGACCGGCATGCGCCATCCGGTCGGCGCTCCCAGCAGCGAAGCGTCCGAACTCAGCGACAGGTGCGTCTTGGCGATACAGACCGGCAAGTTGCCGAAGCCAGCCTCGGTGTATGCCTTGAGCTGCTTGGCCGCTTCCGGTGAGGGATCGATGCCGTCAGCGCCGTACACCTCGCGCGCGACCTTCTCGATCTTGTCGTGCAGCGACATCTCCAGGTCGTATAGCGGCTTGAAGGTGCTGGGCTCTTCACACGCCTCGACCACCGCCTCCGCTATGTCGATCGCGCCTGCTCCGCCTTCGCTGAAGTGATTGGCCACCGCCACTCGCGCTCCGGCTGCTTCAGCGATGCGTCGGATCGCCTCGTGCTCACTGTCGTGATCCGTCGGGAAGGAGTTGATCGCGACCACGGGGGAGACCCCGTGCAGGCGGATGTTCTCGATCTGCTTGATCAGGTTCGGTGCGCCAGCCTCGACGTCGGCGACGTTCTCGGCGAGCATGTCTTCGGGAAGCGGCTTGCCCGGCACGATCCGGAACTTGCCGGAGTGAGCCTTGAGCGCACGCGTAGTGACGACGACCACGGCCGCATCCGGAGCCTGACCGGAGGCCCGGCACTTGATGTTGAAGAAGCGCTCAGCACCCATGTCCGCGCCGAAGCCAGCCTCGGTGATGACGTAGTCGCCGCCGCGCAGACCGACCAGGTCGGCCACCACGGAGGAGTTTCCGGTGGCGATGTTGCCGAACGGCCCGCAGTGGATCAGCGCGGGCGTGCCCTCAAGGGTCTGCAGCAGGTTGGGCTTGAGCGCCTCGCGCAAAATCACGGCCATCGAGCCAGCACCCTGCAGTTGCTCGGCCGTGACGGGGTCACCGGCACGGTTGAATCCAATGACGATCCGACCGAGGCGGTCGCGCAAGTCGTCCATGTCCTTGGACAGCGACAGCAACGCCATGACCTCCGAGGCCGCGGTGATATCGAAGGCGGTCTGCCGGGTGACTCCATCGAGGCGCCCGCCCAGTCCGACGACGATGTTGCGCAGGGCACGGTCGTTCACGTCGAGGACCCGGGGCCAGGTGATGTTCCGGACGTCGATGTCGAGTTCGTTGCCGTGGTGCAGGTGGTTGTCCACCATCGCTGCCAGCAGGTTGTGCGCAGCCGTCACGGCGTGGAAGTCGCCGGTCAAGTGCAAGTTGAGAGTTTCCATCGGCACGACCTGACTCATCCCGCCACCGGCCGCACCGCCCTTGATGCCGAACGTCGGACCCATCGACGGTTGCCGCAGAGTCAGCACGGCCTGCTTGCCGATCTTGCCCATGCCCTGGGCCAAGCCGACCGAGGTGGTCGTTTTGCCCTCTCCCAGGGGGGTCGGGGTGATTGCGCTCACCACGACATACTTGGCCTTCGGCCGCTCGGACATGGCTTCGATTGCCTCGAGGCCGACTTTCATGACGTTCCTGCCGTACGGCTCCAAGAACTCCGGTGGGATGTTCATCGAGTCGGCGACGTCGGCGATCGGGCGCAGTGTGGCGGCCCGAGCGATCTCGAGATCTGATGCCATATGTGGGTTACTCCTTGTCGAAGCCCAAGCGACGCGCTGAGCGCGCCCGTTGGCGAGACGACCGCATCCGGCGCAGCCGCTTCACCAGCATGGGGTTGTAGGCCAGTGCTGCCTCCGAGTCGAGAAGCTGGTTGAGCCGCTGGTAGTAGCGGGTGGAGCTGATCCCAAATTCTTCACGGATACTTGACTCTTTGGAGCCCTGATATTTCCACCATGTGGCCTCGAAGTCCAGCATCTGGGCATCATCGGCTGCTAACTCCGTGGCTGACTGCGACTGCTTGAGGTGGTGCGCGGCACCCATGTGCCTGTCCTTCCGCTGGCGAACGTCATCTGCGCTGCAGTCTACGGCGCGAATCACAGCGTTGTCATTCATTCCGTGGGCGCGCGGTGTCTAGGGTGGATCAGTGAGTTCGACGCCCCGCCCCCTGGCCGATCTGGTGGACCCGAGTTGGGCCCGCGTTCTTGCCCCGGTCGAGGAGCAGATCAGAACCCTGGGTGACTTCCTGCGCGCAGAGGTCGGTGCCGGGCGCGGCTACCTGCCCCCGGGCCCGACCGTCTTGCGTGTTTTCGAGCAGCCGATCGACGAGGTCCGGGTCCTCATTGTCGGCCAAGATCCCTACCCCACACCGGGGCACGCCGTGGGACTGAGCTTTTCGGTGGCCCCCGGTGTGCGGCCGATTCCGCGCAGTCTGAACAACATCTATACCGAGTTGGTTGACGATCTGGGCGTTTCGATGCCGTCCAACGGCGATCTGACACCGTGGGCGGGCCGTGGTGTGATGTTGTTGAACCGCGTGCTGACCGTCCGGCCTGGAGCACCAGCCAGTCACCGCAAGAAGGGGTGGGAAGACGTGACCTCGTTGGCCATCAAAGCACTGGTGCAACGTGGCGGCCCGCTGGTCGCGATCCTCTGGGGTCGCGACGCGCGCAATCTCGCCGCCGAGTTGGGGGATGTGCCGACCGTTCAAAGCGCCCATCCATCCCCGCTGTCCGCGCGCTCCGGCTTCTTCGGGTCCGCGCCGTTTAGCAAAGCCAACGCCCTCTTGCAGTCCCAAGGCGGCCAGCCCGTTGATTGGAGCCTTCCGTGACCCACGACGCACCCGCAGACCAGACTTCCGGCGGTCCGCCAGACACAGTGCCCGAGCCCAACACAGACGCCGGTATGCCGTCCGCCCGCTCGCCGAAGACCGGCACCATCCGCCCGCAGCCGCGACCGTGGTCTCGTTTCGTCGCGATCGGAGACAGTTTCACCGAGGGCATGTCCGACGCCGACCCCCAGGCTGAGGACGCCTACATCGGCTGGGCCGACCGCCTGGCCTCCCTGCTGTCCTCGCACGTGGATGAGTTCCAGTACGCCAATCTTGCTGTGCGCGGTCGCAAACTCGCCGCCATCGCCGGCGAACAGACGCAGGCTGCCCTGGCGCTGCGACCTGACCTCGTCAGCCTCGTCGGCGGCGGCAATGACATCCTCCGCCCCCGCGCGGACCTGGACGCATTGGGCAGGCAACTCGAAGCTGCCGTGATCCGGCTGAGAGCCGCAGGAGCCGATGTGCTGTTGTCGACTCCCTCGGACCCTTCTGAGGCGCCGGTCATTCAGCGCTACCGCGGTCGGATGGCTACCTACACCGCCCACGTCTGGAAGATCGCCGAACGACACGACTGTTACGTGCTGAATCAGTGGTCCTTCGACTTCCTCAAGGACTGGCGGATGTGGGCCGACGATCGGATACATATGACCACCGAGGGCCATCGCCGCGTGGCCCTGGCCGCCTACACCGCCCTGGGTCATGAGGCTGCAGACGCGGATTGGCAGGTGCCCCTGCCGCAGCCGGCCCAGACTGGCCGGATGGACATGATCCGCAGCAACGTCATCTGGGCGCGGGAGTATGGCGGCCCGTGGGTGCAGCGACGTGTGCAGGGTCGTTCCACGGGTGACAACGTGCTCCCCAAGCGCCCGGAGCTGGAGCCGCTGAACAGCGAGAAGGGCGGGTCGTGACCGCTCATCACAGTTCCGACGCGCCTCGCCTCAGCGACGTTCCGGACTGGACTTATCTGCTGGACGAGATCGATGCTGTCTATCGATACGGTTCGGCCGGTGGAAGCGAGGTGATTGCCGAACATCGGCGCACCGTGCGGGAACGACTGCAGGCAGTCGTCGAGGCGGATCGCCCACTGGTCGAACGCTCAGGAGACCCATTGCCGGTGTTGGTACATCTGGGACGCGCCATCGATCGTGGTGCCGATGGCCCCCTGTCCGGGATGACACGAGCTCTCGGACGAGTCGTCGACTCGCTGCCATGGGAATTGAGCTACCGCAACGTGCCGGAGAAGTTGACTCGCGATCTGGGCTACTGCGAAGTACTCGGCCCACGCGGACCGGTCAGTTGTCCGAATCTGATCCTGGGCCTGGTCTTGCTGGCACCGCACACGACCTACCCCCAACACAGCCACCAGGATATCGAGGAGAGCTATGTCACGGTCTCCGGGGCGTGGTCCGAGAATGACGCCGCTGTGTACGACCCAGGCTCGCTGATTTTCAATCGGCTGAACCAAGAACACCGGCTGACCGTGGGACACTCCGGCCCGTGTTTACTGGTTTACGCGTGGGTCGCATCCCCCGAGCGACTCGCTGAGCCACATACGTTGTTCGACGGCGTGCCTGACCCTGCCTAGTCAACCCTCGCCACTCTTGCATTTGCGGCTATATAGTGAGCGACATGACGCATTTGCGTGTTTCTGAGGCCGCCATTCTCTCGGGAGTCTCCACCGACACAGTTCGGCGAGCCATCGAGGGTGGGCGCTTGTCGGCGACGAGCGACAGCGCAGGTCGAACCGTCGTGCCGGGCGCCGACGTCGCCGCCTTTGCCGCCGACCTGCACCAGGCTCCCCCGGTGGGCCAGGTCGGATCCTCGTCGTCACGCAATCAGATGCGCGGGATCATCACTCGGATCACCGCCGACACGGTGATGGCGCAGGTTGACATGCAGGCAGGGCCCTTCCGTCTGGTGTCGTTGTTGTCCGCCGAAGCCGTCGCGGAGATGGGTTTGGAGGTAGGCAGTGTCGCGGTGGCCTCGATCAAGGCAACACACGTCACGATCGGCCTCCCGGCGTGACGTCCGCCGACCCCACACGTCGACGACAATTACCCGTGGCTCCCCTGGTGGCCGCGGTCGCCCTGGGGCCTGCGGTCGCCCTGGGGTCTGCGCTACTCGGCGGCTGCGCCGCGCCGAACACCGTCACTATTTTGGCGGCTGCCTCGCTGTCCGACGTGATGCCAGAGTTGATCGCTCTCGGAGAAGAGGACCGCGGAACCAACGTCAGATACGAGGTCTCATATGCCGGATCATCACAACTCGTGCAGCAACTCAACGGCGGCGCATCCGCCGATGTTGTGATCCTTGCGGGCGAGGGACCCCTGAGCGCTCTCGATCCCGCGCTCGGCTTCAGTAGGCCGACGATCATCGCCACCAACAGCCTTGCTCTCGTGACACCACCCAGCAATCCGGCCCAGATCCGCACGCTGAGCGACCTGAGCAAGAGCGGCGTCAAGCTCGTCGTGTGTGCGCCCCCGGTGCCCTGCGGATCCGCAGCGGCGGAGCTGTTCGACCAAGCGAACCTCACCCCGCAGATTGCCTCCTATGAGCCCGATGCCCGAGCGACCCTCGCCAAGGTTGTTTCGGGCGAAGCTGACGCCGGCATCGTCTATGTCACGGATGCTGCCGACGCCGGGTTGCCGACCACGGACCTGCCCCCAGATATCGATGTCATCAACCGCTACCCCTTGCTACACGATCTCGACAACCCACGCGGCGAGAAGTTCCTCAACGTCGTTCAGACCCGCGCGGGGCAGCAGGTGCTGGACTCGGCAGGCTTCGGCATACCGTGAGCCCCAACGTCAGTGTCCAGTCCGGGTCCGACGGACCGTGAATGCTCTGGCCCCATCCCAGAGAGACCCTGGCTCGCTGGATGCTCCAGGGACCAGACCAGCCCGCGGTATGGGGCGCTGGCCGCTGCTGATTCCGGCCTGGATCGCCATCGCGGTGCTGCTGTTGCCGCTGCTCGCGTTGCTGCTGCGCGTGGACTGGCCCGATCTGCCGACCGATGTCACCAGCCCTCTGGCATTGCAGGCAGTACGGCTCTCCGCGCTCACCACGACGGTAAGCCTGGTCGTCGTAGTTGTCCTCGGCACGCCGCTGGCCTGGCTCTTGGCACGCAGCACTCACCGCCTCCTACCGTGGCTTCGGGCCCTGGTCACCGTGCCGCTGGTGTTGCCACCGGTGGTCGGTGGCGTGGCCTTGCTGGCCGCGTGGGGTCGCACCGGCGTGCTCGGCGAACCACTGGACGACGTCCTTGGCCTCAGCATTCCGTTCACCACGCTTGCGGTGATCATGGCCGAGGTCTTCGTCGCGCTGCCGTTCTACGTGATCGCGGTCGAGGGCTCGATGCGCGGCCTCGATGCCCGCTACGACGCCATCGCCGCGACCTTGGGCGCCACTCCTCTGCGTACGTTTGGCCGAGTGGTCGTGCCTGCGGTTGCCCCCGGTATGGCGGCGGGGGCAGCCCTGGCCTGGGCGCGGGCCTTGGGCGAGTTTGGAGCGAC
Source organism: Ornithinimicrobium sp. (assembly GCA_049649785.1). Classification (GTDB taxonomy): domain Bacteria; phylum Actinomycetota; class Actinomycetes; order Actinomycetales; family Dermatophilaceae; genus Ornithinicoccus. Next base: position 15,099 of record JBARZG010000035.1, on the reverse strand, counting down.
CATCACCTTCGCCGGCAACTTCCCAGGCAGGACCCAAACCGTACCGCTGGCGGTGTTCACCGCCCTAGAGCAAGACCCCGATGCTGCGTTGGCCCTGTCGGTGCTGATGTTGGCGATTTGCCTCGTGGTTTTGGGCGCATTGCGGAGCCGGTGGCTGCCATGACGGCCGATTCCCAGAACGCCCGCGAGGCCGGTCAGACCGGGCAGACCAACCAGACACATCAGACCAGCGAGATTGAGCAGAGCAGTCAGACCAGTCGGACCAGTCCAACCAGTCAGACACCTCAACTCAGCGAGACCGGGCAGACCAGTCGGACCAGTCAGACCAACGCGCGCCGGGACACCTCCACCTCGACACGCCAAGTGTCCCTGCACGTCAGGTGCGCCGTCGCCCGTACCGACTTCGACCTGCAGGCCGACCTGGACTTCGAACCCGGCTCGGTGACCGCGGTGCTCGGCCCCAACGGAGCCGGCAAATCCACCCTGCTCTGGACCCTGGCAGGGCTGCTGCCCCCGACGAGCGGCACCATCCGGGCGGGCGATGCGGCATACCCCGATCAGTTCCACATCTGGGATGACCCCGCCCGCGGCCTGCACCTGGAAGCCCGGGAACGTGGCGTCGGGCTGGTGCTGGCCGACCCGCTGCTCTTTGGCCACCTGTCGCTGCTGGACAACGTGGCCTTCGGGCCACGGTCACGGGGTGTGCCCCGGCAACGGGCGCGCAACAGAGCCAGACTTGAGCTGGAGCGTCTCGGCCTGGGTGATCTCAGCAATCGCCGGCCTCAGGCAGTGTCCACCGGCCAAGCGCAACGGGCAGCTCTGGCCCGTGCCTTGGCGACCGACCCTGTCCTCCTCTTGTTGGACGAGCCTCTGTCGGCACTCGATCCGCAGACGCGCTCAGCGACCCGGGCCGACCTCCACCGACGGCTCCGCGAGTTCAACGGCATCGCCCTCGTGGTCACCCATGACCCGGTGGACGCCCTGACCCTCGCCGACCGACTGGTTTTCCTCGATGGGGGGCGTGTTGTCCAGGTCGACACCCCGGCCGCAGCGATCGCCCGCCCGCGCAACGCCTACGTTGCCCGCATCGTCGGCCTTAACCTGCTGCAAGGCAATGCCCGAGTCGATCAACGCGTCAGCGTGGTCATCGGTGGCGACGAAGACGACGACCCAAACGCGGACATGGACACCAGCACCGGTACCAGCTCCCAAAAGGACACCATGGCCACCACCAACGCCGCCCCCCGAACGCAGGTCATCACGGCCGAAGACCCGGCCACCGTGAGCCACGGCCAGCGGCTCTGGCTCACCATCGACCCGGCCGCCATCTCCCTGTACGACACCCCGCCCGAGGGCTCTACCCGCAACATTTGGCCGGCCACGGTCCGCGACGTCACGGTGGTTGGACAGCGCGCCCGGATCAACCTCAACGGGCCGGTGCAGCTCATCGCTGAGGTCACCACCGGCGCAGTCGCCGACCTGGGCCTTGTGGCCGGCCGCCAGGTGTATGCCGGGGTCAAAGCCACCGAAGTCGTCACCTATCCGGCGTGATGGACGAAAGGTCGTGACCTATCCGGCGTCATGGACGAAGGGTCGTCACCTATCCCGTGTGATGACTAAAGGCCATGGTCGCGACGAGTCGCATTTCGCATCGTCGTGATGGCAACCAGACACGTTGAGGACGGCGACACGCCCGCCACGAGCGGCTGGAGGGTTCACGTGAACCCTCCAGCCGCTGCCGACGGGCGTGTAGCGGCATAAGAGGGACGAACGATGGCCGCTGCTGGCCGATCGCGGCCGGTTAGACCCGGTGATGCGGCTGTAGTCCAAGAGAGAGGACTTGCGGTCGCGGCGCCCGAGCCTGCTGCGCCAGTTCACCCCCAAGGACGATCTGGACACCCGCTTGCTGCGTCGCCTTCGGTCGCGGTCCTTGTCGCGGGTCCGGCAATCGTCCCGACCCTTACGGGCACCGCCATCTCGCCGGCCATTGACCACGACTGCCAACACCCGCCATGGATCGCAGATGACCGAAGTGAGCGCGGCTAACCGGTGTGATCTCACATCATGCCTTCGAAGGTCGCATCTGCGCTCATCTAGGTCAGCCGCGCGCACATCGGTCAGCCGAGCGCGCATACGGGTCAGCCGCGCACACATCGGCCCGCTGTGCTCAGTGAGAGGTTGCTGGGCAGCACCCGCCCCATCGCAGGAGTGACGATGTGGGATCAGCCGGGGTTTCGTGTCGAAATGCAGCACCATCGGCGGCCACCAAGAATGCGCTGATCCCGCGGGGCGTAGTCGGACTCGAAGGCGCCCTCGCGCTTGACAGGCTGAGCGGGAAGCGGGTGGGCGTTGCCCTCGCGTCACTCGCTAGGGTGCACAGCATGGTTGTCCAGCGCGTCCTGCCCACCGAAGAAGCGGGCGACTTGTTCGACCTCGTTCACGAGATCGCCGCCGAGCAGCTGCTGCCGAAGGCCAGTGCGGCCGAGGCAGCCGGGGAGTTTCCTGGGGACACCTTCCGACTGTTGGGCCAGGCCGGGCTGCTGTCCCTGCCCTACCCCGAGGAGTTCGGGGGCGGCGGGCAACCGTATGAGGTGTACCTGCAGGTCGTGGAGCAGATCGCCCATGCGTGGATGTCGGTCGGAGTCGGGGTGTCGGTGCATTCGCTGACCTGCTTCCCGTTGGCGACCTTCGGCACTCGTGCTCAACAGGAAAAGTACCTGCCCGAGATGTTGTCCGGGGAGCACCTCGGCGCGTACTGCCTCTCCGAGCAGCAATCCGGCTCGGACATTGCCTCGATGCGGATGCGTGCAACGCGCGCCGGCACCGGCACGGGTAGAGGCGCAGACACCGGCACAGGCACCGGCACGGGTACAGACACCGGCACGGGCACACGCCCAGGCCACACCGCCGACGCCTACGTACTCTCTGGCAGTAAGGCCTGGATCAGCCATGCAGGCCATGCAGACTTCTACTCCACGTTTGCCCGGACCAGTGATGAGGGCGCCAGAGGCCTGTCCTGCTTCCTGGTTCCGGCGGACGCCGGCGGCCTGGAATTCGGCGCGCCGGAGAAGAAGATGGGGTTGGCTTGCGACCCAGTCGCCGAAGTTATCTACAACGACGTGCACATCGACGCCGACCGGCTGATCGGCCGCGAAGGCCAAGGGATGACCATCGCCCTCGCCGCGCTGGACTCCGGCCGGATGGGCATCGCGGCGACCGCGACAGGGCTGGCACAAAGGGCTCTCGACGAGGCCTGCGCATACGCCCAAGAACGCGAGCAGTTCGGCAAGCCGATCATCGAAAACCAAGGTTTGGCATTCCTGCTGGCCGATATGGCGGCAGCGGTCGGTGCCTCACGCGCCGCCTACCTGCATGCCGCCCGGCTGCGCGACGCCGGGCAGCCGCATAGCCTGGAGGCGTCCATCGCCAAACTGGTCGCCACCGACGCCGCGATGAAAGTCACCACCGACGCGGTGCAGGTCCTCGGCGGCTATGGCTACACCCAGGACTTCCCGCTGGAGCGATTCATGCGGGAGGCCAAAGTGACCCAGATCTTTGAGGGCACCAACCAGATACAACGCCTGGTGATCTCGCGCCAATTGCAGAAGAACTAGCCACCGATCAGTCCCTGAAAGGGAGAACACCCGTGCAGATCAGCTCAGATGTCGTTGCCCTCATCACCGGCGGGGCCAGCGGTCTCGGGGAGGCCACCGCCCGCCAGATCCTCGAGCAAGGAGGTTCAGTCGTCCTGGTCGACCTTCCCGGCGGGCACGGCGAAACCGTGGCAGAAGAGATGGGCGATCGGGCCCGATTCGCTCCCGCAGATGTGCGCAACGAGGAGCAGGTGCGCGCTGCCATCGACGTCGCCGCCGAGTTGGGCACGCTGCGGATCGTGGTCAACTGCGCGGGCGTCGCGACACCGGGGCGCATCCTGTCCAAGCGCGGCACGCTCGGCTTGGACGACTACGCGACCGTGGTCGAGATCAACTTGATTGGCACGTTCAACGTGATGCGCCTGGCTGCCGAGTCGATGGCCGGCAACGAGCCACTGGAGGGCGACCGCGGCCTGATCGTGATGACCGCCTCGGTGGCGGCCTACGACGGGCAGATCGGACAGGCCGCCTACGCCTCATCCAAGGGAGGAATCGTCGCGCTGAACATTTGCGCCGCCCGCGACCTCGCCGACAAGGGCATCCGGGTGATGACGATCGCGCCGGGCGTGATGGAGACCCCCATGATGGACGGCCTTCCGAGCGAGGTGAAGGAGAGCTTGGAGGCGCTGGTCCCGCACCCCTCCCGGTTGGGCAAACCGAGTGAGTATGCGGCGCTGGTTGCCCACCTGGTCGACAATCCGCTGCTCAACGGTGAGGTGATCAGGCTTGACGGCGCGTTGCGGATGCCTCCGCGCTGAGCGAGATCACCGTCATACCCACTCCCGCACCCTGAGCCGGGCCAGTCTCGCTCATCGCCGCGAGCGCCGTCCCGGCTTCATCGAGCGTGATGACTGCCCCGACCAGCACCCCCAGGTCGAGGGTCCCCTCGCTTATGGCTGCCAGCATCGCGGGGTATTCGTGCGCTGCCATGCCATGTGAGCCGTAGATCTCCAGTTCGTGAGCAACGACCAGCTCCATGGGCAGAGCGGGCGAGGCGTGCTCGCCGAACAGGAGGCCCACCTGCACATGGCGGCCGCGCCGTCTCAGCGACGAGATGGAGGCTCGCGCCGTGTCGGCTCGGCCGATCGCATCGATCGAGACGTGCACGCCGCCGACGGCCTGGATCTGGGTCGGTGTGTTGCTAGCACTGTCGAGAGCGAGCTGGGCGCCCAGGTCAAGGGCTAACTGGCGCGGCCCCGGACGCGGGTCAACGGCGATCACCCGGGCACCGAGAGCCACGCCGATGAGCACCGCAGAGAGGCCGACGCCGCCACATCCGTACACGGCGAGCCACTGCCCGGTCTGCAGTCGTCCATGCACAGTCAACGCCCGGTATGCCGTGGCGAACCTGCATCCCAGCGCGGCGGCCGTGAGGTCGTCCACACCGCTGGGCAAAGCCACCAGGTTGGTGTCCGCAAGCGGCACCAGCACGCGTTCGGCCCAGGAGCCGTTAGCGGTGAAGCCAGGTTGAATTTGATCGGGGCAGACCTGGGCCGCGCCCCCGCGGCAGTAGGCACACGCTCCGCATCCGCAGACAAAGGGCGCCGTGACGCGATCGCCGACCATCCAGTTCGCGACGCCAGAGCCCAGGGCGTGCACCCGCCCGGCCCACTCGTGCCCAGGAATGTGCGGCAGGCTGACGGGCTCGTGGCCTCTCCAGGCGTGCCAGTCCGAGCGGCATACGCCGGTGGCGGCCACCGCGACCACAGCGTCACCGGGGCCGGGTAACGGATCGGCCACCTCGACTATGCGCGGCAGGCGCCCGTACTCCTCGTACTGCACCGCTTTCACATGGGTCAGCGTAGGGCTCGACGGTCTGTAGCTGGCAGCGAGCAACACGACCAGCCAGTCTCACCCTCCCGGTGGTTCCCAGGGAACGAGACTCGATGACGGCGGAGACCGGGCCGCATACACCCGTCTGGTCTGGTGCGCGGTTGTGGATCTAGTGCTGCGCTGCAATGCAGCGCCAGATGGACAAACGCGCACTAGATTCCTACATGACCGGCGGCCCCGGGCATCCCCACCAGCGGCGCAAGCCACCAGGCGACGCGGAACGGCCGGTATCGCAGATGCGATACCGGCCGTTGCCGTGCGAACACGCTCAGTGGCGCAGGTGCTCCACCGGGCGCATGCCCGCCCCGACCTGGGCGAGGGTCTTGACGCCACGGCCCATGGTGGGGACCAGGGCCAACCCGGCGCGCTCGCTGGGGGTCTGCCGGACGCGGCCCAGGGCGTAGAGGGAGACGGCGGAGAGAACGATCAAGGCGATAGCAGCGAACATGTGTGGTGCTCCTTAGAAGTCGGTTGTGGTGCGTATCCCCAGTGGGGCGGTGCAGTCACTACTTTGCCCTTTCGGTCACGTAAGCACAAGTCACGTTAATGCAACTCTATATGTAAGATTTACTACATGTTCAACCCCGATCACCTCCTCACTCTTCAAGCCGTCGTCGAGGAGGGCACAGTGCTCGGAGCCGCCGACCGTCTCGGCTGCACACCGTCGGCCGTGAGCCAACAGCTCGGCCGCCTGCAGCAGCAGGTGCCGCAGCCGATCATGCGCCGCCGCGGACGCTCCAACGTGCCGACCGATGCCGCCGATGTGCTGGTGCGGCTGGCCCAACAGATGCGGGACCTGGATGAGTCGACCCGGTCGGAGTTGGAGATGCTGGACGGCCACGTGTCGGGGTCGTTGACCCTCGCCGGGTTCCCGTCCGGCTTTCGCGGGGTGTTGATCCCCACCGCCATGGGGCTACGCGAGCAACACCCCCAACTCGCGGTCACCCTGCACGAGCTCAACCCGCATGAGTCGGTGGCCGCGGTGCGACGCGGCGAGGTCGACGTGGCGCTTGCGCACGACTGGACTGATCGCCATGTGCGCCTGCAGGACGGCGTTCTGGATGTGCCCATCGGGCTGGACCAGGTGGACCTCGTCGTCCGCGAGGACCACAGCTTCGCGTTCGGCCCTGATGGGGTTGACTTCGCCGAGCTCGGCCACCAGGTATGGATCGATGACACACCCGGCGTCTTCAGCGACTGGTTGATCCAGTCGCTCGATTCCCACCGGCTCTCGTATCGGATCGGCGCGACGGTGGAGCACTTGGCGATTCGACTGCGGTTGGTGCTGGAGGGCTTCGGGATCTGCTTGTTGCCCCGACTGGGACGCGGAGACTTGCCTGCCGGAGTCGTTGCTCTGCCGCTGCGGGGGGCACCGACCCGGAGATTGTATGCGGTGCACCGCGACGCCAGCACGCAGCGCCCAGATGTTCAGGCCGCGTTGCGGTTGATCCTCCAGAGTTGGCAAGCGGGCTCCACCATCTAGGCTCAATCATTATGGACGCGTCATATGCACTGGGGGGAAGACTGTGAGCATCGGAGTCGAGATTCTGGTGGTCGTGCTCCTGGTGCTGGCCAACGGCGTCTTCGCGATGGCCGAGATGGCCCTCGTTTCGGCCCGGGAGATTCGTTTGCGGACCCTTGCCGAGGGCGGAGATGCCGGCGCCACAGCGGCCCTGAATCTCGTCGACGAGCCCAGCCGGTTCCTGTCCACCGTGCAAGTCGGCATCTCGCTGATCGCGATCGTGTTGGGAGCTTTCGGGGGCGCCACGTTGTCCGATGACCTGGCCGGACCGTTGGCACAGATCGATGTCCTGGAGCCGTATGCCCAACCCCTGGCCTTCGTCATCGTCGTGCTCATCATCACGTTTGTGTCTTTGGTTCTCGGGGAGTTGGTGCCCAAACGCCTGGCGCTGCACAACCCGGAGCGCATCGCCTCCCTGGTCAGCCGGCCCATGCGTGTGGTGTCCAAGGTCGCTGGCCCCGTCGTGTGGGTGCTCAGCGCCTCCACCGATGCCGTGGTGCGACTCTTCGGAGTGACCTCCTCCACCGATGAGCCGGACGTCACTGAGGAGGAGATTCGCAAGCTCTTGGAACAGGCCGCATCCTCCGGCGCCGTCAAGCCAGAGGAGCGCGATTTGGTCGAGAAGGTCTTCCGGGTCGGCGATCGGCGGATCGACTCGTTGATGACTCCGCGCCCGCAGATCACCTGGATGAACGTGAACGATCCGCCTGCGGACACCTGGACACAGATGTCGCACTCCGGACACTCGGAGTTCCCCCTATGCGACGGCACGCTCGATGACGTGTTGGGGTTGGTGTCGATCAAGCGGCTCTGGCTGCAGGCCATGAACGGCGATCAGCCCGACCCGCGCGCTGCCATGCGAACCGCGCCACTGGTGCCCGAGAGCATTCCGGCGCTGAAGGTCCTGGAGGTATTCCGTCAGTCGGGTAGCCATGTCGCGCTCGTGGTGGATGAGTATGGCGACACTCAAGGCCTCGTGACGCCGGTAGACGTTTTGGAGGCCATCGCCGGGGACCTGCCCTCAGTCGATCAGCCCACTGATCCGCGGGTTACCCGCAACGAGGACGGGTCATGGCTGTTGGACGGCGGGGTCTCGGCCGACATGTTGTTCGAGACCCTAGGGCTCAGCGGCATGCCAGAGGAGGATCGGGGCGAATACAAGACCGTCGCCGGGTTCGTGATCACCCATCTCCAGCGCCTGCCCGAGCCGGGCGAGCGTTTCGACTACGAGAACTTCACCGTCGAGATACGGGCAGTCGATGGAAATCGCGTTTCGAAGGTTCGCGTCAGCCGGCAGCCCGAACGATCCGGCGACGAGTCTGCGATCGATGAGGTCGAGGCATAGCAGCGACCGCGCCGATTAGCTGCCATCGATTTCGACCGACCGCACAGCGGGTGTCGGCGTGAGTTGCGGGCAAGGTCGTTAACTCGCTTCAGTGCTGTCAACCATCCCTGCGAGCAGAGCAGTCAGCGCATCGGCCCCCCGGTGGAGGTTCGCGAGGAAGGTCTCAATGTCGCTTGTCTGCGTTCGACGGGAGATCACCAAGAACTCGTAGTGCTCTTCCAGTGGTGTGTAGTTGATGCCGATGCCTCCTGGACTGGTCGGCGCAAACGCCATCCCGGCGATCTGATCGTGATCTCCGATGCTCGTGGTGGACAAGAAGTCCGTCTTGAGTGCGTCCCAACCGGCGTCCTGCACGATCGGCAGAATCCGGTTGGTCTTCTCGGCCATGAGCGCCAGCCCAGTGAGGTGACGATCAATGCCTTGCCCGGTCTTGCATGCCTTGATCCACTCCTTGTGGGCACGCGCCGCATCCTGCAGAAGGCTCTCCTCTGCTCGTCCAGCGATCAGAGCACTGACCAGCGCAACCGCCTCGGGCGTGTTCGAGCGCAGACACTCGGTCCGGCCGGCCTGGAAGTGGCGAGTGTCGACGGCCTCATAGGTGCTACGCACCTCGCCGTAGGTTGCGAGCTGGGCGTACAGCATCACCCACTGACACAGCGCGTCATCACTGATCCGGAAGGGGAGGCCGGGCGGGACCGGCCGCGCGACCCGCACTGTGCCCAACTGGAGTTGCTCGGCCGCAGCCCGGTAGGCGGTGATGTCTGAGGTCGCGTCGGCTGCCAGATCGCTTGGGTATGTCCACCCCAACGGCTCGATGGGTGCGTGCTTGTCGGCAGCGGACCCCGCCTCGCCTGTGGCACCCGGCTCGCCCCTGGCCCCCGCCTCGTCCCTGGCACCCGGCTTGCCGAGCCAGTCGTCCTTCTGCGCCTCCGCCAGCACGGCTTTGAGAGTCGCTGCGTCAACGCGGCTGTGCTCCAGGTGCATCCCGACGAAGTCGTCAGACAGGCCTACCTGGTAGGTAATCGAGGTGTATGCCCATGCCTGGCCGGGAAGGAACGCGGTGCGCAGCAGGTGGTCATGGATGTCGGCCGGGGCAGCGACGAGGTTCACCACGAACAGCGCCTGAGTCAATCGCTCGTACACCCGGGCATTGGCGGGGTCGCGCAACAGCCGTTCCAGGTATGCCGAGACTCTCTCGCTGCCGAGGTAGGACAGCGCAGTGAATCCCGGGTCAGACGTGGACCACCCTTCGGTCGCTCCCTCGGCGACCCCCTCGCGTGCGGCATTGATGGCGCTCTCCAGCACCTCGGCGGCCAGCGGCCGACCGTGCTCGTCGCTGATCGACACGACGAAGAAGTGGTCGTCTACGAGCAGGCCAATCTCCCGGAGCGCTGCGTCTTCGCGCGCCGGTCGAACCTCGTCGACGTCTACGGCGGGGTGGCGCAGTCCGCCGGCCAAGACCTCGCGCTGCACGGCGCATACGTCCTGTCCGCGGGCCGTCTGCTCGGCGGGCAAGTCACCGCGCAAGGAAGCCAGGTGGACCGCAGCTAGCCGGTGAATCACGGCCGCAGCGCGGGCGCTGCCACTGGGGGCGCGGGTCGCTGACTCTGCAGGTGGACTCACCGGAACCCGGATGTGGAACCCGACGTTGCTGGTCAGTGGCAGCGGAGTCCGAACAGCGAGATACCCCCGCAGCCACGCCGCGGACAGCCAGCTACGACCCTGTCCGTTCTCCGTTTCGGCAAACGCTTCGAGGTCGGCTTGGCACGCCGGTCCGTCGCCCTCCAGCGTGCGCTCGACGGCCTCCCGCGCACGATCATGTTCCTGCTGTTTCAGGAGGTGATCGAGTGCTGTGAGGTACCTCTGCAGCGTCTGGGACAAAGGCGGCACAGGCAAATAGTCCATGGCGCCAGTCTGTCCTGGATCAAATCCGCGCGCATCGCCTTAGCTACCCACCCGATTCGACCATCGCGGTCAGTGCGGCGATCGCGTCGTCGTCCGACGTCAAGCTGACGACGATGAGCAGCGTGCCGTCGTCGGTGACCGTGCGGGCTTGCCACACGTCGCTGTCCATCCGGTCGGCTAATTCCTGTACTTCGGCGTCGAGCCCCGCCTACGGTGATCGCCGCGGTGTCGATGACCACCGGGCCGGCAATGAGGGACATCTCGTACCAGGTCGGCATGTCCTTCGGTTCGACCCCTTCGACGTTGACGGCACCCAACAGGGTGATCCCCACGCCGACTGGCTGAAGCCGGCTGCCGCGCTGACGTCGCCCGGATCGACGCCTCGGTCGAACGCGACCTGCACCAGTTGCCTGGCTACCTGCTCCCCTTCAGCGGTGGTGTTGATCACCCTGTCGTCGTCGTAGGTGGCCGGGAGGTAGGCGCCGGGGCCACTGCTGACCGCGGTATGGCTGCCGACCGGAGTCGCCGCGGCCATCGGAGGCCGAGTGCGACTGCTGCCGTCTGCTTCCGCCGCGCCGCTGCCGTCTGGGGCGGCCGTCCCTTGGCCAGCCTCGGCGGGTGTCGGGCTTGCCGAAGCGCTGGAACTGTCGGTGTCGGCGAATCTGCGTCCGTGCATGCGGCAGTCCCATCATCACCACGTCCAGCATCGTGATCGCAGACCCGGCCCGAGCTTGGCGGAGTCTCACGGCAGATCCTCCCGCGGTTGGTAGGTGCCGTCGTCGTTGACTTGCAGGTTCTGCACCCTCCCGCCATCGGCGTGATTGAGATTGTGGCGTCCAAGACGGTTGTCACACAACGCAGCCCGCTGGCGTCTCCATGTCGTCACATCTACGACGGGAGACGATGATGACCAGCACCAGCCGTGTTCCACGAGCAGAAATGACCGGTCTGTATGCGGGAGCGCTCAAAGTGGTGATGCGCAGAATGCTCGGCGGCGTACCGGCGAGTGTCGAGGTTTCTGGCACAAGCCGCCGGTCTTCGGGGACTGAACGTCGATAAGATTCACCGGGCTGTCGAGAGGCTCGGGCACGAGGCATAGTGGTCAGGTGGGCGCACCGCGGCAGACACCCCCGGCCGCGCTCATCCCGGCGCGGCTACAGCCCTGTGTGGAGTCGGTGTACGGCTACCAGGCATGCGGATTGACTCCCGGTGTCCATCGCGGGCTGCCGAGCAGTTCACTGACGATGGTCTTCAGTTTGGACGCGCCCCTGCGAACGGCGCCGACTTGGCAGACCTGGACAGCCGGCCTGCTGGACGCGCAGTGGACCGTCCTGGGCGGCCTGCATACCAAGAGTGCGCTCATCGAGCAGCCGAGTCGATGGCGGGGAGTGCAACTTGCGCTGCACCCGCTCGGCGCTCGGCGGCTGTTCGGCCTACCGGCGTCCGCGCTGCCCACCAACGCCTGGGATGCCCGGGAACTACTCGGACCTGGTCTCGATCAGATGCGCGACCGTCTCATCGCCGCACAGACCTGGGAAGCCAGCTACCGGGTGATCTTCGACTTCCTTCTGGACCGTCTCGATCGCCAGGGGCAAGCTCCGGTGCGCCCCGAGGTTGCCGAGACGTGGCGGGTTCTGCAGGCCAGCGGCGGCCGCGTGCGTATCAGCGAACTCAGCGCCCACACGGGCTACAGCCGCCGCCGGCTGAGCGACGTGTTCTCCGCCGAGTTGGCGCTGACACCGAAGACCGCCGCACGCCTGATCCGCTTCGAAGGCGCCCGGCACGACCTCGCCGCGCGGGCCAGCGATGCAGATCGAGCCACGTCGAGTTTCGACCTCGCCGGGCTCGCGGCCGATCATGGCTACTACGACCACGCACACCTGGTGCGGGACTTCGTCGATTTCGCCGGGCTCAGTCCCACCGGGTGGCTGGACGAAGAGTTCCCAAACATCCAAGCGAGCAGCGACCTTGGTCCTGGATGATCAGAGGATGACAGATCATCGAGCACCACATGTGTGGCCCGCGCTGCAGGCGCACGATCCACGAGCCGTGATCGACTTCCTCGTCGCTGTGGGTTTCGAGGAATCGTATGTCGTCACGGCCGACGTCGGCTCCGTGCTGCGCCGCGCCCAGGCGGCAGGCATAGGCAGTCCCGGCAGCCCCACGGAGCAGGACTACGGCAGCCGGGAGGTCACCCTGCGCGACCCGGAAGGTAACCAGTGGACGTTCGGCACGTATCCCGGAGAGCCGCGGACCGGTGCCTCGGCCTGATCAGAGCCTCTACGACTACGCCGGCGGAGCACCCAGCATGCTCGCCTTGGCCGAGGCTTTTCACCGGCGATGCTTGGTCGATCCGCTGCTGCAGCATCCGTTCTCCAGGCCCGGTCAGCATCCGAAGCACGTCGAGAGATTGGCCGCCTACTGGACACAAATGCTGGGCGGAGGGCCGGCATACACCGACTTGGGCGCCGGCCAGAGCTATCTGATGCGGATTCACCTCGGTGAGGGCGGCGCGAACGAGCAGTATCGAGCGGCGTTCGTCAGGTGCTTCGACGGCGCCGTCGAGGACGCAGATCTGCCTGCCGATCCGGATTTTCGGCAGGCCCTGCACGACTCCCAAGTGTGGGCCGCCGAGTACCTGATGCCGGACCATGACGACCCTGCGCAGGTCCCCGAGGGGCTAGCGGTGCCGGTGTGGACGTGGGACGGAAGGCGCGGTGGCCGTGATGGCTCCGGTGGGAGCGAGGCAGGACGTGGTCAGATCTGTTCACCAAACGGCGCCCCACCCATAGCCTCTTCGCTCACCTGAGCGCCGAGGAGGCTCTCGTCCAGATGGCGTATGTGCGCAACTGCGCGGACACCTCGACGGCGACGGCACGCGCGCGACTCGAGCGGGTCGGTCTAGCTGGTCGGGCAACCGCTTCCAGCGGCGAGGTGCTGTTGAACGGCATACCCACTGCGGCCATCGACGACTGGACTCAGATCAGCTTCTGTCCACAGCGCATTGGCCTTGCCGCGGAGTTCACGATCGCCGAGAACGTCATGTTGCCGTGCTTGATGAGCCCACCGGCCATCAGGACGACCGCAACGCGGCCCGGGTTGCCACAGCCGTGAGGATGGCCCGACAGGCGGGCGCTACCGTCGTCCTGGCCACCCACGACGATCGGCTGCTCAGCGTCGCCGACGTCCTCGTCACGGCCACGCGCGATCCAGGCTGCATGCTGGCGGCTTGGCTGGTCGGGACAGAGCACTAGGACGACGGTGCCGCGGGCGAGGTCTGCATGTTCGAGATCGATGCTGACGCCATCGGAGCAACAAGCACGGAGCGCGCCGGACTGAAGGCCCACGCCGAACCCCTGCTGACCACGGACATGGATGAGGTGGCACTCCCCTTCGACGCCTCCATCCCCCACACCTGGACCGCGCTATCGGGCAACGGCGAGACACTCATCAGCTGCGAAGGCGTCCTGCTACGACGCATCGCACAGTCACCCAACTATCCCCTCTTCGTCATGCTCGACCTCCTCGAGATCGGTGCACCCAGCGGCGCATACCCGAAGACTGCGACCGTGCACCGATTTCAGGGTTGGCGTGATACGTGACCGTGCGCTGGATCGATCATTCCGGGTACTCAGATCGTGACGACATCTACTAGCCCCGTCAGGCCGACGAAGTCATCGCCGTTGCGCGTGTAGAGGTCGAGCCCATTGGCGTGCGCTGTCGCTGCGATGAGCAGGTCTGCGAACCGGCCTCGGGGCCGCCTCCCCTCGCGGACAACGGCCGCCACCACGAGTCCATAGCTACGCCCTGCCGCGTGGTCGAAGGGCACTGGTTCCACCTTGGATTCGACCTCTTGGAGCCGCACCTGCCGTCTCGCCGCCTCGGATGGCGTGCTAGCGAGGTGTGGACCCGCCGCCAGCTCCGCCATGGTGATCGCCGAGATTGCCATCCGATCGGGGAGAGCAGCAACGATGGCCGGGTCGTGCCAATCTATGACAACCGAGGTGTCCAGAAGGCCAGCACGCATTCAGATCCCCTGATCGATGGCACGATCCAGGTCGCCCCGGAACCGATCACGGTCGATGCGCACGCCGCCAGCAGCCGCCAATGCCACCACGTCCTCTCGGGAGATGAAGGTGCGGCGACCTGTCGGGAGCGGCCGTAGTTCCGCCACCGGTTCGCCGTTGCGCGTAATGACGAACGTCTCGCCGGCCGTCACCGCCTCGACCACCTTGGCGTTGTCGTTGCGCAACTCCCGCTGCGGGATCGTCTTAGCCATGGCCAGATCGTAGCAGCCTCGCTACACAGTGCTACGTCTTGACGAGCGACATTCAGCACGGCGTCGCGGCTCTGGGCGGCGTGCTGGAATCGCAGGGCGGCGCCCACCGGATGGTGCCTCAGCCACCGGACATCACAAGACAGCCGCTCACATCGCGCTGACCTGCGGTTTCGCCTCTGGAAGCCTCCGCAAGGCCGTTTCGTGCCTCATACGTTCAACATCTAAGGCATCTCCTGCCCGCATAGGTCCGCCGAGAGAGCCGTTACGCCACCAGTGCGCCACCCAGCGAGCACCAGGAGCCAACCCACGCGGGTCATGGTCGACATGTTCGGTCCACTCGGATCGCCACCAGAACGCTGAGGAGCACCCCATGTCACATCGCTTGTACCGACTGGGCAGGTATGCCGCCCGCGACCCGTGGACCGTGCTCGGGACCTGGCTGGTGATGGCTCTGCTCGTGATCGGTGCGTCTACGACGTTTGGAAGTGAGCTTGAGGATTCCCTCGAAGTGCCGGGGCTTGACTCCGCGCAGGCCGCCGATCTGCTCGAAGCCGCTGGGTCG
>JBARZG010000034.1:0-39190 GCA_049649785.1 Ornithinimicrobium sp. | reverse complement strand
TTCGGGTCCCCCCAATGGAACCCCCCGTCGCGATTCCTCGATGAGATCCCCGAGGACTTACTCAACTGGGAGCGCACGGATGCCGATCGCCGCACCGTGGCCGGGCGCGCTAGCGCATCCAGTCGAGCCGGTGTCGTTCGCCTCAATCCGCGAGGCAGCAGCCGCCCTGCGAACGCCCCGCACGTCTCATCGCTGAGTGTCGGAGATCGGGTCACCCACGACTCGTTTGGCCTTGGCACGGTCGCCCGGGTCGAAGGTTCCGGTGACAACACGATGGCGCACGTCGATTTCGGCGAAACAGGGGTGAAGCGGCTATTGCTCCGGTTTGCCCCTCTAGAAAAGCTGTAGTTTTACAACTCTGCCAGAAGAATGATGACCTCCTCGACTACCGCGCAGCAGATGCTGGAGTCACGACGGTCATCGTTCGTGTGCCCGTCGTCGAGGCGAAGTCGAAACTAGATCTGCTGCCGTATCTCAGGGCGAAAGCTCCGTCAGCGTTGAGCGATGGCTTCGACCCGATGGGCGGCCCCGACATCGTACTGGCGCAGGCCTGGGCAGCAGGGAGCACTAGCCGACCCCCGCGAACAATGATCTTCGTTGTGAGAAGCGATGTCGAGCCCAACAAGACGCCGGGGCCAACGACTGGACCCTCAGGAGAGCAGACCACGGTCGGTCAACCAGGTGTGCGGGTCGACGCGTTTGCCGTTGGGGCTGCGCACTTCGAAGTGCAAATGGGCCCCAGTGCTGCTGCCGGAGTTGCCGACCTGACCGATCACGGTGCCGGGCTTGACAACATCGCCTTCCTCGACCGCGACCTTCGACATGTGGCCGTAACTGACTTCGGTGCCATTGGCCATGGTGATCCGGACGTGATAGCCGAGCCCGCTGTTGTATGAGGCCGTGGTTACCTCTGCGTCGGTGACGGCATACAACGGATGTCCGACCTCGGCCCCGAAATCCATGCCGTAATGCATCCGACCCCAGCGTTGCCCGTATCCGGAAGTGATCCGCGCGCCTTCAATCGGGGATGCAAACGCTGCCCTGCGAGTCTCTTTGCGCACGCTCTGCTTCACTTTGGCACTCGCCTGCTGGGCCGATGCCACGGCGGCATGGCCGCCCAACGCAGTGACCTTCTGCAGTCCGCCGTCCTCGGTTCTGTTCAGCACCGGGCGGGCAGCACCGCGGGATGGAGCGGACGCCGACCGAATGATCGCTTGTGAGACCGGCGCGACGTCTGCAGGCGCTGCGCCAAGGGCACCGGTACCGGCGTTCGCCTGCTCGACCGACCCTTCGGGTGTGAGCATCTGGCCTGCTCCTAAGAGCACTGTTGCGGCGAGCACCCCGGGCACAATTCTAGACGCGAGCTCTGTGAACCCCGCCTGGCGTTGAAGGGCACTGTGCTTGCCGATTTTGCCGGTGAATGAGCGACTGCGGGCAGCATCAGAGCGATGACGAGCATTTCCAGCGGGCAAGGATCCTCCACCTAGACAGGGATGATCGCGAGTCGGTGAGCGGTTGAGTCACGGTGCGTTCGACGCGATCGCAATATTGTTATCATATCGCAACATTGCGACAAGGCTCAAAGTCGCAGGTCATCTGTGACCCAAGCGGAGGTCGGCGTGAGTACGCTAACCTGCCAGGCATGTCCGAAGCTCCGTTGCGCGTGGTCGTCGCCAAGCCCGGTTTGGACGGTCATGACCGGGGGGCAAAGGTCGTGGCCCGCGCGTTGCGCGACGCCGGTGTGGAGGTGATCTACACCGGGCTGCATCAGACACCCGAGCAGATCGTCGAGGCAGCCATCGCCGAGGACGCGGACGCCGTTGGTCTGTCGGTGCTTTCCGGCGCGCATATGACGTTGTTCGCCAAGGTGATCGACCTGCTCAAGTCGCACGACGCCGACGACATTGTGGTGTTTGGCGGCGGCATCATCCCGGAGGCCGATATCCCGCTGCTACAGGACATGGGGGTAGCCCGTGTCTTCACTCCGGGAGCAACAACCGGGGAGATCACTTCGTGGGTCAATACAGAGTTAGCCGCGCCCTGATCCTGTCTGACGTCAGCCCTTCGTCCACCTACCCAATGATCGGAAAGTGACCTCGTGGATCTGTTCGAGTATCAAGCACGCGACATGTTCGAGGCCCACGGCGTTCCCGTGCTACCCGCCGAGGTCATCACCGACGCTGAATCGGCCGCAGATGTAGCCCAGCGCATCGGATCAGGCAGCGGTGGCGTTGTGGTGGTGAAGGCGCAGGTCAAGACCGGCGGTCGCGGCAAAGCAGGCGGAGTGAAGTTGGCCAAGAACGCCGGGGAGGCACAGCGTGCCGCCAACGACATTCTGGGGATGGACATCAAGGGGCACACCGTCGAGCGGGTGATGATCGCCGCAGGCGCGAAGATCGAGGAAGAGTACTACTTCTCCATCCTGCTGGATCGCAGCAATCGTCGCCTGCTCGCGATGTGTAGCAGGGAAGGTGGCGTCGAGATCGAGAAACTGGCAGTCGAGCGTCCGGAGGCGCTGGCCCGCGTGGCTGTTGACCCGCTGCGAGGCATCGATGATGACGTCGCCGCCGAGATCGTGGCCGAGGCCGGGTTCGCCTCTGACGACGCGGACAAGATCGCCGATGTCCTGAAGACGTTGTGGGTGGTCTATCGCGACGAAGACGCCACGCTGGTAGAGGTCAATCCACTGGTCAAGACCGAAGATGGCGAGATCATTGCCCTCGACGGCAAGGTCAGCTTGGACGCCAATGCCGAGTTCCGCCATGAGGGTCACGGCGACTTGGAAGACAAGGGCGCCAGCGATCCTTTGGAGGCCAAAGCCAAAGCCAAGGGCTTGAACTACGTCAAGCTCGATGGCAACGTCGGGATCATCGGCAATGGGGCGGGGTTGGTGATGTCGACGTTGGACGTGGTCGCCTACGCCGGCCAAGATCTCGGCGAGAGGGACGAGGTGTTAGCCAAGCCCGCCAACTTCCTGGACATCGGTGGCGGCGCCTCGGCGCAAGTGATGGCAGATGGGTTGGACGTCATCCTCGGCGATGACCAAGTGCAGTCGGTGCTGGTCAACGTCTTCGGGGGGATCACTGCCTGCGATGCGGTGGCCACCGGAATCGTCCAAGCACTCGAATTGTTGGGCGACGCCGCAACCAAGCCGTTGGTGGTGCGTCTGGACGGCAACAACGTCGACGAAGGCCGCCGCATCCTGGCGGAGTCCGATCACCCGTTGGTCAGCACTGCCGACACCATGGACGGCGCCGCCCGCAAGGCCGCCGAACTCGCCGCAAACCACACCAGCTGAGGACGAAGGAGGAATAGCATGGCAATTTTTCTGGACCAAGGCTCCAAGATCATCGTCCAAGGCATGACCGGTGGTGAGGGCCGCAAGCACACCCAACGGATGCTGACCTCCGGGGCCGCGGTCGTCGGTGGGGTCAACCCGAAGAAGGGCGGCCAGCACGTCGACTTCGAGGACGGCGTCTCAGTGCCGGTCTTCGCGTCGGTGGGCGAGGCGATGGAGGCCACCGGTGGCAACGTTAGCGTGATCTTCGTGCCCGCCGCATTCACCAAGGCGGCCGTCGTCGAAGCCGTCGACGCGGCCATACCGCTCGCTGTCGTCATCACCGAAGGCGTCCCCGTCAAGGACTCTGCGGAGTTCTACTCCTACGCCACAGCCGCTGGCACCACCCGCATCGTCGGGCCGAACTGCCCCGGAGTGATCAGTCCGGGACAATCCAACGCAGGTATCATCCCGGCCGATATCACCACCTCGGGCCCGATCGGGCTGGTCTCGAAGTCGGGCACCTTGACCTATCAGATGATGTTCGAGTTGCGCGACATCGGCTTCACCACGTGCGTCGGGATCGGTGGGGACCCGGTGATCGGCACGACGCATATCGACTGTCTCAAGGCCTTCGAGGAGGACCCGGAGACCCAAGGCATAGTGATGATCGGCGAGATCGGCGGAGATGCCGAAGAGCGCGCCGCCGACTACATCAAGGACCACGTCACCAAACCGGTGGTAGGTTACGTTGCGGGCTTCACCGCGCCAGAGGGCAAAACTATGGGTCACGCTGGGGCCATCGTGTCCGGCTCTTCCGGCACGGCCGAGGCCAAGAAGGATGCGCTGGAGGCTGCTGGCGTCAGAGTCGGCAAGACCCCCTCACAGGCTGCGGAGTTGATGCGGGAGATCGTCGACGCGATGTGACCTAGCCAAGGTCAGCAGCAATCGATGACACGCGCATCGGTGCGCCTGCGGCGATAGTGCTGATCGTCCGGCGACGATGGATGCGCGATGACTGTTCAGGACCGACACCCCCGCACTGACCCACGGCGCGCCGACGCCGGAGCGGCAGCATCGGGCGAACGGCTCCGGGATCGAATCACCCGCAGCGGGATCAAGAAACTGGTGGCTGCTGCCGCGGCCGGCTTCCTGGCCGCGCTTGTGGCGTGGTTTGTGGTGGCCGTCCCGGTGCTGGTCGCGTGGCTCGCCGATTCGCTGTCCACGGTGTCGGCGTGGCAAGCGCTCGGCTTCGCTGCCAGCGCCTGGGCGCTGGCACACGCGGGGGTTGTCGAAACGACCGAGATGACAGTTCAGATCACCCCATTGCTGGCGACCCTCATACCCGTTCTGTTGTGTCGGTATGCGGCTGGTCAGGTGCTCACCGACGATGACTCCGCTCGCAAGCCCGCCAAAATCGGCGGAGTACGGGCCGCCTGGGAAGGCGTGCGGGCGCCCGAGCTCGCCGTATTCATCGTGGGCTATGTCGCGATGGGCGTGGCCATCTGCATCGGATCTGGGCTCGGATCGGCCCCGGCGTCACCATGGTTGGCACTGCCCGGCCTGATCATGGTGCCGGTCGTCGGCATCGCTCTGGCCTTGCTGCGCGAGCACCGCCGGGAGCAGAACCCCACCATTGCTCGAGCACTACGCTGGCTAGCAGGCAGAGTGCCGGTGTTGGTCCGGCGCGGCCTCAAACCTGCTGGTGAGGCTCTCAGCGCTCTTGGCGTCACTGCACTGCTCGGCTTGGTCGCGCTGCTGGTGATGCGCGCCGAACGGGTCGGTGGGCTGTATGCGGCACTCGATGCCGGGATTGCCGGCGCCGCTGTCTTGACGATCGGGCAAGTGTTGTTCCTGCCGAACATGATCATGTGGATGCTGGGCTGGATGGTTGGTGCCGGATTCACCGTCGGCACGGTCCACGTGGGTTGGGAGGCCAGCACGGCGGGCCAACTTCCACTGGTGCCAGTGCTGGCCGCACTGCCGGAGCCCGGCTCATTGCCTGGCTGGTTCTCGGCGGTCGGATTCGTCCCGCTGATCATCGGGGGTTGGCTGGGCTACCGCAGCGCCACGGTCGCCCCTCGGCTCGCCTCGTGGTGGACGAAGGCGCAGGTGGCCCTGGCTAGTTGTGCGTGGGTCAGCGTGACCGTCCTCGTGCTCAGTTGGTTGGCGGTAGGGAGCCTGACCCCTGGCCTGCTCGGCACGATTGGCACGGCGCCGTTGGTGGCGACCGGCTTGCTCAGCGTGGAGTTGCTGATGGGTGCGGCCGTCGTCGTCACTGGTCTGCACGTGCGTCGCCGCACCCTGTGAACCATAGCCACGCGGCCCCCGCAGGGGAGTATGCTGTGCGCGCATTGCGAAATGTCGAAGTCCGGTGAAAGCCCGGCACTGTCCCGCAACGGTGAATCCATCGGACGTGCGAACGTCCCAGATGGTCCAGTCCG
Source organism: Ornithinimicrobium sp. (assembly GCA_049649785.1). Taxonomy (GTDB): domain Bacteria; phylum Actinomycetota; class Actinomycetes; order Actinomycetales; family Dermatophilaceae; genus Ornithinicoccus. The sequence goes on along the minus strand of JBARZG010000034.1, from coordinate 33,469 downwards.
GTCGAACTCGCAGTGTCTGAACCCATAAACCCTCGAGGACAGGGCTAGGTTCGATCGGCACAGAATCACTGTCGTTCGAGCAACCACCTCGACGACAAGGAGATTCCCATGCGATTTCGTACCCTGGCCGCCCCGCTAGCCCTGATTCTGGGCTTGTCGGCATGCGGTTCCTCCGACACCGAGTCGTCCAACGAACCGACAACAGAATCCTCGGCCGACAACAGCTCAGAGGTGGCGGCCGCCGCCGACGAGTTCCCGGTCACCGTGTCCTCCGATGCCGGAGAGGTCACGCTTTATCAGGCCGCCGCTAGCATCGTGTCGCTGTCCCCGACATCAACCGAGATCCTCTTCGCCATCGGCGCCGGGGATCAGGTAGTAGCGGTCGACTCCTACTCCACCTACCCCGAAGACACCCCGGTGACCGACCTGTCCGGGTTCGACCCGAACATCGAGGCGATCATCGCCTACGATCCGGATCTGGTGGTCATCAGCAACGACGCGAACGATCTCGTGGCGGGTCTGGGCGAGCTCGACATCCCGGTGATCGCCTTCAACGCACCAGCGGACATCGAGGCCGGGTATGGGCAAATGGCCGAGTTGGGCATCGCCACCGGTCATGTCGATGAGACCGCTGCGGTCGTGGGCACCCTGCGTGAAGAGGTCGACGCGGCTCTGGCCCAGGCACCGGCCGACGCTTCGCCGCGGGTCTACCACGAACTCGACAGCACCTACTTCTCCGCCAGTTCGTTCGGGTTCGTCGGATCGTTGTATGCCGAGTTGGGAGCAAGCAACATCGCCGATGAGGCAGACGCCGATCAGTCCGGATTCCCTCAGCTGACCGAGGAGTTCATCATCGCGGCCGACCCGGAGGTCATCGTGATCACCGACCAAGTCGATTACACCGCAAATGATGTCGCCGCACGTCCCGGCTGGAGTGAGATCACCGCCGTCCAAGAGGGCAACATCGTCACGGTGAACGCAGACATCGCCTCTCGCTGGGGGCCTCGTCTGCCTGAGTTCATCACCACCGCGGCCGACGCGTTGAACACCGCGGCAGTCCCGGCGAACTAGCCAGACCCGTGCCGATGACCAACCGACACACGTTGTCCCCACCAAGTGGGGTCACCGAGGCGCGTGGTTGGCGATGACACGGCAACGCGACCTCGGTCAGCCCACCGCCGACCCGAGCAGCGGCTCGGCGGCTGGGCCGGGGACGCTTGACTTGCCCGAGCTCTCCGAAAAGGGAGCGTTCCGGCTACGTCCGCGGGTGGTGGTGGCGACGTGTTCGATCCTGGTGGCGGTCTTGCTGCTGTCCACCGCGAGCGGGGCAGCTGGCTTGCCGGTCTCCGGGGTCGTGCGCTCGCTGCTCAATCTGATCCCCGGGGTGAGCGTGCCGACCACGCTCGATGCCCGCTCCGAGGCCGTGCTGCTGCAGATTCGGCTACCTCGGACGATCTTGGGGATGCTGGTGGGTGCTGCCCTGGGGATGGCCGGTGCCTCCTTCCAGGGCGTGTTTCGCAATCCGCTGGCTGACCCCTACCTACTCGGCGTCTCGGCCGGTGCCGGCTTCGGGGCCGTGCTAGCGCTGGGATTCGGGCTCGACATCGGCTGGGGTGCTGTCTCGGCGGTTCCCGCGGCCGCCTTCCTCGGAGCCATCGTCGCCGTGCTGGCCTCGGTGCTGGTGGCCCGAGGGTCGTGGACCTCGCCGGCGACCTTGCTGCTCAGCGGAGTAGCTGTAGCCGCGTTGTTCTCAGCGGCCCAGACCTACGCGCTGCAACGACTGGATGAGACCAAGGCCCGCGAAGTGCTGTCCTGGCTCTTCGGCAGGTTGGCGACCAGCGGCTGGGACCAGGTGCTGCTGTTGCTGCCTTATGTGCTGCTGTGCGGCGCGATTCTGGTCGCCCTTCGCCGCCATCTCGACGTGCTGCGACTGGGAGATGAAGAAGCTCGGAGTTTGGGGTTGAATCCGGCCCGCTCGCGTCTCATCATCATCACGTCGGCGACGCTGCTGACCGCCGCCGCAGTCTCGGTCAGCGGACTGATCGCCTTCGTCGGCCTCGTCGTGCCGCATATCGTTCGTCTGTTGACCAGCTACAGCTATCGCATCATCGTGCCCTTGTCAGCGCTGGTCGGTGCGTCCTTCTTGGCGCTGGTCGATGTTTTGTCCCGCACGATCGTTGCGCCAGCCGAGCTGCCCGTCGGCATCATCACCGCGTTTGTCGGTGCTCCGTTCTTCGCCCTCGTGCTGCGCAGATCCCGGAGATCGGTATGAGAAACGTGAGGCACCGCGCAGAGTCCACTGCTGCCCCCGCACCGGCACGCTCTTCGCCGGTGGCGCTGTCCTGTCGCCATGCCGGGGTCAGCTATGGCAAACACGCCGCGGTGCAGGACGTCAGCCTCGAGCTGCACGTCGGTGAGTGGCTAGCGGTGCTGGGCCCGAACGGAGCGGGCAAATCGACCCTGTTGCGGGCGGTCGCCGGTCTCGGCGGGCATACCGGAGTCATTTCGTTGCCGAACGGCAGGGTGCCCAGCGCAGCCGATATTGCCGTGATGCCCCAGTCGCCGGTGTTGCCCGAGGGTATGAGTGTGGTCGAGTACGTGTTGCTGGGTCGTACCGCGCACTTAGGCTGGTTAGCCCGAGAGTCACGGCGCGATCACCACATCGTCGACAGCGTCTTGCACCGGCTGGGCTTGGCCGACTTCGCGCACCGGCAAGTCCTGGACCTTTCCGGAGGGGAGGCGCAGCGGGTTGTCGTGGCCCGATCACTGGCGCAACACACACGCATCTTGGCGCTGGACGAACCCACCAGCGCCCTCGACCTCGGCCACCAAGTTCAAGTCTTGGAGTTGGTCGACGATCTGCGCCGGCGCGACGGTCTCAGCGTGATCGCGGCGATGCACGACCTGACCACCGCAGCCCGATTTGCTGACCGTTTGCTGCTGATGCACCACGGCAAGGTGGTGGCCCTGGGATCGGCCGACGAGGTGTTGCGGCCAGAGATCCTGTCCGAAGTTTATGCCACCCCATTGACGGTCCGCCGGTTGGACGGCGAGTATGTCGTGCTGCCCGCCCCCCGCTCTGCCCGCCACCCTGACGATCGCCCTGGAGGACTGCCATGAGCGGGAACGAACCGCGTACGAAGCGACCCTATGACCGCCGAGAGTTGCGATCGGCCACGTCGTTGGTGCTGGTCAACACCGGGCACGGCAAAGGAAAGTCGACAGCGGCATTCGGGACATTGATGCGTTCGGTGGCTCGTGGATGGCCGAGCGCGGTCGTGCAGTTCATCAAGTCCGGGACGTGGAACACCGGTGAAGAGGCGATGAGCAGGAAAATCGGCGTCGACTGGTTCGTCGCTGGAGACGGATTCTCCTGGGAGTCCTCCGACATGGATGAGAGCCAGGCGAAGGCTGTTGCCGCCTGGGAGTTCACCAAAGTGCTGATCGCCCAGGACAGCCACCGGATGATCGTGCTCGACGAGGTGAGCTATCCGATGTCGTGGGGATGGATCGACCCCGCCGAGGTTGCCAAGACGCTGCGCGAGCGGCCCGAGCGTGTCTCGGTCTTTCTGACCGGTCGCGACATGGCGCCGGACGTCATCGACGTCGCCGACACCGTGACTGAAATGGTGAAGGTCAAGCACGCGTTCGATAGCAACATCCGGGCTCGCAAGGGCATCGACTATTGAGCGCCGCGATCATGATCGTCGGGTCCACCAGCGGCGCGGGCAAGTCGACAGTTGCGGCCGCGCTGTGTCGTGCCTGGTCTCGACAATGCCACCGGGTAGCCCCGTTCAAAGCGCAGAACATGTCCAACCACAGCGCGGTTACCCCCGATGGCGGTGAGATCGGCCGGGCGCAGGCAGTCCAGGCGTACGCGGCACAGGTCGAGACGGATCGCCGGATGAACCCGATCCTGCTGAAGCCGTCGCGAGATCGCAGCCACGTCGTCCTCCTCGGTGATGAGGTCGGTAGCACTGATGCCCACGACTACGGCCAGATCGCCACGGACTTACGCCCCACGGTGTTGCACGCCCTGGCTTCGCTGCGCAACGAACACGACCTCGTGGTGGCCGAAGGCGCGGGAGGGGCGGCCGAGATCAACTTGTTGGATCGGGATCTGGTGAATTTGCCTCTGGCGGCCGCGGCCGGCATACCTGCCGTCTTGGTTGTCGACATCGACCGCGGCGGGGCGTTCGCAGCCGCCCATGGGACCCTTGACCTGCTTCCGTCGCTCCTGCGCCAGCAGGTGGTCGGCATCATCTTCAACTCGTTCCGAGGTGACTCCTCCCTGCTGGACACCGGAATAGTTGAGCTCGAACGACGAGCCCGCATACCTGTCCTGGGAGTCCTGCCGCACCTGGGGGAGGCGCTGATGCTCGGCGTGGAGGACTCCCTGGACGTGCGCGCTGGGCATGTGGTCGGCGCGGCGGCTCGGGGTAGTTCGGTTCGGCGTCGCCGTCCGGTGCGAGTGGCCGCGGTGCGCTACCCGTCGCTATCCAACCCCTCCGACCTTGACCCTTTCCTGATCGAGCCCGACGTGCAGCTGCGCTGGGTCGAGCATGCCAAAGACCTGGAGCCGGTCGACCTCGTGGTGCTGCCAGGCAGCCGGGCGAGCGCGGCTGACCTAGCCTGGCTGCATACCCGCGGGTTCGATCTGGCCCTGCGGCACACCGACGCCGCCATCGTGGGTCTGTGCGGCGGGTATCAAATGCTTGGCGAGCAGATCATCGACGATGTCGAGTCCGGTCAAGGTCGCGTCGCCGGTCTGGGACTGTTGGCCGTGAGCACCATCTTTCAGGCACCCAAGATCGTGTGTCGCAGCACGGGAAGTAGCGTGCTGCACAGCACAGCGTCGGGGGCGGACATCTCGGGATACCAGATCCGGTGGGGCCGAACGCAGGTGCACGACGCCCAAACCTGGCTCCGAATCGACGGCAGCGCCGAGGGAGTATGGGACACCAAGGGCCGGGTCGTCTGCGGCACGAGTGTGCACGGGTTGTTCGACAACGACCGCTTCCGCGCAGAGTTTCTGTCCCAGATCGCGCAATCTCAAGGCCGGGACTACGTACCCAGCGGCCACGGGTACGCGGAGGCTTTGAACAATCACGCTGAGATGTTGGCTGACTGGGTCGAAGCTCACCTCAGTCTTGACGACCTGCTGACCCATGCCCAGGCCGCGACGCCGCTGGGACAAGAACCCGGATGGTGAGCACGGCGGCGCTCGCACCTGAGTTGCTGGCGCCCACCGCGCTGCATCGCGGCCTGCTCGTGTGGCGCTGGCCGGAGCCGATGACACTGCTGGCCTCATCGACGGTGCGCGGAGGTTTGCGTGAATGCACCTCGCTGATCAACTTCGGTGTGGATCTGCTGTATCGCAGAAGGGACCTGACGGCGCACGCCGACGAGATCGCTGCCGAGCTCGGGCTGAGCGACGACCCGCCCGCACTGCTCACAGCGGCAAACGTGCACGACTACGGAACCGGTGAGTACCAGGGCGTGCTGGCCATTGCCACCGTCGGCGTAACCAAACCGACCTGGGCCGCCGATCCCGAAGGCGGATGGAACGACGGCGGGTTGAATCGCGCGGGGTCGAGGTACGACCTGCCGGGCACCATCAACGTTGTGGCCCAGTTGCCTGTGCCGCTGTCGACGGCTGCGCTGGTTGGTGCCGTGATCACGGTGACTGAGGCCAAGACCCAGGCCCTGATCGAGCAGGGTGTGCCGGGCACCGGAACGGCCAGTGACGCGGTAGCAATCGTGTGCCCCACGCCGCATCATCAGGAAGCCAGCGAGGAGCCTTTTGCCGGTCCACGGTCGCCGTGGGGATCGCGGCTGGCGCTCGCTGTTCATGCTGCCGTGCTGGGCAGTTTGGCTACGGGCAGACGCGTTCGGGAGGGCGACACGGAAGGCACCGGCGGCAGCGAAGTCGCCAGTGACAGCCCAGGGCATATCTCGTGAAGGCGCTGGTGCTGGGCGGCACCCGGTCCGGTAAGTCGGCCGTTGCCGAGTCGTGGATCAAGGCGCTGGCCGACGGGCGCGCCGTCACCTACCTCGCCACTGCCGTGGTTCATCCCACTGACTCCGACCATGCGAGGCGGGTGGCTGTGCATCGGCAACGTCGCCCGGTCAACTGGATCACCATTGAGCCGGACGGAGAAGACGGCTCAACCTTGGCGCATGCACTCAGTGCCTCCACAGGTCCAGTCCTGCTCGACTCCCTGGGCACCTGGGTGGCCAGCCACCACGATGGTAACGAGGGTTTCGCCATCGATACGGCGCCGCTGCTGCGCGCCCTAGCAGCCAGAACGGACGACACCATCGTGGTCAGCGAAGAGGTCGGGATGTCGGTGCACGCCCCCACCGTGCTGGGCCGCCGGTACACCGATGTGCTCGGCACGCTTAATCAGCGCGTAGCCGCGCTCGCGGATCGCTCGGTTCTCGTGATGGCCGGTCAGATCCTGCCGTTGTCGGCGCAGCCACCGTGGTGAAGACCGACCTTCGATGAGCCGGCTGTCCCGCCGAGCTGTCGGCGTTCTCGGCGGCATCGCCTGGGATCGCGTGGTGAGCGAGCCGCCGTCACCATGGCATCCGGTCGGCTGGTTCGGCCGCGCGATGACTCGACTCGAAGAGCACACATGGGCAGATGCCCGAACGCCCGGCATTTGGTATGCGCTCGTGGGAACGGTCGTCGGCGCCGGATCGGGCTCGCTCGTAGGATCCACGGCCGTGGCGCTCGGGGTGTGTATCGCCGGGACCGAGCTGCGGCGGGTCGCAGCCACCATCGAGGCAGCGGTGCGCGACGGCAATCTCGGGGCGGCACGCACCCTCATGCCCGCGCTGGTCGGGCGTGATCCCAGCGGTCTTGATGAGTCGCAGATCTGTGCGGCAGTGATCGAATCTCTGGCCGAGAACACCGTCGATGCCGTGATCGCGCCGATGTGCTGGGCGTGGTGGTGGGGCGCGCCCGGTGCTGGGGTCTACCGGGCGATCAACACGATGGACGCGATGGTGGGTCACCACAGTGAGCGATACGAACGCTTCGGCTGGGCAGCAGCGCGCCTTGATGACGTCGCCAACTATGTGCCGGCCAGGGTATTTGCGGTGATGACCGCGCTGAGCGCTCCACGCACCAGCCGTGAGGTATGGCGCATCGTGCGGCGCGACGCCAGCAAGCACCCGTCTCCCAACGCGGGCGTCGCGGAGTGCGCAGTCGCCGCGGCGTTAGGGCTACGGCTCGGTGGGACGCTGCGTTACGGCGAGCGCGTCGAGCACCGCCCGTTGCTCGGAGATGGGGCGACCCCTGGTCCGCAGGATGTGGCGCGAGCCATCGCGCTGACCGCACGAACAGAGTTCCTGCTAACCCTGCTTGCAGGAATGGTCGCGCTGAGCCCGTTGATGGCGCCCAAACATTCAGCGAGCCCTAGGACATAGAAACCGGGTCTGTCAATATGAGGAAGTGGTTGCGACGTGGAGTCGTGATGTGATGTCTGTGGTTTGGCCGTGTTGCCGTGTCTGGAGGTGTCGCCGATGGTGTCGGTGATCACGGTGGAGCGTTTGCAGAAGTCCTACGGCGGCTTGCGCGCGGTCGAGGACCTCTCGTTCCAGGTCGAGGAGGGCGAGATCTTCGGCATCCTCGGTCCGAACGGCGCCGGCAAGACGACGACGGTCGAGTGCGTTCAGGGCCTACGCACCGCGGATGACGGGAGGATCCGGGTGCTCGGGCTCGACCCGATGACTCAGGCAGCCGAGTTGCGACAACGTGTCGGCTCCCAACTGCAGGACGCCGCGCTTCCGGGTCGGCTGCGGGTCGCTGAGTCGCTGGAACTCTTCGCGGCGTTTGCCCGCAACCCGGTGGATTGCCACGAACTCCTCGCCAGGTGGGAGTTGGAAGAGCAGCGGAATCAAGCCTTCGACAGCCTGTCGGGGGGACAACGTCAGCGGCTCTTCATCGCGCTCGCGTTTGTCAACTCTCCCGAGATGGTGTTCCTCGACGAACTCACCCAAGGGCTCGATCCGCAGGCACGACGAGCGACGTGGGAGCTCATCCGGGGGATCCGGCAAGGCGGCACGACCGTCGTGCTCGTGACGCACTTCATGGACGAAGCAGAACAACTCTGTGACCGAGTTGCCGTGGTCGACGGCGGGAGCGTGATCGCGATCGACACGCCGCAGGGATTGATCGACGGGCTGGGTCTGGGGTCGGTTGTGCGCTTTACCACCTCGGAGCCCGACCTGGGCTGGGTGGAGCGTCTCGACGTTGTCGAGTCTTTCACCCGCCGCGGTGACGCGGTCGAGGTCCGCGGCACCGGCCCGGTGTTGGCTCTCCTAGCGGCTGAGCTTGTGGGGCGGGGGATCGTCCCGCTCGATCTGCGGGTCGAACGTCCAACGGTGGAGGATGCGTTCTTGGCGCTCACCGGGCGGAAGGTCCGAGGATGATTGCGGTGCGCGGCTACCTCGCGATGGTACGTGCGGAGTTTCGTCTGTTCCGTCGGGAACCGTTCTCAATCGTGTTTGTGCTGGCGTTCCCGCTCATGATGATGCTGCTGCTCTCGGCCGTTTTCGGCAACGACCAGGCCGACGCCCAAGACGTCGAGAACGGCATGCTCGTCTGGGGAGGTGTGACCCCGACCGATTACTACACTGCGGCGTCAGTGGCCGTGATCATCGCCGCGCTAGGCCTGATGACGCTTCCGATGAACCTGGCCGGCTACCGCGAGCGAGGCATCCTTCGACGTTTACGCGCCTCGTCGGTCTCGACGTGGGCCCTGGTCAGTGCGCAGATCACCGTGGCGCTCGTGACCTTCCTCGCAGGGTCGCTTCTGATGGGTGCCGTGGCGTGGCTTGTCTCCGATGCAATGCTGCCGGAGGACGTATTCGGGGTCTTCGTCGCCCTCCTGGTCGGAACGGTGGCGTTCGGCGCGATTGGACTCCTGCTCGCGACGGTAATCCGGGGCAGTCGTTCCGCTCAAGGCATCGGTCTCATGTTGTTCTTCGCGTTGTGGTTGATTTCGGGCACCGGCCCGCCGCGCGCCGTCTTGCCGACAGGGTTGGGCGACGTGGGCGGCATGCTGCCACTGGCCCGTCTGGTTGCCGCCGTTCAGGACCCGTGGTTCGGGTTCGGCTGGAGCGCCACCGATCTCGTGGTTCTCCTCGCCTACACCGTGGCCGCAGGCGCTCCGGCGTTATGGTTCTTCCGGTGGGACTGAGCAGCAGGGCGATACATTTGTCGGGTGCCTGACACCCCCGAGGACGTTGTTGATCCGGTGCCCGTGGTGGTGCTGATCTCCGGTAGCGGCAGCATTTTGGCCGCTTTGATCGAGGCCTGTGCCGATCCGGGGTATGGCGTTCGAGTCGCGGCAGTGGGGGCCGACCGCGGGCGCATACCGGGCTTGGATCGCGCCGTGGCCGCTGGGATACCGACCTTTGTGGTGCGCCGCGATGACTACGCGAGCCGCGAAGAGTGGGATCAAGGACTTGCGAGCGCGCTTACGGCGCACCACCCAGCAAGCAGGCAACAGCCCCCAGACGACGGTAGCGACATGTCATGGGTCATCAGTGCGGGCTTCATGAAGGTTCTCGGCCCCGCAGTGTTGGAGCGTTTCCGCGTCCTCAACTCCCACCCTGCGTTGCTGCCCGCCTTCCCCGGTGCACATGCGGTCGCCGACGCTCTGGCGTACGGGGTGAAAGTCACCGGGGCCACCATCCATCTCGTGGATGCCGGAGTGGATACCGGCCCGATCGTGGCCCAGCGTGCCGTGCCGGTGCGTAGCGATGATGACGAGGCCAGTTTGCACGAACGCATCAAGGTCGTCGAACGTAGCCTCATGGTGCACACCGTGCGGCAGATTACGACCGGTCGCTACACCCTTACCGACAGAAAGGTCACCTTCGCGTGAACTCTGCCAGCCCAGCAACCCCCCTCCTCGCAGCGCCGAGCGATGTGTCGCCGGATCACCAGCGTCGACCGATTCGCCGAGCCCTGATCTCGGTCTACGACAAGACCGGCCTGGAGGACCTGGCCACCTCGTTGCACGACGCGGGCGTGGCGTTGGTCAGCACCGGATCGACGGCCGCAAAGATCCGGGCCGGCGGGGTGCCGGTCACGCCGGTCGAAGAGGTGACCGGGTTCGCCGAGTGTCTTGACGGGCGGGTCAAGACCCTGCACCCGGCGGTTCACGCCGGCCTGCTGGCCGACACCACCAACCCCGAACACGTGGCCTCGATCGAGAGGTTGGGCATCGAGAGCTTCGACCTCCTGGTGGTCAACCTGTATCCCTTCAGCCAGACGGTGGCTGCCGGGACCGACCGGGACGGGTGCATCGAGCAGATTGACATCGGTGGCCCGGCGATGGTGCGGGCGGCGGCCAAGAATCACCGCAGCGTTGCCGTGGTGGTCGACCCTGCCGCATACACCGGCATCGTTGATGCGGTCTCCGGTGGTGGTCTGACGCTGAAAGCCCGCCGGCGCCTGGCGGCCTCGGCCTTCGCGCATACTGCGACCTACGACACTGCGGTTGCGCAGTGGATGGCCGATCGGTTCCTCGATGCTGAGTCCGCGCCAGTTCACGGCGATGACGTGCCGCCGTCCCTGCCTTTCCCGGAGCAGACGAGCGCTTCGTGGGCGCTGCAGGATGTGCTGCGCTATGGGGAGAACCCCCACCAGCAGGCAGCGGTGTATGCGGCGCAGCCGGGTGGCCCGCTCGGCGAAGATGCCGGCGTCGCGGGCGCCGAGCAATTGCACGGCAAGGCCATGTCCTACAACAACTACGTCGATGCGGATGCGGCCCTTCGGGCCTCTCGCGATCAGGGCGACCAGCCCTGCGTGGCGATCATCAAACACGCGAACCCGTGCGGCATCGCAGTCGGAGACAACATCGCTCAGGCTCACGCGCGGGCGCACGACTGCGATCCGGTCTCGGCATACGGAGGCGTCGTCGCCGCCAATCAAGCAGTGAGCTCGGCAATGGCCCGCGCCCTCGCCGAGATCTTCACGGAAGTCATCGTCGCACCGGCGTTCGAGCCTGAGGCGCTGTCGGTCTTGCAGGCAAAGAAGAACGTGCGCCTGCTGCAGGTGTCCTCGTCTACGGGCGGTCCGGTTACCGAGGGTCGACTGATCAGCGGCGGGCTGCTGGTGCAGCAACGGGACGACATCGACGCGGTCGCTGCCGAGGGTGGCGATGACGTCAGCCGGTGGCGCCATGTGGCCGGGCCGCCGGCCGAGCCGGCACAGTTGGCCGACCTGGCGTTCGCCTGGCGGGCATGCCGTAGCGTGAAGTCGAACGCGATCCTGCTTGCCGATGATGGCGCCAGCGTCGGAATCGGGATGGGTCAGGTCAACCGGGTCGACAGTTGCCGCCTGGCGGTTGCTAGAGCCGCAGACCGGGCCGCGGGAAGTATGGCCGCCTCCGATGCCTTTTTCCCGTTCGCCGACGGGCTGCAGGTCCTGCTACAGGCCGGTGTCAGGGGTGTGGTTGCGCCGGGGGGCTCGATACGGGACAACGAAGTGATCGAGGCGGCCGCCGCGGCCGGGGTGAGTCTGTACTTCACTGGGACGCGACATTTCGCGCACTGAGATCGGTTCCTATCGGGCCTTTGCCATGGCGCTCGCTGTGGCCGTGCTGGCCGGGAGCATGGTGGCGGTGCAATCTCGGCTGAACGGTGCGTTGGCCCAAAGCTTGGGAAGTTCGTTGGCTGCGGTGGCTAGTTTTGGCACCGGATTGCTGCTGCTCAGCATGCTGCTCGCGACGGCGTGGTTCCGGGCCCACCTGCGGCGGGTGCCGCGAGCTCTGCGGGCGCATCGGCTGCGGTGGTGGCAGGTGCTGGGGGGAGTCGGCGGCGGGTTGTTGGTGTCGACGCAGACGTATGCCGTGCCGGTCATCGGTGTGGCGGTCTTCTTGATTGCCGTGATCGGCGGACAGACGACGAGCGCATTGCTGGTCGATCGGCTGGGCTGGGGTCCGGCGGCGCCGATAGTCCTCAGCCCGGCGCGGCTACTTGCCGCGGCCATGTCGATCGTCGGCGTGATCCTCGCTGCGTCGGCGATGCGCAGTGGTGGGGGGAACAACCTCGGGTGGGTCAGCGCAGCTCCCGTGGCCCTCGCGTTCGGGGTGGGATTGTTGGGGTCGATCCAATACGCCCTCAACGGCCGGGTGACCGTCATCACTGGTGATCCGATAGCAACCGCCTGGATCAACTTCTCGGTGGGGCTGACCGCGGTCCTTCTCATCGCGGCTGTCCCGCTGGCTGCGGGCCGGCTCACCCTGCCGCAGACCTGGGATGCCCCGTGGTGGGCATGGTGCGGAGGAGCGTGCGGGATCGTCTTCATCGCCGGGGCGGCCTGGGCGGTTCAACATACCGGGGTCTTGGTCTTTGGCCTGGTGGCGGTGACCAGTCAGACGTCCGTGGGGATAGCACTCGACCTGACCAACCCCGCGGTCAGCGAACGAGTCGGGCCGATGTTGCTCCTTGGTACGTCGATGACGTTGCTGGGGGCCGTGATGGCAGCCATGGGAGCCCGAAAGTCGAACCGGCGGAAGCGAGCGCCACGCGACCCGGTCGCGACGTGAGCGCCGCCGGGGCACCGGCTGGATAGAGTGCCTGATATGAGCGCGGGAATTCTGGATGGCAAGGCCGTCCTGAGCGACATAAAAACCGAATTGACCACACGCGTGGAGGCATTGGCGCAGCAGGGCAAGCGCCCAGGACTGGGCACCATCTTGGTGGGTGAGGACCCGGGAAGCTCTTGGTATGTGGGGGCGAAACATCGCGATTGCGCTCAGATCGGCGTTGCGTCAATCCGGCACGATCTGCCTGCCGACGCATCGCAGCAACAGGTTGAGGAGCTTATTGATGAGTTGAACGCCGACCCGGAATGCACGGCATACCTGATCCAGCAGCCCACCGGCCTCGATGAATTTGCCCTGTTGTCGCGAGTGGATCCGGTCAAGGACGTCGACGGCCTGCACCCGATCAACCTCGGCTCGTTGGTGATGGGCGCACCGGCGCCGCTGCCGTGCACGCCGGTCGGGGTTGTGGAGTTGCTGCGGCGGCACGACGTGCCGATTGCCGGGGCACATGTCGTGGTGGTCGGTCGAGGTTTGACGGTGGGGCGGCCGCTCGGCCTGATCCTGACCAGGCGCAGCGAGAACGCGACCGTCACGTTGTGTCACACGGGCACCAAGGATCTAGCCGATCACGTGCGTTCGGCCGACATCGTCGTTTCGGCCGCCGGGGTGCCCGACTTGATTACCGCTGACATGGTGAAGCCGGGCGCTGCCGTGCTTGATGTCGGGGTAGCCCGGCGTGACGGCAAGATTGCTGGCGATGTCGCCGAGGACGTCGCGCAGGGTGCCGGGTGGCTGTCCCCGAATCCGGGGGGCGTCGGGCCGATGACGCGGGCCATGCTGTTGAGCAACGTTGTTGAGGCGGCCGAACTGGCGGTGAGCCGGGCCAGTAAGTCGGGCACATGAGCCGAACCAGTGAGTCGGGCACGTGAGCAATGAGCACCTGGGGTGGCGGGTCACGCAGCCACTCGGCGCCTGGTGGGTGCTGCCCGTTGGGTTGGTCATCTCGTTGGTGCTGCTCATCAGCGGAGGGCTCCGGAGTTTTGGCTACGCCATGGCGGTGACGTTGGCGGTCGGCGCGTTGCTGCGGTTGCTGCTTCCGCCGACTCGGGCCGGCGGGCTGATCGTGCGGTCTCGGGCCTGGGATGTGGCGCTGCTGCTCGCCTTGGCCGTGGCGACCGTCGTGCTCAGTGCAAGCCTGGTGATTCGCTGATCGCCCGTCTTCAGGTGTGAGCGCTGAGATATGTCTGGACCTGCTCGGCAATGCGCTCCGGTGAATCGGCGACGTCGACAACCAACCCGGTTTCGTCCGGCTCCAAGTCCTCCAAGGTGTCGAACTGTGAGTCGAGCAGCGAGTCGGGCATAAAGTGATCACGGTCTTTCATCCGCTGGAGCAGCAGGTCGCGATCGCCGGTGAGGTGCACGAAGATCGTGCCCGATCCGCCGGCGCTGAGGATGTCTCGATAGGCCCGACGCAGCGCCGAGCAGGTCAACACCGTTGACCGCCCATGATCATGTCGCTCGCGAGTCCAACCGGCCAGGATCCCGAGCCAGGGCCACCGATCGACGTCGGTCAAGGCCACGCCGCCGCTCATCTTGTCTCGGTTTGCTTGGGGGTGATGGTCATCGCCCTCCCCGAACTCCCAGCCGAGCCGTTCCGAGATGGCCTTGGCAATGGTGGTTTTGCCCGATCCGGACACGCCCATCACGACCAGGTGTGTGGGCGATCCAGCCTCTGCTTCTTCAGCCATCAGAACACCACCCACAGCAGGCATGCAATGGCGAAGACGGCCAGCCCGAGCGTGGTCTCCATGACGGTCCACGTCTTCAAGGTGGTCTTGACATCCATTCCGAAGAAGCGGCTGACCAACCAGAAGCCGGAGTCGTTGACGTGCGAGAGCACCGTGGCACCGGCGGCGATGGCGAGGACGAGCGGGACGATCTGCAGGTTGGAGAGATCCGCGGAGGCGACTGCGGCCGAGATGAGTCCGGCGGTGGTCGTCAGGGCCACGGTGGCTGATCCCTGCGCGACACGCAGGATGGTCGCGATGAGGAACGCCGAGACCACCAGCGGCAGCCCAAGGTCGGCCAGGCTTGACTCCAGCACACTACCGATGCCGCTCGCGCGCAGCACCCCGCCGAACATCCCACCCGCACCGGTGATGAGGATGATCGCGCAGATCGGGCCGAGCGCGTCGTTGAGCAGAGATTCGATCTCGCTCAAGGTGCGCCCTCGCATACCCAGGGTGTAGGTCGCGACCAACAACGTGATGAGCAAAGCGACAGGCGTTTGGCCAAGCAGCACCAGCAGGTCGACGACGAACCCCTCCTCGGCCAGGGTCCCGGTGACGCGCAGGGTGGTCAGTGTCGTGTTGAGGGCGATCAACACCAGTGGAAGCAGCAAGATGCCGAGCACGGCCGCGAATGTGGGAGGCGCCGTAGTGCGGGTCTTGGTTGCCGTGGCCGACCCCCCCTCGCCGTCGTTTGCTGCATCATCATCGGTGCCGCTCGCATCGTCGTCGCCGTTCTTGTCGGGCCGCATGATGTCGGTGATCGGGACGTAGATCTTGCCCGCATAAGCGGTGGTCACCAGGTAGACCCCGACGTACCAGGCGACGAACGCGACGGGCAGCCCGAGCAGGAGGGTGAGACCGACACTGCCGCCCAACTGGGTCACCGCGGTCACCGGGCCGGGGTGCGGTGGCACGATCGCATGCATCGCAGCAAATGCACCGGCGGTAGGCAGCGCATACATCAGCACCGACCCGCCGAACTTTCGTGCCACCGAGAAGATGATCGGGAGGAAGACCACGAGACCGGCATCGAAGAAGATGGGAAGACCGAAGAGGAGGGCCGCGATGCCGAGTGCGAAGGGCGCTCGCTTCTCACCGAATCGGTTGATCATCGTGTCGGCTAGGACCTGGGCACCGCCGGTCACCTCCAGCACGCGCCCGATCATCGCCCCGAGACCCACGAGTAAGGCCACGGCGCCCAACGTGCCGCTGAACGCTTCTATGGCTACCGCCGGCACGTCCTCGAGCGGTATCCCCGCAGCAACGGCTGTCACGAAACTGACCAGAATCAACGCCACGAACGCGTGCATCCGAAGCGAGATAATCAGTACCAGCAGCACAACCACCGCCAATGCGGCGATAGTCAGCATCACTCCCGGGCCGTATGCCGGCTCCATGACGTCCATATTTGGCCCCTTTCTGCGGGGAACGCCGGTGCTCCCAGCACACTGTCAGGGTAGACCCAGAGGCACGACGGCGCATGGCGAATCGCACCGCGCGACACGCCATGACCTGCTGTTCGCCGTCCGATATGGGCGTTACAGTCAGATGGCGAGGGGCGAATGTCCGACGACGGTCGAAGGGGCCAATCAATGGCACAGGAGTCGAAGGTCAATGTGGGTCGCGTTCGTGGCCTGTTCGCCCTTCTTCTCATGGCCGGCGTCGCGGTGGTCGCCGGCGTCGTCTTGACTCAGTCGTCAGAGGCGCCGATGCCGGATGAAGCCGATGGCCTGCCGGACGTCGGTTCCTCGGGGCCCGAAGGCGGCATTGCGGCGTCCCGGCCGGTGGTTAACCTCTCTGCGCTGACGATCAGTGAGATGCCTCAGTCGAAACCGGTGGAGGTCGCGATCCCCTCGATCGATGTGATCTCCGACCTACACGAGGTTGGCTTGAACGACGACAACACCCTTGAGGTGCCTTCGGGACCTCGATACGACGAGGCAGCCTGGTATGGAGGGTCGCCGACGCCAGGAGAGGTCGGCCCCTCGGTAGTGTTGGGCCACGTGACGAACACTGGGGCAGTGCCTTCGGTCTTCTTCGAACTCGGCGCCGTCGACATCGGAGACGTTGTTGAAGTTAAGCGTGCGGACGGGTCTACTGCCGAGTTCGAGGTATATGCGGTCGACACCTTCCCCAAAGACGACTTTCCCACTGAGGCGGTGTACGGAAATACCGAGGCACCGGAATTGCGCGTCATCACGTGTGGTGGGGAATACGATGCCGACGCCCGGGCCCACGACGACAACGTCGTGGTTTTTGCGCAACTGATCGACGCGACGGAGTAAGCATATTGTTGGGGCCCTCCGACTAGGCGCTTGATCAGGCTTTAAATCGATCTCCTGACCAGTGTCTCGCACTGCCTCACGTCCACATGTCGAATCGAAAAAAACATCGCGCGATTGTTCTCTGCTGATCAGCGCTAGTCATCTTCACCACAGGGTTACCGCAGAATCGTCAACGCACTGAGGGCGGGCTCCATCGTCGGGGAACCCGCCCTCAGGTTGCGATGATGTTCTCAGCGCTGGTCGGCTGCATCCTCGCGACGGCTGGCCAACATCACGCCGCTGGCGCCGACGACCAATGCCAGGCCACCTGCTGCCAATAGCCCGAGGTTCTCTGGGCCGGAGGCAGAGCCGCCACCAGTGGCCACGCCACCATCGGGGGCGTCGGTCTGGTCGTCGTGGTCGTCATCGTCGTCGTCGTGATCGTCGTCATCATCGGAATCGTCCTGAGCGCTGATGGCCGAGGGAACCTGGTCGGCCGAAGCCATAGCTGGTCCGGCGACAGCCACGGAACCAGCCAGAGCGAGGCCGCTGGTAACAGCGAGTGTGGTCATTCGAGCAGATCGCATTCGTGTCTCATTTCTCGAGAGGTGTTAGGACTCGATCAAGGTAGCAACGCAAGAGCAATTTCACTCGCCGAAACACGCCGTTAGCGTGTGAGTAGCAGAATCGCGCGCACCAGGCATATTTGTCGACGTGAGTCAAACATACTACTCGGCGTGTCGGCGACGATTAAGTGTCCAGTACGTTGACTTTCCTTTAACGTACAAGCGTGCGCGCGCTAGCTCGGTTCGCCGCAGTGATCTAGCCCTTGAGTAGGCCTAGATCGCGGACAGTGTCCCGTTCCTGCTTCAGTTCGGCGACTGAAGCGTCGATGCGCTCGCGGGAGAAGTCGTTGATGTCCAGGTCCGTCACGATTGACCATTTGCCGTCGGTGACCGTCACTGGGAAGGACGACATCACGCCCTCGGGCACGTCGTACGACCCGTCGGAGCAGACCACCATGGACGTCCAATCGCCCTCAGCGGTGCCCGCAATCCAGTCGCGGGTGTGGTCGATCGTGGCTGCCGCAGCCGAGGCGGCGGACGAGGAACCGCGAGCCTCGATAATGGCTGCGCCTCGCTTGGCGACGGTCGGAATGAAAGCGTCCTCCAGCCAGGCTTGGTCATCGACCATCTCGACGGCGTTGTTGCCACCGACGGTGCAGTGAAACAGGTCGGGGTACTGCGAGGCGGAGTGGTTGCCCCAGATCGTCATCCGCTCAATGTCGGTGACCGGTTTGCCGGTGCGCTGGGAGAGTTGAGCCAAGGCGCGATTGTGGTCCAGGCGAGTCAGCGCACTGAAGCGTGAACTGGGGATGTCGGGAGCGTTACTCATCGCGATGAGGGCGTTCGTGTTGGCGGGGTTGCCGGTGACTGTAATCCGTACGTCGTCGGCTGCGTAGTCATTCAGCGCCTTGCCCTGCCCGGTAAAGATGCCACCGTTGGCCTCGAGGAGATCGCCACGCTCCATACCCTTGGCTCGGGGACGTGCGCCGACGAGCAGGGCGATGTTCACGCCGTCGAAGACCTCGTTGGGGTCAGCGCCGATCTCGACGCCGTGTAGCAATCCGAAGGCGCAATCGTCCAATTCCATGACGACGCCCTCGAGTGCCTTGAGTGCGTCTGGGATCTCTAGCAGGCGGAGTTCGACGGGGGTGTCCTTGCCGAGCATCTCGCCCGAGGCGATGCGGAAGAGGAGGTTGTAGCAAATCTGGCCGGCGGCGCCGGTGACTGCCACCTTGACTGGGGTGCGATCCACGGTGTCCATTCCCAACTGGTCGTGAGTGTGCGGTCTCCAGGAACGGTAGCAGCGAGAGGCCGGGCACTGCCGCGCGTGAGACGATGGGCGCGTGAGGCGAGGGGACGGCGCTGCCGCGCGTGAGGTGAGGGGACGGCGCTGCCGCGCGTGAGGCGATAGCCTGAGTGCCGCACTGTCTGGCCGCCCGCTGACCTGACCTCACGATCCACAGGAGTTGTTGCTCCCGATGTCGACCATCACCTACACCGTCACTGATGAAGCCCCGATGCTCGCCACCCACTCGCTGAAGCCGATTGTCGAAGCCTTCTGCACGACGGCCGGGATCGAGGTGCAGACGAAGGACATCTCGCTTGCGGCGCGCACGATCGCGGCGTTCAACGACCTCTTGCCGAGCGATCAGCAGGTGGCGGATGCGTTGGCCGAGTTGTCAGAATTGACCGGTTCGGCGCAGGCCAACATCCTGAAGTTGCCCAACATCAGTGCTTCATTACCTCAGTTGAAGGCGGTCATCACAGAACTCCAGGGGCAAGGCTACGACTTGCCGGACTATCCGGATTCACCTGAGGGTGAGCGTGAGCGGGATGTCCAGCGCCGCTACGACTCGGTGAAAGGTAGCGCGGTCAACCCGGTACTCCGTCAGGGGAACTCTGATCGACGGGCGCCCGGCCCGGTGAAGAAGTTCGCTCGGTCCCACCCGCATTCGATGGGCACGTGGTCGGGGGATTCCAAGAGCAACATCGCGACGATGACCGACGGCGACTTCCGGCACAACGAGCGATCGGTGGTGATTGCGGAGCATGACACCCTGAGGATCGAACACGTCAGCGAGTCGGGCGAGGTCAGCACGCTGAAGGACGGGGTAGCGGTGCTGTCAGGGGAAATCGTCGACGCCAGCGTGCTGCGCGTCGATGAGTTGCAGACGTTCCTGCGCAAGCAGATAGCGCGTGCCCAGGAGGAGGGCGTGCTGTTCTCCGTGCACATGAAGGCGACGATGATGAAGGTCTCCGACCCGATCATCTTTGGGCACGCCGTGCGAGCGTTCCTACCTGGCGTATTTGAGGAGTATGAAGATGAGCTGGCCGCCGCGGGGCTGAACCCCAACAACGGACTGGCTGCGATCCTCAGTGGCCTCGATGCACTTCCGGATGATCGAGCGGAGACCATCCGGTCCTTGATCGAGGAGGAGCTGAGCGCTGGCCCGGCGATGGCCATGGTCGACTCGGACAATGGGGTCACCAACCTGCATGTGCCGAGCGATGTGATCGTTGACGCTTCGATGCCCGCAATGATCCGCACCTCCGGGCAGATGTGGGCACCTGACGGTTCACCGCAGGACACGCTGGCAGTGATCCCGGACAGTAGCTACGCCGGTGTGTACCAGGCCGTGATCGATGACTGCCGCGCTCACGGGGCCTTCGATCCGACGACCATGGGCTCTGTGCCCAACGTGGGGCTGATGGCTCAAAAGGCTGAAGAGTATGGCAGCCACGACAAGACCTTTGAGATCGAATCTGCCGGGACAGTTCGGGTGGTCAATGGGGCTGGCGATGTGCTTCTTGAGCACGACGTTGCGCCGGGCGACCTCTGGCGGGCATGCCAGACCAAAGATGTCCCGGTGCGCGAATGGGTGACGCTCGCAGTCACTCGTGCGAGGGCGACCGGAGAACCTGCCATCTTCTGGCTGGATAAATCTCGTGCTCACGACCGTGAACTCATCGCCAAGGTCAAGGAGTACCTTGAAGCCGAAGACACCGAAGGGCTTGAGATCGACATCATGGCCCCGGTGGAGGCGACGAAACTCACGCTGGACCGGGTTCGGGACGGTGAAGACACCATCTCGGTCACCGGCAATGTCTTGCGTGACTATTTGACCGACTTGTTCCCTATCTTGGAGTTAGGCACCAGCGCCAAGATGCTGTCGATCGTGCCCCTGATCAGTGGTGGCGGATTGTTTGAGACCGGCGCCGGCGGATCGGCCCCGAAGCACGTGCGGCAATTGACCGAGGAGAACCATCTGCGCTGGGACAGCTTGGGTGAGTTCTTGGCGCTGGCGGCCAGTCTGCAACACCTGGGAAGGGCCCAAGACAACCAGAAGGCACTGGTATTGGCGCAGTCATTGGATGCGGCGACCGAAAAGGTGCTGAGCGAAGGGCGCTCCCCAAGCCGGAAGGTCGGCGACATCGATAACCGGGGCTCGCACTTCTATCTGGCTCTGTACTGGGCTCAGGCGTTGGCGGAGCAGGCCGAGGATGAGGACCTGTCGTCGGCCTTTAACCCGTTGGCGGCCGAGTTGGCTCAGGCCGAGGAGACTATCGTTGCGGAGTTGGCCGAGGTGCAAGGTGAGGCGGTCGACATTGGTGGGTACTACTACCCGGACAAAGACAAGACCACCGAGGTGATGCGCCCATCCGCGACGTTCAACGGGGCACTAGCAACGCTGCACGATTCGTCAGGGGTCTGAGGTCACCTGGACGATTGAAGGTCCGGCGTCACTGAGCGTCAGGGGTCTGGCGTTATGTCACACGTCGGGGGTTTGTCGTCACCTCGGCCGTTGTGTGGCCTCACTGAGCGTCAGGGGTCTGGCGTTACGTCACACGTCGGGGGTCTGTCGTCACTTCGCCCGTTGTGTGTGGCCTCACTGGGCGTCAGGGGTCTAGAACGGTGGCGGACCGGGATCGATCACTCGCGGCGGTTGGGACTCAGGGACAGTTGGCGTCGGCTCGACGCCCAGCAATTGACCGACCGACGCCTGAGCAGGTGGGGACCCAGGCCGGCGACGTCCACCTTCGCGGTGAAAGAGGCTCAGTGGTACACCATCCCATTGACCTTCTGTGTGCTCAGGGTCGTCATCCATTGCCTCCAACCAAGTATCCCTACCTTCACGGGACGACAGTGCCGCGTAGACCAGTTGATCGCGCAGGTCCGGATCGTCGGCGACCACTGGCTGAACAGAATCCAGCGTCGGTGGCTCTCCACCATCTGCACCAGCGGCACCAACCGTCGGGTCATGGTCGGACTTGCCCCAGTACTCGCGGTAGTCATGCGCATATGTGGTGTACATGCGCCCAAACAGGGTTGTCCAGGTGACCGCCCGGGTCTCGTCCATGGTGCTAGCCCAGAATTGTTCGGTCTTGAGCTGATGATGCCGTGCGTGTTTCGGGTTGAGATTGGCCGCGTTTGTCACACCGCCCTCAGTGCCGAACGGAATCTCATGATCCAGCTCGCATCGGTGCGCTGGAATCGTGCAACCGGGAGCCCTGCACCTTCTGTCGAGCGCTTGCACGTGGGCGCGCAGCGCGGCGTCAGGACGGTAGGCCTTCGTGCTGCGCTCCAGTAGGCGACCATCGGCAGGGTCAGTGAGCAGCCGGTGAAGAACGGCCCCCTGGCTGATCGCCAACTCGCGGGCGTAAGCAGCGCTCACCCAGCCATGGCCTGGAATTTCTGCGACTCTGCCCTCGCCACGTGGCTTGACCCGACTTTCCGGGGATCGTTCGGCAGTCTCGGTGCCTTTGCTTGGTTCACCGTCCGCGGTGCACGTTCCCGAGTGCGGTTCGCGAGACCCTAATCCCGCGCTTGGGTCATGTGGCATGGCGACCGCGCCTAGGTCGACCTGGCCACGAGTTCTGGCGCGCTCGGCACCGCTGGCACTTCCGGCAGCCACCTCGGGATCGCTCTCGGTGAGATCTTCGTCGCCTGGTGATGCTGACGCGGCAGTCGGCGCCTCATCGCTGAAGAATGCGCTTATCGGGACGACCACCTCGACGGAGGCGTTTGGTAGGCCAGCGATGATCCGGCATACGTTCTCGGATGGTTGCAGCAGGGCTGAGCCTGTGCTCGACTGGTTCGCCCCGGTGCCACCCTGGTCCGCCCTGGTGCTCGACTGGTCCGCCCTGGTGCTCGACTGGTCCGCCCCGGTGCTCGACTGGTCCGCCCTGGTGCTCGACTGGTCCGCCCCGGTGCTCGACTGGTCCGCCCCGGTGCTCGACTCGTGTGCTCCGCCGGTCGATCCCTGGCTTTTGGCGCCCGGCACCCCGGTCGCTGCACCCGCTTCTTGCGTGGTTGTTTCGCCGTGTCCATCGGGTGGATCGCCGAAAGGCAAGACCCCATGGACCAAAAGCGCCATCGTGGTGTCGGAGCGAATGTGGGCAAGTGAGCGCTTGTCACCGGCTTTCCGTGCTCGTCGGGCGATTGTCTCGATGCGCTCGATTGAGGCAACAACCGATGCTGCACCCGCCGTGGTGAACAGTGCGCCGAGGCCGTCATCGAAAATCTCCGCGCGGGTGTCGCGCGTCTGACGCGCTCTCCGGCGGCGTTCCCGTTCAGCCGCGGCATCTTCACCTTCAACGCGAGTGGCCTCCCGGTCGAGCCGGCGATGGAACTCTTGCCAAGTCTCCAACCGGACATCGACCCCTCGCTCACCAGGCTCGCTCGCGTCCACATCCTCTGGCGTAGCGCTGACCAGCAATGGTGCGAACACCGCGTCACCGACCTTCGTCGCGTCCTCGACTCCCATCGTCCGGCAGCGCTGCCAGTATTGAGACACCGCACGCCAATCGGTGACGCCCTCGAACATCGCACGTTCAGCCGGTGCGACCGTCGGGCGCGGCGCCAGAGCGAATCCCACCCTGGCGTGGCACGCATTGACCCCATAACCTGTCAGGGTCGCGAGTTCCTGGGCAACGACTGACTTGGTCTTGGCGCGCCACCGCTCGCGCGCCGTTGGGGCGAGCTCCTCGGGGCTGGCGACCCCCTTGCGACCTAAGAACTCACGGCCGGCCCGATCGGCCAAGGTCCGCGCGGCTGTCACCAACATCGCGTCGGCGAAATTCTGTACAACTCGGGCACCGTGTGCGGCGTCGAGGAGGGTCTCGCTGTCGAGGACCTCTTCTGTGGCCACCCGTGCACGTGGCTTCACCGTGGACTCATCCCCGTTGGAAGCGTCTTGGCTCATCGAGGCCGCAACTGACCCCTGTAGACGATGACCTTGATGACAGGCCAAGAGGGCCATCATGCCTTCGGCGACCGCAGATGGGACATCGAGTGCGTGCAGCGCGATCCCCATCGAGGCGAGCGGATCGCACGGAGCCTTCTCGAGAGGGGACGTCCACACCGGCTCGTTGGCGGCGATAGCCATCAGAGCCGCCGCGAGTGTCGAGTGGGGAGTGCCTCCAAAGACTAATATTAGTACATATGTTCGAACAATTCAACTCGCAATGCGCCCGGCGAGCGGCAGGCATCTGGGCACTGGGCATGGCTTGGCAGGCGAGCATGAGGGCGCGAGTGGGCGAATGGGCGAGTCCACATAGTTACCGGTCGGCAACACGCGGGCGGGAAGTGAGGAAATGGGGAACCGGAAGGCGGAGGGGGAGCCCGGCAAGGGGGAAACGGTAGAGCCCGCGGGACCTGGGGACGGGGGAGGGGAGCCCGGAGAATCGGGGACGGGGAACTGGGGAGCCCGGAGAATCGGGGACGGGGAGCTGGGGAGCCCGGAGAATCGGGGACCGGGAACTGGATAGTCCAGAAGACCGGGCGCCGCGGGACCTGGGAACGGTGGAGGGGAGCCCGGCAGAGGGGGAACTGGCGAGCCCTGGGAGCCGTGAAAACTGAGGAACCGGGCGAGGGGGTCCCCAGCAAAGGGGGAGGGGAGCCCGGCAGAGGGGAGCTGGGGAGTTCTGGGAGCCGGGGAACTGGAGAGCCCTGGGAGCCGCGAAGGTGTACTCGGTAGCCAACTAACCGCTCATGCTCGGGTAGTGAGCTTTGAGCGCCGGCGCTCGGGAACTAACTCCGAGCGCCGTCTGTAGCCGACCGCACGAAGGCAGCAAGATCGGCGCTCTGCTGCACCCTTGACGCCTCGTGCACATACATCATGTGGCCGGCGGGGTAGTAGCAGTGCTCGATGCGCTCCCGAGCATCGCTTGGACCGCCGAAGGTGTGCAAGACCTCCTCAGCCGCCCAGAACGGCGTAGCCCCGTCATACCAGCCGTAAGCAACGTGCACGCGCAAATGTGGATTGGCGCGCATTGCGCGAGCTAATCGCGGCGTGACATCCACCGGCTTACCCTCGAAGTCGGCATACGACCACGGATGCACCCGATTCGAGATCTGCTCGTAGTGCAGGTCGCTGGCGTAGTCCAACTCATCCCGCACATAGTGGTTGAACGCCGCCGCATACGGACCGGCAATCGCGTCATGGGACGGATCGGCACCGGCCGTTTCAGCGTTGCCATGGGCCGCTGGACCGGTGAAGCGCGAATCCAACCGGCCAACCACGAGCCCGTCCTCTCGCAGCAGCTCAGCGAAAAACCGCTGATGCTCAATTCGCAAATCGGCCCGGTCGATCCACGCCGGGTCCAACCGTGTCAGCGAGGCAATCTTCGCGACGTGCTCGTCTCGCTCGGCTCCGACCAACCGGTCGCCACGGCTCAGCGCCCACGGGTAATCCCGCTCGCAGTACACACGCGCCTGATCGACCACCTCGTCCAGGGAGGTGCCCTCGGCGTGCTTGCCGTGAAAGTGGGCAATCGCTGCATAGGTCGGCAGGAACGCCACGAACGCCCGGTCGTCGTCCGGGTCCGTCAGCCCGATCGAGCCGATATCGAGCACCGAGGAGATCAGCATCAACCCGTTGAGGTACATCCCGTACCGCGTCTGCAGATGATCGGACAATGCCGCCGCGCGCAGCGTGCCGTACGACTCGCCGGCCAGGAACTTCGGACTGACCCACCGGCCATTGCGCGAGGTCCACAGCCGGATGATCTCACCGACCGACTCGATATCGCCGGCAAACCCGTGGAACGGCTTGGTCGCACCGCCTTCCACGGCACGCGAGTATCCAGTGCTGACCGGGTCGATGAATACCAGATCCGAGACGACAAGCAACGACTCCGCGTTCTCCACAAGTCCTGCCGGCGGGGCCAAGAGCTCGCCGACGTCGCCCATCTGCACACGACGCGGACCGAGTAGGCCGAGGTGCAGCCACACCGAAGACGACCCCGGACCCCCATTGAAAGCGAAGGTCACGGGCCGACCCGAGTTGCCCGCGCGATCTGTGCCAGCGCTCTCGTCTTCCTCGCCAAGGACGACGTATGAGGTCACGAACACCTCGGCCTTGTCCGCGATCCCAGTGAACGTGTCGTCGTCGTACTTCTCCTCGCGCAACACGATGCGCCCGGTCGTCGCCCGGTATCGCAGCGTGGCGCCGTCGACAATGAGGGTATGAAGTGTGCTCACTTGATCGTCATGCGCGGGGCTCGGCTTTTCGCTGGTGTGTTCCTCGGAGTCCGCCATGATGTCCAGGGTATGCCGAGGACCACGCAGCCGGGGTAGTCTCACCTGCCGTGAGTGATGGCCGAAGCAATGTAGGTGTCGTAGTGCGGGTTCCGGACCCGATCGGTGCCGAGCTCGGCGCCGTCCGGGCGTCGACTGGCGACCCCTTCGGCAACGACATCCCCACCCATATCACGCTGCTGCCGCCGACGGCCGTGTCGAGCGAGCAGCGCGCCGCGTTCGGTCATCATTTGGCCGCGGTGTCCGCAACGCAGCCGACCTTCGATGTGCGACTCGCCGGAACCGCCAGCTTTCGCCCAGTCTCCGAGGTGGTCTTCGTCGTTGTTGCCCGTGGTGGCGAACAGTGCCGCAGGTTGGCCGAGCAGGTATGCGCCGGGCCGGTGGTCTCGCCCTCACCGTTCGAGTATCACCCGCATGTCACGCTGGCCCATGGCGTGCCGTCGCCCGAGTTGGATCGGGTGCAGCGGGAACAGGAAGGATTCTCTGCATCGTTTCGAGTCGCAGAGATCTGCCTTTACGAAATGAGCGACGCGACGCCCTGGCGGTTGCACGCACGCTTCCCGCTACGCGGCTGATCCGACGGTTACACCAAGTCCTCGCGGCCGCTGTCCCGCAGTGCTTGGACGATCTGCTTGACGTCCTGAACGCGCTCGCGAGTCGTGACTAGCAGCGCGTCGGTTGTGTCGATGATCACCACGTTGGGCACCCCCAACGTGACCACCGCCCGCCCCCCTTGTGCTGCCACGATGCCTGAGGACTCATAGCCAAAGACCATCTCGGTGCTGCCGAGAATTCGCAGACCCGGGTGGCTTGCCCGTTCTTGCCATTGGTTGGCCAACGATGCGAAGTCACCGACGTCGTCCCAGCCGAAGTCGGCCGACACGACGACCACTTCACCGGCGCCCGCCGCAGGCTCAGCGATCGCCCGATCGATGGAGAGTGCGGGTAGCAATGGCCACACATCCTGGATTCGGCCGGGATTTTCAGCGACCGCGCGCAGCCCGGCGGCGAGGTCAGGCTGCCAGCGTTCAATCATCGACATCAGGAGCCCCACCCGGACCACGAACATGCCGGCGTTCCACAAAAGGCCGGACTCGAGATACTCCCGCGCGACGTCGAGCGGGGGCTTTTCAACGAAGGCCTCGACGATGTGAACACCCTCATGCTGCGCTGGACGATATGCGCCGCCGAGGCGGAGGTAGCCGAACCCGGTGGCGGGATAGGTGGGCGTGATCCCGAGGGTCACCAGCCGATGCTCGCGGGCCACCGCGACCGCCCGTTGGACCAGTTCGGCAAACCGGTTGTTGTCTGCGATGACGTGGTCGGCGGCAAAGGAACCGAGGACAGCCTGCGGGTGTTCGCGCTCCAAGACAGCCGCGGCAAGGCCGATCGCGGGCAACGAATCGCGCGCAGATGGCTCGACCAGCACGCGATCATCGGGCAGTTCAGCCAGGCTGCGGCGTACCTCCTCGGCGTGGGCGGCGCCGGTCACGACCAACAGATTGTCGGCACACAACGGATGGAGCCGTTCAACGGCGTCCTGCAGCAACGAGTGCCCGCTGCCCGTGAGGTCGTGCAGAAACTTGGGAGAAGCCTGCCGAGATAGCGGCCACAGGCGCGTGCCTGCCCCGCCAGCAGGGATGACCCCCCAGAAATCCTGCAAAAGTGGCGACGCGGGGGAATCTGGTGCCGACCCTCGCTGACCTGCCACCGAAGCAGTCTAGGTGGTCGGTTCATCTAGGTGGTCAGTTCATCCAGGTGGCCTTGTAGGGTTTGTTCGTGGCCAACGAGGTCGGTGGGCGACTTGCTCACGCAGGGTATGCGGGTCTGGCCCGACCCGTCCTCTTCCGGATGGACGCCGAACGGGCCCACGACGTGTCGCTGATGCTTGCCCGCGCGGCTTCGGGTAGCGCGCTGACCCGGCGTCTGACCGCAGCGGTGATGAGCCAAGACGCCGACGAGGGTGCGGTCGATCTGCTCGGCTTGCACTTCCCCAACCGGCTCGGGCTGGCGGCTGGGATGGACAAGAACGGGGCAGCGATCCCCGCCTGGTCTGCGCTCGGCTTCGGGCATGTCGAGGTAGGTACCGTCACGGCTATTAGGCAACCGGGCAATCCCAAGCCGCGGCTGACCCGGTTGCCCCGCAACGGCGCGCTAGTCAATACGATGGGATTCAACAACGACGGCGCCCGAGCCCTCGCCGAGCGTCTTCGCCGAGATCGCCAGCGGGGACTGATCGACATACCGGTGGGAATCTCGATCGGCAAGAGCAAGGTCACCCCGCTCCAGTCCGCCGTGCAGGACTACCTGGACTCGCTGCAGGCCGTGCGCGATGTCGCCGACTATCTGGCGATCAATGTGTCGAGCCCCAACACCCCGGGCTTGCGGTCGTTGCAAGACGCCGGCCCACTGGGGGAACTGCTGACCGAGATCGTGGCCGAAGCCCTCGACACACCCGTTCTCCTGAAACTCGCGCCCGACCTCTCCGATCCGGCCGTCGATCAGGCGCTGCAGGTCGCCACTGATGCTGGCATCGCCGGCATCATCGCCTGCAACACCACCGTGAGTCGTCACGGGCTGCTGGGCTCCGAAGGGCGCAACGCGCCGACCAGCGGAGGACTCAGCGGGGCTCCGCTACGGATTCGAGCCCGGACCATCGTCAACCGGATTGCGAGGACCACCGACTTTCCGGTCATCGGGGTGGGGGGCCTGATGTCCCGTGACGACGGCATAGCGATGATGGATGCCGGGGCCAGTTTGGTGCAGGTCTACACCGGATTGATCTACGGCGGACCGAAGTTGGTCCGGCAGTTGCGCTCGCTGTAGTTACTCGGCCCTTCGACGCGCCGAGCCGGGTGGCCTTGCCGCTCTGCCGCCGTGGGAATACTCTGACCACACCCGAGGGAAGGCCCGCGTCATGGAAGACTCCATCCTTAGTATTCTGCCGCCGGTCATCGCGATCGTGCTCGTCATCAGCACCAAGAAGGTGCTGCTCAGTCTGGGTGCCGGTGTGCTCACGGCCGCGATCCTGGTGGCCGAGTACAATCCGCTGGACACACTGCAGTTGATGTGGACAGCGTTCTCCGAGATCTTCTGGGTCGACGGGGCCGTGAATACCTTCTACGTTTACATCCTGATCTTCACGCTGACCCTCGGGATGATCACAGCGTTGATCTTGATGGCCGGTGGCAGTGCGGCCTTCTCGGAGTGGGCCGTCAGGCGCATTCGCACCCGTCGCGGAGCCCAGTTCCTCGGCGCGATCCTCGGCGTCGCGATCTTCATCGACGACTACTTCAATGCCCTCGCCGTTGGCCAAGTAGCGCGCCCGGTGACCGACACTCACAAGGTCGCGCGAGCCAAGTTGGCCTACATGATTGACTCGACGTCGGCTCCCGTCGCAGTCTTGGCGCCGTTCTCCAGTTGGGGTGCCAGCATCATCGGCATCATGGCACCGATCGTGGCTGCGTCGGCGCTGGTAGTCAGTGACGTTGAGGCATTCCTGGTCGCAGCGGGCAACAACTACTACGCGATTGCCGCCATCATCACGGTGTTCATCGTGATCACGCTGCAGATCGACATGGGCCCGATGCGTCGCGAGGAACGCCGTGCGGTCGAAGAGGGGCACACCTTCGATGACTCGCTGTCCATCCCGGGTGAGCTCAGCGAAGACCTACCGGTGCACGAAACTGGCGCGATGCGGGCTTTGATCGTGCCGTTCTTGGGCATCGTCGCTGGCGTGATGGGCGGCATCGTGTATACCGGCTACACCGGTGCCGAAGAGCCAAGTTGGGGAGTCCTCGACATCATGGCTAACACCGATGTCTCCGAGGCGCTCATCTATGGAGCAATCCTCGGCTTCGGCGCCGCTCTGTACTACTACTTCCGGTACACGCTGAATGACCCGAAGTTCGGCGCGGCGACCTTGGGCCGCGGCTTGCTCGGAGGCATCAAGTCGATGGCGCCGGCCGTCTACATCTTGATCTTGGCCTGGATGCTCGGATCGTTGATCGGCGCTCTTGGCACCGGGGATTACCTCGGCGGTCTGGTCGAGAGCGCTAACATTGAGCCACAGTGGTTGTTGCCGGTGATGTTCATCATGGCCGGGGCGATGGCCTTCTCCACTGGGACGTCTTGGGGTTCGTTCGGCATCCTGCTGCCGATCGCCGGAGACATCATGAACTCCATCGATCAGCCCGACCTGTTGCTGCCGGCTTTCGGTGCGGTGCTTGCGGGTGCCGTCTTCGGTGACCACTGCTCGCCGATCTCGGACACCACGATCCTGAGTTCGACAGGTGCCAGTTGCAACGTCATCGTGCATGTGATCACGCAGATTCCGTATGCCTTGGTCGGCGCCGCAGCAGCTCTGCTCGGGTATGTGGTGCTGGCCTGGACCGGCAGCAGCCTGCTCGGCTTCCTCGGCGTGCTGGTGGTGTTGGCCGTCTTTGCAGTGGTCGGCAAGGTGCTTTTCAAGCCGGTGGACCGGGATATCGAGGTCACCAAAGGAAGTGACACTCACGGCCGTCAGGCCGACGCCAGCGCCGGTTGAAATCGGCAGCGGTGAGTAGCCTGACGGGATGAACGATCTTCATACCGAGTCGGGGTTGTCGCTGAGGCCGGTCTACGGCCCGGAAGATCGAGCTGGCTTCGACCCCGAGGTCAGCCTCGGGGAGCCCGGTAGCTATCCCTACACCCGGGGCGTCTACCCCTCGATGTACACCGGTCGCCCCTGGACCATGCGGCAATATGCCGGCTTCGGCACCGCGGCTGAGTCCAACGCCCGCTACCACGAACTCGTCGCAAACGGCACCGGCGGCCTTTCGGTCGCCTTCGACCTACCCACCCAAATGGGATATGACAGCGACCATCCGCTGGCTAGCGGCGAGGTCGGCAAGGTCGGCGTGGCGATCGACTCGGTGGAAGACATGCGCGCTTTGCTGCGCGGTCTGCCGTTGGACGAGGTCTCGACGTCGATGACCATCAACGCCCCCGCCTCGACCCTGCTCCTGATGTACCAGTTGGCGGCCGAGCATGAGGGCATAGCCGCCGACCGACTCACCGGGACCGTGCAAAACGACGTGCTCAAGGAGTACATCGCGCGCGGCACCTACATATACCCACCGGAGCAGTCGCTGCGACTCATCAGTGACATGTTCGCGCTGTGCGCGGCCGAGATGCCGAAGTGGAACACGATCTCGATCTCTGGCTATCACATGGCCGAGGCGGGGGCGACGCCCGCGCAAGAGATCGCTTTCACACTCGCCAACGCCAAGGCTTACGTGGAAGCGGCGATGACAGCCGGCTTGGCTATCGATGATTTCGCCCCCAGGTTGTCGTTCTTCTTCGTCGCCCGGACCACGCTGCTCGAAGAGGTCGCCAAGTTCCGTGCCGCACGCCGGATCTGGGCTCGCATCATGCGCGAGGAGTTCGGGGCGAAGAACCCGAAGTCGTTGATGCTCCGCTTCCACACTCAGACCGCGGGGGTGCAACTCACCGCTCAGCAGCCCGAAGTCAACATGGTGCGGGTGGCCTTGCAAGGACTGGGCGCTGTCCTCGGCGGCACCCAGTCCCTGCATACCAACTCTTTCGACGAGGCCATCGCGTTGCCTACCGCCAAGGCGGCCCGCTTGGCGCTGCGCACTCAACAAGTCATCGCCTATGAGACCGACGTCACGAAGACTGTCGACCCGTTTGCGGGCTCCTACGTGGTCGAGTCGATGACCGACGACATCGAAGAGGCGATCATGACGCTGCTCCAGGCGGTGGCGGACCGCGGAGGCGCAGTGCGCGCCATCGAGGAAGGCTTCCAAAAGAGCGAGATCGAGCAGGCTGCCTACGCTCAGGCCCTGCAGATCGACTCCGGCGAGCGAGTCGTGGTCGGTCTGAACCGGTTTACCAGTGTGGCCGACGAGGATTACGAGCCGCTGCGGGTCGATCCAGCGATCGAGACTGCCCAGTGCGAGCGACTGGAGATGCTGCGTTCACAGCGTGACAACGCTGCGGTGAGTCAGGCATTGCAGCAGATGCAACAGGCCGCCCAAGGCAGCGACAACGTGCTGATCCCGATGCGGACGGCGTTACGCCAGCGGGCGACGGGGGGAGAGATCGCCGATGCGCTGCGCGAAGTCTGGGGTCAGTACGTCCCTCGCGAGACCTTCTAAAATCTGAATCGTTCTCAGACGGTAAGGTAGGCGACTGACCGATTCCCTCTTCGAATGCGATCTCCTGAGCCTGCCTGTGACTGCTGAATCCACACGTGCCTTCACCCCGGTCGATGACCTGACGTCCCGCGTCACGGAAGCCATCGAGAGCATGCGGGCTTCCCTGATCGCCGATCGACGCGAAGTCCACCGCAACCCAGAGTTGTCCTGGCAGGAACACCGCACCACAGCACTGATCGTGGATCGTCTGCGCGACACGGCGTTTGCGTTGCGGCCCCTGCCCGGGTCTGGTGTGATCGCCGACTTCGGGGCCGCCGAGCCAGTGCGGCGGGTGGCATTGCGTGCCGATCTGGACGCGTTGCCGGTCGAGGAGGCCACCGGCCTGCCGTTCTCCTCGCTCAACTCCGGGGTCGCGCACGCCTGTGGTCATGACGTGCATACCATCGGCGTGCTGGGTGCCGGTTTGGCGTTGTCCGCGATCGAAGATGACCTGCGCGAGCGCGGCCTGGCCATCAGATTGTTGTTTCAGCCCGCCGAGGAGTCGATGCCCGGCGGAGCGCACGCGATGATCGATGCCGGCGCGTTGACCGGGATCGACGCGTTGTATGCGGTGCACTGCGACCCGTCCGTGGATCTCGGGTATGTCGGTTTGAAGGCTGGTCCGATTACTGCAGCCTCGGACGCCATCAAAGTGACGTTGACCGGTCGCGGAGGGCACACCTCGCGCCCGCACTTGACGTCGGATCTGACGTTTGCGCTCGGCAAGGTGATCACCGAGGTCCCCGCGATTTTGTCCAGGCGGCTGGACCCTCGCTCGGGCACCGCGCTGGTATGGGGTGCCGTGCGCGCCGGATCGGCACCGAACGTCATACCGGCCTCCGGGGAGTGTGTAGGCACCCTGCGGATGCTGGACTCGCATACCTGGGACACGACCGCTCCATTGATCGAGGAGATCGTGCACGCCGTCGTGCGTCCCTACGGCGTCCATGCGACCGTGCGGCACGTCAAGGGGGTT
Source organism: Ornithinimicrobium sp. (assembly GCA_049649785.1). Lineage (GTDB taxonomy): Bacteria > Actinomycetota > Actinomycetes > Actinomycetales > Dermatophilaceae > Ornithinicoccus. The sequence goes on along the minus strand of JBARZG010000034.1, from coordinate 568 downwards.
CCGCCGGTGGACAATGACAGCGAGGCTGTTGCAGCCTTCGCTGCGGCATCGCGCGCGGTGATCGGCGCCGACTCGGTGGTGTTGACCCAGCAGTCCTTGGGTGGGGAAGACCTCGGCTGGTATCTCAAACAGGTCCCCGGCGCCATGGCCAGGCTGGGCACGCGCACTCCAGGGGGGCCGACCTTCGAGTTGCATCAGGGCGATCTGATCGTGGATGACGAATCCGTGATTCACGCCGCGAAGCTGCTCGCCGCGGTGACCCTGACCTGAGCGCAGATCACCATTTCGTCACGTTTCTCATCCCAACCGCGGCCGGACTGCTTATAAAACTGTCTGTCGGGGGTAGCATGCGGCCCGAGGGCTCATGGGCTCCTCGCCAGACATCACACGTACTAAGGAGACACCTGTGCGCCAGGTCTTAAAGTTCGCGGCCGTTACGGCTGCTGCCACCCTCGTGCTCGCCGCCTGTGGCGATGCCCCTGAGGACGAAGAATCAGAGGGTGGAGGCTCCGAGGGATCCTCCGAAGAGGCAGCTGGCGAGGACTTCACCGCCTGCATGGTTTCCGAC
>JBARZG010000033.1:0-4336 GCA_049649785.1 Ornithinimicrobium sp. | reverse complement strand
GCCGCTTCAGTCGCGACCGTGCAGGACGGGCGGATCGACCTCTGCGGACCGATTCTGTTGATGGATCCGGCCGAGCCAATGCTGAGGATCGATCCGGCCGAGCCGATACTCAGGATCGAGCCCGTCGACCCGATGCTGAGGATTGAGCCACTGGAACCGATCGAGAGAATCGAGCCGGCCGAGCCTATCGCCAGGATCGACCCGGCCGAGCCGATGCTCAGGATCGACCCGAGCGATCCGATGGCCAGCACCGAGTACGTCGAGGCAATCGAGGAGATGCTTGTCGTCTGTCCGCGCGTCATGTCACTCCTCCACTAACTCAATACATCTTTGCGCGCGAAGTGCCGGTAGGCGAGCGCGATGAACACGCTAGCCCAGAGGAGGGCCCACAGCACCCCCGGCAGCAACGCCCAATAGTCGGCCTCGGCCTGCAGCAGCCCCACCCATTCCCGGGCATAGTGGTTGGGCAACCCGCGCCGGTAGTCGCCGAGGGCGTCCAGCGCATCGAGGATCGAGGACACGATCGCGGCGAGCACGGCCACCCCGACGGCGCCCAGGGGCGCGTCGGTGCGCACGCCCATCCAGAACGCGATAGCGGCAAACGGAAGGAGTGCGATGAAGATGTATGCGGCAGCAACCGCCAGCCGGCCCAAGAACGTAGGCCAGTCCAAGGCGCCGCCCACCGGAAGTGTCAACGAAGACCAGCCGTAGAACACCCCGCCGACCAGCAACACCCATACCAACAACGTGATCATTGCCAGGGCTGTCCCGCCCAGGCCGACGACGAGCTTGCTGGTCAGCAGTTTCATCCGCGGCACCGGCGCGGTCAGCAGATAGCGCAGCGAGGACCAGGAGGCTTCGGAAGGAATCGGGTCACCGACAAACAGGGCTGCCACGATGAGCAGCAACAACTCCGCCGTGACGAACACCATGAAGATGGCGAAGTTGGCAGAGCCACTCGTCGCCAGATCGGAAAACCGTGCCCCGCCCCCGTCATCATCGCCGAGTGCATACGCGCCGACCACGATCAGCGGCAGCACAAACAGGACCGCGAACGTCCACCGCGTGCGCAGCCGCGTGAGTTGTCTGCGGGCCTCGACCTGCGGAGTCAACACCGCGCTCATCGTGGACCCAGCCCATACAACACCGCGCTCAACGGGGACCCACGACGCACAACATCATGCTCAACCTCACATATCCCGCGCAACATCATGCTCAACGTGGACGCACCGCGTTCAACGCTGCGCTATCGACACCGGCTGCACCAGCAATGGTGGACAAGAAGACCTCTTCCAAATTGCGCCCTTGCTCCACGCCGACTTCGGCCACCGAGCCGGCCGCCAACACCTTGCCGGCGTGCATCACCACCACGTGGCTGCACGTCATCTCGACCTCGGCGAGCAAATGACTGGAGATGACCACCGTTCGCCCGGCAGCCGCATAGTTGGCCAACATTGGTCGCATCGCCGCGATCTGCGGCGGGTCGAGGCCATTGGTCGGTTCATCCAGAATCAGCACCTCGGGCATCCCGAGCATGGCCTGGGCGATGCCGAGCCGCTGCCGCATACCGTGGCTGTAGGACCTCACCGGTCGTTGCACCGCATCGCCTAATGCCGCAATCTCCAAAGCCTCCTCAAACTGGGCCTCATGGGCGGGTCGACCCGTGGCCGCCCAGTACGCCCGCAAGTTGTCCATCCCGGACAGGTGCGGCAAGAATCCCGGCCCCTCGACCAGGGCCCCGACGCGCTGCAGCACCGGCGCCCCTGCATACACCGGCCTGCCCAGGACGTGCACCGTGCCCGAATCTTGGCCGATCAGACCCATCACCATCCGTAGTGTGGTCGTTTTGCCCGCGCCGTTGGGCCCGAGCAATCCGACGACTTGGCCCTTTTCCGCCCGCCAGGACACGTCGTCAACGGCAAGGTGCCCGTCGGCGTAGGCCTTGGTCAGACCGCTGACGACCAGCGGAACATCCGTCCACTCATCTACCCGGGGATGTGGCCGGGTGCGCGCCCGGATCGCGGCGATGGCCGCCAGCAAGAGGACCGCCCCCAACGCGATGGCCACGCCGACGGTTTCGCTATCCCAGCGGCTCGGCGGGCTGACGGCGGTGGCCTGGGCTACCGGCAACGACAGCCCCAGCGCGGGGTCAGCGAGCGAGACCTGGTCGAGCCGAGTCGTCGGGTCAACGCGGAACGACCCGTCGGTCGCACTGACCAACACGCGCCACGTTGAACCCGCGGGCATGTCCCAGGTGCCGCCCGGCAGCGCGATCTCCACGCGTTGCGACTGCCCCGGAGTGACGTCCAGCTCCAGCGGAGCGACAAGCTGCCGGGGCAATACCGGGCCACCTGGCTGCACCTCCCACAGCGAAACGAACAAGCTGCTGGCCTGCCCGCTCGACGTCAGGTCCAGACTGACCTGTGGTTGACCTGCCACCACCAGCGCCTCGTCGAGTGGCTCGGTATCGAACGCTACGAACTGGCCCGGGAGCGCAGCGAGCGCGTATGTCGACACCTCACCCAGCAGGCTACCGACGCCGGGAATGGTGGTCAGAGCTTCAGGCACGGCACCGGGAGGGCTGGCGAGCGCGGGCGGTCCCTGTGCGCTGAGCGGGAGGTAGGTCCGATCATCCGATGCTTCCTGCTCGCCATCGGCTGCCGCCCAGTCAACATTGCCCAGACCTGGGTAAACGTCTCGGGTGTATGCGTCGGCCGCCTGGCCGTTGCTCGGCGCCGGCCCCACATAGCTGAAGGCCGGTAGCGGCAGAGTGTCCTGCGTCACCGGCTCCGATGCCCGCAATGTGCCGTCGAGCCAGGTCAGCGCATTGTCAGTTTGTTCTTGCTCCAGGTCGGTCGCCTCCCCAGCAACCGTTGCGCCATCGTCCCCCGGGGGGCCGCCTTCCTCATCGGCGCTCGGCGCTGGTGCAGCCGTCGCAGCGCCGTGCCCCCCGTTGAACCAGTTGACCGCCGTCGGCACCCCGGCATCCAGCAGCGCCCGTGCGTTGGCGTCGGCTTGGTCCAGCCCGAACAGGCTGTCCGACATGCCCTGCACCAGGTAGGTCGGCGCGGTCACGTCCGACAACGTGGGCGCCGGGCTGTGGCGTCGCAGTTGCTCGATCAGCTCCTCGTTACCCTCGGACGACTCCATTGCTCCGCGGAATTGTTGACACAAATCGGGGTCGAAGGCCCCGCACAGTGGATCGACTGGTGCCCCGCTTTGGGCATCGGCAGCAGTCGATGATTGACCGTCGCCATCGCCACTGATCGCAGGCCCATCGCCGTCACCACCACCGATCTCGGCCTCATCGCCTCCGCCCGCCTGCTCGTTGGTTCCGCCGGCTTCCTCGCCTGCTCCCTCGGCGGCTACGTTGGCTTCCTCGCTTGCTCCCTCTGCGGCTACGTCGGCTTCTTCGGGCTCCTCGCCGGCTGCGCCAAACTCCTCGGCGGCTACCTCGGGTGTCTCGCCGGCTACCCCGTTCAACGGCGCAGCCAGCACCGAGGCGAAGAACGTGGAGGCCCAGAGTTTCTTAAAGGGCCCCGGTTGGTCGACCCCGACCGCCGCTTGCGGATAGAACGCATCCGCCAGGTCGTTCCAGGTGATCTGAGCGATCACCGCATCGACACGCTGATCCGCGCCGGCCGTCATCAGCGCCATCGCCCCGCCATAACTTCCACCGACGAGCCCCACTCGCGGGTCACCCTCACCGTCCTGTTGCACTCCGGGCTCGTCGGCCAGAACGTCGATCAGCACTTGCGCGTCGGCAATCTCGAAATCTGGGTCGTTCACATGCACCCGGCCCCCGGACTCGCCGAACCCTCGCGCCGAGTAGGCCACCACCACATAGCCTTCCTCGGCTAGCCGTTCGGCCTGATCAACGAGGTCGTCCTTGCTGCCACCGAACCCGTGCCCCAGGATGACTGCCGGCGCGGGATCGTTGCCGGCTGTGTCGTCTCGATAGATGTCGACGTCCAGGCTGACCGCGGTGCCATCGGGTTCGGCCCCGACGTCGACCTGCCGGCGCTCCACGTCCGAAGCCGCCTCGGCCGCGTGCACGGCGTCGACCGCGTGAACCGGCCCGGATGACAGCACCGGCGCTGCGATCGCCATCGGCGGGCTCAGGGTCAGCAGTCCCACCATGGCGGCGAGCGTGCGGACGGCACCAGGCAGCATACGGACAGTCCCTTTTCTCAATGGCACCGCAATTGCCGTGCGAAGATGTCAACGCTACGTGTGGCCCCCTTCGTTCCCGGCCGCGGGGTAGCCGGTGCATTCAGCTCGGTACTGATCCCGTGATCAACGCGGCACTCACGGTGCGATCAACTCGGCATTGATG
>JBARZG010000032.1:0-35343 GCA_049649785.1 Ornithinimicrobium sp. | reverse complement strand
ACTTCATCTGCGTCGATGAACTGATAGCGAATCACTAGGCTGCGCGCCTTGGCCGCCAGTTCGACGCAGTCGCGTCGGTACCTCACGCCGTCTGCATAAGCGTGAAGCGGTCCGCGGAAGAGCAGGTCATCCGCCATCGGCACCGACTCGAAGTCTCCCCGGTCGGCGAGATCGCGGTAGTAGCGCTGGCTCGCTTCAGCAACCGTGCGGCTCACGACGCGGTCCCCGTGATCTGGGCCGCGTCGAAGATCACTTCCACCGAGACGAACGCCCCACCCGCGAACTCGACTGTCTGCGAAGTGGGCAACGGGCCGCTCACTAAGCCCATATCGACGTCGTACACCGCATGGATCACATCGTCGCCACCGGCAATCGTCCGAACAGAGAGCCCACGCACCGCCTCAGCAAAACCCTGGCAGATCGACCGGTACTTCGCAGCCCCCGTGGTAGCAGACAGCGACCCCGTGAAAAAGACATCAGGGCTCATCGGTATATCGGTGAAGTCACCACCCTCCACCAACTCAGCCAAGTACCTCTGCATCGTCTGAACGTTCGTCGCGTACACGCTCGCCTCCTTGATTACGGTTCGACGTAAGCACCGTATCCTTACGTCTAGACGTAATCAACTCCGCGGAGTATCCCCGATGAGCGAAGGGCATACGGAGCAGCAGTGGTGATCGGGCACGACATGCAGGTGGTGGCCAACTGTCCCGCAGGGGTGCCGGATGCGGGACAACGGGCAGGGGCTGGGCCGGGGGGTCACCGCGAGAAGTTCGCCCCTTCGACTCCGGCCCTGGCTTCAACGCGTTGCCTATCGATAGCACGGTAAACCGTAGAGCGGCCAACCCCGAACAGTTCGGCCACCTCGGCGGTGCTGTACTCACCAGAATGGAGTAGTGAAACAAGGTGGGCTTCCTGTCGACGGCTGAGCTTGGGTTGCTTACCGCGCAACCGACCTTTGGCCTTGGCGACCTTCATGCCCTCTCGAGTGCGCAATCGGATCAGGTCGGACTCGAACTCAGCCACCATCGCCAGCACATTGAATAGCAACCGGCCAACTGCGTCGGTGGGGTCGTAGACCGACCCACCCAAGCTCAGACTGATTTGCCGAACGGTGAGCTCGTCGGCGATCGCTCTCGCATCAGGCAGTGACCTAGCCAGCCGGTCGAGTTTGGTCACCACCAGGGTGTCACCGGATCGACATGCGGCCAATGCTTCCCGCAGTCCGGGGCGCTCACGGTTGGTGCCGGTCAGGCCATGGTCAACGTAGATCCGCTCGGGCTCAACGCCCAACCCCAGCAGAGCGTGGCGTTGGGCTGTGAGGTCTTGCTGGTCGGTGGAGCATCGGGCGTAACCAATAAGTAGCGCGCTCATGGCGCACCTCCAAAGATTGGCCCGGTCGGACCACGGTTTGGGCCGGCGCGAGCGTCGGGCAACGCCCAACTCCAACATCAAGACCCGCACGATCCACTGCGTCAACGCTAGGCAGCCGCCTCGGAACGGGAGCCCCGACTGACAAGCGTTTGGATATACGCATCACTCGACGTATATACTGTGTCTATGACGAAGCACTTGGTTGATCTTGACGAGGAGACGCTCAGCGCAGCGCGCGCCGAGCTAGGCACGACCACCATCAAGGACACCGTGAACGAGGCCCTCCGCCGCGCGACGACTGAGCGAGAACGACGAGTAGCCGCAGCATTAGAAACGCTAGCCGAGGCCGGCCTGAAGGATCGCGCCGAAGCGTGGCGCTGACGGCACTCCTTGACACCAGCGTGGTGACCAGACTCGGCAACCCCCGGGTCCGCGCGGTTATCGGACCGCTGGCCGCCGCGGGTCAACTTGCGCGTCCCCAAATCTGCGACCTGGAAGTGGGCTTCTCGGCCCGTAATGTGCAGGAGTGGGACCAGCTCATAGGAGCTCTCGAGGCGTTCGACTCGGTTGCGACGAGCGCCGCCCACACGCGCCGGGCTTTGCAGGTGCAGCGCTTGCTCGCCGAACGCAGCCAACGTGGGCGCAAGATTCCAGATCTACTCGTGGCAGCTGCGGCTGAGGAACTCGGACTCAAAGTCCTGCACTACGACGCCGACTTCGACCTCATCGCCTCTGTCACCGGCCAACCATGCCAGTGGGTGGTTCCCCCGGGCGCCGTCCAGTAAATCTACGGGCCACCGATAGCCGATCGGTGACCGGTGACAGGGCGAACCATCCGGCTGCCCGAATCAGTCGGAACGATCGGATTGCCCCCGCCAGCAGATGTGTCGGCTTGGAGATTGTCCAGAGGTCAAGTCCTCACCAGATGACGGGTCGGTGATGGCCGGATGTAGGGGCAGCGGGGCGCCAGCAGGCGGTTGAGATCGTCAGTCCAGACAAATTCGTTGCCCTCGGGGTCTTGCAGGACGAAAAGCCAGTTTCCATATGGCCGCCGGGATCGACTCGGCGGACGCGCGTAGCGCCGAGACCGACCAGGCGGACGGCCTCGGCGTCCAACGCGGTCATCCGCTCGTCACCCACTAAGCCCGGGGCTGCGCGGACGTCGAGGTGGACTCGATTCTTGACGGTTTTGCCCTCCGGCACCCGCTGGAAGAAGAGCCGAGGTCCGCCTCCTCCATCGAGTGGCAGCGCGGCCGAGCGGCTGTTACGCAGTTGGGACGGGACTCTCCAGGCGTCCAATGCCTCGTCCCAACTTTCGAACCCGGATGGCGGTGGCTGCACCTGGTAACCGAGTACGTCGCACCAGAAACGGCCAGTGCCGCGGGGTCGGCGCAGTCAAATGTGACCTGGACCTCTCGAGTGTTCATGTGGTGAAACTACGGTGCGACGCCGGCGCCCCCGGAGGATCGGGAACGAGGTCCGTCGGGCCGCGGCGTGACACTGACCCGCTGTCGCTACCTCCAGTCGTTGAGCTCCTTGTCGCCTGGCCTCAACGCTTGCCACCGAGCTAAGCAAGGGCTACCTCCATGCCGTGCGGAGCGATACTGTAGCGGCAATGATGGGTTGGGACGTCATCATCGTCGGAGCCGGTCTCGCTGGAGCAGCGGCGGCGCGCCGGCTGGCCGAGATGGGGCGCCAGGTCCTGATAGTCGAGCAGGGCGTTGCCAGGACCGACCCTCCCGGAGAACACCTGCGCAACCTGGCGCCTTTGCGTGATAACCCCGACGCACTCTTCCCTGCCATTGACGACTGCGTTGACTACCTGGATGTGCATGCACCCCCAGAGAGCCTGCCCGGGGCATTCACGACATCCTTCTTCGGCGGTATGGGTGTGCTCTGGACCAACAATTGTCCACGGGCGGTCGCCGGCGTGGACCTCCCCGATCTGCTCTCGGAGGAGGAGTGGGACCGCCGGTACCGCACAGCCGAGCACGCCCTACAGGTCAGCGACGGTCAGTTCGAGGACTCCCTTCGTCAGCGGGCCGTGAGTAACCGGCTTCGCGCTGCACTTACAACGCAGGGCCGGTCGATCGTCTCCCTCCCTCTGAGCGGAACCCGGGGGGAAGACGACCAGGTGCACTTTGTCGGCCCTTCGGACGTCTTGGCGCCGGTCCGTGACCGGTTTCAGCTTCTTGAAGGCAGAGTTGAGGAGATCCTTCTCGACGCGGTCAAGGTGGTCGGTGTGCTTGTCGGGGGAGTCATTCACCGCGGTCGGAATGTCGTGGTCGCAGCTGGGGCGATTGAGACGCCGGCCTTGCTGTGGCGATCTGGACTGAGATCACGCGCGCTGGGTCGATACCTCAGCTATCACCCCGTCCTCATTGGTCAGATTGTGTTGGACGCAGAACTCTGTGCCCCGGGTTCGGACCCGGACCCAGTCCCCCGGCTCGGCATCCCACCGACTGTGCAGCGCCCATGGTTCACCATGCTCCTGCGTGATACGAACCCGCTGCCCGTCGCCCCGCGCGATCGGGATGTATCGCCGAACCGTCTGATCGAGGTGCAAGCCTTCGCCCCAGTGGACCCGAACATTGACAATGTGATGACCTTCGGCGCGGGTGGCAGCATCGGGTTTGACGTGCCGCTGCGTGACGACGATGAGGACCGACGCCGGTCCATCGAGAGCGACGCCGACGAGTTGAGTGCTCGGCTGGGGCGCTACCGAGGGTTGTCGGCCGCAGTGGGCTCCCTTGGGAACCCCGCATTTGATGGGATCGTGCCGGATGGGTCGCGTGGACGATGGCTCGTCTGTTGCTGACCAGCACGGTGAGGTGTGGGGCACTGACGGTGTCTATCTGGCAACCAATGGCCTCATCCCTAACCGGCTCGCGGTGAACCCCACCCTCACCACGTGTGCCATGGCTATGCGCACCACCGAAGCAATACTGGCCAACGGGACCAATTGATCCCGCAGTATCCAACGCGCGGCGAAATACTTTGACCCCTAGGAAACCTGCCCACGGGACTTCTTTTCACGTGCGTGGGGTCACGTTAGGCGCGTCCGGCGGGATGGGCTCGGGTCGCGGGCCTGTGCACGCCCGAAGTAGAGGTCATCTGCTGGCGCTCGCTTGCATTGCCTCCCAGCGCTTCCCAAATCAACCCCCTTGTCTGTTGTCACCCTGAGGCGCACGGTGACATTGGCTTGACCCGGCATATGCAGGTCCCAGCCCCTAAATGTCGCTGCACTGGTCGCAGCCTTCACCTGCGGCAACGCCTCACCCAACGCCAGGGAGCCTCATGACCCAGAACGACAACTTCGCTGCTCACGGGCAGAAAAAGAGCGCATCGAACATGCTTTCGATCGTTTCCTTTGTTCTTTCTGCCATCGGGCTCTTCTTTATCCCCATCATCTTCGGTGGAGCAGCGATTATCACCGCAGCCGTAGGACTCAGCCGCAAGGAGCCACTGTCGAAAATTGCACTCATCGTGGCAATTGTCGCGACAGTCGCAGGCTTCCTTCTCGGCGCTCTGGTACTAACAGCCAATTCCTGAGTAGGTATCGCAGGCCAGCGCAACGGCCAACACTGGTCGAGGTCGCAACTAGAGCGATGGTCCTTGCCGAAACGTCTGACCCCTCAACTGATTGTCCCGTAGGGCATCCCCGCCCGGTGACGGTTCGTCTCACTTGTCAATTCTTGTTCGCAGCTAGCCCTGCTGGTCGCTGCTATCTCGACTACTTGCGGTGGACTCGACGCAGAACGGGTCGGGTTTCGACGGAGGTGATGCCGGGGAGTTGTCGGATTCGTTGGACTGTGGTGTAGAGCTCCTCTGGGCTGGTGCATCGGACAGTGACCCGGTAGTCGACTGAGCCAGCGAGGTCTAGCACTTCGGTGACGGTAGCGAGATTGGTCAACCCGGCCTCGATGGCAGCATCGTCGGACCCAGGAGCGGTGCTCAGGTCGAGCACCGCGTTGTGCCGCCCGGTGGTGAGGTGGGGGTCCAGGAGGGTGGTGTAGCCGCAGATCGCTCCGGTGGCTTCCAGGCGCCGCATGCGTTGGGCGACCGCATTGGCCGATAGGCCCACCGTGGATCCGATGTGGCTGTAGGTCGCACGGGCGTCAGCGATCAGCAAGCGGAGGATTCGCTCGTCTGTTGCGTCTATGCGGAGGTTTCTCATGCCGGGCTCGCCCACGCCTCGATTCTGCCAACAGGTTCTTGTTGAATGTTGGAGCGCTCGCTGGCCCGAGCGTCCCACATACTCCGACATAGAACTGAGGAGGCTGAAATCTATGGTGGCGAGACGTCTGAGCGTGGTCGGGGTGCCCGTCAGCGCTGGATCACACAACCCTGGGCAGGAAGGGGCGCCTGCGGCGTGGCGCGAGGCCGGGCTCATCGAGCGGCTCAGTCGCGATGGGCACGACGTGGTGGACACGGGCGACTTGACGGTTCACCGCTACCGCCCCGGTGAGACGACCGAGGGCGTTCGCGATCTGCAGACCGTGGTGTCTGTGGTCACTGAGACCGCCGACCGGGTGGCCGAGATCGCGATGGGCGGACGTCTGCCGGTAGTCCTGGGAGGTGACTGCACGATCACGCTGGGGGTGGTGGCCGGGTTGGCCCGGGTTTCGGACCCCGGGCTGCTCTATGTCGACGGAGATGCAGACCTCAACATCCCATCGACGAGCGACTCCGGGGTCCTGGACACGATGGGGATGACACACCTGCTCGGAGGCGGTCGTGCTGAGCTGGCATCAGTAGGGCCGCGGAACCCACTTCTGGGGGACCGGCAGGTTTCTTTGTTCGGGTTCGACCCCGCCGAGCTGGACACCGCCCAGTGGTCGGAGCTGGTCACTCGCGATCTAGCAGCGACCCCCGGTCCAGCCGTGCGTACGGATCCTCACGGAAGTGCCGTTCGGGCGCTTGAACAGCTCAAACGGCACTGTCGCGGTGTCGTCCTGCACCTCGATGTCGACGTCATGGACAGCGGCACCTTCCCACTGGCCAACTTCCCCCACTTCAACGGTCTCACCACCGAAGAGATCGCCACCTGTCTCAGCGTCTTCTGCGCCACCTCGACCCTGGCCGCCCTCGTCATCACCGAGGTCAACCCTGACCACGACCCCGAGGGCGACCACCTGGCACAACTCCTCGGCATCATCGCCAACGCGCTCGTCCTCGGGGCGCCCTGACGTGGTTGACGTATCGGTGCTGCCGACGTTCATCCCGGCGGTGCTGATCATCTTGTTGGCTCCCGGTCCTGACATGGCTTTCATGGTGGCTGCCGGCGCTGCGGGTGGCCGCCGAGCAGCAACGTGGGCAGCGCTAGGGGTGACGCTTGGGGTCACGTCTATGTGATCGCCACCGTCGCCGGGCTCGGAGTGCTCCTTGCCCGCAGCCCCACCGCACTGAACGTGATCCGCGTTGTGGGGGCCTGTTACTTGGCATACCTATGCCTCGACACTGTCCGGTCAACTGGGGGTGAACAAGCTGAGGCTCCCGGTGGTGCTCACGTATTCCGTCGCGGGTTCATCGTCAACCTGACCGACCCAAAAATCGCGTTGTTCTTCATCGCGTTCCTACCCCAATTCCTGGGTGATGCAGAAGCCGATCCCTATCCAGGACGGGCTGTTCGTCGTATCGTCGAAATTGTGGCCGGCCAATTTGATCGCATCATCCGTGCGGATCGGCCGATCGTCACGGCGATGATGCTACTTGGACTTGGTTTCGCTTTCAGCCTGCTGGTCGGCCTGCTGTTTGGTCGCTGGCTGCGGACTTCCGATCTGCGTTCGGACGCACAGTTAGCGTGGGGATGCTCGTGACGTCGGTTGTCATCATTGCCCTGCTCGCCGTCGCCACTCAACGCCGGCGGGAGTGAGCAGTAGCGGTCACACGCCGCTAGCGATCGGTCACCGGGCCGGATGACGTTCGGTTACCGGCCTCGTCTACGCGCCGTTCGCGTAGGCCATCGCTCCAACAACGTTGCCACTAGGATCTCGCAGCCACGCCAACTCACCTACGCCAGGGATCACTGTGGGCTCGACAAGCATTTCGCCTCCGAGCGCAATCGCCGCATCGACCGCGACCTTGAGGTCGGGGACCGCGATCGTGACCTCCTCGAGGCCCGTGGTGGGGCCATCGGGCAGCAAGTCCCTACGCTGCTGGACGGCGATGGCCTGCACCGCGTGCTCGACTTCCATCCGGAAGAAACCGGGGTAGGCCTCTTTAAAGCGCCACCCGAAGACGCCCTCGTAGAAGGCGAGCGTGACCTTGGGGTCCTCGGCGTTAATGGCGACGTGGCTGATCGATGAGGACATAGCGCCGAGGCTACGCCTGGCTCACGAGGCCACTGGTGGAACAGCTAAGCCGACTTCGAGGGAAACGACCCAGGGGACCAGCCAGAGGGCGGGGCGCTACTGGTAGGCGACCCGTAAGCCGATGTTGAGCTCAGTCGGTCGTTGCAACACCCCCTACTGACGTGAGGTGTTGTGAATGTGGTCCAAGAAGGAACTGATCGAGAAACAGGCCCGGTTCTGGGTGTCGATCGCTGCGGACTCGACTGCTGCTGCCAGGGCGAGTGTTGACAGTTTGGCGTCAACGTTGCTTGCGCGTTGAGCCACGTTGGATGATCTGTCCCGTGACAGATCACGACTCCGCGGATCGCGCATGGTGCGTGGCCCTTGTCGTTGCTCTGGGTTCGTCGATGCTGCTTCTGGCTCTGGCACCGTTGGCACTGCCGCCGTCCTATTCATGGGTAAGGCTCGGTACCAGCGAGGCGGCCGCCCAGGGGATCGCCGGGGCCTGGGTCGCCCGAGCGGGTTTCGTTTGCTTCGGACTGGCGGTGCTCGGCGTCTGCGTGCTGCGACATGGTGCCTGGCAACCGCTGGCGACAGGGCTGCATGCCTGCTTCGGGGTAGGGATGATGATGGTCGCTGTCTACTCCCACGCTCCATGGGAGGCAGGGGTTCCGTACGTGGAACTGGAGGACCGGCTGCACTCATTCTTCGCCTCGGTCGTGGGGTTCTCCTTCATCGCCGGGGTAGCCACTACGCTCGCCGTGCGACGCCCGCGCACGCGGGCTAGCACGGGAGGTGATATAGCCGCGCTCGTGATCACCAGCACCATCCCGCTGCTGATGGCCAACTCCTACTGGGGAGTTCTCCAACGGCTCATGTTTCTGACAGCGGCCCTCTGGTACGCCTTGGAACTACGACGACATTCAGCAGCGGATCTGCGCCGGAGCGATGGCATCTAGTCCCGCGTTTTCACATGCCGAACCTCACCGCCGCGATGTTTTGTGCGCAACCTTGCCGTGTCGTCAGGCTCCGTCCCGCAGGCGAAACGGCTGTCGGGATGCGGCAGGTCCGTGGCTGGTCTTCGACGGGCTTCGCTGGTCGGCGTCCCGCGAGGGTGTCGGTTGCGGGACGCCGAGGAGGGGCGAGTTCAGCGTCGTGCTGATGCGTCGGCGAGTTCTGCCTTCGCAGCGGAGCGTTGCCGCTCGATCGCTCGATAGACAGTGGAACGGCCGACGCCGAAGAGCTCAGCGACCTCGAGCGTGCTGTACCCGCCGCTGTGCACCAGCGAGACTAGGTGCGCTTCCTGCTTTCGGCTGAGTTTGGGTTGCTTGCCCTTCAGTCGGCCCTTGGCCTTGGCGACCTTCATGCCCTCCATTGTGCGCAGCCGGATCAGGTCGGACTCGAACTCAGCCACCATGGCGAGCACGTTGAACAGCAGCTTGCCTACGGCGTCGGTCGGGTCGTAGACCGACCCGCCCAGGCTGAGGCTGATCTCTCTCGCGGTGAGCTCGTCGGCGATCGCCCTGGCGTCGGGAAGCGACCTGGCCAACCGGTCGAGCTTGGTCACCACCAGCGTGTCGCCGGCCCGGCAAGCGGCCAGCGCCTCGCGGAGTCCAGGGCGCTCCCGGTTGGCGCCGGTCAGGCCGTGGTCGACGTAGATGCGCTCGGCCTCGACGCCGAGAGCGAGCAGACCGTCGCGTTGCGCGGTCAGGTCTTGCTGGTCAGTGGAGCATCGGGCGTTCCGGACAAGCAGAGCGCTCATGGCGCACCTCCAGGCTGGGCCCGGTCGAGGCACGGGCCGTGACCGACTCGGGCATCGGGCCGCGCCCGACCCTTCAGCAAGCGCCTCGCGCGACCGCGCGACAACCCGCCGCCACCCGAATGCGGATCCTCCTACGCCTCGGTTGTGGCGACTCGGCGTTGACCATTGCAGCGTGGCAGTCAGGCAACCGGCGAGCCCAACTCGAACAGGTAGGCGAAGGCTGCCTTTGTGTAGGCGATGCCCCGGTTGCTGGCGTGCAGGCTCTCTCGGGTGATCTCCGTGTCGGGCTTCGGGGTCAGGTAGGTGTCGAGGTCGTCGCGGCGCACGACGTATTTGCCGTCGCGACACGTGACCGCGGCGACCAGCCGATAGCGAGAGTCGAGGCTGGCCAGAGCGGTGTCTCCGTGGCTGGGATTGACCAGCAGCAGCCCGCCCGGGCGTAGGTGACGAGTGCGGTATTCGGAAACAAACCCCGCGTAGAGCGAGATGAGCAGGTCGTAGCCACGCCCGGGCAGTGTGAGCCTGGAGGTGTAGTCGGCGTTCAGGAAGTTCCACTCGGCCCGCCCGCCGTCGCTTCTGTGGCAGCGGATGATCTCGTTGACGCCGGCGGTGTCACTGAAGAACTGCGCCGCCCGGCGATCGACATCGAGATAAGTGACCGAGGCGAGGACGAACGACGCGGTGATGTCGACGTAGCACCCTGGGCAGAAGGCGGTCGAGACGTCGAAGGCCTCGGCGACGGCGGTGAACAGGCCGCGGCGGTCGCCGGGGTGCTGGTTGTAGCTGTCCCAGAGTCGGCGGGTGCGTTCCTTCATGCCGGTTTGCTGGTCGTGATGACGGTGGCGGGAGTGGCTGCCAGGGTGCGGTATGTCGACGTGGGGTCGGTCAGGCCGGCGCTCCTGAAGAGCTCGAGGAGCGTATCGACGACGACCTGGCCTTGCTGTGGGTCGACCAGTTCGACGGTGGCGCGGTTGAGGTCGGAGGACCAGAAGTCCTTGAGCGAGTCGACGATGTGCCAAGCCAGTCTGGCACGGGCGCCGAGGCGCATGGTAGGTGGCACGCTTGAGCTCTCTCTTGAGTGACTATCGGTCAGTGACCGTTGGTCAGTCGTTGGTCAGTCGTTGGTCAAGCCGGTAGGATCTGGTGTGTGAGCCAGCCCGCGGCAGCAGCTGCCGAGCTGCGCTACCTTCCGGCGGAGGTACGGCGCGAGTAGATCCTCGACGCGGCTGCGGCGTTGGCCATCAGCGATGGTCTCGAAAGCACTTCGATCGCCAAGGTCGCCGCTGGGGCCGGAGTCGCCAAGGGTGCCATCTACCTGCACTTCGCTTCTCGCGGCGAGTTAATCGCCGGCCTGCAGTCACGGGTGTGGGCTCAGATGATGGAGCAACCCCGCGCCGTCGCCACCGACGATGCCCTGCCGTGGGTCGCGCGGCTCGACTCGGTGGTCGCGCACTGGATGCGCTTCGAGCTCGAGAACCAGTCGCTCTACCACGCGGTCTTCCACGCGGTCTCGAGCGAGAGCGACGAACCGCTCGAGGAGGCTCGCGCGGTGCTCGCGCGTCTCCTGGCTGGTGGGGTCGCCTCGGGTGAGTTCTACCTGGATGGTCTGGACACGGCGACAGTCGTCGAGTTCTTGCTGCACGCTTACGTCGGTCCGTGCTTTCACGCCGGCCCCGACCAAGATCGCCACATCACCGACGTGCAACGGCTATTCCGCCGCGTCATCGGCGCACCCGTGAAGGAAACATGAGTGACGCGAACGGCACTCCGGCCAACCGGTCGATCATGGGCACGTTCTACGACTGAGCCCAGCTAGAACGCACATATTTGGGGAGGCGGCCCAGCCCATGCGCTGCTCGATAGACATACTGGCCAACCTCGAACGGGAACCTTCACCGGTGGTCGATCCGTCTGCGGACGCCGTTTGTGAGACTAGGGCTATGAACGTCGAGCACCCTGCCCACGTGGTCGTTGCCGGATTGTTGCGGCGTGGCGGTCGCGGTCTTTTGTTGCATCGGTCATCGATGCGTCGTTGGTATCCGGACTGCTGGGATCTTCCCGGTGGCCACGTCGAGGCGACCGAGACCTCGGCCTTAGCGCTGAGGCGCGAGCTGCGTGAAGAGTTGGGTATCACCGCCGATATTTGCGGAGAGCCGTAAGCCCACGTCAAGGGTAAGGACTTCCGTATGCATGTATGGGTCATCGATGACTGGGTCGGCGAGCCGGCGAACCTCGATGCAGGCGAGCATGACGGCTTGGCCTGGCTGAACCACCAGGAGATGGCCGCGTTGAAGCTCGCCCATTCTCGCTTGCCATCCCTGTTCAGGGCCGCGTTGAACCACTGAGGGGACTCTGAGGCAACCGGAACGTCGGTCCTTGTTCGTTTCACCACCGTCGTTCTACGAGAATCGTTCGTTCTATTGGCTTCTGCGCCAATAGCGTGGGGGTTGTGGTCGACGCCGTGTTTTCGAATCCTCGCCTGGCGCGCGTTTATGACCCCTCGACCCGGATAGAAGCGACCTGAATGTCTACGTCGACGCGGTGCATGAAGTCGGGGCCCGGGTGGTGTTGGACGTGGGGTGTGGAACGGGGACGTTCCTCGCGCGTCTGGTAGGTGTCGGGCAGTTCAATCTGGTGGGGGTCGACCCTGCCGGTGCGTCGATCGAGATCGCCCGCGCCAAGGTCGAGACCAGACAGGGTCGAGTGGATTGTGGGAACGGTCGACGAGATGGCCGACGACTCCGGGTGGCACGGTCACTTCGACCTCGTGACGATGACGGCCAACGTCGCCCAGGTGTTCCTAGAAGATGACGAGTGGCTCTCGACGTTGCAAGCAATCCGCACCTGCGTACGCCTGGGTGGCCATCTCGCTTTCGAGACTCGAGTGCCCGGCGATCGTGCATGGAAACGATGGACGAAGGAGCTAACACGACAGGTGGTGGACGTCCCGGGAGAGGGGATGGTGGAGGACTGGGTTCACGTGACAAACGTCAGCTGCGCGTTCGTGACTTTTGAGTCGCCCACCATCTTCCACGTCGACGGAGAACGCCTTGAGTCGACCTCAACGCTGCGCTTCAGAACCCAAGACGAGCTGCAGGTCACGTTGTCACAGGCAGGTTTCATAGACATTGACATCCAAGACTTGCTCTACGCGCCCGGCCGCGGGTGGCTAGTCATCGCGAACACCTGACCGAGGTCGCAAGACGATCGCTGAGCGAACGTGTTGACCTCCTCGGCCGGGTGATGCCGATCTGCGGGGCTTGCCGGGGGACGCCGGGTAGTGGGAGTGCTTACCTGTCAAAGTCGCTGGTAAGCAACTCCATCAGCAGACCGTCTGCCCACGAGCCGGTCGCAGAACGTTCGTACTGCCGCATCACGCCAACGGGTAGGAAACCCACGTTCCGGTAGCAGGCGATCGCGGCTGTGTTGTCCGTCGCAGGATCAATAGTCAGCCGGTGATGACCTCGGTGTTCGAACAGGTTATGTACGAGGGTACGGATGGCGTCGGTAGCGAAGCCACGACCGTGCATCGCAGGGTCCACGAAAATATCCAAGGATGCGTGCCGATAGTCGGGGTCTTCCTCCTCCGCGAACTGGATGAGCCCGACAACAGTTCCGTCGGCGATTCTGATGACGAACACGTGTAGGTCCTCGTCATCGAGGCTAGCCTGCACCTAGGCGGCCAGGTCTTGACCGCGCCAGCGCAGATGAACCTCTGGGGTACTGCGGATCTACATCAGCCGATCAATATCGGCTGTGTCGGCGGGTCTCAGTTGCACCCGGTTTCCGACCATCTCAAACACAGAGCCACCCTAGCCAGGAAACTTGCGTGGGCACCCGCGACTGCCCATAGTCGATCGTGCTGCGGCACCGGTCGTGCGCATGCCAATGCTCGGTGGCAGGCTCGGTCCGGTGAGGCGAGTTGCTGTGCGGACGGCGCACGATATCCCGGATCGAGCGCCGTTACGGCTGACGGTGGGGGACGAGGTGCAAGCAGGTGACCACGACGCCGAATGGCCCGAGTTCGTCTTCGTCACCGCGGCTCACGGGGCTGGGTGGGTGCCGGCTCGACATCTGTCCCGGCCCTCCGGAACGGCCGTCGTGCAGACGGCGTATGACACCACCGAGCTGCCTACCCGGGTCGGCGAGGTGCTCGACGTGCTCGCCGAGGACCTCACCAGCGGTTGGCTGTGGTGCCGATCCAGCAGCGGCCGGCAGGGATGGGTACCAGTCAGGACCGTCGAGGGTGAAGGGTGACAACGGTCACGGTACGACCGCAACTGGATCCCCCAACGGGCGTCGGACGCCTGCGAAAAGCAGCCACTGCTGCTAAATTGACAGCATGGGAGTTGCCATCACAGTCCTTGATGTTCCGGACAAGACCAGGGACGAACTGGCGGCGCGCGCCGCCCGCGCCGGGATGTCCCTGCAGGAATACCTGCGCGCAATGCTCGTACAGAGCGCCATCCGTCCCGCAGCCAGCGATCTCATCGCTCGTGCCCGTTCTCGCGTCGAGGCAACCGGCGTCCGGGTCGACGCTGAATCGATCCTCGCCGCTCGCGACGCCGACCGGCGGTGACCCAACTCGTCGTCTGCGACACCTCCGCCGTGGTTGCGATCCT
Source organism: Ornithinimicrobium sp. (assembly GCA_049649785.1). Lineage (GTDB taxonomy): Bacteria > Actinomycetota > Actinomycetes > Actinomycetales > Dermatophilaceae > Ornithinicoccus. The sequence continues at coordinate 21,292 of JBARZG010000032.1, read as the reverse complement.
GCTGGACTCAGGACCGGATGGGCAATGGGCTACCGACGCTCTCACTGACGCCGACCGGCGGTGACCCAACTCGTCGTCTGCGACGCCTCCGCCGTGGTTGCGATCCTGCTGGACTCAGGACCGGATGGGCAATGGGCTACCGACGCTCTCACTGACGCCGACCTCTGCGCCCCCAGCCTACTGCCGTTCGAGGCCGGCAACATCATTCGACGCCACGAACTCGCCGGAGTCATCAGCGCTGACCAAGCCGCCCAAGCCCACTGCGACCTGATCGATCTAGCCCTCGAGCACTGGCCCTACGAGCTCCTCGCACCCCGAGCCTGGCAACTTCGCCACAACCTCACGACGTACGACGCCAGCTACGTCGCCCTCGCCGAACTCCTCGGGGCAACGCTCGTCACCCTCGACCTCCGCATCGGCCGCGCGCCGGATCTTCGCTGCACGGTCGCCACGCCGTAGAGGGATCCCCGGGTCCTTGCGGTCGTCGCAACACTTCAAGAGGGTGTTGCTGACAGTGCGTTTCTCTAATCAGTTGGTGGCTGAGTTGACTCAGCCGTTCTGGGCTGCGTGGCAAGCCGGTGAGTTCATGACCGACGCTTCGGCCCTGGCGGGCACTTACCGTCAGCGAGGTCTGGCGTGGGTGCGTCAGGCCGGTGGAGTGCGCCCGCGCCGCGGGAGCGACCTGCAGGGGCGGTACTTGTCTTTCGGAGAGCGAGAAGAGATCGCACTGGGCCGCGCCGGTGGGGAGTCGATCCGCTCTATTGCCAGGCGCCTTGGCCGTTCGCCGTCAACGATCAGCCGCGAACTGGCCCGGAACAATGACGGCAAGGGCGCCAACCGGGCTACGACCGCGCATCCGCTGGCCTATGAGCGGGCGAGCCGGCCCAAGCGGGCCAAGCTGGTCACTAACGTGGCCCTGCGCAAGTGGGTCGAGCTGGACCTGACGAAGAAATATTCACCCGAGCAGATCGCTGGCAGACTTCGAGAGGATTACCCCAACGATCCGGAGATGTGGGTGTCCACCGAGACCATCTACCAGTCCCTGTACGTGCAGTCTCGTGGTGCTTTGCGCCGTGACCTGGCGACCTGCTTGCGCACCGGACGTGGGTTGCGTCAGCCCAACCGTCAGGGCGCCCAACGCAAGAACCGGGTCTTGCCCGACATGATCAACATCGCGCAGCGCCCGGCCCAGGCCGATGATCGCGCCGTTCCTGGGTATTGGGAATCTCAATGCTGTTATCAAGCGGCGATAGGTACTTTGGTCGCAACGGGTTCTTGCATGCCAGTCACGCACGGCGTTCGGCGTGTTGATAGAGGGGCGAAGGGGACCGAAGCTGGGGAGGAGTTGACTGTCGAGCAGGCTCCGGTAGTGCACGCGCGATCGAGGCTTCAAGTCACGGCCACGTAGCCAGGTTTCTGCGTAGTCGGCGAAAGTTGTCCGTGATTCCTGGGTGGCTGGCTTCCACTTGCCCAGCGTGATGTTGGCTCGTTGGATTGATAGCCATGCCTCTGCGTCGCCTTTGGTGCTAAATGGGGTGGGCGCCTTATGTGTCAGTCCGTCCGGCCCTGTATGGCGGGCCTGGATCCGTCCCGACGGCAGTCAGCGTATGGAGCCGAAGCCCGCCCGAGTCCCCTTGGTGTTGCCTCCCGAGCGCTGTTCATGCTGTGTCACTGGGTAACCTCCGGTATCGCCTTCTGGGCTCTCGCGTGCCATATACGTGCCAGATTGAGTGTCGATTTGTGGCCATTCGTGACCCGATCTGTCCACCAACCGATGACGTATCGTTGCTGGTCAGAACGTTATCAGGCCTGTTCAGCGCTGTAGCGGTTGAGACTACGGGAACTGGTTCGATCCCAGTATCGGCCACGACGTCTAAACGGCTTCTGACCAGCGGAAAAGCAAGGCAGAGACCTGCGAACATAACGGCTACTCGCTGCTCACGGATTTTGCCCTGAGAATGCAGGAGGCATCGTTCAAGGTTCAGTTGGCCTTGACCACGGAAACGTCATAGAGCGCGATGCGGGGATCAGCCGTGATGATGGTCAGGTGTTCTGAACGTGCCTGTGCCACAAGTAGGCGGTCGAAGGGGTCACGATGGTGCATGGGGAGACTTGCCACTGCCAGTCCGTGCTCAGCGTCGAGGCTCAGCACCTTCACTCCCGTGCGCACGATGTGCTCGCGCAGGTTGGGGGGGACAGTGAGTTTGCCGATCGACGCCTTTACGCCGATCTCGGCGAACGAAACTACGCTGAATATGACCTCTGATGCCTGCCGGATGGTCTGTTGGGATTGTCTCGAGAGGCCGCGGGAGCCTTCGAGGTGCCACAGCACAACGTGTGTGTCGAGCAACGCTCTCATGAGGAATCGTTCAGCAACTCATCAAGCTCAGCGTCCGTGAACTCGAAATCGTCGGCAATCGAGATGCTGTCGGACAGGGACCCGTGGGCGGCCAAAAAAGGCTCTCCAGGAGCCTTCTCCTCGATGCGGACCAACCGTGCCACGGGAACCCCGTCGCGGGCGATCTCCACCGACTCTCCGGCTTCGACTCGCGCGAGTATCCGGGAGAGGTCGGTCTTGGCCTGGCCAACATTCACAAGCATGTACGCCACTCTACGCTCCTTGGCCAAGCGTGGCTAACCTCGTCGAGAGGGGGTAAGGAGGTCTAGTCCCCCGCGTTGCCTCGGGTAGGGCAACAGGTTGGAGCACACTATCGCTGCGTGGTGGTCCGAGATCGAACGTTCACCACCAGAGTCACCGACGCCAGACCGAAGCAGCGAACTTGACGATCAAGAGCGACAAACGCGCCGGCCCTTGGCTACTGCTCGCACGAGAACCACACATGCCAGATCATGGTCTACACCGCCGCTCGGGTGTCAAGGGAACTACCCGACCAACCGCGGCCCCTGAGCGGGAGTTCAAGCCTCACCATTCGCGTTCGGCACCGCCATGATTGGCTCGTTTACTGTCGAAGTGGGCCAGGACTCGACGTGGGCCAGGAACGCAGTTAGCCACCGCCTGTCGGCGACGACACGAATAGGTGCGTGAAGGTGACGTCCGGGCTTGCGCCTGCTCCGTGGCATAGCGGTCGGCCACGTCGTTCGAACCTCACGTCCTATGACCGATCACGGGGCGGGTTTACCCGCTGCTCTCGTCGACGTGCAGCCGTCGAGCGGCATACGGCAGCGTGACCCCTTGCGCGAGCACCGAGACGACCACGACGACGAAGACGACCGCGAAGATGTCACTGGCCGCGGCGAGTCCGAAGGTTTGTGGGAATGTCGCCAGCACGATCGGCACCGCCCCCTTGAGGCCGGCCCAGGAGACATAGGCCGTGGCGCGCCGATCGAAGTCGAAGGGTGCCAGGCAAAGCACGACCGCGATCGGCCGGGCAACGAGCATCAGGATCAGGGCCAGTGCGATAGCCACCGGGGCGATCCGGGGCAGGTCGCTAGGCACGACCAGCAACCCGAGAGCCAGGAACATGATGATCTGCGCGAGCCAGGCGAAGGCATCGGTGGTGTCGATCACCAGACTACGGTGCTGATGCAGGCTGTTGCCGATGACCAGCCCGGCGATGTAGACGATGAGGAACGGGTTAGCGCCGAGCAGATCGCCCAGACCAAAGCTGACCAGACCGATCGAGAGCACCAGTATCGGGAACAACCCAATGGCCTGCAGCTGCAACCGGTTGGCGAGCCGCGCGCCCGCTGCCCCCAACACGACTCCGAGGACTGCACCGAGCCCGATCTGCCTCGCCAGGTCGGCAAGCGCGTCCATGGGCCCGGTCAAGGTCGCGGTGAGCAACCCCAGCAATACTGTCGTGAGGATAACCGCTACCGGGTCGTTGGTGCCCGACTCCAGCTCGAGCAAGTTGCGAATGCGGCGCACCGGGCGGGGTCCGCCGCCGCGGAAAAGACCGAACAGGGCAGCTACGTCGGTCGAAGAGATGATGGCCCCGATCAGGAATGCCTCCGGCCAGCTCAGGCCCTCCGACCCCAGTTCGAAATCGGTGAACGACCCCAGCAAAAGCCATGCTGCGGTGCCGATGATTGCGGCAGTGATCACCACACCAAGAGTTGCCAGCAACAACCCCGGAGCCAGCACCGGTCGGATCGCGGCCCAGCGAGTGTCGAGCCCACCGGAGAAGAGAATGACGGCCAGGGCCACCGAACCCACTGCCTGAGCCAGCTGCGGAGACTCCAAGGCGATGCCTCCAGGACCCTCCGAGCCGGCGAGCATGCCAACCCCGAGGAACAACAGCAACGAGGGCACCTTGATGCGCTCCGAGAGCCGGGCAGCCAGGACCGCCAACAACAGCAGGAAGCCGCCCGCCAGCATCGCGGTCTCAACGCTCAGCAAGAGCCCACCGACCTTCCCTTTCCGCCTGCTGCATACCCACGGCACTTCGTCGTGCCAGCCCAGTGTTGCGCGCCTGTCAACCCGATCCCTCTAGTCGAGGGCAAGCGTGCAGGCATTCGTGCGGAACTGGAGGTCGGAACCGCTTGCGAATCAGTGGGTGGACAAGGCGTCAGTGGCCGGTCAACACGTTGTCGTCGCGCCGCGCTCCCTCAGTCGCGACGACCCGCCCAACAGCACGGCCATCTCTACCCCCACCCCGGCCATGGCCGAGGCCACCGCGCGAGGTCGGCAGTCCCTCCGGGTGAGCAACACTGCGCTCCCGGTGGTATCTGCCAGTTGGGTCCCGGCGATGGCGTCGATGCTGGCGGTGCCGTTCGCGGTCAGCACCCGCGGGCTGTCGCCGAAGCGGGCAGTGACCACAGCAGCCGACGTCGAGTATCGGTCCGGCCCGGCCAACCGGGTCACACTGGCCCCTGGCGAGAGGTTCCGGATCTCTCGCACCGTGGAGGTTGGCAGCCGTCCCGGACCACCAAGCACATAGACGGTGCTCGGGCCAAGATCGACCAACGCGTCACGAGTGTCATCTGGCAGGCCGTCGGCATCGGCGCTCAGCAGCATCGGTGCATCATCACCAGCGGCGGCTGCCCCACCGGACAGCGCATCGGCCGGCTCCACGCCCGAGGCGACGTAGACCACGTCTGTCTCTGTCCAGGTGCGTGACAGTTCTGCAGCCAAGGCGTACTGGTCCCCAGGGGCCAACCGCGTCACCGGCGTGTCAATAGCGGCGCGGATCTGCGTCTGCACGGCGCCAGAGATCTGGTCGATGTCACCGACCAGGACTACGCGCTCGGGGGCGAGAGCGATCAGTTGGTCGCGGGTCGCCTGGGGCAGACTGTTCTCCCGAGTCAGAAGCACGGCATCATCGGTGTGTGCTGCCGCTGCACCTACCACCAGGGAATCGATCAGCGCTTCACCGCGAGCGATGTAGACGGTTCCGACCCCGAACGGGTGAGCATCGGCGGCTATCTGGGCGGCCGTCGCGTACCTGTCTGGGCCGGCCAGACGCTGTACGACTGTTGCTTCGTCCTGATATTGACGAACAAGCGAGCGAAATTCTCCCATTCGTGCGTAGAACCGCTCGCCTGGACATGTCGTGGCATTGACGTCGCGGTGCCCATGAACCCGGGGCATGTCCCGAGTCCACCCTTGGTGAGTGTTTTCGTGCCTGAACGTGCCGGTCACCGTGTTGCCATGGGCCCCCAGCTTCCAGGCGGTTACCCGGGCCATCGCGTCGAAGGCAGCCGCCGGCACTTCCGTGGAGGAGTAGTCCCCGACCAACGAGATCCCGGCCGTCGTGTAGTTCATGCCGTATGCGTGCGCGGTGCGAAGTGCCATCTCAGGGCCGCCTCGGCGGCCCTCCCAGGCGCGGCCGTACTTGTCGACGAAGAGGTTGTAGCCGACGTCGCCCCAGTCCCTAGTCACCGCCTGGTAGCGATAGATCCCGCGCAGGATGGCCGGAACCTGATCGGCAGAGTAGGAGTTGCTGCCCGCCGTATGGTGGATGGTCACCCCGGCTTGAGAGTCGATGTAGTTCGGGCTCCACTTGCGCAGCGACTCGTCGGCGCCCCATTGCGCTCGGGTGGCGATGGCCAGCCCACTGTCGCCGGTGGCCAAGATTCCTTCCTTTTGGCGCTGAACTCTCGGACGGGAAGGGTCGACGGGAGCGCCGTCGGCGGAGAGATTGAGTGCAGGGTCGGAGTCGGCTGGCTGAGCCGCCTCGTTCCAGACGGTTGCCGTAGGGTCCGATACGCCGTCGGCGTCGGCGTCGCTGACATCGAGCTCGATCTGTACTTCTACTGCGCCGAGAACGAGGTCGCCCTCGGTGCCTGTGGATGCCTCAGTGTCGTCGGCGGCCATCTCGCGCCACGGTCCCCACGCCTCACCTTCAACACGCGTTCGCATTCGAGGCTTCGCCAGTTCAGCCGGGTCCGCAGCCCCTGCTTGATCCCAGGTGAGGCCGACGATGTTGACGCCATCGCCCGTGCTGACGTCCCCTCGCCACAGGTCCTGCTCTGGTTTGTCGTCCAGTGCTGCTTCTACTGGCTCGGGCGATGGTTGCCCGGGCATTGCACCCACAGAAGGGATGGCCGCAGCCGACGGCCCAACGCTCGCCGCGAGGGCGAGAACAACAATAATGCGCAGTAAAACATGACGAAACAAGATCAAGACTCCTCGGGCTTCGGTGCATTGTGTACGTAAGCAGCCCCAAGTGAAACATCGATTGAGCCATATTGCTCGTGGGCGCTTTCCTCTGTTGCGCGGCTATCGAAAGCTCAAGGATTAGGCACCGCAAAGGTCATTACAGGAGTAAGAAAGTAAAGACGCGGGATATCGTTCCTCCCGCACGTCTGCTTCCATCCGACTGCTGCGGACAGTCCTCAGTCCGGAGTTGCGGCCAGCGAGAGATCCGCCGAATGGACGAGCGTTTCTGAGACTTTTGGCTAGTGCTTCGGGGTCATTGGCGCGGGCACACTGTGTGGTGCGCGTCGACCACAGGCCCTCGTGCCGCCGACACTTCGTCGGCACGAGGGGCTGGCGCACTGGGCGGCGGGGGTGGGTGACTACTCAGGGGTGTCACCCACCCCCGTCGCCAATGACCCCTCAGCCCGTGCGACGCCCATCGTCCAGGCCCGCGTCAGGTTCGCGGGACACAATAACGTCGCCCCTAGATCATCGCTCGCACAGATAGGTCACCTCCATGACCCGCATGATCCGACCGCTCGTGACGTGTGTCGCGGTCGCGCTGGTGGTGTCTGGGTGCGCCAACGACGCGTGGAAGGACGTGGAGCCGGATCCGCGGGCTGTCGCCTTGGTGGAGCAGTACCGCGGCGGAATCACGAACGAGGAATCGACCCAGCACCGTCTAGAGGTGCTACTCAGCGAAGCTCGCGATGAGGTGGGGGAGCCGTACGAGTGGGGTGCCGATGGCCCAGAAGTCTGGGATTGTTCTAGTTTCGTGCGGCATGCATTCTCCGAAGTCGGGATTGGTATGCCGCGCACCGCCCGAGCTCAACGCGACTGGATGGCCGCCGGCAATGGGGTGCCGGTCGCGGCTGGCGAGGAGCAGCCCGGTGACCTCGTCTTTTGGGATGACTATCTCGGGACCGAAGAAATCGGGCACGTCGCGATGGTGTGGGACCCGGCGGAGTCGAGCACGATTGAAGCCAGGGCTCCGGAGACCGGTTTCTATCAGTACGAGAGCGCCGATGATCACGCGATGTTCGAGATCTGGCGGGTAGCCGAACTGGCTGACCCGGTCGACAGCACAACCTGACACATTGATGCCGCCGACTCGCCCGTGACAACCGGCCACAGGTTCACGTGCACCCTGTGGCCGCTCCGGTCGGGCGTGTCGGCGGCACGAGGGGGTCAGCAGACGGTGGGAGCGTGGGGGGCCAGGTGAACGCCGCGCCGCGGGTCGCAGATGCGGTCCTCATCCGGAGTGGGTAGGCGCCTGGCCCCAACTTCGCTCGCTAGGGTGGCGGCCATGACCGACAGCGCCCGTGATGCCGCATACAGCAAGATTTTGCTTGACGAGTCCGAGATGCCCACCCAGTGGTACAACCTCGTCGCGGACCTGCCCGAGTCGCCGCCCCCGGCACTGCACCCTGGCACCCACCAGCCAGCCGGACCCGAGGATTTTGCGCCGCTGTTCCCGATGGCGCTGATAGAGCAAGAGGTCAGCACCCAGCGTTACATCGATATCCCGGGTGGCGTGCTCGACGTGTACCGGTTGTGGAGGCCCAGCCCCCTGTTTCGGGCCCGCCGCCTGGAGAAGCTGCTCGAAACTCCAGCGCGGATCTACTACAAGTACGAGGGCGTCAGCCCGGCAGGGTCGCATAAGCCCAACACATCGGTGCCCCAGGCGTACTACAACCACCAGGAAGGGATTACCAAGCTGACTACCGAGACCGGCGCCGGTCAGTGGGGCAGCGCACTTGCCTTCGCCACCGCCCAGTATGGGATGGAGTGCGAGGTATGGCAGGTCGCCGCGTCATATCGCTCCAAGCCGTACCGGCGCACGATGATGGAGATCTGGGGAGCCAGTGTGCGCCCGAGCCCATCGAAGATCACTGAGTTCGGTCGCTCGCTGCTCGCTCAAGACCCCGACCACCCGGGTTCCCTCGGCATCGCCATTTCCGAGGCGGTCTCGATGGCCGTGGCCGACCCACAGACTCGGTATGCGCTCGGCTCAGTGCTCAATCACGTGCTGCTGCACCAAACGATCATCGGCGAAGAGACACTGCTACAGCTGGCCAAGGTGGGGGAGACCCCCGACCTGCTCGTCGGCTGTACCGGCGGCGGCTCGAACTTCGGCGGGCTGTCGTTCCCGTTCCTGCGGGAAAAGATGGCCGGAAAGATGAACCCCGAGATCCGCTGTGTGGAGCCCGCCGCTTGCCCCACATTAACCAAGGGCGAGTACCGCTACGACTTCGGTGACACCGCCGGGATGACGCCGCTGATGAAGATGCACACCCTCGGCCATGAGTTCATCCCTGAGCCTATCCATGCTGGTGGGCTGCGCTATCACGGAATGAGCCCGTTGGTCTCGCACCTCTACGAGCACGGGTACGTCACGGCGGCATCGATCCCGCAGACCGAGTGCTTCGCCGCGGCGCTGCAGTTCGCCAAAGCCGAGGGGATCATTCCCGCTCCCGAGCCCACCCACGCCCTGGCTGCCGCGATCCGGGAGGCGCAGGCATGCAAGGAATCGGGTGAGGAGAAGGTGATCCTCACCGCCCTCTGCGGTCACGGGCACCTTGACCTGGCCTCATACGATCAGTATCTGTCCGGTCAGATGGTCGACCTCGACTTGCCGCAGGCTCGGATCGACACGGCGATGGAGTCGGTACCGGTCATCGGCTGAGCCCTCGTCGATGGACTGCGCTAGTCCGATTCCCTTGCTTCCAAGCGCGCCCCGAGCCGGTTCCTGAGCACTACGCCGACCGCCGCGATGAAGACAAGATTGAAAAACATGTTGGCGGAGACCAGGATTCGGGCAAACCCACCTGAGGCATAGATGTCGCCGAATCCGGTCGTGGTCAGGGTTGTCATCGTGAAATAGAGCGCGTCGGTCCGGGTCACGAGACCTTCGAACTGACTGGGGCTGTTTGTCTCCAAGACGAAATAGCCAAGGGCAAACACCGCTACGACCACGATCAGCCCGAGAGCCAGGCCTCCGTAGGCCCCGCCCTCGATGGTGTCGTCGAGGTAGTGCAGCCATTGGGCTCGCACGACATAGATCAAGGCTGCGATAGCGACCCCGGTGATGGCTAGATTCAACAGGTCACCAGTTCTGACGAAGTTGACCGGCGTGAAGTAGTACGCCACAAGAACGCCCACGATGGCGACGCCCAATCGGAAGGGTGTGTTTATGTGCAAGGAGGCCATGGCTCGATTATCCAGGCTCGAGGGGGTCAGCAGGTAGAGGTCGCGCTGCGTTCGGTGAGTCGCGGTCTTCCGGCCAGCAGCCCCACGAGTTCGCGGCCACACTCGGCCATGGCGTCGCGCAGTGCGCCAGGTCGACACGCTGGGCGGGTGAGCAGCACCGCGTTAGCTTCTGAGATCGCGCCTATGGAAGATCCAGAGTCCGGGGGTCAGGCAGGCCACAGAGAGGCCAATGAGAGTTAAGAAGTAGAGCGGTGATGCTCCCGTTCCTAGGGCATCCGAGCCGCTGTAGTAGAACCACGGGCTCCAGTGGTCATATCTGTCCAAGGAATCGGAGAGTGGAAAGAACGTCGCCACCAGGAAAGAGGCGGCGACACAGGTCGCGGCTGTCATCGCTGAAGTGCGCAGCCGCCCGGTCCCGAGAGTGAGCGCCAAGGTGAGCGCCCCGAAGAACCAGGCCAAGGCGACTGCGAAAACACACGCGATCACCAGGTCGCTCCAGGCGAGGCCTAGCCCCCAACCAGCGTTTGCAGCAAGCAGCCCCAGGGCCAAAACTGTCCCGGTCATGGCAACCAGCAACACCATCGCCGCCGTCTTCGCAGCCACGAACGTCATCCGGCTGATCCCAGCACTGAGCAACAACCCGAGGGTGCCGCGATCCTCTTCACCCACTGTCCCTCGCAGCGCGCTCACAGTCGCCACCACGATGAGGGTTCCGGGAGCGGTCAAGGACAGGACCTGGGCGTTGACCCACCCGGTTGCCGATGCCATGTCGCCGCCCGGGATCAATGCCAGCAATGTGGTGGGCAGCGCTTCGCGCAAGGCGATGAACTGGTTTGCCATCGGCGCATACAACCACCCGGTCATCACGGTCAGAGCGACCAGCAGCGTGGAGGCCACGGCAACCAATAAGGCCCGATCGACAAGCTCCTTGCGCAGCACCAGATAGAACGCCACGACGCTCAACCGCGCAGATCGCGTCGCAGAAAGGTGACCCAGGACAGCAGCGAGGCCAACAGCGCCAGCGCGATCAGCACTGCCAGATGCGCGGGATCGATCCCGTTGGCCAACGGGTCGGAGCCGTTGTAGTAGTGCCACGGGCTCACCCTCGCCCACCCGTCCAAGCCCGCCACTGGCAGCATGGTCGCGCCCAGATAGGACAACACGGTGAACCCGCCGGCGATCGCACCAGCCATTCCTGTGCGCCCGGTGGCGGCCCCGGCGGCAACCGCGATCATCGCAAAACAGGCAGCGAGGCAGTAGAGATGAAAGCAGGCCGCTGTGATGTTGCTGCGGTCGAGGTCGACCCCCTGGTATGCGGCGCTGAGCATCACGCCGACCCAGAACAACGCTGTGCTGAGCGCCACCAATGTCAACACCACTGCGCCTTTGACGGCTAGCACCGTGCCCCGCCGCACCGGGTGCGCCAGCAGCAGGCTGAGGGTGCCGTCGTCTTCTTCCCCGGCGAGCACCGAAACCCCGATGGTGACCGCCAGGGCCACCACCATGATCGGTCCCAGCACGTTGAACAGTTGGCTCACGACATACCCACCCGGAGCGATACCGCCGATAATCGTCAGGATCTCGCGGGGAAAAGTTGACGCGATGGCGTCGAGGGTGCCGGCCATCGGGGCATAGATGGCAAAAGCGACAGCGCTGAAGATGATCAGCAGACCGCCGACACCTGCTGCGAGCGGCCATCGGTCAGCCAGCTCCTTGCGCCACAACGGCCATACCATCTCAGCGGTTCTCGCGGTCTGGATGCAGGGTGTCCCGCGGATTGGTATGAAGCTGGTCGGTCGCTTCCTGGTCATCGACTCGCTTGTTTGTGTCGCGGTAGTACGTTAAGAAGATCTCCTCGAGGTCGCTCTCGCGGCTGCTCAGACTCACCACTCGATGCTGTGCGGCGGCCTTCACCACGGCATCGACCTCACCTTCATACGTCACCCGGACCCGGGTGCCGTCAAAGTCGGCACTATGCACCGTCGCAACGTCGTCGAAAATCGTCTGCGACACCTGTTGGGCGAACTCGATATCGAGAAGGCGAATAGCGGTGGCCTTGAGGTCACTCACGCCTGCGGTGACCACCACCTGGCCAGCCCGGATAATGCCAACGCGATCAGCGACCCGTTCGACTTCGGACAGCGTGTGTGAGGACAAGAACACGGTGCGACCTTGCGCGCGGGTCTCCTCCAACAAGGTGTGGAACGTCTCTTGAAGCAACGGGTCGAGGCCTGCATTGGGTTCGTCCAGGATGAGCAGTTCCGGCTCGTGCATAAAGGCCTGGATCAGGCCGATCTTCTGCCGGTTGCCGGTACTGTACTCGCCTACTCGCTTGGACAGGTCGGCATCGAACCGCGTTGCCAGGTCGGTGACGACCTCCCAGTTGACTCCACCGCGCATCCCGGCAAAGAACTCCAGCGTCTGCTGGCCGGTCAGCCGCGGGTACAGACTCAGGTCACCCGGCAGATAGCCAACCCGTGCCCTGATAGCGGCGCTGCCGCGACGTGCGTCCAGCCCCAGGACCGAAGCGGTCCCGGCGCTGGGGCGGACCTGGTCGAGGAGGATTTTGATCGCCGTCGACTTCCCTGCGCCGTTGGGGCCGAGGAAACCAAGAATCTCCCCCGTCCGGACCTCGAGATCGACCTGATCCAAGGCCAGGAAGTCTCCATACCGCTTGCTCAGCCCCTGCGTCACGATCGCAGGCTCAGTCATGGACGAAGCGTAGACGTCGCTGGAACCACCCAGACGCCCGGCACCCCAGGGCGGATCCTGACCCGCATACCGGGTGCGGCCCCGACCCACGGTGCGCCGCCGTCGACCTCTGCTTCCAGATGGGCTGGCCGACCCACCGCAGCGGCGCCGTCCAGCAGGATCGTCAAGCGTAGACGCAGCCCGGCTGTCCGCACGTCCGTGACCTGACCGACAAGATCACCGACTTCCGGAGAGCCGCCGACCGCCGGGGAACTGCCGACCGCCAGCGATTCATCCTGTTGCCTGCTTTCGGCGGGGCACGGCTCCAGGCGTAGACCCTGACGATGCACCAACAACACGGCGCCTCCGTCCGCGACCTCACATCCGGCCGGCAGCCGAACGCGTCCGGCCGCGCTGTGATGTATCCCAGCGTGGACCTGCCCGCTGATTTCGGTGAAGCCGCCCAGCAACCGTGCCACCTGAACGTTTGCCGGTGCGGCATACAGCTCCGCGAGCTCACCGTCGGCGCTGATGCAGCCCCCGTCCAGGATAGCGACCCGGTCGGCCAGACCCGCCTCGGCGAGGTCGTGTGTCACCATCACGATGGTCGGGCCGAGGTGTTCTCTGATCTGGGTCAGCACCTCATACAAGGATTCGCGCACAGCGATGTCCAACGCTCCGAAGGGTTCGTCCAACAACAAGATGCTGGGACGCGCCGCGAGCGCCCGGGCGACCGCGACGCGCTGCTCTTGACCACCTGAGAGCTCGCGCGAGCGCCGATCAGCCAACTCAGCGACCTGGACCAACTCCAAGTATTCGCGTGCTGCGCGGCGTGCAGCTGCCTTGCTCTGGCCGCGGATGCGGTCGGCGAAGGCAACGTTGTCGATCACGGACAGGTGCGGGAACAGCAACGGTTTTTGGAAGACCATGGCGATGCCTCGCCGCGCCGGCGACACCCCGCGCTGGCTGATCCCATCGATCAGGACGTCTCCGGCAGATGGCTGCTCGAGGCCGGCCGCCAGCCGCAGCGCGGTGGACTTGCCCGACCCCGAGGTCCCCAACAGAGCGACCATCTCACCTGCCGCTACCTGCAGCGACAAGTCGTGCACGGTGGGCACATCGCTTCCGTGATGACTGAACGACACCCCGGCAAACTGCAGGTCAGCCGACATTGACGGCCTCCGTCGGTGTGCGCCGAAGCGTCCCCGCGAGCAGCAGGGCAAGCAGCGGCAGCCCCAACGACAGCAGGGACATCACCGCCAGAGCCGACTCGTTGCCTGTGCGCGAGGCCGCCGAGCCGATCAACAGTGGCAACGTCGTGAACTGACCACCGCCGATGACCAGGGTGACCACGTAGTCACTCCACCCGATCAGAAAGGCGAGGAACGCTGCGGCGGCCAACCCCGGGGCCAGCGTCGGCACCGTGACCCGCCAGAACGCGACCAAAGGGCTCGCTCCGAGCAGCAGCGCCTGCTCCTCCATGCCCCGGTCCAGGCCGGTGTATGCCGCCCGCAGGGTATACGTCGTATAGGGCAGCGCGAGCACGGTCAACAGTGTCACCAGGGTGAGCAGCGGGGGCACTCCGAGCCGCAGCAGCAGGACGTCCAAGCCCATCGCCAGTGCAAACGGGGGGAGTGCGACTGGTGCGAGCAAGGTCAGGGCCAGGGCGCTGTTCCAGCGGTTCGAGGTCCACGCCAAGGTCCGGGCAGCAGCGGCCCCCAGGATGACGGCGAGCGCCGAAACTCCTACCCCGAGCAGCGTCGAGCGGCCCAACGCGGCCGGGACTCCGGCCTTTTGCGCCTCCAGCCATCCACTGAGTCCCCACTGCTGCGGCAGGACGGCGGGGAAGGCCCAACGGTCCGCGAACGCCCACAGAAAAACTGGCACCAGCGGCACCGCGAACCACACCGTCAGCACCGCCAAGGCGATCAGGGCTGGAGCGCGACGAGTCATCGGGCCACACCCAGCCGGCGCAGCAGGGGCACGGTCGCCGCAGCGGCCGCCAAGGCCAAGCCCACCGAGACCAGGGCCACCGCTGCGGCCTGCGGGCGGGCTTGCAGATCGACCGACGTGAAGAGCCGGTATGCCGTGACCGGTAACGGCTCGGGGTAGGCGCGCCCCAGCAGCCAGACCACCTCATAGGAGCCCACCGTGTAGAGGAAGACGATGATGCAGGCCCCGAGCAGGCTGGGCAGCGCCAGCGGGATGAACACCCTGGTGATGCGTTGCGACGAGTTGGCGCCCAGCAAGGCTGCAGTCTCGGAGTAGGCCCGCAGTCGTGGCCCGATAGCGGCGCTGATCACCAACGCGACGAACGCCGACTCCTTCCAGGCGAAGGCGGCCACCGAGCCGATCGGCCACGGACCGGCGACCAGGGAGGGCCAGCTTGAGGTGTCGACGGTGCTCAGCCGGTTGAACAACCCGGCGTCGGAGAGCAGCAGCGCAAACGAGGCCGCGGCGACGATGTGTGCGATCGGGATGGGAGCGGCGGCGAGTGCTGCCAGGGCTTTGGCTCCCGGGGTGCTGCTCAGCACGACGATGGCGGCACCAAGTCCGATCACGGCCGCGAGCAGGGTCGATGCGGTTGCGATCACCAGCGATTCGCGGGTGGCCAGGGCCAGATCAGGGGCGACGGTCGTGAAAGCTTGGCCGCTCAGCGCCGGCTGGCCGACCACCGGCATCAAGCCTGCGGCGCTCAGCGCCAACGTGATCACGGCACCGGCCACCACGGCCGCGCACAGCACCGCGGCGCTCAGTGTGAGGAGGCCGGCGACTCGCACCGTCGGAAGGCATCGGGCCCCGGTGGGTGCCGCGGCCCCTTTCCGCGTCCGAAGCCTCTGCCAAACGCGAATATTCACCCTCCGCCGAGCACCGTTCGACGCCAGCCCTCATCCAGGGCAGGAACCCACTCGGCGGCCAACTCGGGGTTCGCGTCAGCAGACAACTCTTCATACGGTGGGACCACGGGGGAGTCGGGCAGGGACTCAAAGGCCGCTTGATCGGCTTGGTCGAGTCGTGCGGTGTCCAGCACGGTGAACTGGCCCCATACATCCGGGTCTGCTTTGGCTACCTGTTGCTCGGGCGACATGGCCAGGTCGGCCACCACCATGGCCCCTTCTGAGTTGCCGGAGGTCGCCGGGATTGCTAAGAAGCTGGCGTTGCCGATGGTGCCGTCGGCCAGCGGCAGCACCGTCGTGCTGGCCGGGAAGGTGCCGCTGGCGACCAGGTCGGTGAGGGTCGCCGGCCCATAGGTCATGGTGAAATCGACTTGGCCATCGGCGAAGAGGCGGTCCAGTGCGGCAATGTCTCGCGGATAGGTCTCACCGGAGCGCCACAGCGAGGATTCGAGGCTTTCGAGGCGGTCGAACACCGCCGGGCTGAGCTCGTCGAACGCCTCCTGGTCGAACGCCAAGGGCACTTCCTCGTAGCCGCCTGAGGTCGCATAGAACGCTTGGCGAAGGAAGACTGAGCCGGTGAAATCCGGGGGCGCGGGGTAGGTGAACCGGCCGGGGTTATCACGAGCCCAGTCGAGCAATTCATCCATGGTGGCAGGCGGGTCATCGACCCGGTCGGCGGCGTAGGCAAAGGTGAACTGGGCCTTGTGCCAGGGTGCCTCACATCCGGCGACATCGACCCCGAAATCGTTGGTCAGCAGAGGATCCTCGGGGTCGAGGTACTCGGCGTTCGGCAGGTCCTGCACCCAACCGCACCGCCACCCCTGCGCCTGCTGGACGGTCGCGAAGTTGTCTCCGTTGACCCAGACCAGGTCAACCTCCCCCCCGGTGCTGCCCGCCTGCACCTCGGTCAGCACCCGGTTGATCGCGTCGCTGGTGTCGGCGACTGGAACCCGGCGCAGCTCGACCCCCTCAGCCTTGGCTGCAGGGATCAACACGTCGTCGACGTAGGCGTTGCCGGCCGGATCGCCACCCCACATCCAGAGGGCCACTTCCTGCCCTTGCGCGGCGGCGGCGATATCCGCGAAGGACCGCTCATCGGGTGTGGTGACCAGAGCTGGCGGTGGGGCGCAGGCAGCGAGGGTCAATATCGCAGCTCCGGCGGCCCACATCACGACACGCTGCATGAATCGACTTCTTTCAGAACGGTAACGGAGTGTGCCATCTGGGAACACATCAACACTCTTACTGCCTTCCTGCAGGAGCACGATTCATCGGATCACCGGAGAGACAATAGGGCACACGCTCGACGGAAGGCTGAGAGTATGGAACAGCGGGTGACCACTCGAGGGTGGTTGATCCGCGGCGTCGTTGCCGTCGCGCTTCTCGGCACGCTGGCTGCGGCATATCGATCCGGATTGTTGCAACCCGACGCGGTGCGCGACCAGGTTGCGGCTGCCGGGATTTGGGGTCCGATCCTCTTCATCGTGGTGTATGCCGTGTTGGCCCTGCTGCCGGTCCCGCTGGGGTTGTTCACCATCTTGGCCGGGGCAGTGTTCGGTGGCATCTGGGGGATGGTCGTGGTCTGGATCGGTGCGATGTTGGGCGCTTTGTTGGGCTTTTTCCTGGCCCAAAGCACGCTGCGGCCGGTGGTGGAGCCGCTGATCAGCAAGTACCGGGGAAACGTGTTGCGATACCTGCAGGGCACCGGCGTCTTCCCCGTGTTGGCGCTGCGGCTGATGCCGGTGGCACCCTTCATGGCGATCAACTACGTGGCGGGCGCGACCGGCATACCGTTGCGGTCCTACACCATCGGCACCGCCTTGGGGATGGTGCCGGCGGTGGTGCTGTACGTGCAGGTCGGCGCTTCCGGGCTGCAAGACCCGGCCGGCCTGCTCTGGTCACTTGCCGGGATTGTCGTGTTGATCGTGATCGGGTATGTGCTGATCAACCGATCCCGGGCCGACGAAGGTAGTGCATCGGTGAACACCGAGGAGGCCGGCGCCTGAGGCGCCGTCCCCCCGATGCTGGATGCTTCGATGCGTGCGCTGTTGGCCAAGCCGTTGGACGACGTAGCGCGAGTGATAGATCGATCCATCGTTACCCCCGACCGGGTCACGCTGGTTGGGTTGGTGCTCGGCCTGGGCAGCGCCGTCGCCGCCGGGCTGCAATGGTGGCTGCCGGCCCTGTTGCTGTGGTTGATGTCGCGACTTTGTGACGGCGTGGACGGGCCGCTAGCCCGGCGCCGCGCCAGTTCGGGGCCACCGGGCGGGGGAGAAGAGTCGGCGGCGGGCAGCGGTCGACGCGCTCATCATCCCGAGGCCGGGGGGTTCTTGGACATTACGGCTGACTTCCTCGTCTACGGCGCGACCGTGGTCGGCGTCGCCATCGGGGTCACCGCGTCGGCAGCCTCGGGTGGCTACGACGCGTCGTGGTTGCCGTTCGCCGTGGTGTTGGTTGCTTACTACGTCAATGGCACCGCATTCCTGGCGTTCTCCTCGGTGGCCGAGCGCACCGGACACCAACTCGACGATGGGCGCTCGTTTAGCTTCCTCGGCGGCCTCGCCGAAGGCACCGAAACCATCGCTGTGCACAGCCTCTGGCTGATCCTGCCGTTCTACGCCGAGCAGATCGCGTGGGTATGGGCGGCAATCGTGGCCATCAGCGCCGCGCAACGCATGATCGGCGGATATCGCACCCTGCGTAGACCGGTCACCTGAGCCCTCCCGCTGCCCAGGCCGAGGATGGGGCGGCCGGGCCGGGGAAATGGACCAGGTCAGTCGCGGAAGTGGAGCCATTTACGTCGGGAGGCGGACAGTATGCCGATCGCTCGAGTGGCTAGGCCCGAGTCCAGGCGGCGGCTGACGTCGGCCAGCGCTGCCTTCCACGGGCCATCGCTGTAGGTCGGGTAGGGGTGGATCACGCCAGCCAGGTCGGTGGTCTTGAGGCCCTTGCTGACTGCCAGGGTGAGCTCGCCGAGCGTTTCGCCGGCCCGAGGGCCGACGACGGTCGCACCGAGAATCGTGCCGCCTTTGTCGTGTACTAAAGCGGTGAAGCCCTCGGTGCGCCCTTCGGCCACTGCGCGGTCCACCTCGGCGTTTTCGATCACGACGAGGTGATGACCGGGGTCCACGTCCTGCGTCGAGACGCCCACGGCAGCAATCTCGGGATCGGTGAAGGTCACTCTGGGCACGGTGCTGGCGACTTTGCGGCGAGTGCCGAGCACCGCGTTGGTTGCGGCGGTGCTGCCGTGGTTGCCGGCCAGGTGCGTGAACTGGGCGTGACCGGTCAGGTCGCCCGCGGAGAAGATGCGTTCGTTGGTGGTGCGCAACACGCTGTCGACCACGACCATGGTGCGCTCATCAACCTCGACACCGGCCCGGTCGAGGCCGATGCCTTGGGTACGAGGCCTGCGGCCCACAGCGACCAAGACCCGGTCGAACTCGACCGCACTGCCGTCATCCAGCACCAGCGTGCCGGCCCCCGAGGACTCGCTCGACTCGGCTGTCTCACGGGGGATGGGCTCGTTGCCGTCATGTGACTCGGCCGTCGCCGGATGCACCTCGGTCACTGTGGCACCGGTGCGCACCGTGACCCCGTCGGCTTCCAACGCGGCGGTCAGCACGGCGGCCGACCGGTCGTCTTCTCGTGGGATCAGACGAGATTCACCTTCGACGATGGTCACGTCCGAGCCGAGCCGGGCGAAGGCTTGGCCGAGCTCGCAGCCGATGCTCCCGCCACCGAGCACGGCCAGACGCCTCGGCAGCTCGCTGAGCTCCCATACCGAATCGCTGGTCAGGGGTTCGCTGTCAGCCAATCCCGGAATCGGCGGTAGGGCCGGCTCAGCGCCAGTGGACAACAGCAGATGTTCGAACTCAATGTCATGAACGACGGGGGGCGGCGCGGGCGACCCTTGGTTGTTCCCGCCGCCATCGGTGCCGACCTCGGTCACTTGCACCGTGCGCGGACCGGTGAGCACACCGGTACCTGCCAGCACGTCGACCCCGGCCTCGTTCAGCGCCTGTGGCGAGTCAATCGGCTCGATCGTGGCGATTGCCGAGCGCACGTGATTCATCACCGCAGCGAAGTCGACATCCGGTGGCTGATAGGTGACCCCGAGGCCTGCCGAGGATCGGCCGACGGCCGCAGCATGAGCGGCCGCCAGCAGCGACTTGCTTGGCACACAGCCGGTCCAGAGGCAGTCGCCGCCGGTGCGGTCGCGTTCAATTAACAAGACGCTGGCCCCGAAGTTGGCGGCCACCTTGGCACCGACGATGCCCGCCGTGCCACCGCCGAGCACGACCAAGTCCCACCGGGCGTTCATCGCGACTCCCCGGAAGACAACGAGCGCGCAAATGCGTTCAGACGTGCCACGGTGTCCGGGTCGGGCTGCGCCTCCCTGGCCCAGCGGGCGAAGACCCTTTTCAGCCCGCGGTACTCACTCAGGACCGCAGTGCAGCGCTCGCACACTGCGAGGTGGGCCTCTAGCCGACCCACTTCGTCCGTCTTCAACATCGCCGACGGGTCCGCGTCGAGATAGCGCTGCAGCCGCCGTGCCGCCCAGTGGCAGGTGACCATCGTCCGGGCCGCCGCCCAGGGGTGTCGGATGTTCATGACCTTCTCCTTGCCGTGCCGCCGGTTGGCGTCACGCTCGTCCTTGGCGCCACCATCGTCTCGGGCATCACAGTCGCCGCGCCTTCATCACGTCCGGTCCTAAATGGTCACGAACGCGGTTGCGGGCCCGGCTCAACCGCGACATCACGGTCCCGACCGGCACATCGAGGACGGCAGCCGCCTCGGCGTAACTCAGCCCGTCGACGTCGACCAGCAACAACACCGTTCGGAAGCGGGCGTCGAGCGAGGCAACGGCATTGTGTAGCCGCGGGTGCAACGTGCCGGCCAGCACCTGATCCTCCGGGCCGTCCTGTTCGTTGGGTCCGAAGGCCGGCCGCGCCCGGTGCGTTGCCTCGAAGTCCTCGATGACGATCGGGCGTTGCCGCCGGTTCATGTTGATGTGGGTGCGCCGTAAGATGGTCAGCAGCCACGCCCGGGGGTATGCGCCGTCGAACGACTCAATCGCCCGATAGGCGCGGATCAACGTTTCTTGGACGAGGTCCTCGGCGCCACCGTTGCGGCCGGTGAGCGACGTGGCCACTCGCAGCAGAACGTCGATCTGGGGCTCGACATACTCGGCGAACCTGAGCGCGGCGATCTCGAGGCCCGGTGCGGCAGCGGCCTCGGCAGCAGCATCGTCACCGGTCGCTGCGTTGCTCGGCGCCGCACCGGGCCCGGTCGAGCGGGCGGCCGCTGTTTGGGTGGGTGGCACATCGGGTGAACCCGGTGACTCGGGCTCGCTCATCCCGAGCCTGCCGGTGACGTCATACTCAGCCGGTGGGCGAGGTGAACCGTATTGCTGGACGTGCCCCCGGTCAGCGGATTGGCGAACCGAACCACGCGGGCGTCAACCATGTCGAAAACGGTACGTGCCGTCGTTATGAAGCCCTCATCCGGGGCGCGGTCCGACCACAGGGCGAACACGCCGCCTGGTGAGAGCATGGCGGCCGCTCCCCGCAGGCCAGCGGTGGTGTAAAAGCCCTGATGGTCGGGGTGCAGCACAAAATCGGGTGCATGATCGATGTCGAGTGCGATGACGTCGTAGCTAGCGCGAGCGCCGACCTGATCGCCGACGGCGCCGCCGATCACAGCGAAGAAGTCCGCCAGCAACATCCGGACCCGGGGATCATCCAACAGCTCATCGGAGGTGGGCAACAACCGCTGTTCGTGCCACGAGATCACGGGCGCCAACGCCTCGATGACGTCCACGGCGATCACATCGGTATGCCGTAGTGCCGCTACCGCGGTGTAGCCCAGCCCGAGCCCGCCGACCAGCACCGCC